>DASTDY010000057.1:0-1188 GCA_035710125.1 Saccharimonadales bacterium (SeqCode) | reverse complement strand
TTAAGGTTAATTGTCTGATAACCTCTTGACAAAACGGCCTAAATGCATATAATAACCATTCGCCAGTACATTCACAAGATCTCGTCCCCCTGACAGATCAATGAAAACTGAGAAGTCTCTAGTCAGAGACACAAGCCTGTGGGTTTTGCAGTCTGACGAGCCGATGTCACGATAGACAAAAGACATCGGTGTTTTCGTCTGTTGATGTCTTGACAGGCCAAGGCGGCTCGTGTAAAATCCAGCCCGCTTTGTTACCAGAACTTTAACAACTGAATAGTGATAGGAAGCAACAACTCTGTCGAATCCAGTATAAAAAACCGTAAACTAACACTCGCAAGAGTGAAAATTTTTTTGCGGAGAGTTTGATCCTGGCTCAGGATGAACGCTGGCGGCGTGCCTAATACATGCAAGTCGAACGAGGTGCTTTTGTAGCAATACGAGAGTATCCTAGTGGCGAACGGGTGAGTAACGCGTTGGTGACCTACCCCAAAGTGTGGGATAACAGTCCGAAAGGATTGCTAATACCGCATGTGGTTATTGGATTTAGAAACCGGTAACTAAAGGAGCAATTCGCTTTGGGAGGGACCTGCGTCCCATCAGCTAGTTGGTGAGGTAATGGCTCACCAAGGCGACGACGGGTAGGGGACCTGAGAGGGTGACCCCCCACAATGGAACTGAAACACGGTCCATACACCTACGGGTGGCAGCAGTAGGGAATATTGCACAATGGGCGAAAGCCTGATGCAGCAACGCCGCGTGTGTGATGAAGGCCTTCGGGTCGTAAAGCACTTTTCTGGGAGATGAGAAAGGACAGTATCCCAGGAATAAGTCTCGGCTAACTACGTGCCAGCAGCCGCGGTAAAACGTAGGAGGCGAGCGTTATCCGGATTCACTGGGCGTAAAGCGCGTGCAGGTGGCGCGGTAAGTTGGGCGTGAAATCTCCCGGCTCAACTGGGAGAGGTCGTCCAATACTACCGTGCTTGAGAGCAGAAGAGGAAGATGGAATTCCCGGTGTAGTGGTGAAATGCGTAGATATCGGGAGGAACACCAGTGGCGAAGGCGATCTTCTGGTCTGTTTCTGACACTCAGACGCGACAGCTAGGGTAGTAAACGGGATTAGAGACCCCGGTAATCCTAGCCGTAAACGATGTGAACTTGGCGTTGGTGGGTTAAACTCCATCAGTGCCG
>DASTDY010000056.1:0-4994 GCA_035710125.1 Saccharimonadales bacterium (SeqCode) | reverse complement strand
ACACTCCTAGATATTGGAGGTAAATTTTTAGTGTCGGCTGCAGAGTTTCAGCACCTTATTAACCTAAGTCAACCGCTCACCTTAGTAAAAAACGAGGAGCTCAAGATTTTTGCGGCAGTAATCCGGCTGGCGCACCGAGTGCAAGCCCTCACTCCTGGGTCATTCAACTCCTACCTCACACAAAACTTTGGCCAGATAGGATCGGACGCATTCTTTTTACAAGACATAGGCGCCGAGCTATACGGCGACCTCGAGCAGGCCAGCCGTTTAATGCACGAGCGCCCTGGGGCGTAAAATCGCCCACACAAATACCGCATTGGCGAACACAATATATAACGGATACGCACTGTGTAGTAAATCTAGAGGAGCCGCGACTAAAACGCACAAGCCTGCAGCACAATCTAGCCCATAAAAAAGCCACGTTTCTGTGTTTGGTAGTCGCCATGTCTTTACTAATGCGGGCACTATTGCTACAAAATCAGCAAAAATTGCAGCGGCTAACCCCACGACCGACTCACCTGTTAGCCACCACGCCACAAGGCCAATGCCACACAACACACTACACAGGATATCCAGAGGTGCATGCCCTCCTATCCCGCGTTTTACGGCCAAGACGCAAATAGCAAGAGCCTGCATAAAAGATACTAATGCCAACCACATTCCATACCCGTCGCCGGCCGACCACAAGGCAAAAAACGACAGCCCTGTAATTAAGGCTATTAAAAAGCGTGTGGCGCGCTGGGGGCGTGTGTCCCCTTTAATAATCGACAGCACATACACCACACTAGAAATAAGTGGTAAAACCGATCCAACGATGAGCAATATTGTTCCCACAAAATCTGTCCTTTATTTTGGACACAGTGTACAAAGTTATGCACAAACAACGCAAAGGTGTGTCCAAAAAAACGGACAATTGTTATACTTTACATATGGACCCCTCAGCAAAACTATCGTCATACCTAAACCAAACTGGTATCGAGCCGGCCGCCTCGGCAGTTTACCTAGCGCTCGCTACAATTGGTCCAGCCTCTGCCCTGCAACTAGCAAAAAAGACTAAGATTAGCCGTACGCAGATATACCGTCACATCGAAACTTTACAGAATGCAAGCCTGGTGAGCGCCGAACAACTTAGCTACGGCACATTATTTAGAGCCCTCCCCTTGCAAAACCTAGAATCGCGCTTTGCCGACCAAGAAGCGCGCCTTGACAGCCTTAAATCAGAACTCAACGTAATGGCAGCCCTACTAAAGCAATTTGCTGGCAGCAACGGCGCTCAGGCACAAGTGCAGCACCACTTTGGCATTGCAGGACTAAAGCAGGCAAATTGGAACCTTACTAAGGCAAAGGCAGAATTTAGGGTTTTTGAGTCGGCGCATATCTCGGCCCACCTTGACCATACTTTTGCTCGGCGGCTACGCGAACGCATAATCGAACGTAAGCTTCATTCGTACGACCTTACCAATGCTAAAACAATAAAAGCGGCCGACATTGAGCCATTTGCTCCAGGGCGCAGCCACTATAAACATGTTGACCCGCAAACTTTAGCAATTACCTTTGAGATGTATGTATACGACCACACAGTAACTCTACTCGACTACAATCCTCACAGTATGCAGGCAATAGAAATCAACCACCCAGCGCTCAGCACCATGATGACCCAACTTTTTAACGCAATATGGAACCTTGCCGAACCAATGGAAATCAGCGAGCGCTAGCACTTGCGCAAGCCGCTACTCAGACAAGCCCACGCGCCTATGTACGCGTTTTAACCATCGCGGCGCCCACCAGTTTACCTTACCGAGCAATTTCATAGTGGCCGGCACAAGCACCATACGTACAATAAACGCATCTACCAAAATTGCTAGCACCAGCCCTACTCCTACCTGTTGCATTATGCTAATACCCGACATTGCAAATGCCGCTACCACAACCAGCAGTAAGACTGCGGCCGATGTTATAATACCGCCAGTCTTTTGCAGCCCCGCCAAAACCGCTTTATTTGTGTCACCAGACGAGTCGTACTCTTCTTTGATCCTGCCGTATAAAAATACTGAGTAGTCCATAGAAAGCCCAAACGCCACTGCAAAAATAAGCACAGGTTGTGTGGCATCTATTGCGCCAGTTACGTTAAATGGCAGTAAATCAGCCAAAAAGCCTTGCTGGAACACAAGTACCAACGCCCCGAACGACACCGCAAGGCTTAATGTATTCTGCAGCATCGCCACAACCGGTAACACCACGCTCCCCAACATAAAGAACAACAGTACCAGCAGCGTAATGGCGATTATTGCCAGTGCTAATGGAATGTACGCCGTAAGCATTGCCAGCAAATCTACAAGTTCGGCCGTGGCGCCGCCAACTGCCACCTGCGCTTGGTCTGCGGTTAGCGTGCGGATATTCTTTACCGCTGCTTGTGCCTGGGCTGACATAGTTGGCGCATCGAGCGTCGCCTCTATGAGCAACTTGTTATCTTTAGGCGGTGCAGTGATTTGCACATTTTTTACACCTGTGACCGCCTTTACTTTTTCTGTATAGGCATACAACGGCGCAGTTTCAGTACCTAGGTCGTGCTGGGCAATGTATAAAATTTGCACTGGCGAATCACTTACCGTGTAGTCGTTACGCAACTCTTGGGTAGCGTGGCGAGACAGGCTACTCTGTGGCAATACTGTATGGTCTGGTGTAGCCAGCTGCGCATTTAAGAATGGCAGTCCACCCGCGCCTAACGCGAGTAGCGTAATGACCGTAACTAGAACAGGGTTCCTCATAAACAGCTGACCAGACTTAACCCAAAAGCTCTTTTTGTCTGTTAGCTGGTCGCCGCTTTGCACAGCTGCGTCCATTTGTTTTGCACGCCCAAACGACAGCCAGTTAACCCGTCTCCCTAGCAGGCGCAACATCGCAGGCAACACAACTAATGCGCCGCCCATTGCCACTAACACTGCAGCCGCGCCTCCAAGCCCCATGCTTCGCAAAAAGTCCAGGGGGAACACTACCAACGAGAGCAAGCTGATAATTACTGTTAATCCGCTAAAAAATATGGTACGCCCGGCAGTATGCATAGTAACCTTAAGTGCTTTTGCAACCTCGCCTTTTTGCGCCACAAGCTCTTCTCGGAACCGGCTTACCATAAGTAGCGAATAATCTATTGCCAAGCCCAAACCAATCAAGATGATTACGTTAAGCGCGTATTCTACAATTGTTGTAAATTCTACCATCACTCGCAGTACAAGCATCGCTACCAGAATGGTGAATCCGCCCAACAGCAGCGGAAGCAATGCTGCAATAAAACCCCTAAACACTAACACCAACAGCACCGCGAGCACAGCAAACGACAGCGATTCAGCAAACGCAAGGTCTTTATTTATCTGCTGGGTAATGTCATGGCGCAATATTGCATTACCTGCGTAGGTTATAGTAAGTGTGGTGTTTTTTACACTATCACGAATCTGGGCCGCTGTGTGCTCTTGGGTGGTATCGTCCCCTTTTATGCTCACTAAGGCCAAGGTGCCGTGACGGTCTTTAGACACCAACGCCTCTTGGTCGGTCGACACATACGAACGCACAGACGTAACATTTGGGTTACTTGTGATCTGGCGCTCTATATCGAGGGCAGCAGCCCTAAACTCGGGGCTGTCAACGGTAAGCGTCTGGCTTTTAATAAGGGCGATGACTGCGGCTTTGTCTTTGGCGAACTCTGATTCGATAGTATCTTTTACTACCGTAGAATCTGCCCCAATCGGCGAAAAGCCCGCGCTTGCCAAGTGCGGCATCAAACTTGGCGCATAGTACAGCGCCGCCCCAACTAGCACAATTGCCGCCACGAGCAGCTCGTCGGCCCTTGTGTGGATTGTCTTAAAAATTCGTTTGAACACCTGGGAATCCCTCTTGTCTGTGCTACTATCTTACGCGCTCAATCAACCTGTCTACAAGAGGCACCTGCCCTTTTACTAGTTTTCTGCGCGCAGCATCAGGAGTAAACCAGCCTGCTTTGTCGCATTCCGGAAACTCTCGCATCTGGCCAGACCTGGGCGGCCACTCTAGTTGGATTGTTGCGCTTTGTATGCGGCGCACGTCTACGTCGCCCTCTACTGCCCACACAAACACTTTTTTGTTGCCGTACTTTACAAAACCTAGATCTATAGGATTATTAACTGGCGGCGTTATACCCGTTTCTTCGGTAAATTCACGAGTAGCCGCAGTAAAAAGCTCCTCCCCTTCATCTGCCAAACCTTTAGGGACAGACCAAGTGGCAAGATCCTTTTTTACCCAAAATGGGCCACCAGGATGTATAAGTAACATTTTAAGCGAGCCATGCGTAAAGCGGTACACTAGTAAACCAGCACTTATCTTAGGCATGTTAATCATTATAGTACAGATTATGATTTCTTATATATTGTTGTACCTGGGGATTAATCGCCTCACTGTGGTCGGCACGTACGCGTGTCGCCGACATTCCCTCAAACTGAGTTGTTATATAAGTGGCGCGCCCAGGGATGCCTACGATTACTCCATTGCGCCGTCCGATTGCAAATTCTACCTCTGAAAATAACCGGTCTGCATGCGGCCACTTTACAACGTTGGCCGCCGTGTCAGAACCTAACAGCAGAGTAAGGTCACGTCCATATTCCCTTTGGAGTGCGCCAAGTGTGATTGCAACCGAAAATTGCGGCTCGTCACACACACGCACTTCAAACTGCGGCCAGCCCGCACAGGCGAGCTGCAACATAGCAACGCGGTGCACTAACGGAGATGCCCAAGGCTTGTGGCGTGGCCGGGCCTCTGGCAAAAACACTATGGTGTCGAGCGCACAATCATGCAGCGCAGCTTGTGCGAATGCAATGTGGCCATTATGCACGGGGTCGAACGTGCCCGCAAAAATACCTACCCGCCGAGACTTATGCGCCATATAATTCCCATGCGCCGCCCCCAATAACCTTTTGCGATTGGCCATTTATTTTTATAGCGCATTGGTCATCCAGTGCATACATTGG
>DASTDY010000055.1:0-15360 GCA_035710125.1 Saccharimonadales bacterium (SeqCode) | reverse complement strand
AGGCCTTGTCTGTCTACGGCCGACAGTCCACCGTGGGATACTTGGTTAGCGATCGCCTTCAATGAGTTGCTGTCGTATTGGGTGTGGTAAAAGCCGGTGTGGTTTTTGTTGATTAAGACTGGCGTGTCAGAGGCAGAAAAGGTTGCCGCCTCGGTGGCCATGAGGTCAGCATCTAGTTGGTCGCTAAGTAAAGGCAGTGGCCAACGAGTAGTCAAGTCGGTGGCGTGTGCGGGGTTGGCGAAGAACCGTCGCTGGGTGAGGGTAAGCGAGCCGCCATCTTGGTTAGCGGTAACAACGGGGTGTCCTGGTTGCGTGAGCCAGCGGTGCATAAAGCCCTTTACGTCTTTGCCAGAGGCCTCGTCGAGCGCCGTCCACAGGTCGTCGGCGTCGGCGTTGTTGTACTGGTGGCGTTTCATGTAAATACGCAGGCCGTCGCGGAATGCGGTGTCGCCTAAGTAATGCTGCAACATACGGATTAAGCAACCGCCTTTTGCGTACACAATTGCTGGATCGAACAAGCTATTTAGCTCTTCGGGGTGGCGTACAGGTTCACGCACGGCCTGAACGTTGGCAAGGCTGTCGCGGTTAAATGCGTACTGTTGTTCAGATGCGCCAAATTGCTCCCATACTTGCCATTCGGGATTTAGGTGGTCGATAGAATAGTTTTCCATCCATTTTGCAAAGCTTTCGTTGAGCCAAAGGTCGTCCCACCACTTCATGGTGACAAGGTTTCCGAACCACTGGTGGGCAAGCTCGTGGGTGACGACACTAGCGATGGTTTCGCGCATGTCGGCAGGGGTGTTGGCTTCGTCTACCAACATATAGGCTTCGCGGAAGGTAACCAAACCCCAGTTCTCCATGGCGGCCGAGCTAAAGTCGGGCAAGGCAATAAGGTCGAGCTTTGGCAGCGGGTAAGGCAGGCCAAAGTATTCGTCGTAGAATTCGAGCGTCTTGGCGGCGTAATCGAGTGAAAACTTGGTTTGGTCTTCTTTGCCTGGTGTGCTGTAGGCACGAATTAATACGCCATTTTTGTTAGTCGTTTCGGTGTATTTTAGTTCGCCGACGGCAAAGGCCAAGAGGTACGGACTCATTTTTGGCGTTGTTTTAAAGGTAGTGGTAAGTGAATTGGCAGCTTCTTGGCTACTTGCAACCGGTGTGTTGCCGAGCACCGTAACGTGTTTTTCGGTAACCAGGCTAACGTCAAAGGTAGATTTGCCAGCTGGCTCGTCGATACATGGGAAGATCTCACGCGCGTAGTGGCTTTCTAGCTGGGTTGCGAGTAGTTCTTTCTTTTTGCCCTCCACTTCAAAATAACAGGGGTAAAGTCCGTGCATTGGGTCGGTAATTTTGCCGGTGAACTTAATGCGTAGTTCGTGGTTGCCGGATTGCAGGGCTTGATCGGTGCTAAGTAAAAGTTCGTCGTCCTCGCCGTGCTCCCATGTGGCGGTCTTGCCGTTAATGTGTGCCGAAGAGATGGTTAGCTCTTTGCTGTGAAGCACAATGTGCTCGGCGGTTTTGGTAAGCTCGCCTTGTATTACGACAATGCCGCTAAAATTGCGGGCAACCCGTTCGGTTAAATCAAGGGTAAGTGCGTAAGAATTTGGTGTAAAAAGATGGGTGAGTTGTCGAACTGCTTTTGTCATAGTAATAAGTTTACACGACCAGAGGAGTAAATCCCACTGGCAGTTGCAAAAAAGAGGGTCAAGCGTAGTGCAGCCCAAGCTGGTGAGTCTGCTTTTTTAGCAGACTCCAAGCCTGGCGCGTAACGCACTCTTTTTTCAACTGCCAGTGGGATTTACGAATTTTTGCAACTGTGCTATTATTTACGTGTACACATCCGGCCGGCAGGTCGGATTTTTGCGTAAAATAAGGAGTATTCCATGGACGACCTAAACATAAAACAGCTCGCGCTTTCTGTAAGGCAGATCGCCGACGAAAAAAATTTGCCAGAAGACACCGTGAACGACATTATTGCACAAGCAATCGCTGCTGCCTACCGCCGCGATTTTGGTGACCGCGAACAAGAAGTGCGCGCCGAACTCAACCAAAATAACGGCACGGTAAAAGTGTTCATCACCAAAGAAGTGGTAGACGATGTCGTTGACGACACGTTCGAAATCAGCCTGGCCGACGCCAAAAAAATCAACAAAGACGCTAAGGTTGGCGAAACCGTTGAAGTAACCGACCAACCTACTGTGTTTGGCCGCGTTGCCGCCCAAACCGCTAAGCAAGTTATTCTACAAAAACTACGCGAGGCCGAACGCGAAGTTGTTATGGACGAATACGCCGATAAAATCGGCACCGTTATTACCGGCACAGTGCAACGCGTTGAACCGCGTGTGGTGCGCGTAGAGCTTGGCAAAGCTAGCGGTATAATCCCGCAGTCTGAGCAGATCCAAGGCGAGTACTACAGCATTGGTTCGCGCGTTAAAGTGTACTTAAAAGATGTAGAACGTGGCAACCGTGGACCGCAGCTTATCCTGAGCCGCGCCAACGAAGCCTTTATTGAATACTTGTTCCGCCAAGAAGTGCCAGAGATGGATAGTGGTGCAGTAGAAATCAAAGCTATCGCCCGCGAAGCCGGTAAGCGCACTAAAATTGCCGTAAGCAGCACCGTGCCAGGTGTAGACCCAGTAGGTACGTTTGTTGGCGGCCACGGTACTCGCGTGCAGGCTGTAATGAACGAAATCGGCGAGAACGAAAAGATAGACATCGTAACCTTTAGCGAAGATCCAACCGCCTTTATCACTAATGCGCTTAGTCCGGCTGAAGTACAAAAAATTACCCTCGACACCGTAAACAAGCACGCGAAAGTGCAGGTTGAGCCAGAGCAACTAAGCATTGCTATAGGCCGCGGCGGGCAAAACGTGCGGTTGGCATCGCGACTTACAGGCTTTGAACTAGACATAGAAGCCGGCCAAGCTGGCGGCGCAAACAGCAAGACTGCCGACACAAAGCGGGGTGGCCGCAAGAATGTAGAAGATTCGTTGCTGGCGGCAATCAAACAAACCTCTGATACAGAAGAAAAATAAAAGCTAGATTTAAAATAGAAGGCCCTGGCTTCGTGCACCAGGGCTTTTTATAATGGCTCATTTTGTGCTCTAATAGTAGGACTGGGTACGCACTACAAGGTGGTGTCATGAAGCAAAAAGAGTACTGGCACGGGCTGTTGCCCCTGCTCCGCCTATTTGTGCACGAGCGGAAGTGGTGTTTCGAGTACTACTTGCACTTCCTGGGTGTCTCAGCGCCAACAATGGGTAGCTGGCTGGTAGGGGCACGGCAGCCTGACGGGCCAACGCTGCTGAAGCTCCGCCACACATTGAACGAGCTTGGCTACTCAACAACAAAGTTTGACGAGCTGGATCCCTTGCATCAGTACGCCGGCAGGCTGCTGGTATTTGAGGTGCTTAAACCACAGCAAGTTGCCGCAGAGGTGTACAAGCTGGGCGAGCAGACGCAGTCGTTGTATCTCATTTTGCGTGGCGAGCAAAGACCTGTAAGAATGGCCAAACTCGCGGATCTGATCGCAAGGTATGACGCCGCACTGCAAAACGCTGTACGCGGGTTCACCACAAGTGAGCAGGCTGACTTTGAAAGGCTGAACAGCCTGGATCGGCCACCGCAATATCCACATCGCAAGAAGTGTCTGCCGCCTACATGGGGCAGATCGTGCTAGCCTGGTTATTTTGTGCGGCGGGCGAGCAGGTTTTTGCTCTCCCGCCGTGCAACGCACTGTCAGAATTGTGTTAGCACTCTTGCATGTTGAGTGCTAATTTTTTATAATGAGACTACACATTTTGATAGTGCGGAAGGTAGAATAAGAACAATGCCTACTGGCGATTTATACGACTTTGTAAACCATCTTACAGATAACGCGCGCTCAAGCCTGCAGCATGCCGATGGCATTGCCCGCAGCTTAGGCTCGGCCTACATTGGCACCGAGCATATTTTGCTGGGCGTCCTTAGCCAAGACAGCTCAGTGGGTGCTAAGTTGCTCTCTAACAACGGCGTTACCCTAGACCGCGCACGTCTTGCCTTAAACCTTACCCCTAGGGCTTTAGTAGTAAGCACGGGCGCGAAAGGCTTAAGCGAAACGGCCAAGCTCACCCTAAAACTTAGTTGGGATATCGCGCAGGAATTCAACCAAGATTACTGCGGCACAGAGCATATCTTATATGGCATGCTCACGCAAAAAAATGCCCGCGCCACTGTATTGCTGCGCGATATGAGTGTGGATGTAGAAACTCTCACCTCAGAACTAGAGCATTACCTGGGCCGCCAAGGCCAGCTCGACCAAGACGGCGCAACGGCTAGCCCAACCGGCAAACGCACAAAAAGGCGTCAAACCGCACTCGACTTTTTTGGTACTGATCTGACAGAAAAAGCCCGCCAGGGCGAGCTAGACCCTGTGGTAGGCCGCGATGTCCAAATAAAGCGCATCGTTACTATTTTAGGTCGTCGTACAAAAAATAATCCGGTACTTTTGGGTGAGCCAGGTGTGGGCAAGACGGCAATTGTAGAAGGTTTAGCGCAGCGTATTATTGCCGAGGAAGTGCCCGAACATTTATTAGACAAACGCGTATACACCCTAGACCTCGCGGGTATGATCGCCGGCACCAAATACCGGGGCGAGTTTGAAGAACGGCTAAAAAAGCTAGTAGAAGAAATCGTAAACGACCAAAACCTAATTGTTTTTATAGACGAGCTGCACCTGTTAGTCGGCGCTGGGGCTGCCGAAGGCGCAATCGACGCAGCAAATATGCTTAAACCAGCTCTTGCCCGCGGTAAGTTGCGTTTAATTGGCGCAACCACGCTAGATGAATACAGAAAACATATAGAAAAAGACGCCGCCCTTGAGCGTCGGTTCCAGACAGTCATTGTGCCAGAACCGACCGTTGCCGAAACAAAGGCAATACTAAAAGGCCTGAAGCACCATTATGAGCAACACCACGGAGTTGAGGTTGCCGATGATGTCATCGATGAAATCGCCGAACTTGCCAAGCGCTACATAAACGACCGGTTCATGCCAGACAAAGCTATAGATGTGCTCGACGAAACAGCAGCACAAGTTAAAGTAGACCGCGGCAAAGCGCCTATTGAAGCGCGTAAACTGTCACGCGAGCTCAAACAAGTGACCGAGCGCATGGAGCAGGCAGTCGAGGCCGAAGACTACGAACGTGCGGCCCATTACAAAACCCGCATGAGCCAAATTAATGCGCGGCTAAGTGATTTTCGTGCTAAAAGCCAGAGCAAACAAAAACTTGCTATTACCCACGCCGATGTCACCCGAACCATTGCCATGATGACCGGCGTACCAGTAGAAAAGGTTATAAAATCAGAGGCAAAATACCTGATTAACCTTGAGTCCCACCTGAGCAAGCAAGTTGTTGGCCAAGAAGACGCCGTAGAGGCTGTGGCGCGTGCAATCCGCCGTAACCGCTCGGGGATTCACGACGGCAACCGGCCAATCGGTTCGTTTATGTTTATGGGGCCAACTGGCGTGGGTAAAACCGAGCTCGCACGGGTATTGGCACGCGAACTTTTTGGCAAAGACGACGCCCTTATTAAGATCGACATGTCAGAGTTTGCCGAGCGCCATAATACGTCTAGGCTGGTTGGCGCGCCAGCAGGGTTTGTTGGCTACGAAGATGCCGGCCAGCTGACCGATAAAATCCGCCGCCAACCCTACAGTCTAGTGTTGTTCGACGAGATAGAAAAAGCTCATCCCGAAGTATTCAACATATTGCTGCAAATAATGGAAGACGGCGTGCTTACAGATGCAAAAGGCCGCAAGGTAGATTTTTCTAACACAATTGTCATTCTAACTAGCAACCTAGGCGCCGAAAAAATGCAGCGCGAAGCGAACCTTGGGTTCCGTGCGGTTACTAAAAAGGATCGTGACCAACTCGATGATCTGCACCAACAAAACCGCGACGCAGCCCTGTCTGACCTAAAGCAGATGATGCGCCCAGAGCTGATAAACCGCATGGATAACATTGTGGTGTTTAAGGCGCTAACTAAAAAAGATGTAAAGACAATCCTAGATATCGAACTTGCAAAACTTGGCAAGCGGCTCGCCCAACGCCATGTGGCGGCTTGGTTTAGTACCAGCGCCAAAACGCATATTTTGCAAAAAGGGTACGATGCCCAAAACGGTGTGCGCCCGCTGCGCCGCGTAATCCAAGACCTTGTAGAAGACGAAATCGCTGCAGGTTTGCTCGCGGAGCGTTATAATAGGGGTGATGTCATTGAAGTTACCACTAAGAAAGGCGAGTTGGCTTTCCAGGTAAAGCCCGAATAAAATATGGCGCAACGTCGGTGGTTGGGTTTGGCAGTCCAGTTCTTGCTACTTGCAGGATCTTTGGCGGCTGGCTGGTGGTTAGTAACATCTTGGCAAGGCGTTGCAGATTGGTGGCAGCTTAGGAACTACACGCCGTCTGTGGCCGTCGTGCAACTTGCCGATGCTGCGAGTATGGTCGGGCGTGGCCGCGATATGTTTTACGTGTCTGACCCGCAAATAGAAGGCAAAGACGCGTTCAATAAAAGCTGTACTAGCAACGCAAGCGAACACGGGTCGGTTTTGGGGTGCTATTCGCAGCGGCGCATATATATTTACGACGTCAATGACCCACGGTTGCCAGGGGTAAAAGAAGTGACCGCCGCGCACGAAATGCTCCACGCGGCGTATGAGCGGCTCGATACAGCCACAAAAAACCGCATAGATTCGTTGCTCCAAGCAGAGTTGAACAAGCGTTCAGGCGACGCCGAGCTACAAGAAGTGCTCGACATTTACCGAAAAACCGAGCCAGGCGAACTGCTCAACGAAATGCATTCCATTTTAGCCACTGAATATAACGACCTAAGTCCCGAGCTTAACCAGTATTTCTCGCAGTATTTTACAGATCGGGCAAAGGTTGTGGGGTTAGCCCAGGGGTATAAAGGGGTGTTTCAGGCATCTAAGGCGCGCATTGCCGGGTTTAAACAACAGCTTGAAGCTTTAAAAAACAAAATCGACGCTAATGTAGCTGTGTTAGACAAATTAAAAAACACACTCGACTCCGAGAACAACCGTCTTGCCGCCCTGCGCGCGAGCGATCCGGATCGCTACAACCAAGAGGTGCCAGGCTACAACGCTAAAGTTGATACTTACAACAGAACAGCGCGGGATACGCAGTCGTTAGTCAACCAGTACAACGCGATTGTAACAAAAATCGATGCCGAAATTGCGCAGCAAACAGAACTCAATAATAGTCTGGATAGTAAGCACCAACCTTTGCCAACGCAATAACTAGGAGGGTGGGGGCCGAAGCCCCCGTCGCCTACTGCTGTACTTGCAGCAAAAAGGCCGCACACCCCTTAATGGGTACCATGCGCCGCTTTAGATAGCGCGCTGTCGCCGTAGAGAAGTCGCTGATGAGCAAAGGGAAAATCTCGGGGTCAATGAGCGGCGGTTCTTCTTGCCACAATGTGTTAAGCTGCCACAGGCTAATGGTTGCGCGCTTCCATGTAATGGTGCGTAGTGCCCCATCATGATACCGAATGGTCAAAGCGCCCAATGGTTGCCTGCGGAAACAAATGAACCATTCAACAAATGGCTGAAGGTCTTTGTTTACGCCAATCGTGGTTTTCCAGACGGCGGCGTGACCTTCCATTTCTTCGGTATGGTCATGATGGACGTACAGTTGTTCGTACTTTTCACGCCAATAGGTACCTTGTTGAAACATAGCGTGGAGTTCCCCTGTAAGACCTATCAAGGTTGCTCGTTGTATAAGGCGCTGTGCTGCTTCCGGGTCCACTTACCGTCCTTCTGTCGTAGGCTAATAAATTATAATACAATAAGGTAATTCATGGTAAAAAAACCGTCAGTACAATTCGTATGCCAGCAGTGTGGCGCCATGCGGCCAAAATGGGCTGGGCGCTGCGATAACTGTGGCAGCTGGAATAGTTTTGTAGAGCAAGTAGCTGAAGCAACCGGTGCAAGCGTGGTGGCAAGTAGCAAGGGTAAGGTGCTTAAACCCCAGGCGATTGCCGAGGTTGCAGCAAGCGACCAAGCCGGGCGTATTCCTACAGGCATTCCAGATATAGACACGGTACTTGGGGGTGGCATTGTGCCCGCGAGCGTGGTGCTCATTGCTGGGCAGCCAGGCATAGGTAAGTCTACCTTGCTTATGCAGCTTGCGTATATGGTAGCGAGGCAGCAATCGGTGCTATATATTAGTGGAGAGGAGTCAGCAGGCCAGGTAAAGGTGCGCGCCACCCGCCTTGGTGCGAGCCACGAGAACCTGCACCTTGTATCTTCTACCTCGGCCGATGACATTGCAGCAACGATCCGCGACGGTGGTTATAAATTAGTTATTGTGGATTCTATCCAAACCTTGGCTATGGAGGCGTTAAGCTCGGCTCCTGGTAGCGTGGGGCAAATCACCAATTCATCTAACCTAATTACGCGGGCAGCAAAAGCCAGTAACACGGCGTTGGTACTTGTGGGGCATGTCACAAAAGAAGGCAGCATTGCTGGCCCTAAGGTGTTAGAACACATGGTGGATGTAGTGCTCAACCTAGAAGGCGACCGCTACGGCGGATTTAAAGTGCTTCGTGCTGTAAAAAACCGGTATGGTTCTACAAACGAGGCGGCGATTTTTGAGATGCAAAACGAAGGCCTTGTGCCTGTCGCGAACCCCTCGGCAGCTCTGTTAGAAGAGCGTTTAAGTAGTGACGGTTCGGTGGTGCTTGCGACGCTCGAAGGCAATAGGCCGCTATTGGTAGAAATCCAGGCACTAGTAAATAAAACGAATTTCGGGTATCCTAAACGCACAGCCTCGGGGTTCGACCTGAACCGGCTCAACGTATTGGTTGCTGTGCTAGAGCGCCGCACCAAGTTAAACTTATCTGATAGCGATATATACATAAACGTTGTTGGCGGCATGAAGTTGCAAGACCCTGCTGCCGATCTTGCGGTATGCATGGCAATTGCATCGGCTGCGTCTGAGTTTGCGCTCGACGCCCACGCAGTAGTATTTGGCGAAGTAGGCCTTGCGGGTGAAGTCCGCAGCGTGCCTCAAGCCGAAAAACGCTGCGCCGAGGCTAAAAAATTGGGTTTTACCTATGCTATCGGCCCAAAAAACACAAAGAAGAACACCTTTGTAAAACCAGTTGGTTCAATGCGCGACGCGCTCACAACCTTCTTAAAGAAATCATAAAAAGGAGATTCCAAGATGGAATTACAAATAATCACGGCTGGGCTCACCGCCATTAATACCGTGGCTCTTGGCTATGTAGTGTGGTCGTCTAATCGCACAGGTGGCAGCCTTAAAAACCAAATGGTAATAGATACGTCTGGCCTTATTGACGGCCGGTTGGTAGATATTGTTGAATCAGGGTTTGTGCCACAGCGCATAATCGTGCCACAGTTTGTGGTGGCTGAGCTTCAGTTTTTGGCCGACCAAGGCGATAGTTTTAAACGAGAACGCGCCCGTTATGGCCTAGAGGTGGTCCGCCGTCTGCAAGATATGCGCCAAACAGAAGTTATCATTAAACCAGGCCTTGCCAAAGGCATAAAAGAGGTAGACGACAAGCTGGTAGCGCTTGCTAAGCGCACGGGTGCGATGCTCTACACTACAGATTACAACCTTAATAAGGTTGCAGATATCGCAGGTGTGCGTGTACTAAACGTGAACGAACTTGCCCAAGGCTTACGCGCAATGCACCTGCCAGGCGAAAAGGCCGAAATTAAAATTACCCAAGTCGGCCAAGACCGCACGCAAGGCGTTGGATATCTCGACGACGGCACAATGGTAGTCATTGAGCATGCCGCCAACAGGATGGGCCAAAAGGTGCACGTTGAGTTTAGTCGTATGCTACAAACTCAGGCTGGCAAAATGATGTTTGCAGTCTTAAGAGAGCAGCATTCGCATAGCCAAAAACACCACGACCAACAGCCTGCCAACCAAACACAGCACCACCAAAGGAAGCACACGCAAGAGCGTGCAAAATCGCCAGAGGACCAGCTAATAGAGCAGGTACAAAAACAGCCCGAGCCTAAACAGCAGCAACCAAAGCAACCGCAACAAAAACGGCATAGCAATGGCCGCAAGCGTCCTTCTGAGCAGGCTCATGCTGCCGACCGCAGTGCTTAGCGTTTGCTTTTAAACTCTAGCTAATAAAGCTACTAAAAAATAACTCCCTAAGTGTGGGAGTTATTTTTTAGGTGGTGCCTTTTAGCGCCGGCGTCGATTGTCTATTATAGACGCAAAATCGTTGGGGTTGCCTCCGCCGGCTACTGTTTTAGACGTAGTGTCAGATGCGTCGTAGAGCCCTTGGTCGATCACGGTTGCACTGATAGATTTTGAGCCACTGGTAGTAAACGTGTGGTCCACAGTGTATGCGCCTGCGCCACCAACACCCTGGCTAGAGATAACCTGGCCATCAACTGCAATATCTACAGAGCTAAGGGGGAACGTGCCTGGCGCCACAGTTGCCGTAATGCGGTATGTTTTGCCTGATAGGTTTTGGGCGCTCACTACCACTGTTGGTTTTGCATCGCTACACTTATGGCGATCGTCAGTGTTGTTGGCGTCGTAGCCGTCTGGCGCAGTAGTAGTGGTAGCTTTAGTGACAGGGTCTTGGAATGTCTGCACCGAAAGTTTGGTTAGGGCGCGCTGTGGCGTACATTCGGTTGCCTTCTTTTTAGACACAGTATCAAACGTTACTTGCTGGTCTTGCGAAGTAGTTGGCTTTACGTACCACGATGGGAAGATATCTGTGCGGCCACTTACAGTGAGTGTTTGGATACCCGTTGGTTTAGTGAACCAATCACCAGCTTTCCAGGCACCTTCTTTTGCAAATATTTCTTGATGGGAAAAACGTTGGATATCGGTTATAACGTTAGCATTGCCGGTGCTCGAAAGGCTACTCAGGGCTTTGGGGTCGTTGCGGCCTGTCCAAATGCCTACAGAAAGTTTTGGAGTGTAGCTCATCATCCAGCTGTCTTTGGCGTGGCCTTTGCCGTCGTCGGTGGTACCAGTCTTAGTGGCGGTTTTAACGCCAGGTACATTAAAGCCTGCAGCGTTTGTGCCAAAGACACGTGAGCGGGCGGCGTTGTCCGACAAGATGTCGCTCAACATGTAGGTTATTTGTGGGTCAAGTACTTTTTTAGACTCGTCTTTCCACTGTTTAATAACCTGGCCTTGGGCATTCTTAACCTCTAGTACGTACGATTCGGGCAGATAATTGCCCTGGCGGGCCAGCGTGGCATATGCATTTACGTGCTCTACCTGTTTTACGGCGCAACTACCAATTGCGGCCGAAAGGCCATAGTCTACGCCTACGCAATAACTCTTGTCGCCTGCCTCTTGCGCTGTTTTAATCGCGTTGTCTAGGCCACCTGCAATTGCAGCTTTTACCGCTGGGGGGTTGCGGGAGTTGCCAAGCGCTTGCCGTATGGTAATGGCTCCAAAGAACCCGCCGTCGTAGTTGCGAAGCTGGCTGCCGTATTGTTTGTCTATGTTTTCGTCGGCTAGGATTGTGCCGGCGCCAAAGTTTTGGCCCTCGTGTGGTTTGAACAAGTTGGCATATACAAACGGCTTAATACTAGAGCCAGGGTTGAGCATGGCTGTCGCTGCGTTTACTTCGCCGTATTGCTTGTTGTTGTAATCGTAGCTGCCCACCATGGCCATGACCTGGCCAGTTGGTACATCTATAGCGGTGACCGCCATGTTATTCGCGCCAATCGCAGTGGCATAGCGGAAGTTCTTGCTTACTGATTCTTCGGCTTTTTGTTGAATGCGGTAGTCGAGGGTGGTCTTAATATTGAGGCCGCCATCGCGTACCAGTTTGGTGCCAAATTCTTTCTCTAGCTGGCTACGCACTTCCAATACAAAGTGTGGGGCCTTAATGTCTTCGGTGGCAGACAACTCGGGTTTAATAGTGTCTAAAATTGGCACTTTTTTGGCTTCGTCTGCTTGTTGCTCGGTGATGTAGCCCTGCTCTTTCATGTCGTTCAGCACTTTGTGCTGGCGCTCAATAAGGTCTGCGTTACCTTCGGAGTTATACGGGTTGTAGTGGGTTGGGTCTTTTGGAATAGCTGCAAGCAGGGCCGCCTCTGGCAGGGAAACATCTTTAGCATGTTTGCCAAAATAGGTAAGGGCGGCAGACTCTACACCATTCCGACGGCCGCCATATGGTGATTCGTTGAGGTACAGGGTGAGAATCTGGTCCTTGTTGTACATGCGCTCAACTTCTATAGACAAGATAATTTCTTTTACCTTGCGGGCAACATCTAGCCGGTTTGCGGCTGCCTCATTTGCAAAGAATACTTGCTTAATAAGCTGCTGGGTGAGTGTTGAGGCGCCTTGTACATTGCCGCCACCAGTCGCGTTGCTTAGGCTGGCGCGAATGATGCCACTAATACTTATACCGCCGTGCTTGTAAAAATCTTTGTCTTCAATAGAAACAGTGGCTTGTTTCATAAAGTTGTTTATCTCGCCAGATTGGATAACGAGTTTGTACGAGTCGTCGCCCTTATCTTGCCATAACAGCACATTGTTGCGGTCGTAATAGTTTGTCACTGTGGTTTGTACGCGCTTGGCAAGTTCTTCTGGTCGGATTGCGTCTAGCTCGCGCCGGTAGTAGGCAAAAAGCGCGGCAATAAAGATTGCCATAATAATAACCGCAACGCCAAGCAGTTTTGCAAATGTAATTGCCCCTTGCTTGCTGAACCAAAATTTGAACACGCGCTTAGGGTGAAGCCGGTAGAGCAAACGTTTTAACGGTTGTTTTGGAAGACTCGCCAAATATTCCGCCTTATGGCGGGCTTTTGCGTCACTTTTAGACTTGCGGCGGGCCGCAAGGTTAGCGTAAAGGCTCATGGCCTTGCCGCGGTTCGATTTTTTTACCATAGGGTCTGTATTTGCTCCATCAACCTAATAAAATCTCCCTTATTATAGCATCTTGTAGCGTCCTGCAAGCAAAACCGCGTAAATATATGTTACAATATTTGCAGATCGTAACAGATGTAAAAAATGTCTCATATTGCCCACCGTCATACTAATTATTTATATAGCGCCGGCTTTTCTGTGTAGCTAAACATAAACCTGGAGCAACCATGAAACTTTCTCAAGAACTCGCCTGGCGCGGTTTTACGAATCAGACCACGCTAAAAGATATTACCGTGCTCGATTCTGAAAAAATAACATTTTACTGGGGTGTGGACCCTAGTTCCAATTCTATGACTGTAGGTAACCTTGCCATTGCCATGATGGTGCTGCATTTTATTAGCCATGGGCATAAAGCTGTGCTGTTAGTGGGCGGCGCAACTGGCTTAATTGGCGATCCAGACGGCAAAGATGAAGAGCGTGACCTCAAAACAGTAGAGGAAGTCGCCAAAAACAAGGCTGGCATAGCTTTGCAATACCAGCAAATTTTTGCCGGCCAGCCTTTTACAATTGTAGATAACTACGATTGGTTTAAAGATTTTGGTTATTTGCAGTTTTTGCGCGATGTAGGCAAGCATTTTTCTATGACGCAGTTACTCCAGCGTGATTTTATACAGTCCCGTATTGGCCAAGGTGGCAAGGGTATAAGTTATGCTGAGTTTAGCTATTCGCTTATCCAGGGCTATGACTTTTTGCATTTATTCCGCACCAAAGGTGTCACGCTGCAAGTATGTGGGGCGGACCAGTGGGGCAATAGTATTTCGGGTGTAGATTTGATCCGCAAGGTCGAGGGTGGCGAGGCCCATATTTGGTCGGCGCCGCTTGTAGTAAATAAGGCGACTGGCAAAAAATTTGGCAAAACCGAAAATGGCGCTATTTGGCTTGATTCTAGCAAAACAAGTGTGTTCGATTTTTACCAGTTTTGGCTTAATGCCGACGACCAAGGTGTGCTTGATTACCTTAAAATTTACACTCTGCTCACAAAAGACCAGATTGATTCACTTATGGGTGAGTTTACACAAAACCCCGCTGGGCGCGCGGCGCAAAAGGCGCTTGCCTACGAAGTGACCAAAATTGTGCATGGTGAGGCCGAAGCCAAAAAGGCAAAAGAAGCAACTGCTACCTTGTTTAGTGGTGAAGCAAGTGATCTTACTCCTATTGTCCAGATGCCAGAAGGTGAGCATGAGGTGATAGAGGTGCTAGTTAAAGCCGGTTTAGCAACAAGCAACTCTGAGGCTAGGCGATTGTTCGACCAAGGCGGCGTAAAACTCAACCAACAAAAAGTCGGTTCACCACGTGTAACACTAAAGAGTGGTGATCTTTTGCAGGTTGGCAAGCGCCGGTTTGTTAAAATTAGCTAATGCTTGGTAATCCAGTTACAACTGTAAAAGGCGTTGGCCCAACGCTTGCTAGCAAATTGGCGCTCCTTGGCTGTAACACCGTGGGCGACCTGCTTTACTTTTTTCCGCGTCGTTATGATGATTTTTCGCAGGTAACGCCAATAGCCCAGCTCGCCCCGGGCAAAGTAACAATAAAGGCCAAAGTAGAGTCGGTGGTTGGCCGCCATATTCGGCGGGGGCTGCATATAACCGAGGCCGTCTTGGCAGACGACACAGCAAAAACCAAAGCTGTATGGTTTAACCAGCCGTACAGGGCAACACAATTAGCAAAGGGTGATGAGTACTTTTTTTCGGGCACATACGATTTGCAGCGCAACAGGTACGTGCTGCAAAATCCGGCGGGTGAACTCGCAAAAAATATTGGAGTAAATACCGCGCGCATCGTGCCCATTTACCGTGAAATAGTTGGGCTAAAATCGCATGCCATCCGCAAAATTATGCACGAGTTACTGCCGCTTATGTCTATGTTGCCCGAGACACTGCCGCCTAAACTTATCGAGCGGCAAAAACTGCCCAGTATAAACGATACCCTTAAGGCTATTCATTTTCCGGAAACTGCCCAGCAGTTAAACGCTGCCAAAAATCGCGTGTCATTTGAAGAAATCTTTACTCTAATGCTGGCGAGTGTGCTTAATAAAAGAGATATTGCGTCGCTCAAGGCGTGGAGTATTCCTTTTAGTCCAGAGATTGCAAAGACCTTCACCGCTGCGCTGCCCTTTACAATGACTGACGCCCAGCGCCAAGCTGCCTGGGAAATCTGCCAAGACATTGCCAAGCCAACTCCCATGAACCGGCTCCTGCAGGGCGATGTTGGATCGGGCAAAACTGTTGTGGCTGCAATGGCCGCATACATGGCAGCTAAGGCGGGCCTGCAAACGGCCTTTATGGCACCAACCGAGATTCTAGCGACACAGCATGCCCGTGGATTGGCAGATTTACTAGAGCCTATGGGCATAAAAGTAGGCTTGCTGGTTGGATCTACCAAGCCAAAAGCGAAAGAAACAGTAAAAACGCACATAGCCGCTGGC
>DASTDY010000054.1:0-39830 GCA_035710125.1 Saccharimonadales bacterium (SeqCode) | reverse complement strand
AACTACTCCCAAAAATCCTACTATACATAATGCTTTTAATGTATTCATGCTGCAACCATAATCCGTAATTATTAGACCAGTATGAAGCAAAGCTTATAAAGTCAGCCAAAAATCCTCTGGGGTATTGCCTAACTACAACCCAAAAAACTCTTCCATAGTTTGCTGTTTTGCATGTAGCTCGGCCGCCAGCTCTTTGCCGACATAGCGCAGGTGCCAGGGTTCGTACATATAGCCAACCGTCGCCTCTTTACCTTGGGGGTAGCGAATAATAAAACCGTATTCGTGCGCATGCTCGGCAAGCCATTTGCCCTCTGGCAAGTCGCCAAGGCATTGGTCGAGTTCACACTTACCGTCGGCGCGGCCAAGGTCTACCACTAAGCCTGTTTGGTGCTCACTCGTGCCTGGGCGCGCGCTTAGGCGGTCGGCTTCGGCTTGGCCGCTTTTGCTTACGTAACCGTTGTAGAGTTCAGCCTGTGTTTTTTCTGAGCGGTAGCCGCTAATCAACATCACGTCAAATCCGGCGGCCACCATGGCTTGGTACATGGCCTCGAGCGACGGCGTAATAGAAGCGCTCACTTGCATAGATTCAGCAATAGGCGCCCAGCGAAGTTTTATTTTTGGCGTGGTTAGGTCGGCGGGTTCGTAGCCCTTTGGTAGCGGGCGCTGCTTATTAACAATCCACCAGAGGCCGCCAGGCTCGTTAATATCGTGCTGGGTTTTATTAAATCCCTGCGGCGCTGGTTGGCTTGCGGTAGGAGTAGAAGACTCTGGCGGCTTGCCTTGCCCAAACATCAACCATGAGGCGCCAAAGCCGGCCGCTGCAACGACCAAGACAGTAGCAATACCAATTAATTTTTTACCCATGGCTTAAGTATAGCAAAACGTGCGTAGCGCTATCATAGCAAACCAACGCCGCCTAGGCATATCATTTTTTGTTAAAATATCTGCTACGAACTTACTTTGTTTAATTTATTTTTAACTTATTTGCTATTATCCCAATGCTAATATGGTCAATAAAGAGAACAGTAAAGACAAATGGCATGAAACTATTGCTAATTGAAGATAATGTACGGCTTGCAGAACGGATAAAACATCACCTGCAAAAGACATTTGTAGTTGACATCGCGACAACTGGCACGGCCGGACTGCTTAAGGCTGCTAAAATCCAATACAAAACAATTTTGCTCGACCTAAACCTGCCAGACATGAACGGTAGGGAAGTATGCGAGCAATTGCGGGCATCTGGAAACCAAGCCCCTATATTAATAGTGTCGAGCGCCCAAGATTTTGAAAGCCGCGTTACCTTGCTCAACTGCGGAGCAGACGATTTTTTGGTAAAGCCGTTCAACCCCCTCGAGCTTATAGCGCGCATCCATTCACTCACACGGCGCTACAAACCAGTTTACGGACAACACATTGTTACCGTAAAAGACTTAACTATAGATATTAACCGCCGCGAGGTAAAACGCTCAGGCCAAGCAATAACGTTGCGAAAAAAAGAATTCGATATATTGGAATATCTTGTAACTAACCGCGGACATCCAGTGACGCGGTCTATGATTTTAGACCATGTATGGGACTCTAACGAAGAAACCTGGCATAAAACCGTGGATGTGCATATAAAATATCTGCGCGACAAAATCGACAGGCCCTTTAAATCGGCACTCATAAAAACTGCGTATGGGGTTGGCTATATGATCGACGGAGTAAATTAACGAAAGGGGGAGTGGTATGGAAGTTGTCTTTCATTCACTTGTCACAAGTGCCGAAAGCCGCGATAGCGCAAGCGTCGACGCACAACTGGAACAAGCCTTGAGTGTTGGTGCATACTGGATTTAACACAAGTAATTAAGTAGAATGATAGCCTTGTACTCTAGTAAGTAGCAAATATGGTAAACCACAAGCAAACCCCACAACTGTCGATCAACGGTAAAACCCAGGCTCAGGTAGCAAAACGCTATCCCTCAAACGAATACAAGGCTATTTTTGAAACGCTTTTACTAGGCTCGTTTGGGCTGGTTGCAATATTAAGCCTTTTTTTGTTCCATAGTTACCTTTTTTTACATAACTCCGAGGTAGTCGGCCGTATTTTTGTGTGCGGCGCGGCACTTTTGTACCTGTCGGCTACATACGGTGCTTGGGGGCGCGGGTATTATGGGGCGGCGTCGCGCCTACTTATTTTTTTCTATTTTGGCATAGCCACCTTTGTGATGCTAGAAAACGGGCCAAACACTACCTTTGCCCAGCTTATGCTTGCGATTACCATTGTGCTCTCAGGAATTTTACTGGGGAGCAGGGGAGTGGTTATGACCGCCGCGCTCTCAGTCCTTTCTATGTTCGCAATAGATGCCAGCCGCATTGTTACCTATGGGCAAATATCAGTAAGTGATTTTGGCAACTCAATTGGCACAAGTGTTCTGCTTGGCATATTGGCGCTTATATCTGCGCTTTTTGCCAAACACACACAAGAACTGCGCGCAAAAGACCTACAAGTCCGCGAAGAGCTATCTGAAGAAAAGGGCGCGCTAGAACTTAGGGTGCGCGAGCATTCAGAGCAAGTTAAGACCATGCGCCTAGAAGAAATGGAGCAGCTTTATAAATTTGCCGAGATCGGCCAATTAAGTGCCGCCCTTTTGCACGATATCGCCAACCACTTAACAACCCTCAACCTTGACCTCGCCGACCTTAAACGGCAGCAGCAAACGAAAGCAGTAAAGCATTTAGGCAAAAGTATTGAATATATAGAACAAGCTATCAGCCAGGCGCGCAACCATTTGCAAGTGCGGGACGTAAAAAAATCGTTCGATGTAGTGCACTGCATAGAAGATATCCTAAGCTTGCAGCATTTTCAGCGGTCTCGGCCGTATATTTCGCTCAACGTGCCCAACGCGCCCGTGTATTTGTACGGTGAATCATTGCGGCTCAGCCATGTATTAGTTATTTTAGTGCGGAATGCGCTGGAATCTTACAGTACAAATACTCCATTATCTAAACGCACGGTGCACATTACCCTTGCCACCAACGAAAAAGCCATATTAATACGGATTAGTGACCACGGCCCAGGTATCCCCGCAACTATCCGCAAAAACTTGTTTTCACCACTCAAGAGCACCAAAAAAGACGGGCTCGGGATTGGGCTTTTCATTGCCAAAAAAATTATCGAAACACATTTTAATGGGACCTTACAACTTAACGAAGATACAAAATACACCGAGTTTGCATTAACCCTGCCTAAAAAAACTGGTAAGGTATGATACCCGTGCAAAACCCAAAAAACACCGATGACCTTACAAAACTTTGCGCCGACACAATAGCCGCATATACCGCAGACAGAATGTCGGTCAGCGGCGCAACATACGCCCATCTTGCAAAACGACTCATTGCAGCCGAGGTCCGACCAGGCGGCCCTTATAAAGATACAGACGGGCAGACGTCTGTTAAATTAAACGCTACCATTGGCCGCATGTTTTTGTTAATGGGTAGGCCGCTGGCCAGCATCGACGCCTTTATTTCTGGGCTAGAACTTTCACACCTAAGCGCCGATGACCAACTAGCTCTCAGGCAGTACGCCGAGGCAAAGCAATCCCGCCTGGCCTATGTTCCGCAAACAGTACAGTCAGCACCGTATATACTGGCGCAAGCGGTTCTGCGGCAAACCCATGAACCACTCAGGTCGCAAGCCCTGCAATTTTTAGGGCGTATCAACAAGGCCGACGCAAACGGCGAAATCGCCTTTATGGCGCGCTACACAGCCGAGGCATTTGGCGTTTCTATAGCCCCAGAGCACCTCAACCAGCTAGGCGAGGCCAACATTTACGGCTGGATTGCGTATTCGATTTACGACCACATAATAGATAATGAATCACGCCCCGTCCTACTGCCAGTCGCCAATGTTGCCATGAGGTTAGCGCTGGCCGGCTACCAGCGGATGTTCCCAGCCGACCACCCTTTGCAGAGGCACATCTCTGAATGCTTTAACCAAGTCGACGAAGCTAACGCATGGGAGCTAAAACACTGCCGGTTTACTGTTAGCAACAAGATTATCCACATACAGCCCCTGCCCAACTACCAGCAGCACGCCGTACTGGCGCGCAGGACTGGAATCCATGTTTTGGGGTCGATGGCAGCTATTTACATGTCGCCGATTGCCCATAACCAGTTCATAATAAACGACCTTGCCGAAGGCCTTCACCACTACCTTATCGCCAGGCAGCTGTGCGACGATATCCACGACTGGCAACAAGACCTCGCTGCCGGCCACATAAGCGCCGTGGTAGCACAGCTACTGCAATACAGCAATGTAACTCCGGCCACTTATGACCTGGCCCAGCTCTCGCAATTCTTGCGACATACATTTTTACACACGATTGCCCTGGTTATCGACCCCATTAACGCGCATATCCATATGGCGGCAAACCACTTTAAGAAAGCAGGGTGCAAGCCGGGCAAACTTTTTGGGTTAGTAGAGCGGCTTAAAAGCGTCACCGACACAACTGTGCGTGAACAGGCAAGGTTTTTGGAGTTTAGTAAGACATACTAGATTGATTGCCGCTAGCCATGCGCACAAACAGCACCTACCTGCATTATCTATTTGACAGAATTTGTAAAAATTATTATAATATTTATTATAACCTCCATTCGCAACAATGAGGAGCACACATGTTGGCACTGAGCTTTCAGGCGCGGATCATCAACCCCAGCCAGAGGCTGAAGAAGCAGTTCCCGCCCGTGACCGGACAGGACCACTCCTATCCCGAGCCACCCAACCGTTACAGCACAGCGGTGGTTCGGGTGGACGACCGCCACGACTACTCCAAGCCGGAGGCAACGTACTACCTGAAGTTCCAGGGCACCGGCGCGATGCCCACGTACATGCTGGGTGAGCGCACCGACACCGTCGATGTGTCACACTTCGTGCAGGCCGCGTCCAACCAGTACACACTCCGCGGCTTCACGTATCACGGCGGCCTGCCCGGGTTCAATGGGAAGCGCCGCAAGATGCTCGAAGTGTCGACAGTCATCGATCGCGACTACGCGTTCGAGGGCTGGGTCTACCGCGTCGCCGTGCAGATCACCGTGACGCGCAGCCCATGGCTGGGCAGGGTGCGGACGCTCACCGTGCAGCAGTTCTTGGCTCTCGCCGAGTACGTGCGCGACACCGTGCTGAGCGACGACTTCGACCCCTCGGCCTGATTGTTGCAATGGAAGTGGGCGGACGGCTCCCAGGAGTCGTCCGCCGCTTTCATTCCTAACAGCAAACTTGGTATTATAAGTGTAATGTCACAGATCCACGAAAGCCGCAAATCAGACAGCCCTTATATAGACACTATTTGGAAAACAAAAAACCTAAGCGATGGCGTATACGTAGCCACTCCCGACGGGTCTTGGGACCTAATTGTTGCGATCCTACAAGACGGATCTAAATTTATGATGCTCACCGGCCAAGCAACCAAGCCGCAAAAGGTGCCGTACAAAGCAGGCACGGGATCGGTGGTAATTTCTTTTGCGCCTGGCGCATACATGCCACAATATCCGGCCGACGAAATGCTCAATAACACCATAATATTGCCCAACTTTAATGCCGACCAATTTATGCTGGCCGGCCACACATTTACATTCCCAACCTATGAAAACGCCGAACAACTAGTAGAAGAACTAGTGCGGCTCAACATTTTAAAAAATGACTACGTGGTAGATGGCGAACTGCGCGGCACCCCGCGCGCAATGTCTGACCGCGGCAAACAACGCCATTTTGCCCGCACCACTGGCCTCACCAAAAAATACCTAGACCAAATAAAGCAAGCCCAGCGCGCCGTAGTTCTTTTACAACAAGGTAAAACCCCGATCGAAGCTGCAGTAGAGGCAGGGTACACAGACCAACCACATCTGGCAAAATCACTTAAAAAAATCATGGAGACCAAACCATCAGATGTAAAAGACATACACAAACTATAGCCTTAAAGAACGTCGTTTTTTTACAAAACCTTTGCAACGACACTTGGTTAAATAGACTCAGCCTAAAGGTAATAAAAAAAGGAGAATCCAGATGGCAACAATCAAACCATTCAAAATCAACGTTTCAGAGGACAAGCTAAGCGATCTGCATGCCCGCCTAAAAAACACGGTGTGGCCAACGCTCATAAACGACACAGACATAGAAGCAGGCCCCTCTAAAAAATACATGCAAGACGTTGTAAGTTACATGCAAAATGATTTCGACTGGCGCGCAGCCGAGGCCGAAATCAACCAGTACCCTCAATTCACCACAGAAATTGACGGCCAGAACTTCCACTTCTTGCACATTAAATCCGAGGAGGCTAATGCGACGCCATTAATGCTTATCCACGGTTGGCCAGGTTCTTTTGTAGAGTTCCTAAACGTCATTGAACCACTTACAAACCCAGTAAAGCACGGTGGTAAGGCCGACCAAGCATTTAGCCTGGTTATCCCATCGCTCCCTGGCTTTGGCTTCTCTGGCCCAACCACAGAAGACGGCTGGAACGACGGCCGCATTGCAAAAGCTTTGCACGAATTAATGCAGCGCTTAGGCTACACCAAATACGGCGTGCAAGGTGCCGACGCTGGCGCAGTTATCGCCCCAGAAATTGCCCGCCAAAACCCTAACAGCGTTATTGGTGTGCATGTAAACGCAGCAACCATGGGCTTCATACCAATGGGCCCAGTAGACGAAGCCGACATTGCCAAGTTTACCAACGCCGAAAAAGAACGCCTTGGCCGCCTACAAGAGTTCATGAGCAAATACTTTGCCTTTAACATGGTGCACTCAACGCGGCCTCAGTCGATTGCCTACGCAATTGCCGACTCGCCAGCCGGTTTACTTGCCTGGACAAGCGAATTGTTCACCAACTTTGGCAAAAGCCAAAAAATGGTAAGCTACGACCGTTTCTTGACCAACTTTGTCATCTACTGGGTAACTGGTACAGCTGCATCGTCGATCAACATTTACTACCAGAACGCCCACGACCCTAACGCTTGGGCGCCAAAAGCCAACTCAGGCGTACCAACTGGGGTAGCAGTGTTCCAGGAAGGTGACGTTGCAATCCGCAAGTTCGGCGAACAGGGCAACAACATTGTGCGCTGGACCGAATACGAGCAGGGTGGCCATTATGCAGCGCTCGAGGTTCCAAAGGTATGGAGCAGCGACGTGCGCGAATTCTTTGGCGACCTTTAAAGCCAAAACAAAGTCCCCAAAAGTGCACACCCAGCCGTGGTGTGCACTTTGCTTTTTACAAGAATACTTGTATAATCTTTTTATTCGCCGTACAATCGCTCGAGTCCCCACAACAAAAGGGTAGTGACATGACCAACGAACTGCACCGGCCGGAACTTGCAAATCTCGAGGATGTGGAGTGGGAGGAAATCCCGCCCGCGAATCGCTGGAACACCCGCACTGACTGGCACGCACTCAGTGCAAAGATGTCCACACTGGCGAGTGCCCGACACCTGGTGGAGTACCTACTCGCACAAGGTTACGTATTCTCTAGCTACATAGCCGAAACAAGCTATGTAGAAATGGAATACGAACTGCCCCAAGCCACCAACGGCACATATGTGAGGGTACGGCTCAGGCCAGAAACTTCGGCGGATCGCTGGCGTTGGCAGATCATGTGCCGAGCTGACATCACTGCACCCTGGCGGCCCTTCGATCCGACCATCTTCGTGACGCGTCCGAGCGAAGAAGAACCTCTCGTAGCTCAAGCGCGAGCTGAGTACGGATTGGGTCTGCGGAGTATTCGGCCCACTCTGTTTTGGTGACAACGCCGTTCCGGCACCCAGGCCGCCCCAAATACGGGGCGGCCTTGTCATTTTAAAACTCGTACAAAAAAGTTATACTTGTATTGATAGCGCTTGTGCTACTTATGGCTACGGGCGTATTTGTTCCTTATAATCTTTTCTTTACTTTATAAAGACGACATCGCAACCCTATGCAAAGAGTAGGGCACAGCATGATATTATAAGAAATAACATAAGAGGTTTTACAATGGATCCCCAATTGCAACCAAGCAACAACGTACCACAACAACCAGTTACACCAACCCAACCTCCGGCTCCTACGCCAGTTGGGCCGCCACAGGGCAAAAATAATACACTCCTTATTGTGGCAGCAGTGGCTGTAGTAGCTATTTTAGGCGTATTGGCGTTTATGATGTTCAGTCCAAGCAACACCAACAACAGCCAGCCTAGCACTGGCTCTAACCCCTCTAGCAATACAACAACACCAGACCCAAGCAAATACCAAACATATAACGTCACAGACAAACAAACCGGCGCCGCCTTTACTGTTTCGTTTTACAAAAACGCCAAAGTAGAAGAAAAAAACGGCCGCACCTACCTTAACTCTGGCGAAGCAGGTTCTATGTACAGCGTTTACCTTGGTGCTGCCACTGGTGACAAAATTGATTGCGGCAACAGCCCAAGCACCACTATGAAACTCGGCGGCGAGTCAACCACCGTGTGCTACGCCGAGGATTACATGCAATATGCAGGCTACGCAAAGTCTAAAAAAGGCCCAGTAAAAATAAACTTGGCCGGCCAAAAGGCTATTAGCATCGAAGAAGCCAAGACCATTATGGAGAGTGTGGTTTTTAATTAAGGGACAGGCTTTAGCCCACACACAACCAGCGTAACCCCTGCTGCACCGCAGGGGTTATCGTTTATTATTGGCTAAAGGCAAAACAATCCACGCCAAGGTAGCATCATTTTTATATGTGTTTCATGCCAATTTCTGGAACCAACACCCCATTATCACAAGAAAGCACAAACTCAATTGCGCGCACAGCCTGCCCTGTAGTGAGCGCCTTGCCATTGCGCGGCAAGCCAGCTTTTGCAAACAGATCTGTTTTAATTGTTCCTGGGTAGAATCCCGTCACGCGCACGTTATGGTCGGCCGCCTCTTCTTGCAGCGCCTTTGTAAAGCCGGTAATCGCCCATTTGGAGGCATTGTAAATGCCCCGTGTGGCTTTAGCAGTGATACCAGCAGTAGAGACTACATTTATAATAAGGCCTTCTTTTTGCTGTTTCATGCGTGCGAACGCCTGTTTTGCTGCATAAATCGTGCCGAGTGTATTAGTTGTAATAACATTCTCTATTGTCTCATCTGCAATCTGGTCTAGCTCGCCATTTACGATCACGCCCGCATTATTAATAAGCACGTCGATTTTGCCGTGGTCTTTGATAATTTGCGTAAATGTCTGGGAAACTTGTGTTGAGCTACGAACATCGCACACGTAGTAATTACAGCCAATATCCGTAGCGATTGCATGCAAAGCGGCCTGGTTACGTGCAAGAATGATAACTTTATTTGAGGGCGCTAATGTTTCGGCCAGGGCCTTGCCGAGGCCATCGCTGCCACCAGTAATAACGATTGTCTTCATGACTTACCCGCTAAGACAGCACCGGCTTGTGGTAAAAATGCCCGTGTGCTTAGTATGTTTTTGGTAGATGTTGCTCGTTTCATCTTATGATCATACCGGCGACAAAGCTGTTTTACCACCCCTCTACAGGTACGGCCTGGGCTAAAAGCGCTTGTTTTAGCTGCATAAAATGATTTACATCATCGCCGGCGGCTATATCCCATAAAAGTGCGCCAGAGGTTTTACCTTGTGTATATTGCCATTGCAGTACTCGCGCGTTATCGAATATCCAAAAATCGCCATCTGGCAACTCCAGATCGGCCACATGATTATAAGGTGTAAGTAAAATTGATTCCGCGTTATGTGCAAGCAGGCTATCTTTGTAGCAAACCGCAATTTCCCATGCAAGGTACGGCGTAAATGGCGATGCGACCACATGTACCCGAGTAATCTTAGCTGGGCTTTTAAGGCAAGCGTTGCGGTAATCAATAATATTGGGATCCGCGCTTCCTAGCTCGCGGGCCTTCTCTTTATTGCCGCTAAGCCATGCGCGTAATGACGGGCAGTCGTCTACAGCGGAATAATCTTGCAGCACTTCAGCCTTAAACATTTGGTGTTTCGCAGAACTAAAAAGCGTTTGGAACAAGTTTAGGCTTTGGGCAAGGGTAAGGTGTTTCATGCTTATATTATAACTTTAAGTCATGAACAGGTGCCGGAGACTGTCCTAAAACCAGCATAACTGGTCTTGGGATCAGCACTCCGGCACCACTTGCTCAACCGTTGATGTAGACCTTCTTGCCGCCGATGAGCACGTATGCCTCTTCGCGCAAGGTCCTCACCTCCTTAAAGCAAATCCTACTGCGGTTGCAGAGTGTCTATAGATTTAACATAAAAATAATTTTTTGGCAATTGTTCTTTCGTCCTTTTGGACTCTTCAGCATGAACACACATTCATGGAGAACGCCGTGGTGCCGGGGAGTGCACGGGTACGCCGCACACTCCCTGACAACCGCGGCACTAGACAAACAGCTTGTCGGTCGCCACCAGTTGCTTGACGGTGAAGCCGCCGTTCTCGGTCCGGACGACCTCGAAGCTCAGCGGCGACACCTCGCGCATGGGGTCGGTGTAGTAGGTGGAGAAGGGACCGTACTCGTCGGTGATGCCGGCGAAGACCACGTAGCCGCGGTCGGTGTGGACGCGGAGAACGTCGTACTCGTCGGTCACGCCCTCGTCCTGCGACGGGAAACGTGTGGCAACGACCGCGACGTCCACCTCGCTGATGTTGGCCTGGAAGATGCCTTCACCTTCCACCCACAGCACGACCACGTTGCGTTGGTCACCCGAGGCGATCAGCCGCATGCGCTGCGTCTTCGCCTTCGTCTCGCGGACGAAAAGGGAACGCAAGAGCTCAACGATGAAACGCACTGGAACCTCCGTAGGTACAACTCTGTTGTCGAATATTATAATACCATAAAATGTAGAAAATGTCTATAGTTATTGTATAAGATAAAACTATAGGTATATAAACGAATGAACCTCGGCACCGTCCCACACTCGTGGGCCGGTGCCGAGGTTGCTTTGCCTACATCCCTGATTTACGGGGGCCAGCTAGTCGCGCCACAGATCACCAAGGATAGGACTGGCACCGCGGGCAATCGCCTCGAAGGCCCGTGCCGCTTCCTGGCGCGGCGCACTGTCAACCACCAAATTGGCCACCTGGCAGGCATGTTGCACCGACGGCAGGATGTCAACCTTGTAGGGCGACAGAATGGCCAACATCCAGATTGCCACCACGTGGATCTGTCGCCAGTCGGGTTCGGGACCCTCTGAGGTGGTGATCTTGGGGAACGTGTCCCGGACCAGCAGCTGGAGCATCTTGATGACGTTTTCCAGGTTGCCCCAGCCCCGTACCTCCTGCGATTGGCGCAGGAGCCACTGTGCGGCGAAGATCTGTCGCCAGCCACCCTCGATGCTGGCGCAGCCGAACTCCCAGGTCAGGATGGGCGGGTTTTGTTTGACCTCCGATTCTTTGAGGCCAACCGCCTGCTGACGCCACCGCTCCATTAGAGTTGCTCGGTCAATCAAAATGTCCTCCTAGTAGACGTCGTGCCGCCCTATGGTAACGGTGACAAGGGATGATGTCAAGAAAAAACTACCCATATAAAAAATTGACGCTAATAAACTACTATGATAAAAAATACAAGTACCCAACGAACGGAGAAATCCATGTTCTTCCCGGTTGCATTCGGCACCGACCGCAAGGAGCGGGCGACCGCACGGTACCTGAACAGGGTGCTCGAGACCATCAGCTTCGGTCCGGCCCACGAGCTGCGCTACATCTGGAGCCAGCTCAAGAGTCCCGAGTACGTGTGGCGCATGGCGGAATATGCGGCCCGCGAGGTCAGAACCCGCAGAAACTATGGCATCTTGCGGACAACGGCGTTGTTTCTGACCGCTGGCATCCGGCCAACAGCCAACGAACTCTCGCCCTATGTGCAGACATACCTGGAACAGACGGCGTTCTTGCTGTCTGCCCACCGTCTGCTGATCGCCAAAGGGCTGCCGACGAACAGCGACAGAACAATGCTGTTTGAAGACAGGAAGCAGGCGATCGTCGCATTGCTGATGGAGCACGGCGAGTTCGCCAACAGTCCATTCTTTGCAGAGGGCTGTGACCGCCTGTGGAGCGCCGACTCCATCATCTACTGCGCCGACGTAGAAAGGAACTTCGCAAACGCAAACAAGCTAGCGGAGTACCTCGACGAGTTCTGCCTGCTGCCAGAAGACACGGGAATTGCCCGCGAGCAGCTGGCGTTCTGGCTCCACGCCAGTCAGGTGCAGCAGGCGCGGAACATGGCCAGCGCCTGCAAGTCAACCGAGGCAGAAGGAGAGATGCATTTCCCGCCGATACGGCGGCTGTATGCCAACATCTACGGCGTGCTCCGGCCACTCGCAGATGGCGTTACCCTGGCCGAAGCCGACCTTACGGTGGCCGAACTCATGGCCATCAAGCGGCGGCTGGAGGCATGGCTGCCTGTCGCCATGGACGACCCCCAGACCAACGACCTGAGCCAAGAACGGCTAGCCCGCTTCTCCCAGGTCGTTATGCCGCTGTTCGACCAAGTACTACGAGAGCAAGCTCCGCACTTGCTCGACTAGCCCCATATTCCACACTCTCCGCCTGGAGATGGCACTTGCCCGTGGATGTGGGGCATTTGTCATTTCTGGCCTAGGATGTCAATGATGTCTTCTGGGTCGTAAAACGGTATATACACCACTGGGTTGTGCCGCAAGTACAAATTATTCGTAAGTAAGTTTGCCCCATTTGGCACTAAATTATGCGCCCATGACCTAAACTGTATGGTTTTGCCATTGCCGCTGATAGATGGGATTTCTGAGTATTCATCGGCCTGCACACCCCGGCCAGACGCAACGTTAATGCGGCGGGTAATTTGGGCAAACCGGTCATACAATAAAATATCGGGCTTACTGTTTGTGTCGGCGGGCACAAGATTGTTGGCTTCGGTGGTGTAGACCACAAAACGGCCGTCATCTGTAATATCGGGGTCGTAACTACCAAAATTACCTTGTTCGCCTTGGTTAGAAATGCTAATTCGCTGCGTTTTGCCAGTGGCAAGATCGCGCAAAAATACGTCCCTATACCCACGAGTATCGCTGGCGACCAAATCGCTTGCGAACGACTGGAACGCTACAAAGCGGCCATCACTACTTATTATGCCCCCAGAAGAACTACTGTTGCCGGCGATACTTGCGCCGTGCGCCGCGCGGCTTATGAGCGTGGTGGTATTTGCATGGGTATCGCGCAGGTACACATCGTTCACTTCATTGGTGTCACCCGATGCAATTTGCTCAGCCGTAGTAAAAGTGGCGTAGCGGCCGTCATAACTAAGGCTTGGCTCACCGCCAAAGGTACGCACAAGTTTGCCACTGTTGTCCACGCTTATGGGGCGAGTAGTGGCTGTTGGCAAATGACGCGTGTACAAATTTTCTGTCACACCCGATGGTGTTGGCACGCGCGCCGCAAATACAACAGACAGTCCATCGCCGCTAATAGACGGGCTGTCGTAGTAATACACTGGTAACACATTGCCGTTTGCGCTACGGCTTGCTACAGAATGCTGCTTAGCGACACGGTCATACACAAAAACCATGCCACACTGGTTAGGTTGGGGACATGGAGATTTAACCTCTGGCACAATGTCCGTAGCCGAAGACAAATACGCCACAAAACGGCCATCGGCAGAAACCGTAGGGTACATACTCGCTGCGTTGGCGGATTGGCCATGGACATTTTTACTTATAAGCTCTGTCTTGCCAGAGGTGCGGTCGTACGCAAACACATCGCCCGCATTATTTGTATCGCCAAGAATTATGTTGGTAGATTGCGTTGCAAACACCGTTATGTGGCCGTCGTGGCTAAGCGACCTGCCGTTAGCCATTAAAAATCGGCCGTTCGCGCCCGTGCCATCTAGTCCTGGGGTTATAAGCGTTGTTGTGCTCAGGCTGCTTGCACCTAGTGGCGCAGGCACAGCCAATAACAAGCTTAAAAAAACTATCGCTGCGAATAATGCGTGTCGTTTCATGGCGCTCCTTTTACAACCATGGTACGCAGCCGAGATTAAAACCCCGTTAAAAAGCCTGCTACTTCTAGTCCTTTTGTAACCGCACACTTAAACCTAGCCCGCCAAATGTTTTGCACACAAAAACCGGCTGTTCTGGAGTGCTTAACCTAGTGCTAAATTCATAGCCAAGTTCGTTAAACTTAACTGCGTCGGCTGGCTGGGTAATCTGTTGTTGTATAAGCCAGCGCGCAAATGCACCTCTGGCGATTTTGGCATGAACCACCACAAACTCTGGCTCACTGGTCTTACCGACAGTAAGGAACTTTGGAGTAACGACAGTAGTTTGGTCTACAAAAGGCAACACTGTTTTGGCGTATTCGAGCGCTGCAAGGTTAAATATTGTCTGGCCTTGCGGGAGCTGTCTGGCTATGGCATCACCCCAAAAATGATACAAATTTTTATAAGGCGCATCTGGCAGTTTATACCCCATTTCTAGACGGTACGGCATAATGCTGTCGAGCGCACGCAACACACCGTATAATCCAGACAAAATATATAAATGGTCGTTGGCGTACGAGCGGTCGGCCCGCGTAAACGTTGGTACTTGCAAACCGCTGTAAATATCGCCCACAAACGAATCTATGGCAGGGGATTGGTTGGCAGGTTCAGCGTTCCACTGCCGCCAAAGGCCATAGGTGTGGGCAGCTTTTGTATCTGACAAAGACATACACTTTGCAAGTTGCTGCTTAGACAAAGACTTTACATACGCGGCGAGCCGGCCGGCTTGCGCTATTAACGCAGGCTGCTGTAGGGCGGCGTCTTTGCTAACTTGGCCGCGCATAGTTTTAGAAGAATGCAAAAGAATAACAGGCATACTTTTATCATAGCGCAGGCTAGCCGGATTAATCCTTTATAATAGAAGTAATGAAAGATGCAATCGTTCGCTTTGACACCCGCGTAACCGCCCTGGTGCAAAAATGGCCAAAGTGGCTGCATGTGCCGATGCTCGTTATAACTAACAGCGGGCAGCCACTTATAATGATTCTTATCGCGCTTGGGATCTGCCTGGTTGCATGGCAGCATTCAAACTTGCAAACTGTGTACACTGCCCTGGCTGGCGTTGCAGCGATCGGCGCTAATAGCATTTTAAAACACTATATCCACCGCACTAGGCCAGATACACTTTATGTGAGCAATATGTACTTTAAGACCAGCAGTTTTCCTAGCGGCCACGCGTTCGCGAGCGCAGTAACTCTTACTACTCTAGCGTATCTTGCCACAACATACTTAGTAAGCCCATGGGCAGTCATACTGCCAATAATTTGCGCACTTGGTGCGGTTGCAATAAGCATTTCTCGTGTGTACCTGGGCGCACATTTCCCAACAGATGTAATCGCAGGCAGCTTACTTGGTGCGCTCACCGCATGGGGGAGTATTCTTATTTTTTCGCCATGAAGACACTTGTTATTTACAATCCAAAATCGGGTAGCGCCGACCTGAAAGCGATCCGGTCAGCCATAGCCAAAGCGGGCGTCGCCGCAGATTTTATGCCTATCTCGGCGCGAAACATTGCAGCTGGCATTAGCTCTGCACAGTTAGTTATTGCCGCAGGCGGCGATGGAACCGTAAACGCTGTTGCGTCACACCTTATTGGCACCAGCAAAACGCTGGGCATCCTTCCGGCCGGCACATTGAACCATTTTGCCAAAGAGCTACAGATTCCGCCCGACTTAGGCCAAGCGGCAAACATTACCGCAAGGGGAGCCACCCGCCAAGTAGATGCAGGCAATGTAAACGGGCACACTTTTATTAATAATTCGAGCATTGGCCTATATCCACGCTCGTTGCGTGTCCGCGAGGAGCACCAAAAAACCATCGGCAAATGGCCGGCGGCAATAGTTGGCATGCTTCATGGGTTATTCAACTCGCGTCACTACCACGTAGAGTTACTTGTAGATGGCAAGCAACACACCTTCCGTACCCCTTTTGTGTTTATTGGCAATAACGAATACAAAAGGAGTGGCGCACAACTTGGCACACGGCGCTCGTTGGATTCAGGCACGCTTGCCGTGTACATTATAAAAGCAACTCACCCGCTCAAAACAGTTTACGCGCTGGTGCGCATGTTTATGACAAGAAAATACCGTACCCGCGACTTTGTGGTGCACGTGACTGACTCATGCACAATCCGCACACGCCACAACAAACGACTGAACATAGCCTGTGACGGTGAGGTGTTCACAACCCACACACCTTTGCATTTTAAATCTCAACACAAAGCCCTGCGGGTTATAACAAAATAGACAGGCCAACAACCGGCGCTTTGGTTGCAATGTTTACATGGGGAGGCCTTGGTGTTCAAAATTTTAAACAACAAGGTCTCCTCGGCGGACCCCATGTAGGGGCCCGCCGAGTGACGGTTAGTACTACACGCCGTACGTGCGCAGGAGGCTCTCCACGTAGTCGATCGCCTGCTTGTCCCACACCTTGGCCTGCTGCTCAGAAGTGGGGTGGCGGTTCGGGAACGTCGGCGACACGCCGCCGAAGTAGTCCGGCGACATCACATCGTGATAGTCGATCTGGTTGTGGTCCATCTTGTAGTAGGTGTCCTCGGGCTTCTTGGACATCTCCACGTCGAGGAGCCTGAAACCCGTCACGCCCTTGGCGAAGTCCGGCTTGCCGTTCTCCCACCACACATCGGCGTAGGCCTCAACGGCCCCAGCCTTGTTGTTGGCGCACAGCCGAGCCCAACCCGCGTAGTCCGGGCCCACCTTGTCGCCGTTCTGCGCGTTCATGCTGAACGCGCCGAGCTTGCCATCCAAGATGAGCTTGGCCACCTTCTCGGCGGCCGGCCACATCTTCAGATAGGCCGCGTTGCGCTCAGACGACTGCAGGTAGGCCATGCCAGCCGCGCTGTCGCCGCGCTTGACTGTGGGTGTGGTCTGGGCGGTGCTGGAGGGGGTGGTCGGAGCAGGGGCGTTGTCGGCCGAGCCGCATGCCGCCACCAGGGCGAGCAACAACACGGGGACAACAAGAACTGCTTTCCTCACAGTATCTCCTAGTTCGGTCCAAAAAGGCGTGACAAAACCGTCACAGATTTCTATCATATAACTTTCTAATAAATAAGTCAAGTGCCCTATAAAAACATATTCGGTTTTTTACAAAACCTTTCACCCAACAAACGCATATAATGAACCTCATGGTAAACATTGCGAAAACCCGACTTTATAGCCAACATATTGGCGCAAACCTGTGCGGCACACCCCAAGACGTCGTGCGGTCGCTTGGCGCCGTCCAGTCGCAAGACTACGCCCATTCTTTATGGGCTATTGGCATCCGCACAAAAAATGCCACCGTTTCTGATGTTGAGCAAGCACTCACAGATGGACTACTCGTGCGCACCTGGCTTATGCGCGGCACCGTGCACCTAATTTTAGCCGAAGACCTTACCTGGATGCGTACGCTGCTTTCGGAGCGAATCCTATCCCGCCTCACCCCAAAAGCCTGGGAGTACCACGCCATGACCCCCGAAGTCATGGAGCGCGCCAGGATTATTTTGGTAAATGCGCTATCTGGCAAAAAGGCACTCAGCCGGCGGGAACTTGTGCGCGACCACCTAGCCGCAGGTGGCATTTTTGACGACAAACAGCAAAGCTACTTTATTTTTGACTATCTAAGCCATACCGGCGTGCTGTGTTCTGGCCCGCCACAAGGAAAAGACCAAACCTTTGTACTGGCCGACGAATGGACAACAAACCAACGCCAATTAAGCCGCGACGAATCACTTTGCGTGCTCGCCGAGCGCTTTTTTACCAGCCATGGCCCCGCCACCCTTGCAGACTACGTTAATTGGAGCGGTCTAAAAGTGGTAGATGCAAAATTCGGCCTACAAGCCGTGCGCAGTTCGCTAAAATCTGTCACTATCGACGGCCAAGAATATTTTATGTCGCCACAAGCAAAAGAATCCGAAGGGCTGTTTTTGCTCCCTGGCTACGACGAATTTTTAATCGGCTACAAAGACCGTTCGGCGTCGTTTAAAACCTATGGACACACACCGATTTCTACCTACAACGGCATGTTTTACGCCACAATCATAGAAGACGGGCAGGTGTTAGGCGTATGGCGGCGCACCATCAAGCCAAAAATAATAGATGCCGAACTACACCCGATTGTAAAGCTCAGTAAATTCCAATTGGCGCGCATACAAGAGCAAATCGAAGCTTATTCGGCTTTCTTAGGCAAGCCGGTGCAACTAAAAGTAAAGGGTAAACTAGAAATCGCCGAAAAAGGGGAGTGGAGCAAAAATAAAAACAATTCTTAAAGTCACTTGACGATCGACAAATTATACATGAGAACACAATTCCTGCAACTTGCGAGTTAAACCACATTGTGCGATGTTGCATAGGTGACACGGCCCACTGGGAATGGTAATGGCAGCTCTACTACCGGAGAGCTGCAAGTTGTTTGTTTGCGTTGATTGTGACTGTCACCTCTTTGAAGGCCACCACGCTAAAATCCATGGACAGACGGCGAAAAAGTGGGGTGATGGCTACCCACCCCTTCCACACATTCTTCGTTTACTCCCAAGTTAATCCAATGCCATGCCCTGGCATAATCCAACTATTTGGGTGAAGCACAAACGAGTGTTTATTGCGATCAAGCACATCACCCACAATGTGCCCCAAAAAGGGCATTGCCATAAACTGCCATGAATCTGCATTCGGAAACTTAGAATAATCAAACGTCAACCGCTTTACATACATAAGGCTTGGCGCGTACCAATATGCGTAATGAATGTCGTCGAGCCGCAAGTCAATAGCGCTAAAGTACTCGTATATTGTATCTGCCGTCCGCCATTGGTTGGGAATAGCTACTTCCAAAATATGGCAGGGGCCCTGGAGCGGCTCGCCAACAGATTGTAGCAGTAATTTAGTTTGCTCAGGGGTGAGCAATTTTGGCCTCAACAATTTTTGCTGGACAGATTTTGCGTGGCGTAAGGTAAAGCGGGCATTATTAATAAGCGACCGGACCTCACGCATGGATTCTAAGGTGTAATTGAGCTTATGGAACTCATCTATTAACCCACGCTTCATAAGGCGTTCGCCATCTTCGTTTTTTGTAACTGCGGCGATCCTAAAGGTATCGCGACTACTTTGGAACGTATAACAAAGGGTCATGCAGTACCATTTGCTACCGCGCTTACTGCTAGTAAACGCGATGTCTATTTGCGTATTTATAAACGGCTGGGGTGAAGATTCTAAAAAGCCAATGAGCTCATCTGCGCCGCTCTCGAGTGATAGCAATCCGGCCAGACCAAGCGTTGTTGCACGCCGCAAATGGGACGCCTGGTTTTCGAGATGCTGCACATATGACGATAGAGTTGCAGCCAAAAAGGGCTCTGTTTGTGTTGGCTGAAGATTACTCAGGTGCGCCACAAATACAGCCAAACCTTGGTTCTCATAACGTTCCACAGTGTCGGGGTGTTTATGGAGTTGTTTTGCAAGCACAGCGCGGCGGCCAAGCAGCGAGGCCTCGCAACCATCTTCAAGGCCAAGGGCATTTAAGAGTGCCTTGCCGTCTCGAGAATTAGCAATTTTAGCAGCTTCTGTCACCAAAAAGGCGTGCATTTGGCTGTTAGTAAGGCTTGCAACCGGCAAATTTGTAAGCCTAGAAATTAACGCGCGCAAAGCGGGCTTCCCCGAGAGTCTGCCAGGGGTTAACCCTGCACCTTTGCGAAGTTCAGCGAGTTCTTTTGCGAGATACGTTTCAGATGGTATGTACTGTTTTTGCACGTTATTCATACTTTGGTCTTCTTTTTTACAACAAAAACTAGCCTAAAGTGACGATTGAGTAATTAAGATTGCACTAAATATACACTATTACTATTAAAACCACCATAAAATGAGCATTGCCGCATGAGTTTATGGTAGTTACCATTAAGTCATGACCCTGCAACAAGCCTTATTTAATACGCCTTTAATAGAACTGCGCGACATGCCAAATGGCGGCTCAGACAAAAGCCTTAAAAAGAATATACAATCTATAGATTCTGGCCTAAAACAAGTTTTGGCGCTCCGCCCCGTCTCTTGGCATTGGAAATCACCCAAACCTGGCAAAAACACCGAGCACGGCTTTGTTGCCCAAGAAGTAGAGAAGGTGCTGCCCGACCTCGTATATCTAGATTCGTGGGAGGACGGCACAGAACGCAAATTTCTTTCTACCAAAGAGATGGTTCCTTATTTAGTTGCCGCAATCCAAGAACAGCAGCAGCAAATAGAATCTTTGCGCAAAGAACTTAGCTCTAAAACAAAACAGTCAAAGTAGTGCCGCATCGTCAGCGGTATTAGAGAACCGTATGCTATTGTATTATTAACATAAGCAATAAAGGTTCATCTTGGTGAAAAAGGCTCAAAAACAACCATTCTACCGCAAAAAAATCTTTGTATGGGCGATTGGTATTTTAATAGCGATTATTGGCATACTTATTTGGTTTAAGGTAAGCCCGTGGCCTGGCGCCATGATAATCCGTTATGTGTTTTCCCAAAACGACGCCAAGGTTACAGAGGCGCTTAAAAAACATGCTCCGGCCGTACCCATCGCAACAATAGCAAACCAGCAGTACCGTGCTAATGACCCCGATGCCTTTATAGATACATACTTCCCGCAAAATACCCAAACCAAACTACCAGTCATAATATGGACACACGGCGGTGCCTGGATTTCTGGAGGCCGCACCAGCCACGCCACGTATTTTGAGCTTCTGGCGGCCCAAGGTTTTACAGTGATTTCTGCCGGCTACTCACTAGGGCCAGAAAAAACCTACCCAACGGCAGTCAACCAATTAAACGACATGTACGCGTACATTTCAGCCAATGCCGACCGCCTGCATGCCGACACACAAAAGATAGTGCTTGCGGGCGACTCCGCCGGCGCACAACTCTCGAGCCAAATGGCCGCGCTCATAACCAATCCCAGCTACGCTACCGACATGCAAATGAAGCCCAGCCTTACCCCCGCCCAACTAAAAGGTGTAGTGCTTAATTGTGGCATTTATAAAATGGAGGAGCTTATCCACCCCGACCCAACACTCCCTAAAATCTTGGGGTGGGGCGACGATGTAAGCGTTTGGGCGTACCTTGGCACGCGCGACTTTACCGTGGCGTCAAAATTAACCCAAATGTCGGCGTTTTACCACGTAACCAAAGATTTTCCGCCAACTTTTATAACTGGCGGTAATGGCGATCCGCTTACTAATGCGCAGTCTAGGCCTTTAGCCGAAAAGTTGGACTCGCTGGGAGTACCTGTAACCCAGCTGTTTTACGACGCAAACCACCAACCATCTTTGCCGCATGAATACCAATTTAACCTAGACAACGACGATGGCAAGAATGCCCTGGCCGCAACCATAGAATTTGCCAAAAAGGTTACCCAGTAGGTGTATCCGTAGGTACATAAAAAGTAAGCCCCGCCGCCGCAGCGGAGCCTACCTTTTATGGTGTTGCTCTTTTGCTGCAGGCGAGCGGGGTTAGGAAAGGGCTGGCTAGGTGATGACCCCCACACCCCACAGCATGACACCGGCTCCAACCAACATCAGGACTCCCAAGATGAGTGCGACCGTGGTCTCATGCCCGAAGGTTGGCAGTATCCCCGCCCTCACCATCCAGCACAAAACTGCGCCGATGACGATCAGCAGAAAACCGACCAACACCTTCGCCCACCACGGCGCTGCTACCTCGGTAGAAACAGCGGCTGAGACAGCCTCACGGACAGCTCCGCCTGCCTCTACGGCAGGATAGGCGTCCAACACTGCGCCCACGATGCTCCAATCCTTATAGAGGGATCTTTTGATCCTTAGTATAATACCATTATTCCATGATGGGCTCTACTTAGTACCGGCCTCTTGATTAACTTGCCGAGCCGCACCTAGCTCCCTGCATATTACCCACGCGCAGACAAAATTATGGACCACACGCAAAACCAAGATATGATTAATAACATGCGATACGTACAACAACCACTTTCTCACGCAACGGTAAAACAGTAATGCAAGATTTTCCTGTTATACCCTTTTCTTCTGTAGAGGCAATGCAAGCCTGGATGCAAGACAACCATGCCACCACAAACGGCATTTGGTTAAAGATGGCTAAAAAAGATAGCGGGATTCCAACCGTAACATACGACCAAGCGCTCGACACGGCACTGTGCTTTGGCTGGATAGATGGCCAGCGTAAAAGTTTTGACTCCGACTATTTTATCCAAAAGTTTACCCCTCGCAGGCCGCGGAGCTTATGGTCGTTACGAAACGTTAGAAAAGTGGCGGCCCTTACAGCGGCAGGACTCATGCGCCCCGCCGGCCTGGCCCAGGTAAAGGCCGCCCAGCAAGACGGCAGGTGGGAGCGGGCATACGGCAACTACGATGAAATGCCCGTCCCAGCCGACTTTTTAGATGCGCTCAAAAAGAATCCTACCGCCCAAGCTACCTTTGACGGCCTTAAAAAGCTAGACCGCTACATGATCGCGTTTCGTCTTACAACCGCCAGTAAACCCGGAACAAGGCAACGGCGCTTTATAAAAATGTTGTCTATGCTCGAAAAGGGCGAGTTCCGTTAGGCTATGGCCTGAAAGGCTGCCTTTAGATCTTGGGCAAATACCTCTGGGATCTCCATGGCTGCAAAATGGCCGCCAATATCTTTGGCCTCGTAGCGCGCAACCTTTAAGCCCTGGCGCTCTGCCCAAGCCTTAGGTACATGTGCGTCTACATGGTACACCGTAAGCGCAACAGGAACCTCGCATTTTTCGACCGCCTTAGGCGCTTCACCCCAACCGCCAGCATGCGCGGCATTGGCTTCTTCGCGGTACATTTGCATTGCCGAGCCGGCTGTTTGGGTAATCCAATAGATCATCAGCGTGGTAATAAAGGCGTCACGTCCGCCAAACGCAGTGTCTACGTAATTTTCTGGTTTGCCGCGGTTCGCAAAACTAGCCGCCCAGGCTGCAAGCGCGACAGGCGAATCGTTCAGCCCGTATGCAACGGTAAGCGGTTTGGTGGCGTGCATCATTGTGTAGGCGCCTTCGCTCCAATACCATGCGCTCGTTTCTTCTTGGAATTTTTGTTCTTCTGCGCTCAGGTTGCTTTGGTCGAAATCGCTCGCCCAACCTACGTCGGTAAGGTGGATTGCCTTCACGATTTTAGGGAACTGCCGTGCAAGTTCAATCGTAACAGGCGCGCCAGTGTCGCCTCCGGAGGCAAAGAAGCTGTCGTAGCCCAACACTTGTTGCATTAATGTGGCCCAAATTTTTGCGATGGCCTTGCTGTTCATGGCTTTCTTGCCTGAAAAACCATACCCAGGCAAAGAGGGGACAACTACATCGTACTCATCGCTGAGTTTTGGGATGACGCTGTGGTATCGGTAGAACGAGTCGGGCCAACCATGCGTCAGCAGTACTGCCCGTGCGTTCGGCTTGCTGCTTTTCTGGTGAACATAGTGGATCGTCGTACCGTCGATGTTTACCGTAAACTGCGAAAAGCTATTAATTTCGGCTTCGGCTTTGCGCCAATCGTATTCTTTAGCCCAGTACTTTGCGACATCTTTCATGTAGTCTGTGCTGGTGCCGTCTGTCCAACCTTGGTTTTGCGAGGACGGAAAACGGGTATGTTCCAACCTGTAGCGCAAATCTTCTAGTACAGAATCTGCGACGTTAACTGAGAATGGCTGTGGTTTCATAACTTTCCTTTCGTTTATGTACCTACCATAGCTAATTCTCACGGCGACGTATTGTACTGAGGCGTCAATTTTCTTGGGCTGTGTCTGCCGCCAAAATCTGCGCCGGAGTCTGGCCCGCCAACAACTTTAGCGATTTGGTTAAATGCGCTTGATCTACGTAGCCAGCTTGGGCTGCGGCGTCGGCAATAGGTACGCCATCTTGCAAAAGTGAATAGGCATGACGCGCTTTTCGGATCATATGCAGTTCCCTTTGGGTAATACCGGCGACATACAACATGCGGCGCTGGATGGTACGCGGCGACATATACGCCTGGCCGTTTAAGGCCTTGGCAACGAGCGCATCAACAGTGACAATCCCTTTGCGTTGGAGCTCCTCGGCAAATGAATCGGTATGCTCATAATCTGGGATGCAGAGCTTATGCCCTCCCAGAAAAAAATAATCTCCTTCAACCGGTAATTCTACACCTTTAGCCGGTACATTATTTTTTATAAGCTTAGGCATAAACACATGGGCCTGGAGCAGCACTCCCCAGTACACGCCCTTTTTATAATCTAAGAATACCGCCTTGGTGTGTGGACGATGCAGCGTGACAAATTTTTTACCGTCTACCAACGCAAACAAAAACGTCCAATACTGCATAGCAAGCGCCTTGTGCACGCCAGGCTTATGCGCTGTGGCCCGCCAGCTCATAAAAACTAGGGGAGAGTCGGGGGTGTTTTCTTCTAGAGTAAGTCCATCTGGCATGCTATCGCTGATCCTTCTTCTGGGCTCATTGCACTAGTCCAATCGCCAGGCTCTAATACTTACGGTAAAATTGTTCCGCATTGGCCAAGCAGCGCTGTTTATTCTCTGATAATTTCTCGACGTTCATAACACTACAGTAGCAAAAACTATGAGCACCCCGAAGCCGCCCAGAGGCTTTGGCAGTGGTTATCTGCAATTGTGTACGCAATATTTGACATACATCAGAAATACGAATATAAATTACATGGCCAGCAATCCTACGAGGAAGGTAAAGCCATGTCACTTCATGCCCTTGTAGGGGTTGTGTTCCGCCGTGGTTGCAAGGTGAGCCTAAGGTCAGTGCTTAGGAGCGACGCATACCGCACGCTCTGCGAAGAGGCGCGCCAGCTTGGCCTTGTGAGGCCAGAGGACAGCGCGCTTGTGCAGCTTCTTGGCACTAAATTGGCAGACCGGGCATTCCAAAATATCCCGTGGCGCATCAGGTGCAAGGTGAGTACCTGGCGGGATGGACCCGATGCCCAAATGGACTTGCTGAGGCTTATTTACGAGGGCCTGAACAGCGGCAAGTGGCGCGAAACCGCCACGCGCCAGTACATCTACAATTCGGACGCACGATGCGTGCTACCTGCCGAAATGGGCAGTTGGACGCGCGGACCTGCAAAACCCAACTGTCTGGGCGTAGCTCAGATGATGGTGGGCTTTGCACGGGCAGTCGGTGCGCCGCACTATCTGGCGAATGTTCTTCGCCCTAACCAGAATACGCTACATGCGCTAAAAACACGGTTACTCAAAACAATCGCCGACCTGCTGCGCGTGCACGATTATCTAGACGAATTCACGGCCAAGATAGACCGCAAGTACGTGGAGGCTCTAGAAAGAACAAACGTCAACCATCAGGCACACCATGCGCTTGTTATTCAAACCGACGACGGCACATGGTGGGTTGTTGACCCCTACCTAAGGGCACTGTACAGCCTGAGCGACAACCCGCAGCGGGACCAGGCTCTTGCGCAGCTCGGGGTAGAGCGTAATAAGGTGCTCACTACGGACCACTCATCGATGGGTATCAATGAGCATCTGGCGAGAATCGAGATGCGCCTGCGCGTAGTCGACGTCATGTGCATGCTCATCGCGAAGTCAGACACTTCGCTACTCAACGACCTAGCTCATCTGGTGGCGTTTTCGTGGCTTTGCCACGAGCCGGTCACCGACCAAGACGAGCTTGGACGAACGCTCGCGTTCCTTCAGGTAGAGCCAAGCGCCGAGCAAGCGAGCATGGCAAGTCTTGCGCTTGTCTGTGCCGTACACGACGAGAACGACCCTTTCCAGATGACCGCACAGCTAAGGCATGCGTTCCAAGAGGTGATGGCGCACTTTCAAGCAAGCCAGGAGCGCGCAGAAGCCGACTCCGGCTACAGGCTGCACATCGCCACAAAACTCGTGCGGTTCGTACTGCTGGATATCCTTGAGTATGTCGACGAGCTGGATGAACGTAATGAGGTGCGGTATCATGAGTGTCTGGAAATCGGCTGGGCACCCATGGCGCTCGGCGTTGCGACGCTCAACCACATGCAGTTCGACGAAGCCGATAGCAGGCCTTCCCTTCGGGGTGCATTGGCCGCGCTATTTCCAGGCCAGTGGGTTATTTACGACGCACTGGTAACGGCCGACCAGCGAGGGGAGCCTATCGACCCAAGCCTGTTGGCAGAATGGGAAATACGTCTGGCACGTTTTAACGATGCGCCAGATCTTGTGATAGTGCCGCTACACCTCAGGAACAGGAGTAAAGCCCATGGCAAGCGACAACGCACTGCCTCTGGTGGCCCAGGTGGCTGCCGTACAAGCCCTGCTGGCGGGTGACCCCAAGCTGACGCTGGAAGGGATCGAGACCGATCACCCGAATCTCAGCGATGGCGTGAAGGAGATCCTCTCGCAGCGGAAGAAGCCCGCACAAAGCGGTGCCGCTCCGGTAGCACCGATGTCGGTCGCAGACACTCTCTGACACTGCGCCGATAACCTGTAGGGATCCACCACGTGGCAAAACGTGGTGGATCCCTACCTTAGCCTAAGATTTCACATCTGTAGATGAAATTTTTATAACATTAACCCTCTACTTCAACCGCAAAACCACCATACGCCATACGTTTCATATCAAAAGGCATAATTTGTGGGCCGTCTTGGTGGCTCATTTCTTCCATTACTTTGGCGTTTACTTCGTCGCGATGCTCTTTAGATTTAAAGACAATAAACGAGAACCAAACAATCTCGCCCTCTCCCGCACCGGCCATCTCACCAAAGGCACGGGTTTTCTCGGGGCCCATTTCTTGTTGTTTTAGGTCGTCGCCGCGGCACTCGTAATATTCCAGGGCGCCATGCTTCATCCATGCATCGCGGCCTTCTGTGGCCATCTTTTTATATTCGTCTGTTTTGTCGGACGGTACGACAAATACAAACCCATCTACATATTTTGCCATGCGTGTCTCCTATATTTATGTGCGTTTAAATACCATAAGTAGTATAACAAACCAAGGTGTTCAGCCTAAACGGTTCGTGACGTTATTATCTTCATGCTAAATTCAGCTAAAATTTGTACAGTAGGCACATGGAAAAACAGCATATATCTGACAATAAAAATTTATATCATTCTAGCAATAGCCATTTTGTCACTGGTAATTGGCGCCGTAGGCCTAATAATTGGCTTGCAGCGGCCTGCCTCACAAAGCTCACTCCCTGCTGGAATGCGTGTACTGATTGTTGAAGACGAGACAAAGATCGCCCTGTTACTAAAAAAGGGGCTCGCGTTGGAGTCTTTTGCTTCGGATATATGCAGTTCTGGCGAAGACGCCCTGGAACTTACAAAAGACAATGAATACCAGGTTATGGTTATTGACCGGCATTTGGCAGGCCAACTTGAAGGAATCGACGTATGTAAGATGCTACGAAAGCGTGGCTATAAAGTACCGATTTTGTTACTCACCGCCAGGGACCAACTGAAGGACAAAATAGAAGGCCTTAATAGCGGGGCCGACGATTACATGGTAGAACCTTTTGATTTCGAGGAGTTGATCGCACGGGTCCGCGCCTTAGCACGCAGGCCACATCCGGATCGTGGTTACGTAGGTCTACATTAAAATCTACGGCTGCTTTCATATACATCAAACTTTACAGTTTTGTCAGTTTGACAGATTTCAACTATAATGACTAGATTATGGCTAAAACCAATCTGCTCAGTCTCGTTCTTCAACGTAGGGGAGTTCAACGCAAGCCGCTAAGGAGCATTGAATGAGCGGCTCAACAACAGAGCTTGTAAAGGTTGGCCTAGCCGTTATTAAAGACCGCAAGATGCTATTGGTCCGCAATGGCAAACATGGCGAGGTTTTCTCTACACTCGGCGGAAAAATTGAGGGCACTGAAGATGATATGGCTTGCCTTGCGCGGGAAGTCAAAGAAGAAGCCTCCACAGAAGTAATTCCTGGCAGCCTGAATTTCTTGGGAGAATTTAGAGGCGCTATCTTAGGAAAAGAAAACACCTTTATTACAATTCGCCTTTACAAAGGTGAGTTAAAGAACGAACCTATTCCTAGCTCGGAGATTGTTGAAGTTCGCTATTTTGATTCAACCATAGACCAAAAACATCTTACCCCTGCTTCAGAAAAAATATTTGCTTGGCTGAAAAAGCAAGAATACATAGATTAGAGGTTAGTTTCTGCTGAAGCGCCGCAAACAAATCCTGACCTATTTTTAGATAGAGCAGGCCCTGCCGGCTACATGCTATCATGTAGGTGAGTCAGACCAAGTACTCAAACACCAGAGGGGCGCGGAATGTATCTGCGTGGTCTAGCAAGGATATGGCAAGTGGGGCCGATCATATCGGGTGCAGTAGTGATAGTGGCCATGCCCGTAGCGGTAGCCATGATCGCCCTGCTACAAGGTACGTTCAGTTGGCGGAACCCCGCACTGTTCATTGGCGACCCTGCGCTAGCCGGAATTGTCATGTTGGGAGGCATTGCACTTAGCTGCCTCACCGTGCGACAGCAACGCGCCGCCACCAATGCTGCGTTGCAGCTCGTTCTGCTGGCGTGCGGCTGGGCCTTCATCGCGCTGAGCGAATGGCTAGGACGGTGGCAGGCTGACCAAAGTTGGCAACAGTTGGGCGTCCGGCGTTTTATAGCGTTGTCGTATAAACCGTCAGACATCTACCACTTTGTGCTCTCGGGGCCGCTCGCTGCTATCGTTGGTCTGAGCCTCATCGCCATCGTTTACCGGCTGGCGACCCAACCATCTCTTGCCACATGCCTGGCTGTGGCGGCGGCAACCACTCTGTTGGTCGTCTGGACTTTTTCGGCCTGGAAAACAGGCGAGATGATGAAAGCCGAACACTCGACCCTCATCGTTACCGCTTTTTTTAGGTAGCTAAGGCACAGCACCCACCATGCACCGGAGGTGTAGTACGCTTGGGGCCGCGGCAAACGCCGTGGCTCCGAGCTAACACATATATTAAATTCTGACGCAGGACCGAGCACGACACATACTGTATCGCGCCCGGCCCATGGTTTGCCTGCCATGATTGAAGTTTTAATCGGGCGGCAGCGAACGCCCTATACAATAACCACTCTGTGTCGCCACTTTGCGGCATGGGAACCATCTAGGTAGTTGCGAATCTCAGTTCTGACACGCTCTACCTGGGATGGCACGTGGTAATCCACATACTCACTATCTGAGTGTCCCAGCAGTGCGATGCGAATCTTGTTATTACAACAGGTGATTTCAACATCAACCACTGCGCTCGTCAGTTTGAGCTGAGTTTGGTGCCGTTCACCACACCAAGAACTTTCCGGCACGCCAAATGCTACTTTGAGGTAATTAATTATGTGGTCGGCCCTGACTTTATCGCGGCGGGACCCAAAAAGGAACTCCAGCACAGCATTCCCTCCACTACTTTCAGCAATGGCAAGCATAATAACTATGCCACACAAGACATGGGGGAGTCGAACCTCTAGAGCGAACGAAACACAAAGAACACAAGAAAACACGCAGAAGTTGCGTGTTTTCTTTTTATACCTATCTGTTACTTCTTAATCTCTTCCCAGAGGCACATAATAGAACCCTCTGTATCCTTGATATACATTGAGAAACCAAAATCGCCGACCCGCTGCTTATCATTCAGTGTTTCGCCACCTGCATCTTTGATTTTCTTAGCCGTTTCATCGATTGAATCAACTGGAATTATAAGTACAGGCGCTTTTACAAAGTCATTCCTAGGAGAAATACCTCCGGAGCTTGCCATAGGGTTAACGGGTTTTCCATGTGTATCAAGAATAACGTAGTTAAAAGGCAGATCCATAGTTGACCACCCAAACACTTCTTTGTAGAACTCACTCGCGCGTTTTAGGTCGTCTGCTGGGATTTCAAATTTAACGTGAGACATATATGCTCCTTTTTCAGATTTTGCCAACAAGTTTAGTATACCAAACAGGGTTGGACGGGTTTGGCTGGAGACGAAGGACTCGAACCTTCAAATTCTTGCTTCAAAGGCAAGTGACTGTACCGATTTGTCTACCGCCCACTGGCTGCCGTGCGGAATATGTCAATCAAGTGCGTTTGCTATACTCATAAGAAGATGATCTCTAGAATTGGCAAAATATATATCAGTAATTTTCTGACTGGCCTTGTATTTTGGTACGGTATAGAAAAATTATTCATGGACAGCATTGGTATCGATGCTGTTGGCGTGAGCATTGCCACGGCTCTTTTTTTAGGTTTTATTTTAGTTCTGGATATTCCCTCAGGTATTCTGGCAGACAAATGGAGTCGTAAAGGTATGCTTGTGGTGTCGGCGATTGCCCTGGCGCTCTGTTCTTTAATACTGGGTTCAAGCAACGGCCTGATGCTGTACATTCTTGGTTATATTTTTTATGGCATATACGTAGTGTCAACAAGCGGAACATACCAAGCGATAACCTACGATATCCTGCACGAAGAGAAACGCGCCAACCAATACAGCAAAATTATGGGGCGGGCCTATGCATTGTTCTTAGCCGGTGCGGGCGTCGCGAACATAGCAAGCGGTTTCATTGCAGTCCATTCGTCTTATAGAATGGCATTCTTTATTACAATTGCATCCTGCATTTTGAATGTACTTGTTTTGCTTACGCTCAAAGAGCCTACCTTCCACAAAGCCGAGGCTAAGGCTAAGGTCCTTAGGCAATTAGGCCAAGCAACAAAGGCCCTGGCAAATATCAAACTACTGCGGGCGTTGGCTATCATACTAAGCGCGTTGGCTGTCGTCGAATTATTTAAAGGGGAGTTCGGCCAGCTGTATATGTTACGTTATGTCTCTGAACCTCAAATTATAGGCCTGCTTTGGGCGGCCTACGCCTTTACGTGGGCGCTCGGCAGCCTTATTGCGCATAAGTTTAGGGCCCGTTTAACCACGCTCATTGTGGCTACAACCCTGCCGCTTATATTAATGGCTTTTACAGATAACGCCATTAGTTTAGCGCTGTTCATGGTGCAGGCGGTAGCTTCGGCGGCCCTTATTAACCAAATAGAAACGCGGATACAAGAAAATACGCCATCATCGGTGCGTGCTTCTATATTGTCGGTGCTATCTGCCCTTGGCCGGGCAATTTCTATACCCGCAAGCCTTTTTCTTGGTTGGCTGTTTACCCAATACAATGCGCTTTGGGCGCTAAGGTTTGTGGCCGGTGTAGCGGTAATAATTCTAATTTACTGGTTTTGGACGAATAAAAATATAGCGCGCGCCGACAAGTCCGAAATGGCAACTACCCAGGTCAGCTTATGACCAAAATAGCTTACAGCAGGTGACGCAAACCAGCGACTTCGGCTTCCATCTCGATTTCGTCCTTTGTTGTCTCGATAATTTTATGCGGCTTTTCAATCGCAAAGTAGCGAACAGTCTGCCCTTGCTTATTGGCGATTTGAATTTCGGCAAGCACGCCGTTGCTGACTGCGCCGAATACCCAAATTTCATCACACCTTTTTACAAGGTTGTTATTGCCTTCGCGAACAAGGTCGCGGTTTACGGCATCTAGCAAGAAGTAGTCAAATACCATAAATGGGTTCAGCGGCACGCCACCATTCTCGAGCACAAAGACCGAAATAAACATGCGGTAATAAAATAGGTGTTTTGACATCGCCGTGTAAACCAGCGGCTTATCGTTTTGAACGTTGAGGGCGGGGTGGGCGAAGTCCTTTTCCATAGTATTCATGATACCAGTTTAGGCACCCCAAATGGGAGCCGGCACTACCACGTCCATTTCTGAAGCGTGCCGGTACCACAGGTGCTAATAGTTATGGCTGCGGTTTGGGCAGGTGAGGCCGCAGTTAGGCACAGCGCAGTGTTGGCGATAGGTCGGATGGTGCCGTCGGTGCCAAACCGCCATTTTTGTGCGTTGGTGTTGTTACACGCGTATGTCCAAATCCTTTGGCCCGAAACAAAGTTGGAATACGGAACATCAATACAATTGCCCAGCACCCGCAGGGTGTTGTCGTTTGTAAACCTCGTAAAAGCCTGGGCCTTAGTGTTATTGCAGGCGTACGTCTGAATATAGGTGGCGATGGCCAAAGTGGAATACGGCACGTCAAGGCAGTGGGTTGCGCCAGTATTCCTAACGGCACTCAGTAACGGGGTTGATCCTTTGGCAACCCGGACCATCTTGGCAACCGAAGGAACACCAGCCGAATCTACAATAAAGAGCATGTAGTGCCCAGGGGGAGCCACTCCGCCGGTGGGCGGGCCGGTTACCGTCAGCGTGGTGCCTGCGGTAGTAAATTTGAGCGGCACGTAGCGCTGCCCTTGATCGACGCCGTGGGTAACATCGCTGAGACCCACGAGCCCGACCTTGCGAATATTAGCAGCCTGGCTAGAGGTGATAGAAAAGTTGGTGTTAATGCCAATACTGGCCGGTGCCGTCGAAATCACAGGCCGTGGCGCAAGCCCGCCGGTGCCGTCTTTTTTGTATAAATACGGAGGCGTAAAATATTCGACGTTCTTTTCGAGATAACCGGCCGCCATACAATCGCCGCAGATACCTCCACCGCCAGTCATTACCCGTCCGTCGGGCAACAGCGTAGCCGTTGAATGGTATTGGCGGATACGGCTAGCGCTGGCCAGCAGAGTCCAGGCACCCGTGGCGGGATCCCAGCGTTCAGCCGAGGTAATGGCGTTACTCAGGTCAACCGTAGAGGCGCCACTCGTCATGCCGCCAGTAGCTAAGACCGACCCATCGGCAAGCACGGTGGCGTTGTGCTGCCGGCGCCCCTTAGACATAGAGCCAGACGCGGTTACGCTTGCTGCCAATCCAGAATTGCTGTTTACAATCACCGTAGTCTTAGTGGGAACGTTGGCGACTCCATCTTCGGTCAGGGAACCGCCGCCAACGACCAGAGTTTTACCAATATCGTAGGCGGCAAAGCTGCCATAGTCGCGGTGCTTGCCGTCGCGGGTGCCGGTTGCGGTGATAGCGCCAATGCCGGCGGTGGCAACGGTAAAAATGGTGTCATAAGGCCCAAAAAGACCAAGCAGTACGTCCGGCCGCGACATCATGAATGGATACAAACGGTTGCCATAAGTAGTATTCGTGAACTCAGTAAGGACCCTGATTGCACTGTTAGCTTGATACACCTCGGCGGTGGCCGGACCGCCGCCAATAATCACTTGTTCACCGTTAGCCATGGCAGCCACCGACGGATACCAGCGCGCGCTGGCCATGTTGGCGCCACGCGTCCAGGTTTCGGTTTGCCAGTTAAATATATGGGTCTGGACAATGCCCGCCAGGCCTGAATTAGCATTACCGCCAGCCACAAGTATGTTGCCGTTCGGAAGATGAGCAAAGCCAGCGCAAAAAATGTTGTAACCCTGCACGTCAACCCGCTTGTACGTATTAGTGGTGGGACTCCAAACCATGGCGCGCGTGAAGGTGTGGTTCGGGTACGTCTCTGCGGCGTTATCGCCGACTGAATCCCAGATTAAGACTTTGCCGTTTGGCAAAAGGGCCTGAAAGATGGGCACAACTGGTGTGTTGACGACAGAGCTCCATTTTCCGGAAACACCAGGGTCAGCCGCCACGGCCGCCATTGTGGCAGGGCTGTTACCGACCTTATTCGGCCTGGCCGTTCCTGGTTCTACTCCGGTTTCTTTTTGTATCCGCGCGCGGTTGGCAGCAGTTTGGTGCTCGATTTTGCTAACCGGCATGCTCGCTAAATCATCGGCGGCGTGCATAGCTTCGTTACCGTTACTATGGGATCTCACAGGCTCCACTCCCAGAATAAGGAATGCCAAAAACAGGCCTACAACGATAAAGAGGTTGGTCTTGCGCATATTAATTACCTTTTTAAATTACTAGAATTATAGCCTGTAGCGTTTTAGGCGATCAAGCATAACAAAGCAAAGAGAATCGGTGATATATCCAATGGCACAACCATGAGCTTTTTGCTACCATACCGGTATGTATGAGGGCAAACCCACAACGTTACTTCCAAACAAGGGGAGTAACAATGGCTAAAGATAACGCAAAAGAGCCGATCTTTACCTCGCGTACCGACAAACTGCGTCGCGTAATTAGTACGCCAATGTTGGCGCTTTACGGAATTGGCAACATTGTGGGCGCCGGAGTATATGTTTTAATTGGAAAAGTTGCTGAGCCTGCAGGGTATTTGTCGATTTTGGCGTTTCTTATTGCGGCGCTGGTTGCGTTTTGTGCTGCGCTTTGCTATGCCGAACTTGCAGCGCGGTTTCCTGTAAGCGCTGGCATTTCGGTATACCTACACAAAGCATTCAAGGCCGTACGTCTTTCAACCATAATCGGCCTGCTACTAGTTGTTGCCGGAACGGTGTCAACAGCGACATTGCTTAAAGGTTTTTCGGGATATTTTTATTCGTTAGTGCCAGTTCATCCGGCAATTGTCATGATGGCAGTCGCCCTTATTTTATTGATCGTAATGCTCAGAGGCATCAAAGAATCCGTCCGTGCCGCAGCAGCTCTGACAGTCGTAGAAGTTGGCGGCTTGCTTTTTCTTATTGCCAGCGTACTGATGGCTGAACCCGGTGCGGTATCGAACTTTACTACCCATTTCTTCCAAGAAATTGGAACGCTAAACATGGCAGCGATGGCCGGCGTCCTGTCGGCGACATTCATTGCCTTCTATGCCTTTATAGGATTTGAAGACATGGTAAATATTGCCGAGGAAGTAAAAGAACCAAGAAAAGCATTCCCACGGGCTATCTTGCTGGCGATGCTCCTTGTGACCGTACTGTATTTAATGGTCGCAGTAGTAACGCTTGGGGTATTATCACCGGCCGCCTTGGGTTCGAGCGGTGCGCCCTTAGCCGATGCCTACAAGGCTGCCACAGGAAACGCCGCCGGCATTATTACGGCCATAAGCTTATTGGCGACGCTGAACGGCATTCTCGTGAACATAATAATGGGGTCGCGCTTTTTGTATGGACTGGCCAATAGGGGATGGATACCATCGTGGTTTAGCAAAGTCTCTTCCAGGCAAGTGCCAGCCCGGGGGCTTATATTAGTCACCGCAGCAGCATTGCCTTGCGCCCTATGGCTTCCTATCGAACGCTTGGCCCAACTTACCAGCTTGCTTTTACTGTTTGTGTTCTTTGCGGTGAATCTTTCGCTTATTGTTATACGCCATCGCGACACAAAAGAGAGCCGCAAGCTGCGGATCGCGCCCGTATTCATGCCCTGGCTTGGCGCCATAGCTAGTGCCCTTTTACTTGTTGGGCAGGTTGTTATTGTGGTCTTTGGTTTGTAGCTGACTATGGCCACAATTTTTGCATATATTTGTGGCGGTAAACAGTGGAGCGATAGGAGATCGAAGCCCACCATAACTCCAAGCTTCCAGTCTGGCGACTTACCAAGGCCCACAATTCCAAGCGGCAGGCAGCGCACACTAAGCAGTTGCGCCGCCTGCCACTACCGCCGAAAGGTCAGCCGACCTTCTGGTTCCTCAACCGCTGGATGCGGCGGGCGCAGTCAACCACCCCGCGGAGAAGGTGGTAGTTGTCGGGTTCGCGGCGAGCGAGTGTGGGGCCGGTGCCCGTCTCGATTGCAGCCTCGATCTCGTCGACGTGCATCCAGCACACAGCCAGAACCTTGTCCTCTTCAAGCATGAACGCCGCAGGGTTGGCATCTGGCATGGTGAGCATGAAGTTGACGCTCAGGGTGCGATCCATCCAGCCGTCTTCGGTGCGCTGGTCGGTTCGTGTGATTCCGAACATCGTGAGGCTGTCGCCAAACACCAGGGGCGGGAACTCTTGCCCCAACTCTTCTGCGGCCTCGCGGTTCAGAGCACGGAGCGCCTGCCAGATGATGTCATGCTTGAACGGGTCGTCCCGACGCTCTTCCGGCGTCAGCGCAGAGATGTGCCCCGCGATGCTCATGGCATCCCAGACATTGCGCATGAGCTTGACGCCTGGGCCACGATGCTGGGCGATGATCCGGCCTTCTCCGTCCGTGATGACTCCATGCACACAGATGTGGATGTCGCCGTCACGGTGCACCTGGGACTTGGGCTTTGTCACCCCAGTCCAGACACCATCCCAGTCATAGACGTCGATCTGCTCTTCTGCCATCATCAATCCCTTACGTAGCGGGCGGCTTGTTTCGACAGTTTGTAAAACTAGTTTTACAAAAACTAATTTTACAAGCTTGTCCCAAAAAGTTGAAGTACAATAGCAACATGCATCGACTGCAAAAATATATTTTAGATAGACTCCGGCTTGAGCAACCTCTTAGCTATAGCGACATGCTGCCCAAAGACGTGGTGAGCAGTCATTTTCAGTACCACTTAAAATCGCTCCAAAACGAAGGACTTATTCAAAAAGAATCTCGCGGCCAGTACCTACTGACCCATGCCGGGCAAGCAGCACTGGAATACATGTCCATGGGCCGCGACACCCCAGTACGCATGCCTAAGGTTATAACCTATACCTTACTGACCCATGGCGATCAACTGCTGCTACTTCGCAAGCAAAAGGAACCATACCGCAACTGCTTAGAGCCCGTTGCAGGCAAAATACACTTTGGCGAAGACGCCTCCGACGCTGCCCAGCGCGAGCTATACGAAAAAATCGGCCTTCATACCCAACGGCCCACACTGCGCGGCACTGCGAATATGCTCATTACCAAGGATGGCGAGCCCCTCACACACATGACCGTTTACGCCCATACCCTTGAACTCACCGAACTACCAGCACCTATGCCCAACAATATGGTTATGGTACCCAAAAGCTCGATCGAAGCACAAAAAGACTTAGTGCCAGGCACGCTGCAACTTATTCGGGCGTTATTGCAAAACAGGCAAGAGCCGTTTGTTTTGGATATACAGGCAGAGTTTTAGCAGAAATATTAAGTGAACTTTCGCAGCGCGGAGTCTAAGGCCGAGAAGAGCGTATCAATTCGGCCCTCTTTTTCAGGCTGGGGCGGCATATGCGCCAAAATATGACCAACTTGAGACGGAGCATCTTGGATTGCCCTTTGCAGAAGATTGTCGCCAATTGCAGTATTATTAGCCGCCGTCTCTACCGCCAGCGCGGCGTAAACGATGGGCCCGAGTATGTGCCGCGCTTGGCGGACTCCCTGTAAACCTGTTTGCAAGTCGGTATGAGTGTACGCCACCGAGGCGGTCAATACGGCAGCTTGCGCCACATGCTTAGAAGGATCGTCTACGTTTTTCCTTGATTTCATCGCGGCAAAAGCACGCATCCGAAGATTCTTGTCGCGTTTCTTGCCATTCCCAAACTCCCGGCCAGCTTCTATTGCTTCGCGCGGGCGTGCATCGTCAGGATGGCGGCTTTCAAACACATAAAGAGCATCTTGGGCATATTTGGCAGCCCAGAGAGCAATTGGTCGCAGCAGAACCTGTTCTTCCGATGAGTTTCCTAGTGTGTCTGACATTCATTAATTATTTTAACCTACATAGCATCGCTAATATATCGCTTATTGCCCAAAACGATATGCTCACGAAAGCAAGCTATGTCAATTGTATAAATTAGCGCAAGTTTCATATACACTTTGTGTATGAAGAATAAATACCTTAACACCCACAGGTTTATCTCCATAATTATCGCCATTGCCCTCCTGCTGGTTGCTCTGATAGGTTGGAAACTGTATAAGGACCGCTCCGGTTCCAACCCTCCAGCGTCATCGCAAGTCAACAGTTTTGATGAATGTGTAGCCGCAGGCAATGCTATTATGGAAAGCTATCCCGAACAATGCACGGCCAATGGCAAAACCTTTACAAAACAGTACTAACGACGCGATCAATAACAATCACTGACCGTATCGGAACTAGTAGAGTCCCTCCCGTAGCAACGAACTTCTTCGGTCGTAGGTAGCAAGGCGGCGTCTGTACCGCAGTACTGGTAAAGGTAGCCACCAATCTCGGCTATAACTCCGCCATTCTCTGGCAACGCCTCTTTGCTGCGAACGAGCAATCCGAGTGGCATCATGTTCGACTGAGCGCTGCAACGAGGTTCTTTTGCGGCCAGCTCTTGCGTTGTGAACGTCATGCCGTCAGCAAGTACGCCTTGCGGCTTGAAGTACTGCACACCTTTTAGTCCTTCCACTGGTTTGAACCGCACGCCCCATTCCTTTATGACGACGTAGCCTTCGTTGGGTCAGGCTTGGGTTGAGTGTTATTGCTCTGGTTTTGGGTATTAATTTGTTGTTGGCAGATTCATAGAGCCGCCAGGCAACAAAGCCGTTTAGGGCAAGTACGGCGGCTACTATTATAACTATAACCACTGCGATACTACTGCCTTTTTGAGGGTGTTGCATAGGATACTCTTATAGATGGGCTATTTTGATTTGCGCAGAGTCAACAGTGACTGCTGAAGCGCTTCACGCTGTCGTGTTTCGAATGCAGCATTATCTCCTGACAGACAGCTACCACCCCGTATAGCAGGTTGTTGAGGAGCGTGGAACAACTTATCTCCAATGGTGATAAAGCCATTCGTCGGTTTGATATCAGAGGCTATCACCGGGCCAAAACTCTTTGGCTCTACAGCTAGCAGCTCTTCTTGTGAAGCGAAGACACGAACCGTAATAAGCGAAAGTAGAACATGTACTCCATCCGCTGCTACAAAGGAGCATAGATTTTGCTGACCGCTAAAGACGTCTGCACCTTTTTCAACGAGCTGCTGTGTTGACATGTTTATGGCTGGATAGGTCTTGCCATCTTCGTCCATGTACTCTATTACTTTATGTATCGGGATAATACCATCTTTAATATCAAACTCAACGCCAAACTCTGGAATTTTATAAATACTCTTAGAGTTAGTTGTATCTTGTGGATTATTTGTCGTTTCGTTTTTGGTAGTTTGTGCCTGCCAAATATACCAACCGCCTATAATAAGCAGAGCCATCACCACTATGAAGATTATGAGCTCAACTGCGCCAAAGCCTTTTTGCTTACGCTTATAAAATGTCTGCATATTTGAAGCTGCTCGTTTAATTTGGCCTCATTATCGGTCACTCTCACTCAATTTGCAATAGCTATGTCTTTAATAAAAAACACCCCTTCCCATCCGAGGCACCCTGTGCTTAATTAATACTCATTCCCCAACATAGTTTGCGGGATGTACCTCCTAAGTAGGCGATCAAGGAGATTGGATAACAGATGCAGTGCGGATTAAAGTCGTACATAATGCATACGCTGATGCTGTTGTTGGTGATAGTAAGTAGCTTGTTCATTACCTCATCAGCTTCGGCCGTCGTACCTATGAAATCTAACCGCATCATCCTAGAAGGGTCGAACTGGCTCGGTGGCGCCGGTGTGGCTGTCTATTCGAATGACGGCACATACTCCTCGAACGATAATGACAATCACTACATTGCCCTCAACGGAATCGCGTACAAGACAGGTTACCGTTGGCAGTGCGTCGAACTGGTGTACCGACTGTATCTAAGCAAGGGCTGGATCCCCCTCCCTTCCAATCCAAACAACTTTAGCTGGCGCGCACCTACAGGTGCATACGAGATGTTTGACAATGCTCCAGCTAATCTGTCCAGATCACCACAAGGCCAGATAGATGCTATTGGTCCAGGCGACGTACTCGTACTAAGCAATGGTGGCAACGGCCATGTTGCCGTCGTCGACCATGTAAGTGGCAACACCGTTAGGACTGTTAATCAAAATCTTTTGATTAACAGTGATCAGACTATCCAGAACATCACCTGGGATAAAGCTAACCGCAGAGTTAACTGGAGCGGCTTCACAACCGTCGGCATCGTCCATGCGCCTGGCAGTACCTCCAACCGCAGCCAGCCATTCATCGGTACACCCGCAGATGGCAACGTGGTAGAGAACATCACGCCAGGCGCTGGCGGCCACTACTACGTAGCCGCAGGTGGAGTGCTGTTCT
>DASTDY010000053.1:0-2500 GCA_035710125.1 Saccharimonadales bacterium (SeqCode) | reverse complement strand
TAAGTAGCGGCGAGCGAAAACGGAACAGCCCAAACTGAATCTGTAATGGTAACATTATAGAGATGTGGTGAGTTATAGATTTTAGATCCTGTTTTTTTAGTCGAAGTGTTCTGGAAAGTACTGGGAAAAAGGGTGATACCCCCGTAGACAAATAAAAATAGGATTGTTCTATAACAAGAGTAATTGGCCTTGGCAGTGGCCAGTGAATGTGGGTGAAAGTAGCATCCAAGGCTAAATATTATCTAAGACCGATAGCGTACTAGTACCGTGAGGGAAAGTTGAAAAGTACCCCGGAAGGGGGGTTAAAAGCGCCTGAAACCAACCGGTTACAGACGTGTATGGCTCGAAAGGAATCAGGTGGAGAATCCGTAAGGATTTGAAGCCTTCTAGAGTTATACGTTCCGTCTAGAAACACGGGCCAGGGAGATTACTGTTATGGCGAGCTTAACCTTAAAAAGGGAAGGCGAAGGGAAACCAAATTCGCGCAGCATTAGCAAGGCGAGAGATCTGAAAGGGTCTTTAGTCATAGCAGTAAGGCTAGAAACCGGACGATCTATTCCTGGATAAGACGAAGGTGGGCGAAAGCCTGCTGGAGGTCTGCAGGGGTCCTGACGTGCAAATCGGTCCTCTAATCTGGGATTAGGGGTCAAAAACCAATCTAGTCCGGTGATCGCTAGTTCCCACCGAATTGGATCGCAGTCCTGCCTTAGTGGAGATTGCTTGTTCTGTAGAGCACCGATCGGACAGTAAGGGCCCGAAAGGGCTCGCTGTCCATTCGAACTCCGAAGGTACAAGCGTCGTAGAAGCTAGGAGGCGGGTTTATGTGGGGTAAGCCTCATAACCGAGAGGGGGACAACCCAGACTAAAGTTAAGGTCCCCAAATATCTACTAAGTGTCAAACCAAAGGGTGTTTTTGAGCAGAGACAGCAGGAAGGTAGGCTTAGAAGCAGCCATCCTTTAAAGAGTGCGTAACAGCTCACCTGCCGAGCTTGGAAGCCCCGAAAATGCACGGGGCTCAAGTAGATTACCGATACTTTAGATTACCAGCAATGCTGGTATATGGTAGGTGGGCGTAGTGATTAGGTAGAAGCTGGGCTGTGAAGTCCAGTGGACTGATCGTACTAGTGCAGATCCTGGTGGTAGTAACAGCATAACCGAGTGAGAATCTCGGTGACCGTAAGGGCAAGGGTTTCCCGGCAATGCGTCATCAGCCGGGAGTTAGCCGGTCCTAAGAACAACCTCAACAGCGTTGTCCGAAAGGGAAACTGGTTAATATTCCAGTGCCATGAAAGATCGTTTGTACCTTGCTTGTCGCTTCAGGATAGAGTAAGCAGAATCGTCGTTCTGTCTAATTATTCGAATCAGGGGGAGTACTGTAATAGTGAGAACCTTGATGAGATGAGAATGGCCTTCCGCAAGGAGGGTTTACTTGAATCCAGGAGACACTGAAAGCAAGTTAAGGGAGATTCTTTTATGTCCGTACCGAGAACCGACACTGGTGCCCTGGATTAGTAATCTAAGGTCTGTCGGGTATACCGTAAGGCGAGGGAACTCGGCAAAATAGCTCCGTATCTATGGTATAAGGAGTGCCTGCAGTTTTTATGAGGAATAGGAATTGCAGGTCGCAGTGACTAGGGGGTCCCGACTGTTTAATAAAAACACAGTTGGTCGCAAGTCCGAAAGGATGTGTACGGCCTATGTATCCTGGCCAGTGACGGTACCTAAAACCTGGGTTCAACTGGGCTAAGGGCCGTTTAACGCCGGGAGTAACTCTGACTCTCTTAAGGTAGCCAAATGCCTTGTCGGGTAAGTTCCGACGTGCATGAATGGAACAACGAGGGCCCCGCTGTCCCCGCCTACAACCCGGTGAAGCCACATAACGTGGACGAACAGTCCACAAACCTCTGTCGGGGAGAGAAGACCCTGTGGAGCTTTACTGCAGCCTGTTGTTGCGATATGATGTCTAATGCAGAGAGTAGTTGGGAGCCTTCGAAGCCAGTTCTCCGGGATTGGTCGAGGCGAAAGTGTAACACCAGCCATTGGTTATCGTATCGCTAACCCGTTCTCACGGGGACACCGGCAGGTGGGCAGTTTGGCTGGGGCGGCACCCCCTTGAAAAAATATCGAGGGGGCCCAAAGATTGGCTCAGGCGGGACAGAACTCCGCCGGTGAGGGCAAAGCCACAAGCCAGTCTGACTGGATTCCCAATGATACGGAATTCAGAGGCGAAAGCCGGGCTTAGCGATCCATCATGTCCTCACTATTGGAGGCTGATGGTGACAGAAAAGTTACCCTAGGGATAACAGGCTCGTCGCGGGCGAGAGCTCCTATCGACCCCGCGGTTTGGTACCTCGATGTCGGCTCTTCCCATCCTGGTTCTGCAGCAGGAGCCAAGGGTGGGGCTGCTCGCCCATTAAAGGGGAACGTGAGCTGGGTTTAGACCGTCGTGAGACAGGTCGGTCTCTGCCTGACAGGGGCGTGGTTGTCTGAGGGGAAGTTG
>DASTDY010000052.1:0-3144 GCA_035710125.1 Saccharimonadales bacterium (SeqCode) | reverse complement strand
GTCACAAGCGAATAAGGGCATATGGTGGATGCCTTGGCAACCAGGGCCGAAGAAGGACGTGGTTACGCTGCGAAAAGCTCCGGGGAGCCGCTGACAGGCCGATCCGGAGATCTCCGAATGGGGCAACCCCCCGCCGTGATGGGCGGGTACTCCTCCCCGAGATGGGAGGGTGAGGCAAGTGGGGGAACTGAAACATCTAAGTACCCCGAAGAAAAGAAACAATTCCCGTAGTAGTGGCGAACGAACCGGGAACAGCCCAAACCGTGTGTATGTGATAGCCTGCCGGCGTTATACACAGGGTGTTGTAGGATCCGCTTGGGGCGCGGCAGCAGCCCCGGTCAGTTACCAAACTGCAAGCTAGGCGAGCGAGCCTGGAAAGGCCGGCCGTAGAGGGTGACAGCCCCGTAGCCGAAAGCGAGCAGACTGAGCGCGGACACCTGAGTACCACCGGGCACGAAGAACCCGTTGGGAAGCTGGGGAGACCACTCTCCAAGGCTAAATACCCTGGTGACCGATAGTGAACTAGTACCGTGAGGGAAAGGTGAAAAGCTCCCCGCGAGGGGAATGAAATAGATCCTGAAACCATATGCTTACAAGCAGTCAGAGCTCTATGCTGCAGCACTTCGGTGCTACAGAACGGGTGATGGCGTACTTTTTGTAGAACGGGCCGGCGAGTTACCCTGTGCAGCAAGGTTAAGCCATTAGACAGGCGGAGCCGCAGCGAAAGCGAGTCCGAAAGGGCGTGCTCTCTCAACACGATTGAGGGGGCGGGTTGCATGGGGTAGACCCGAAACTGTGTGAGCTACTTATGGCCAGGGTGAAGCGCACCTAACCGTGCGTGGAGGCCCGAACCTACCGTTAGTGCAAAAACGGGGGATGAGCTGTGAGTAGAGGTGAAATGCCAAACGAACACAGAGATAGCTGGTTCTCTCCGAAATGCATCTAGGTGCAGCGTCTTATCGAAGGTGTCGTGGGGGTAGAGCACTGAATCGGCTAGGGGGCTTAGGCTTACCAAACCGAAACAAACTCCGAATACCACGAAACTGATAAGGCAGTGAGACGGTGGGTGCTAAGATTCATCGTCAAAAGGGGAACAGCCCAGACCATCAGCTAAGGTCCCCAAGTCCGAGCTAAGTTGGAAAGGAAGTCCACACGCATAGACAACCAGGAGGTTGGCTTAGAAGCAGCCACCCTTTAAAGAGTGCGTAACAGCTCACTGGTCGAATGTGTGAGGGCGCCGACAATCCACCGGGGATCAAGCTCGGTACCGAAGCTATGGCTTCTTACCACACTTTCTCTTCTTTGTCTTCCTTTCTTTTTCTTTGTATCTTCTCCTCTTCCCGAGTAACCCTCGGGTTAGTTGGGAAGAAAGAAAGAAGTAAGAAGAAAAGGGAAGACGCTAAGAGAAGAGGAGGTACATTTGGTAAGAGGGGTAGGAGAGCGTTCCTGAGGCCTGAGAAGCCCGACCGTGAGGACGGGTGGAGGTAAGGGAAGTGAGAATGCCGGCATGAGTAGCGCATTGCATGTGGAAATCATGCACACCGTAAGCCTAAGGGTTCCGAAGCAAGGTTTATCCACTTCGGGTCAGTCGGGCCTAAGGCGTAGCCGAAGGGCGAAGCCGATGGACAACAGGTTTATATTCCTGTACCACTCCTAGCGTTTCTTTCGTAAGAAAGATGAAGTGATGGGGGGACGCAGCAGGCTAGGTACCGAGATCCATGAGATCTTCTAAGGTGGTAGGCTGGAAGGCAGGCAAATCCGCTTTCCTGCACTCAGAGTGCAAAGCCGAGAGCCGAACGGGAGTTTTCACCGCAGGGTGAGGGCAACGGTATTGAGGCCACACTGCCTAGAAAAGCCTCTAGCAAGCGACGGAGTGACCGTACCGCAAACCGACACAGGTAGGCGGGTAGAGAATACCAAGGTGATCGGGTGATCCCTCGTTAAGGAACTAGGCAAAATAACCCCGTAACTTAGGGAGAAGGGGTGCCCTTGACCGTAACCACCCTAGCGGTGCGTACAGCGGTTGGGGGTCGCAGGGAAATGGCCCAGGCGACTGGTTAACAAAACCATAGGTCTCTGCAAACGCGCAAGCGTATGTATAGGGGCTGATGCCTGCCCAGTGCTGGAAGGTTAAGAGGAGAGGTTAGTGCCCCCTTCGGGGGGTGCAAAGCTTCGAATTGAAGCCCCAGTAAACGGCGGCCGTAACTATAACGGTCCTAAGGTAGCGAAGTACCTTGTCGGGTAAGTTCCGACGCGCATGAATGGCGTAACGAGTTGGGTGCTGTCTTGATGATAAACTCAGTGAATTTGTAGTACCGGTGAAAATGCCGGTTACCCGCGAAAGGACGGAAAGACCCCGTGCACCTTTACTATAACTTGACATTGATTTTTGGATAGGTCTGTGTAGGATAGGCGGGAGACTATGATGTTATGGCGTCAGCTGTAGCGGAGTCAACCTTGAAATACCGCCCTTATTTGTTCGAAAATCTAACTTTGTCCCGTAATCCGGGCAGAAGACAGTGTCTGGTGGGTAGTTTGACTGGGGTGGTCGCCTCCCAAATTGTAACGGAGGCGTTCAAAGGTCTTCTCAAGGCGAATAGAAATCGCCGGTAGAGTGTAAAAGCATAAGAAGGCTTGACTGCGAGACACACAGGTCGAGCAGGTGCGAAAGCAGGATTTAGTGATCCAGTGGTTCTGTATGGAAGGGCCATTGCTAAACGGATAAAAGGTACGCCGGGGATAACAGGCTGATCTCCTCTAAGAGTCCACATCGACGAGGAGGTTTGGCACCTCGATGTCGGCTCATCACATCCTGGGGCTGAAGAAGGTCCCAAGGGTCTGGCTGTTCGCCAGTTAAAGTGGTACGCGAGCTGGGTTCAGAACGTCGTAAGACAGTTCGGTCCTTATCCGTCGTGGGCGTAGGGTATTTGAGAGGACTTGTCCTTAGTACGCAAGGATCGGGATGAGCAAACCTCTGGTGTTCCAATTGTTTACCAAAAGCAACGTTGGGTAGCCAAGTTTGTAAGAGATAACCGCTGAAAGCATCTAAGTGGGAAACTCGCCTCAAGATTAGATACCCCGTGTTGTTCAACATTACTTCTGGGCTTCGGTCTGGATATAATTGCGAACGATACATTATTAAGA
>DASTDY010000051.1:0-4655 GCA_035710125.1 Saccharimonadales bacterium (SeqCode) | reverse complement strand
TTGTAAAAAAGATTGGTTCGCCTTGGGAAAGAATGGCGAATTAAGGTGCGGCCTGAACACAAAATCGGTCAAATGTAAGGTTTTGGCAGACGACTGGCCAAGGGGACCCAGCTCGTCGTAAACCTCGTCTTTGAACGACTGCGGATTATTGAGCGCCTGGCTCGCAACGCATAAGCTAGCACCTGCGACCATGCTGCCAGCGCTCACACCAATGTACACAGATGTTTTGAGCAAATGTGGCAGCTCGCTCGCTAAACCTGAGCGGTGAAGCCAATAACTCAGGTAAAAACAGTTGCCACCGCCCACCATAAGTACATCTGCCTCGCGAACAGACGTTAGCCATACGTTATTTGACAGGCCATGCGTGGCAGCAATATCAATTATCTGGAACGACCCCCAGCCTAACGCCTGGGTACTGGTAAGGTCTTGTACCAACCAGGACTTATCGCCTTCTTCGGCATTGGCTGCTGTTGGTATAAATACAATGTTCGCCTTGGAGAACGGCTTACCTAACAGATCTAGCAAGGCATCTACGATAGCGCTATTAGTAAGTCCGGCAGATGTAAGTAAAAGTTTCATATTGTCTAATTTACACTGATTTTAGTAATAAAAAACGAACTATTTTTGTAGCCGCCTTTGTTTTTTTGCCATAAAATCCGCACGTTGATTGGGCGGCAAGTGTTCTATTGCATAGCGGAGCGCAGTGCGCGGCATAGTAGTGGCATATTCATGCAAAAATGTAAGCAACACATCGCGTCCGCAGCGCTTGCCGATTTCACGCAACATCCAGCCTACAGCTTTTTGGATTAAATCATGCGGGTCATACAACAGTTTTTTACACAGATCGATCGTAGTACTGTAATCGTTACCTCCTTTACTAAAAAAATAATAGCTTGCCAAAAGGCTCGTTCGTTTGTGCCACAAATTGTCGCTATTTGCCAGGGTAAATAAAATATCGCGCGGACTATCTGTGTCCCATAGGTACCGACCCATCACAGATGGAGCCGTAACGTCTACGATATCCCAATTATTTATACGGCCCGAGCGCACATTTGCCACATAAAAATCAAAAACCGCTTTTTTATTAGACGTTTTAGGGTATTGGTATGTCAGGATAATCGCTGCAGCTAGGCGATGTTCATGGATTGGGCTGTTAAACAAGGTTTGTACCTCGGCAAGCGGCAATAAGGCAAACTGTTTGCAAATCACCCGAATCTGCGGCACCCGCACACCTATGAACACATCACCCTCACCATACTGCCCTTTACCGGTTTTAAAAAACCGCGCCAAAAATGCTGTATCTTGTGGCGACGTGGCATGTTTTGCCAGCTCTGACACCACAGCCGCTGCGCCCATGCTAGACATCGAGCACCCGCACAAATCGAATACGATTTACGCTGTATGTGCGGTCTGCTTCTTGCTTAAATTCTATGTAATGTTCGCTGGCAAAGTAGTCACCCGTGGCATCTTTATAGAAAATCCGGCAACTTGTTTGGTTAGTTGTTGTGGGGCGCGGGCCCTCAAAGACGTTGCACTCGCGTTCTTCGCCTGGGCGTAAAAAAATATCTAATTCTTGGCGGCGTCCGAAGATTTCTATTTTATCTAGCTCTACTTGACCCTGAGAATGGTTGTGAATATCCACCTCTAGGTCCATTTCGCCGCCCTGCATTCGGCATCTCACTTGTTCTATGTACACTTGTGGATACACTTTTGGACCAGCAGGCTGTGTGTATTGGGCTGCTGGCTGCATCGCCGTTTTTTGCTTTGTCTCCTCTACTACAAATGCAGGCTGCCCTTTTATTAACCTACCTAGAACATTAAAAAATCCCATATGCGTGCTCCATTTACACCCCTTAGCTTAGCAGGCTTAGGGGTGTAAATCTAGCAGAAATATTGACTTTTATACATAATTATTGTATTATGTTGGCAACTGTCAGCACTACAGATGGAGTACCCGCAATGAGCAAGCAGCTGTTTGCCACGCTGGGCGACAAGGCTTCCGACAGGATCTACGCGTTCAACGCCGCACTCAACAGCAGCATCACCGCCAACAACATGGACAGCATGACGGCAACCGCGATCGCGGTGGACGCCATGGAGACCACGAGCGGCACAGAGAAGTTCTTCAAGCACCTTCTCCAGCTGCGTCACAAAGTGCACACCACCCTGCACGACCACGGCACCTGCTTCGACAGACTGCAGGAGTTCTGGCGTCTGTACTCCGTGGCCGACGAGCTGGGCCTCATGGAGGTGCGCGACGACATCGCACGCCTGAGAGACCAGTTCGTGAGGGTCCACGCGGTGTGCTTCTCGCCCGACGACAAGGAAGATCCGCAGGCCGGCAGCCCGCAGCACCACGCACCGCAGGCCGAGCCCGACATGATCACCAGGTTCGTGGCCGGCTACCTGGCCACCACTGCCGAGCAACTCAAGGTGGCGGCCGCGCTCGTAGGCTTCGTGTGCGTCATCGGCACGGCGCTGGCCAGACTGGCCAAACGGCCGAGATAGCACGCTCATCTGTACTACTGACAGACCCCTGGTTCCCTGCCGCACATGCTGGCAGCAAGAACCAGGGGTTTGTCTGTTTTTATAGACTTTTAGATTAAAAGATGCCTTTTTTAAAAGGTTCTGTTTTGTTTGGTTTTGGAACGGGCCTGCCAGAAAATAGTAAAGGGGCGCCCTTAGGAACACTCTTTTTTTGAGTTGTCTTTCCTGCTGATTTTGTAAGAAACTTATCAAGCCACTTCATAAAGATAATTATACTACATATTAAAAAATAAGGCGGTTATGCCAAGTACAAATCCAACTAAGAACATGTACACACTGTAACGTAATAGGCGCTGTTTTCGCTTTAATATATGGGTGTTAATACGGCTAGCGTGTGTTGCGTCTTCTATGAGTTGGGCAAGTAAGAACTCACTGTCGAAGGCAAAATATTCAGGGTGCTGGCGTAGGTTTACCACAGCACCTTCGTACTCTTGCTCGCGTGTAATGTATATTGCCAAAGCAACCACAACTAACATGCTGGCTACCGCAACAATTGTAAGCCACCGAAAACCGTTTTCGGTATGCATATGCGCACCGATTAAGGCAATCAGCACCAAGGCAGCCGCCATGAGATTGTGCGATTTGCCATCGGTTTCGTCATCTGCGGCCTGCACAATTTGCAGTTGGGCGAGCGCAGCAGAAAGCAACCCTGCGAGTCCGTCTTTGTTACTTTGTGGAGGTGGAACTGGCATAGGTTAAATTTTTATAGAAGCTGCAAGATCCTCTATTTTAATACGCGTCTGTTGCATACTATCGCGTTCGCGCAGCGTTACTTGGCCATCTTGCAGGCTTTCAAAATCGATAGTTACACAGTACGGCGTACCGATTTCGTCTTGGCGTCGATAGCGGCGGCCAATGCTTTGCGTTTCGTCGTATTCAATGTTATAACCTGTCTTTTGAACAAGTTCTTTATACACTTTTTCAGATAAGGCGCTTAGTTCTGGCTTTTTACTAAGCGGCAGTACGGCAACTTTTACCGGCGCAAGGCTGGGTTTAATTTTAAGCACAATACGGGTTTCGTCACCTGCTTTTTCTTCTGTGTAGGCATTGCAGAGTACAGCCATAAAGAACCTGCCAAGGCCCATGGAACTTTCGATAACATTTGGCGTAAAGCGTTCGCGGGTGGCTTCGTCGAAGTACGTTAGGTCTTTGCCGCTTTCTTTCATGTGGTTAGAAAGGTCAAAGTCGGTGCGGTTGTGGGTGCCGCAAAGTTCTTTAAAACCTTGTGGGAATTTAAAGTAGATGTCGTGGGCAGCGGCAGCGTAGTGGGCGCGTTCGGTTGGGCCGTGTTCGTGCCACTGTAGGTTGTCTTCTGACAAACCAGCGGCTTGGGTGTAAAAATTCCATGCCCAGTCACGCCAGTATTGGTAGGCCTCTTCTTGGTTATCAGGGTGGATAAAATATTGCATTTCGGCTTGCTCGAATTCGCGCACCCTAAAAATAAAGTCGCGCGGGCTGATTTCGTTACGAAAGGCCTTGCCAATTTGGGCAATACCAAATGGCACTTTGCTGCGGGTGGTTTCGCGTACTAACTCGAAATTAGTAAAAATACTCCCTGCTGTCTCTGGACGCAGATATGCGACTGAATCATCGCTTTCGATTGGTCCGACCCAAGTTTTCATCATCATGTTAAACACACGCGGGGCGCTGAGGGGGTTGCCATCCGGGGATTTTTTATCTTTTAATAGTTCGGCGAGTTCGTTTAAATCGGTTGAGTCTACCCCTGCTAAATGGTCGGCGCGGTAGCGTTTGCCGTTTTTAGTGTCTTCTACCATGGGGTCGGTAAAGCCGGCAACGTGGCCGCTCGCCTTCCACAATTTAGGGTTTTGGATTATGGCGCCGTCTACCCCGTACACGTTACGGTGCGCGTACACCATTTCGCGCCACCACAACTGTTTTATGTTGTTCATGAGTTCTACGCCGTAGGGGCCGAAATCCCAAAAACCGGCTAGACCACCGTAAATTTCTGATGCTTGGAACACAAACCCGCGCCGCTTGGCGAGGCTTGTGAGAGTCTCTAAGGTTACCTGGTTTTGTGTCATTTGTTTTGATTATATCAGATGTAGGCGGAATGTGGAGTGTAAAAAACACGGCGCAGCACATCTCTG
>DASTDY010000050.1:0-5779 GCA_035710125.1 Saccharimonadales bacterium (SeqCode) | reverse complement strand
GTAAGATACGTCGGTGAGCCTGTCGGTCTTGTATTTGAACGCGACCAAAAACATACCAATATTTATTGCCAAAGAGATCGCAAAGGCCACAAATAAGAATTGGAACATACCCATAGTATAGCAACTATTTAAGGATAAGGGTGTGGCGCGGGCCTACTTAAGCCTTGGAACAACTATCTTTGCGACAGATTGCGTGCGGGCAATAAATGCATCGAGGTTTGCGTCTTTTGTTTCGCCATCAGTCACTATTTTAGCCGTTTGCTTACCCACGCGGACAATTATGAATTTGTGCTGGCCATCTACCGCCGCAAAAGCTTCGTCGCCCAGGCCCGACAAATCTTGGGTCTTTATGTCTTGTTTAGTCTTGAGTGCGGCCATGCGGTCTTTTGCCTGCTGTTCTGTGCGGCTTTGGGCAAGAGTTACGGTAGAGGTGGTGATTTCGCCTTCTCGGATCCGCTCTACCTCGTAGCGCCTACATTCCCTCTGGGCAGTGTTAGCTTCTATTTCATTCAATGCTAGAGTCTCGAGCGTGACCGCGCTAGCCGGCCTACCTAACACCCGCTGGAATTCGTCGGCTGTAAATAGTTCGCATGGATTACCAAGCCCCTTGTACTGGTCGGGGTACGTGGCAGTCATTGGCCCAGTTGGCTCTTTTGCAAGCACTCCGACTATTGCATCGGTGGACGCTTTCAGAAGGCCTTCGTTGACGCTAGCTAAAAAGACAATCGTGTTGCCTTTTTTAAACATCACCACCACGTCGCTGTCTCCTGGTTTGACGGTCTCTACGTACACCTGCACACCTTGCGACTCAGCAGCAAGGCCACCTTTTTGTTTGAGTTCTTCCAAATACGTAGTGAGCTTGGGCGGCACCGGTACCGGCGGTTGTAGCACGTACACTTTTGCCAGTGACGAGTTAAAATTAACGCCCTGCCCGTAAAAACAATAGCTGTCAGCTATGCTCATAAATGAATGCGCCCTAATGGATGCGTCCGTGCCCGTCTCGCTGATTGCCATGCCAGGCTCGCGCGGCACAGCATCTTTGCCCTGCACAGCCGGCACGGTGCGGTCGATGTACCCATGGTCTATCATGAGCGGCTTATCTGGTTTGCTGCCACCGCCCAAAGAATCTGCCACAAGGCTAAATTTTTCTACATGTTGGTTCAGTATGCTAATAGGTAGCATGTTGCATGCATCGTACACTTTATTGCCTGCATACGAAACCGCATCTTTAGAGGAGCCAAATGCAACGGCTTTGGGCGGCAGGGATTGGTTTTGGTCGCTGTTGGCCGCCGGCTTACTACTATTTAACCAAAAATAAACCCCCAAGCCCCCAGCGAGCAAAACTAAAACTGACGCGATAATAATAACAAGCTTTTTGTGTGATTTCCTTGGCGGCTCTACCGCCGGCTGCGTAAAAATTGGTTGTGGTAATTCGGGTTGCATAATTGCATTATACCTAAAAAACACCCAGGCTGCACAAAATAGCTGCCAGCTTATTTCTTGCTTTTACTGAGCGTGTGGTTATGCATAACAAACGACTGGTCGCAAATTTTCTTTAATGCGCTACGGTGAGTTACTATTACCGCTGTCTTGTTGGCAAGATGTTTGCCCAAAAAGGCGACTACCAGATCTTCGGTGTGTGCATCGAGGTGCGATGTTGGCTCGTCCAAGACATAAAGGCTTCGGTCTTGCAACACACCCCGAATAATATTAAGGCGCTGCTTTTGCCCCGCTGACAAGGTGACGCCTTTTTCACCCACCAAGCTGTCCAGGCCTTTATCTAACCCTTTTAACCAATCATGAAGTTCAAGTTCTTTTAGGTATGTTATGAGTGTTGTATCACTTATGCTGCGCCCCAGGGTTAGGTTGTCTCGGACAGACAAGTGGAACATCTCGGCTTCTTGGGCAATAATTGTCACATTAGTTTCAAAAAAATCCCGTCCTACAGATGAAAAAGCAATATTATCTACCATGCAACTACCTACCTGAGGTCGCACATTATGTGTAAGCAAAGCCAAAAAAGTAGATTTACCCTGGCCAGACCTACCCTCTATACAAACTTTTTGGCCACGTTGCAAACTAAACATGGGGACGGTCACATTAACTGAAGATCCCTCGTGCCGAAACTGCACGTCTTTTATATTTATTGATTGCCAATCAGCTACCTTGTGCGATGATTTCTGCACATAGGCGCCACCCACAATTGCCTGCAACTCTTGCAGGTACGCCGTAACTTCCATAAATGCCTTAATATTTTCAGAAAGGCGTTCTATAAGCCCGCGCAACATGCCATAGGCCGACACAAATAACACTAGTACACCTGGCGATACATGGCCCTCTGCGATCTGGCCGACTAAAAAGCCAATAGTGGAAATAAACGCAATGCCAAATAGCGTATGCAGCAAGAACCAACGACGTGCATGGAATTGCTGCAGCAGATCGGTTTGCTGGTTACTACTTTCTGCGTGCTGCTGCAAGCGGCCCTGCGCGAATGCACGGACTCCAAGTTGGGTCACGGTAGTTATATTGGCCATAAAATCAGCGTAGCCACCAAGCAATACAGCATTGCGGCGGTTTTGTTCGGCTGCTAGTGGCACCATTTTACGGGCGAGCAAACTACTAATTACAACAAACACTACAATAACTACCAGGTTCGCGGCCGCCAAAGGTAGAGATTCGCGCGCCATGTATACAAAAAATAAAACGGCTAGAAGCAGCCCTGGTACTAGATCCCAAAACAAAGAAAAAATAATATTGCCAAGCCCCTCGGCAGCCTTGTTTACCAAAGATTGCATATAGCCGGAATGCTTCTTGCGAAGCACACTAAGCGACAGGCGTGAAAACTCTTTAAAATATTTTAGACGCACAAAGTTGGCATAGTTTTTAGATAGCGCCTCACCGCGCCCACGCACTATATACGACGCCAAGAGCGACACAACATACAACCCCGTTATTAGCGCTGTCGCCGATACAAACGCACCAGGTTTAAGCGGATTATTTGCAAAATCAGCTAAAGTGACCGGAATATAAAAAGATGCGGCCGCGTTTATAAGTGTGGCAGCAACGACGGTAAAAAACACTGCTGAGCGACCATGCAAGTTTTTAAGTATAAATGTAAGTATTTGCATAATATTTAAATGCCAAGCTCTAGTTTCCACTGCATAGGAATAATTGTAAGGTTTATTGGGTGTGGAAACTCCGATTGCTGTTTCCAGTCAGCCAAATTTTTACGAATCGCACTAGAGAACTCATTTGTATCTATAATGTGAGCACTAAACTCAACCCAAACCTCAACAGGGGCAACGTTTATTTTAATATGCGATGCATTGCCGTACACAAAAACCTCTTTAATGCCCGGCACGTCTGCTACGGCCTTTTGCGCGGCCCTGCAAAGCGCTTGGGCATTAGCCTCGCTTACTACAGCGTTGTCGTATTCAACTCTAATAACTGGCATTGGATTCCCTTTAGCTACTTGTCTAATATACATTAGCTTGTACAGGCTGCACAGTAAACTCGTGCGTGGGATCGTGTAAAATAATAGGCATGGCTAAAAAAATTTCTGGCGGCACTGTCCATGTCATGCCAGCAGACTTGCGAAAAGAGCTAACGAACGATAACAAAGTGCTTACTTTATGGGAAGACATAACTCCGCTCGCCCGCAATGAATATATTTGCTGGGTAGAAAATGCTAAACAAATTGAAACCAGGGCACGCCGCATAAAACGGACAAGCCAAGAGCTGCTTGAAGGCAAGCGCCGGCCCTGCTGCTGGATTGGTTGCATCCACCGTACAGACAAACCAATCAGTGCATCTGTAAAATGGGCACTTGGCAAACAGAAAAATAGCTAAAACTCCGGGCGCTCACCCCGAAGCAACGCAAAACCTTTTTTAATTGCCACAAATTCTATGTCTTCAAGGCCCTTTTCTGAGGATGTTGCGGCATGCAGTTCGTTTTCGGCAAACCAACCAAATTCAGAATGGTCATCTGGTTGCAGCGTAATGTGTGCGAGGTCCTCTGTAAAGGTTGCAAAATAACAGACTTCTATAGAATGGGATCCTTTTACATCGTTTGTGTACGTAAAAGCAAAAAACGGATCACCAATTTTGGTAGCCATGCCGAACTCCTCGGAAATTTCGCGCTGCAGGCCAACAACCAGGTCTTCGCCGTAATCAATATGTCCGCCAGGCAACTCAAACACATTTGGTAGAAACTTTTTTGTTGCAGCCCGCTTAGGCAAAAAAACCTTTTGTACGCCATCAAAATCTTGGTGGATAAACGCACAGGCTGTTATAACTTGCTGCCCGAGGGCAGGCGTTTCACTATCGTGGGAAATTTTGTTCATGAGGGTAGTATAACAGAGCTTACTGCCTATGCGCTGCAAGCTGGTCAAGCGCGGCTTGCAGCTTGGTGAGTAAATCTTGCGTGTCACTATATTCAATGATGGTGTCAGTCACAAAACGCAAGGAGCTAGATGGTTTAGAGTTAATTTTGTAAAAGCATATGATTGGCACGCCCACCGCACTCGCTTGGCCAAGCTCGATACCCTGGCCCGTAGACGGCAATGAGGTTTCGGCAACAAGCACATCGGTTTGTTTTAGTTCTGCTTTGGCGTCTGTGTTGATATTCTCTGGCTCGTGTGGCAAGAAAAGGTTATGCAACTTAGAAAGCCCAGAATCCTTGATAGGGTTATATAGCTCATTTACATAATCGTAAGCGCCGGAGTGGGATACGTATATGTTCATTATCAGCCCCGCAGCAAAGCCAAAATTGCATCATGCGTCGACTTATTGTTTGTAGCTATTATGCCACTTTGCCGATGGCTAAAGCTGGCTGTTTCGTAAAAGTTTGAACAATAACCGCCCGATTCACGTAGAATCAAAGCCCCAGCAGAATGGTCCTCTACCCACGTATCATTACAAACAAGCGCGTGGATGCGCCCTTCGGCAATTCGGCATAGCCCAAGCGCAGGCGCAAACTGCGGCACAACGCGGCGCGCGAACATTTCTGGCAGTATAAATTTCGTGAAGTACGCTATGCCTTCCCTGCGCTTTTCGTCTTTATTGCCCCAATCAACAACCATGAGCATGCTCTTATTGTCGATTTCAGCCGAGGGATGGATTGGCAGGCCATTGCGGGTTGCACCTTTGCCTTTTTCTGCATAAAAAAACTCTTGCATTACAGGGTCATACACGCCCGCAACGGTCACTTCTGCATCTTGCTCAAGAGCGATAGAAATTGCGAAACCTGAATTACCCCACACCCATGGCGTTGTACCATCGACCGGATCAACAATCCAACGAGTCGTGCTGTTGCTTTTATCTTTGGAGCCTTCCTCTGTATAAATAGCAATGTCCGGAAACGCTCTTTTAAGCTCTGACACTATATAGTCGTTAGCGGCAATATCGGCAGGAGTGACAATTTCGTTCTTTTCTTTTTCTACTGCCGTTTGCAGCATTGCCCTGTGGTTCATAATTAGCTGGCCAGCTTTGGCCGTAATCTCTAATAATATTGGCCGAAACTTACTCATAGGATTCCTGCGTAAAAAATGACTTGTGTTGCCTGTAGTGGGCAAGTGTGCTATCTGCCCTGTCTTTATATTCGGTTTGGCCCTTTATAATTTTTGCCTGGTAGCCGATGTATTGGTAAAGTATGCGGCTTAAAAAGAATAGGGGTAAGCTCTGTTTTTCTTGTACAGTTAGCGGGCGCACGCTTTGGTATGCCTGAAGAAATACCGGCACATTGCGGCCGTCTTTGCCATATATGCTTTGTTCGGCTGAT
>DASTDY010000049.1:0-34887 GCA_035710125.1 Saccharimonadales bacterium (SeqCode) | reverse complement strand
GACCAGACGTATCTAGCGCCGCGCCAGAAAATATAAGCTGCGATGCCCAGCCAGCTTTGTAGAGTTTAATTGCTTCTTCAGTACGCGCTGGGGTGTCGCCGCCGCTGATTGCAACTATTACATCGGCCGGCCTACATTGGGCGTCGGTGGGATCGGGTTTTTGGCAATCTTTAAGGTCGTCTATGCTTAGGTACGATGAAATACCCCAGGCCGCAACCCCAACCGTAGCCACAACTGTTGCTGTCGTAACGATAAACTTAAGCATTACCAACGTCCTTCACTGCCTGGACAATAATCTTTGCTGCCCGCGCTACATCTGACGGCGACGTGGTACGGCCCAGTGTAAGGCGTAGACTGCCCTGGACCGCAGATGGCTCCAAGCCACAGGCCACCAGCACATGCGACGCGGTTTGCTTGTTAGCCGCGCAAGCCGAACCGGTGCTCGCAAGCACGCCACGCTCATCTAGTAACATAAGCAAGCGCTCACCGTCTATGCCAGGCCAGCTTATATGCAGGTTGTTTGGAAGCCGTTTTTTTTGATTGCCATTTATTATTGTGTGCGGCAAGGCGTGGGTAATGGTCCGTTCAAGTTCATCTCGAAGGGCAGCCACTTTTGCGGCCGCTACTTTACGTTCGGATTGTGCAATATCTAAAGCTGTGGCCAAGCCTACTGCACCGGCAATGTTTTCGGTGCCACTTCGCAGGCCTCCTTCTTGTCCCCCACCTAAAATCTGCGGCGTAATTGTGACGCCGACTTTTACAAACAGTACTCCGGTTTGCTTAGGGCCGTACATTTTGCCGCCATTAAGCGTGGCTAGGTCAACCCCAAGACGGCTCACCTGCAGTCCCAAATAACAAGCCGCCTGGCTGGCATCGGTATGAATGTACAGGGGTAAAGGGTTATTCTTTAGCCGCCGCAACTCGCGGACCTGCTGTGCTACGCGTGCTATGTCACGCAGTGGTTGGATTGTACCGATTTCGTTATTTGCCAGGGCAACACTCACAAGCACCGTATTGTCTGTAATTGCAGCCTTGAGCGCAGCCAGATTTATTGTGCCATCGGCAAGCACCGGAACCACGGTGTGCACATGGTTTGCAGCAGCGGCCAACACGGCAGGATGCTCGGTAGCTGCAACAACCACACTACCTCCAGGGTGCGCAGCCAACACACCGTGGACGGCAAGGTTTATGGATTCTGTGGCACCTGCGGTAAAGACTATCTCGCCTGGTTTTGCACCAAGCCAATGGGCTACCTTAGCGCGGGCGTCTTGCAGCGCTTGACGTACCTGTTTTGCAGCTACATACGAGCTGGAGGGGTTATAAAATTCATCGGTAAAAAAGGGTTCCATAACCGAGAGAACCCTTGGATCAAGGGGTGTTGCAGCGGCAAAATCAAAATAAAGCGCACGTGTCATAAGTTTATTGTACCGCCCTTTGGGGTTAGGACGCTATTTGCCTGCAACGGGTAGCGGCTGGCCGGTGATAGGATCGCGGTGGTATACGCCACGGATAACTTGTTCGCGATACAAGCGGGTGGCCATGGCGAAGTTATGTAACTCTTCGCCTTCTACCACCTGGTATGGCTGGCCGTCTTGCACCTTTAAGATTCCGTTTGGTTGGATTTCGTACCGTGTGGTAATACTTGCCGGCTTGCCTTGGGCGTCATGCCATTCTTCGTACCAGATCCAGGTGTGTTCATCGAGACAAAAAAATTCGCGTCGATGGCCCTTAGGGATCGGGCCAAAAAGCAAGGCGCCAATTTTTGACTCCATGCGGATAAGGTCGCGGTTAGTCACCTTTTTAAGCGGCGCACGGGCAACAGCACCGGAATCGTTACCAGTTATGAATTTGCCTAATAAAGCGGTGAATTTACTCATTTTTAGTTACCTTACCTGGTGATATACATGCCTCTTATAGCAATAACGGCGGGGCCGGCACGTTGGGCGTCTTGAAGTGCCTCTTGAAGCGACCCGTGGCGTTGTTCAGGAAGGTCAACAGATGGCTCGTCGCCTATTGCTTCTATGTAAGCCTGTTGTTGTTCGTCATCTCCAGGAATCACAAAGGCGTCGTGCGAGGGACGTGCGAAATCTTGGGCGCGTTGGGTCTCTGCGGCAACTTGCAAATCGGTTTGGACGGTGAACATTTCTGGGGTTTCGGGTGCTGCGAAGTATTGTTCGGGAGCGTCCTGCGTAGGTATACGATCTAGCCCAGAAAACGTTGCTTCTGGCGGGCGGCCAAATTCTGCTGAAGGGGATAGTGTGTTGTAGCCTTGAGGCATCGTAAAAAACATTCCTTTTTATGGTGAAGGTTTGTTTTAAGGCTGTTTGTTTAAAAAGAAAAGAGTGTCTGCGAGTTGCGCGTAGTGGCCTCGGCGAGGCCTTGGAGTGGTTCGCCGCGTAGTTCGGCTAAAAACTCTGCTACCACACTTACATTCGCGGGCATGTTTACCTTACCACGAAATGGCTTAGGGGTCAAGAAGGGCGCATCTGTTTCGAGCAGTAATTTTTGCAACGGTACGGCACGGATTGTATCTAACTGGGCCTGGTCTTTGGTGAAGGTCATAATGCCGTTTGCACCAATGTACAGGCCACGGTCGATTGCCTTTTGCATATTAGCCATTGAATCTGTAAAACTATGCAACACGCCGCGCACATTTTGGTATGAATCAAAAATGGGCCAAAAATCGTCAAAGGCGTTACGGACGTGGAATATCAGAGGCAAATCGTGCGCAAGTGCAAGCTGAATTTGAAAATGCAGCGCCTTAATTTGGTCTTGTTTTGGGGAGTGGGTATAAAAATAGTCGAGGCCACATTCGCCGATAGCGATGATTTTTGACGATTTTGCCCGCTTTCGCATTAATGCTGCGCTACCTGTCTTACCAACTATGGAGTGTCCGGAACTCGCGCCAGCCGCATCTCCAACTAGTTCGCGCAGCACCTCAAACGCAGCCTCCCCATCTTTTGCCTCATGCGGATGGATGCCAATACTCGCCCAACAATTTTCGCGGTTCGCCACAAAATCTACTGCCAACCTACTATCGTTAGCCGACGTACCAACACAAATGAGCTTTGTAACCCCTTGAGCCTCGGCCCGTGCAACTAACTGGTCGGGGTCTGACACCTCGGCCTTTTGCCACATGCCCTGCACGTGCGGCTCTGCAAGCGGGCTACGGACGGCTTCGTGGATGTGGCAATGCGTATCAACGAGCTGCATCAGTTTTTGGTGGCGTTTCTGGCTTTTTTGGGGCGGTTCGCGGATCTTGCGTATGCTGGTAAATTTTAGGGAACAGCACGCCGCTGTAGGTTTTTACAGTACCGCCTTCAAAGATATGGGTAATGGTCTTGGCGGTTGTTGGCAAAAATGGCGCAAGCAGATCAGCAATTTGTTGCAAGCTGCCGGCGGCATACGCTAATATCTCTTGCAAATGTTCGGCTTCTTCTGGTTTTTTGGCGATTTCCCACGGTTTTACTTCTTCTAGGTAAATGTTGAGGTTGCGGACCATCAACCACACTGCATCTATGGCTCGGTCTATGCGCAGATTAGCGATTTCTTCGTGGTACAGGCGCGAATCGTGCTCTGGCCGCGGCAAGTCACCAATCACCCCTTGTTGGTAGCGGTTGACCATGGCTGCAACTCGCTGGACCAAGTTACCCAGCTCGTTGCCGAGTTCGTTGTTGTAAGCGTTCTCGAACTTCTCCCAGGTAAAGTCGCCGTCATCTATGGTTGGAATATGACGCAAAAAGTAATAACGGAATGCATCGACGCCATACGTGTTGATTATGTCAAGCGGCGCCACCACATTACCAACAGTTTTGCTCATTTTTGCGCCACTACTAAGCACATGCCCGTGCACCAACAACGTTTTTTGCAAAGGAAGCCCAAGCGCAATCAGCATGGCCGGAAAAATAGCAGCGTGGAACCGCAAAATATCTTTGCCGCCCACCCACACATCTGCTGGCCAAAACTTTTTAAAGTTCTCGGTGTCTGGGTAGCCGAGCACTGTTATGTAGTTCATGAGGGCCTCGAACCACACATACATTACTTGGTCGTCATCGCCTGGCACAGGGATTCCCCACGTGAGCTGCTTTTTGGGGCGCGAAATACTAATGTCGTTCAGGCCATCTTGGATTAAGTGCATAATTTCTTTTTGGCGGAATTCGGGTACGATTTTAAACTCTCCCGCCACCAACGCCTGGCGGATTTGCTCGCCAAAAGCACTCAACTTAAAATAATAATTTTCTTCGCTGAGTTTTTGGTAGGGCGTTTTGTGGTCAGGGCATACACCGTTGTTGGCGGCGGCCTGTTGGTCGGTCACAAAGCTTTCGCAACCCACACAGTACCAGCCCTCGTAGGTACCTTTATAAATGTGGTCTTTTAGCTGCGTCCACATGAGCTTAGCTGCTTGCTCATGCTGTGGGCTGGTGGTACGGATAAAGCCAGTAGCCTCTACGCCGAGCTTTTGCAAAAAATCCTGCCAAAGTGGCACTATGCTGTCTACGTATTCTTGAGGTGATTTATTGTTTTCTTTGGCTTTTTGGTAGATTTTTGTACCGTGCTCGTCTGCGCCAGTCTGAAAAAACACCTCCCTGCCCTGCTGCTTATAATAGCGTGCAAGGCTGTCGGCCAATGTAAAATCGAGGCCATGGCCAATATGGGGCGCAGCGTTAATATACGGAATAGCGGTGGTTATATAGAATTTCTTCACGGTTTTGTCCTTACTTACGATGATAGCAGAGATAACTAGGGTATAAAAATTAGAGTGCCCGGGCGGGCATAAGGCACATCATCTGAATGTAGTAAAACCGTGTCATAGCAAAAATACTATATCGTGTACTATGAAAGATGGCAAATGCACCTCGACATCGGGAACACTTGTGGATGCACCTGAAGCTACTCTTGACGCAGCGGAAGTCGCCGCGGCCTTTAGCATAGACTGCGGAACGGTTTACCTCTGGCAGCGAAATAAACGCTTGGTTAGCTCTGCCGGCCCCAAAAGATACAACTTCACCCACAGCACCCTCAATACTTTTTTGAAAGCGAGTATGAGTGGCAAGACCCGGCCAGACGTCACTATTGAACAACTGCTTTCTAAAGAAGTCGAGCTGGTCACCATCAAACAAGCGAGTGACCTGACGGGATTTACGATTTGGGATTTCTACGGCAAACTAGCCGACAAGATTTGTTTTGTGAGGCTAGGAGAAAAAGCCATCCGCGTCATCAAGGAAGAGGTCCTGCAAATCGCCAAACCTGACTGGGTAACCTTTGCAGACGCAGCGCGAGTAACAGGCGCGGCAAGATCTACCCTTACACAGGTGGCGAAGGAGGGACGCCTGCAAACCGTAAGGGTGGGCGCCAAAAAACACATTGTGCGCTCCAGTCTGATGATTCTGCTTACAGAGCTGCTGCCGGATTGGATTACCGCAGAAGACTGGTTCGCCGAAATAATCGATGCGCCCCGTGACCTCTACAGCCTCACGGAAATCATCGAACAATTTGGCGAGGAACGTACCGAAAACCTTTTGCAGGAGCGCAAGCTGCGCTTCATTAATTCTCCGAGCGGAAAGCGTCGTCATGTGTCACCAGCCTCCCTGATGGAGCTTGTGGCACAAGAAGAAAAAGCAACACCCGAGCTACTCGCAAAGCTGTTCGATGAACCTGTAGAGCAGATAGAGGTTTGGAGGGCGAGTGGGCTTTTGGCATGCCCTCACCACGTACACACCGACGAAACCTTGTACAAAACCTGTGTCATTGGCATTCTGCAACGACGTCTGAGCAAGTGCTTTCCTGCCTACGTTTGGTATGACTCGCGGCAGCGAAACTCTGAACGCTTGGCGTCACCAGAAGAAGCGGCACTGTTCCTACAGGTAAGTGTGCCTCGCATTCTTCAACTCGCCGAAGAAAACAGGCTGCGCGGCTTGCGTACGCCAGATGGCAGATGGAAGTTCACCCATCACCAGCTAAAGAAATGCCGTTGGGACAGGGTCTTGTAAACGGACCGCGCGGCCAGCAACGCACAAACCTGCGTTGCTGGCCGTCGTGGCAAGGTGCATTTGCCATGTTCACATTGGGCTGTAGGCCTAACTAGAAATAATTAACTTAATCTTGTACTGTAAAAATAGCTTCGACCCCAAGCTGTACCTTAGGAGATCCATTGACGGTCACCACCATTGCGCGCTTTAGGCTTGCAGAGCTACTAAAGGTGTGCGAGTCTACGCTACGCAACTGGGAGCGTAAGCGTGTGCTCTCGCCCATTCGGCCGAGCAAACCTGGCAAGGAGCTGTTCTACCGCATCAGCACCGTAAACAAAAAGCTGGCCCAAAACTCAAGCGGTTTCGACACGCCGCCAACGGTTGAAGACCTCGAGACCGGAAGGGTAACGCTTCTCAGCCCCAGCGAGGCAAAGCACGACCTCAAGACCTCGTCTACCGGCGTGATGCGTCTGAAGGCACGCCGGCACATCGCTGTGGTGTCGTTCGGCGCAAACAACAGGATCTGCGAGGCTAGCGTAAAAAGGTTTCTCGACAGCAAGGCTGACAGCACCAAGCAGTACAACCGTAAGGAACTCGCCCATGTCGGGGGGGTTTCCCAAGGTGTTGTCTCGCGGCTGGTGCACGACGGACGGTTGCAGCAGCACGAATACGTCACCCATCGCTTGTGCGTTGCCCAGCCCAGCCTGATCGCCTACCTGGGCGAACAGCTACCGACCGGCTGCGACCCTCACGAATGGCTCAAAGCCAGGGAACAGAGCAGCAAACCGGTCGTTTCAATGTCGGAGGTGGAGCGGCACGCATACGCCAGGACCGATATGCTGTTTAGCATTAAGGAAGGGCGCATCGTCACGATCCGCCACCCCTACAACAACCAGCTCATACTCGCCCCTGAAACCTGGCTGGAATACATCTGCGAAACCGAAAAGCCGCTAACGCTGCGGCAGATTGGCCGGTTTTTTGGCGCCGGCCAAGAGCAAGTTGAGCAATGGGACCGCCAGTTTAAGGATTGGAGGCTGTGCGAGCTTCACGACCACCCAGACGACACGCTGTACCCCACCTGCATGCTGGGGATCATCCGCCGCTACATCTGTGGCGAGCAGTCGCCGCGACGATGGTACAAAAGGGCCGACCGGCCAATGGTCACGCCACAAACAATCGCGCATGACTTGGGCGTGAAGATTGAAGCAGTTCACAAAACTGCGCACAATGGCTTGCTACCCGCAATCCGAAGGCCAAATGGGCGCATTGTGTGCACCAGGCCGGAGTACTACCACAAGCAATGCATCTTGCGGGCACGATAGCATCGGGCGCGACCTGCCAGGTCGCGCCCTGCGCATGTATCCCTGCAATTGACTAAAACACATAAAGTTGTATTATTCTTACACGGCTAATGATCTTCGCCCGCACCTACCTCTGAAAGGAGGTTCTATGGACAGCTCGGTGTCGCGCATTTCGGTGGACGTTTTAGCTTCCCTGCTAAGACTCAACCACATGACTCTCAGAAAATGGCACCGCCAGGGCATACTCACAGGCACGAGCCATGGGAATTTCACAAATGGGCCTTTGTGGCTCGACGTATCCTCGGTGAACAGCCTGCTGGCGCGCGGCATGCTGCACTATCCCGCAATCACCGTTCACGATCTGCTAACCCAGCGTGTGACGCTGGTGCGGCAAAGCGATGTACGCGACAGCTTTGAGTTCACCAAAGAACAAACCGGAGCCATGTTCGCCAACGGCAAACGGCCAGCAGTAATGCTGGGCGACCACGCCAAGCGGCTACTGGCGACATACCCACCTCTGCCCGTTCAGCGCAAGCTCACCGTGGCTGAAACAGCGCTCATCTTGGGAGTCGGCCACGCCCGCGTGCACGACTTGCTGAAATCGCGGGAGCTCACGCCAACTGACGAGGTTCCGTACCAGGTGGATTACGACAGTCTGGTTGCACTGCTGCGCACGCGGCTGCCAGATTGGATTGATCCACACGACTGGATCCAGGAACGGCTTGAGAGCTTTGAGCCGCTACTGGAGCTCCGAGCAACGCAAGTGCTGCTGGGTGGCAAAAAATACGCCGCGCACTTTTTTGAGCGCCAGCTGCTGCGATACATTGGCAGCGGTAGCACAATGCGGCCGGTTACCGGCATTGCGCCAGAATCAATAAAGGCCTGCATCGACAGTGATGACCCGGTCACACTGCCAATGCTTGCTTTGCTGTACGACGAGTCGCTGGGACGCGTCGCAACCTGGAAGGCTGATGGCAAACTGACCTGCGCTGCCCACAAGCCGCATGCCATACTTAAAAAAGCATGCGTCTTGGTGATATTGCGCCAGAACCTTGGCAGTGAGCTTCGGCAACTCGATTGGTTCGATACGCAAATTACAAAAAGGCGCAAGCTTGTAGGTTCAGTGCAAGCAGCCGAGTACTTGGGTATTGCCCTAGATACAACCAACGCACTGGCAGCGATTGGCGAGCTGCAAGGGCTACGCACCCCCGCTGGCACGTGGAAATTCACCCACCACCAGCTAAAATGCGCCAAGACCAGGTTCAAAAAACAAGCTGCGGCGGCGGGCGATGCGTAAACTGCACTCGCCCGCCGTGGCGGCGAAGATCAAGCCTAACCCCTTACATCCATAAACGCCAATGTCAAACTATGCCACTGCGGCAAACTAAGCGTCTCGGCACGTGCACTTGGGGCAATACCGGCGGCTGCCAGCAACTTCTCGGACACTTCTTTACTGAGCCCTAATCCGCCACTCAAGCTATTGCGCAGCGTTTTACGTTTTTCGCTGAAACCAGCTTTTACCACTTTAAAAAATATTTTTGTATCTATATCGCCAAACAGCGGCGACTCACGAACTTGCAACACCACTACCTGTGAGTCTACTTTGGGCGCGGGTGTAAATTTTTGGGCCTCGATAATGCTACCCAGCGTAACCTCAGCGTAATATTGGGCGCTCACCCCCAGCACGCTCATGTCGCCTGGCTTGGCGGCTAAACGTTGGGCCACCTCTTTTTGCACTAACAAAACCGCCCTGCTCGGAGGTGTAGGCGACGTAAGCAACATACGGACAATCAAGCTTGTTACATAATACGGGACATTCGCTACTACTTTATAGCCAGCAGGAAGCTGGCTTAGGTTAAACTGCAGCACGTCTCCTTGCACCACTTGTAAGTTTGGCGCGGGGACACGCGCTGGTAGTTCCCGCGCAAGTTGTTCGTCAAGTTCAATCGCAACAACTTGCTTGGCGAGCTCGGTGAGTTTTACTGTGAGCGGGCCGAGGCCAGGGCCTATCTCTAACACCGTATCTGTTGGCTCAATATTGGCGGCATCGCAAATCCCCTGTAAACTTTCTTGGTCGAATAGCCAGTGCTGGCCCAGGGATTTTTTTGGAGTGGGCATTATTGGCCCTTTGGCAAGTCAAGCAATTGCAAGCCAGTATTTTGGTCGAGCGTGCGGCGTAAGGCCATGTGACCATCTAGGCAGTGTACGAACACCTCGAGCGTTGCGCCAACAGTAAAATCTTTAATATGGCCGCCAAAAGTTTGGTAATGTTCGTTGGCGATTGTCCCGTGCAGGTGGCTCATTGGCTTACCAGATTCGTCGAGCGAGATATTACCTTGTACAGCCACAATCTCGAGCGTGCCAGTGAATGTTTTCCAAAGGTACTGCTTTTGCTCTAGGTTATACGCACCTAAAGTTACCTCTGTGGCGCTGCCAATCATGTTTAGCCATGCGCCCTTTACCCCAGTTTGGCTGGCAAAGTCAGCAAACCCCTGGCTCCAGGTTTCGCCTTTTTGTAGGCGGATTATGTAGTTGAAGTTGTCGGTTGTATAGATCATCTGTAGATATCTTGCAGTCCCTTAATTTTTGCGCAGGTCGGCCAAGGCTGCCACCCCCTGCGTAAATACAGGTTGTAGGCCGCCTGATCCTGTATCTGAGGTGGCGCCTGATCAGGACGGACAGTTTTAAATCCTTCAGGGGCTGCACCCTGCCATGTGCTTAGATTGAATTGGTATGCACCATAATACCAGTCCGATGATTTTGGAGCGCGCTCATTTCTACTCGTGTAAGTTCCTTCACAACTTCGTAATTGAGCCAGCGCGTCCTGGAAAGCGCCTGAAAATCCAACCTTTACACCAATAACCTCCACTTGTTTTTTAGGCTGCTCTGTCACCACACTCTGGATTTCTTTGCGGCTAACCGTTTGCCCATTTTTAAGCTCTACCTGGTACGTGACTAATTTTTTACCCTTTGTGCCAGGCGTTTGGATTTGGCGGTATCCGGCTGGTTTGTCGGCGTCGCGGATAAGCTCGGTCGGGAATGCAACAGGTTGTTCTTCGGTGACGGTTTGCACGCCGTTACGCCAGACTTCTACAGTCATATTTGCAGTAATGGGAGCGGTAAACGGCACATTTGCACCCTCGTCTTGGCCGAGTTTTACACCTTTTTCTTGGAGTAGCTCGCCTACTGTGGTAGCCTGCGTACGGATTTGCGCCGGCTTACCATAGAGCACCAGGTTAACTTGCACAGACCGGTCTATGGTCATTTTAAGCCCAACTCCACCCTCGGTAATAAAGTCGTTTATTCGGGTAAACTCATACGTGTCTTCGTTATGCAGTGTTAAACCGGCGTCCGCGGCGATTTGGCGGGCACTGGTGTGGGCGCTCATAACTTGGTACCGGCTTGGGCCGTCTATAACAGTCACAGGCTTGGCGCGGTATACGTTTACGTCGTAGCTCGGCGCAGTGAGCGTGGTGTCACGCGCTGGTTCTACGCTGTCTTTTTGTTCGAGCGAAATATTTGCCCGTTTTAAGGCTTCTTCTACGGTTGTGGCATCGGTCACGACTGTCTGCTGTATACCATCATGAAAAAAGGTTACCACGCGCTCGTTTTGCGCATGGGTTGGCTGGGGCGTGGCCAACAAAAGCAGGGCCAAGCTTGCCAATCCGGCAACACCAGACCACTTAACCGCCCGTGATTTCAGCATTCGATAACACGTGTCCATAAGTAGATACTGTTTTGTATTATAGCAAACTCGGACTAAGAACGAAGCTTAAGCGCTTTTTTTACTGTTGGACTACAGTCTTTTGGCAGGTGTTTTACGTTAAACCAGCCACTGTCGAGCACCTCGAGCCGCCGGTAATATGCCTGTGTGGGCTCCTGTTTTTTTACGGTCGCCACAAGGCACACCACGGTAAACGGCGCATTACGGTAAGGGTTTTTAAACCGGCCAATTTCGCGCAGCTTTTCTTTGCCCACAGTGAGGCCGGTCTCTTCTTGCAGCTCGCGAATTGCTGCCTGGGCTGGTGACTCCGACCTGCCAATACCGCCACCTGGCAAGCTCCAGCTTTGGTGTCCCAGCCAGCTGCGCACCAGGAGTATCTCGCCGAGTTCGTTTTGTAATAAAACACGCACCCGAAGGTGCTTGCTTGTCATATAAATCCTAAGAAACGGACCGACCGCCTTATAGGCAATGCGACCTAATGCTGCGTAGCTTTTGCGTAACATGTGTCGTTAGTATACAGCGATGTGCGCTTCCAGACTAGGTTTTATAGTTTTGCAAAATAATAATAAACATTTTATACTTATGAGCTGCCGGAACACTCCGGTCATGCTAGGAGGGTAACTCGTGCGATTTCTTCTGGAGCCGTCAATGCTGTGGGTGGCACTGCCGCTGCCCGTGGCCATGGTGGTGACCATGGTTTGCAACTACAAACGGGCACTGGTTGCGGTGCCGTACCTGGCGGCCTCGTTGATCACCGGCGTTGTGGTGTTCGACATGTACCTGGTGGCTGCCGGCAAACCGGTGCTGATCACAGGCTTTCTACAGGAACAGTCGGTGCTTCCGGCGACGAGCATCGTGGTCCAGACGATCGCTATGTGGGTGACCTTCACCATGGGGCGTGACGCCCGCGGCTTTTGGTCGCTCGCGCTGATTTTCTACACCATGCTGGTAGCGCATGAGCAGGCGACCATGCGGCAGAGCTGGCACAGCAGTTGGTTCACCGGTTTCATGGCCGTGCTCACGCTCGCTGCCTGCATCGTGGCTGCGGCGACATGGCGCAGTGAGCGCAAGCGCCGCAAGCAGCAAACCCCGCAGGCAAGCTAACCCCCCTGCAACCCAGCGGCGGGGCGTGTACCACACGCCCCGCCATGCGAACCTCTCGTTTCTCTTATACGTAAAAACACTAGCATCACTAGCTATCTTTTGCCTTCTAAGACAGTCCGCAAAAGATAGCTAGTGATGCTAGTGTTTTTGCATAAAAGATGTTGTATTTTTCTAAAAACATGATATTATATTATCGCTCATAGATCCAAACGATCAAAAGCACGTAGAGTGAATCCCGAGACACAGAGGAGCACAGATGTTGTTCTTCCTCCAGGTTCTGGCAGCCGTGGCGCTTGTTACGAGTGGTCTGGTCCTGACGGTTCTCAACATAAAGCGGAACTTTGCCGACTTGGTTCGTCTCACTTCAGGCGCAGTCATGTTCGGCATCGGTGCAGCGGCCTGGTACGACTGGGTCACTATGTCGCAGCGTCAAATCCCCCTGGTTGTCTTCAACACGGCCTTTACGGCGGGAATAATAGGCGCCACAGCATGTGGCATCGCCCTCTATCTCGTTCTCGACCATCCGGCATTTGCCATGGCCTACTTCACCCTCTGCACAACGGATCTCGCGTTGGCCTGTGCCACCAACCTGCGCCGCGAGGAAACCCTGTACGGCAACATGGTGTGGGAAATCGTCGAACTGGTGCTGTGGCTGCTGTCGCTGTGCAGCACCTCCTTCTTGTTCGCAATGACGCGGCCAACAAAGAGGGCAAAAGACATGTAGTACCACAATCAAGGGGCTACGGCGCGTGGACTCCCACGTGCCGTAGCCTCGCCGCAGGGATTCACTCTACGCTGATTTGGAATATTATTTAGGCACGCTCCAGAGGTGCAAAATCTAAGTTGAGCCGTTTTACGCCGCGGCCATCAAACTGCACCGCAACCGAACGGCCGTTTATTTCTACTACCTGTCCTTTGCCGAATACTTTATGGCGGACGGTTTCACCCACCTCTAAATCGGTGTCTTCGGGCACAACGCGCGGTTCGTTAAAGTCAGGCTGCAACGATACGTCTTGTGGCCCAGCATACATAAACGCGGGCGCTTGTGTTATATCTGCCTTACCGTCTATATCGGCCAAAAAGCGCGATGGCGGATTGTGCTGCGTCGTACCATATAACATGCGGGTTGCAGCGCTCGTAAGTATAAGTTCTTCACGCGCGCGGGTCATGCCAACATAGCAAAGCCGGCGTTCTTCTTCCATTTCTTCTTGGTCGTATAAGGCACGGCTGTGCGGAAAAATACTTTCTTCCATGCCAAGCATAAATACCGCGGGGAACTCCAAGCCTTTAGCGGCATGGATTGTCATGAGCAGCACTGCGTCTTGGTCGGCCTGTACGGCGTCTAGGTCGGATATAAGCGCTATTTCTTCCAAAAAGCCAGCCAGGCCAAGGTCGGTGTACTCTTTGGCAACCGAAATCAGCTCTTTAACGTTTTGGATACGGTCTTCGGATTGGGGCGTGCCGTCATTTAAATAATCAAGGTAGCCAATACGCTTAATAAGGGCGTCTATTATGTCTGGCAGGCTCATGGTTTCGGCGGCTTCTTTTAGCCGCGACATCATTTCGCCAAAATCGGCAAAAGCAGCGCGGGCTTTTGGCGTAAGGCCTTGCAACCTGTCTGATTGTTCCAACATGTTGAGTATAGGTAGGCCGCTCATCTGCTGCAAGTCCAAGAACTTATTCACCGATACATTGCCTAGGCCGCGCGTTGGCACATTGACTACCCTCAAAAAGCTAGCCCGATCAGCCGGTTGGTACAAAAGCCGCAAGTAGGCAATGAGGTCTTTTATTTCTTTGCGGTCGTAAAAACGCACGCCACCAACAATGCGGTACGGAACACCATAACGAATGAACGATTCTTCGATTGCCCGCGACTGTGCGTTTGTTCGGTACAGCACCGCGAAATCCTTAAAACGGCGCACTCTCATGGCTACGTGGTTTTTTATGCGGCTCACCACAAGCTCGCCCTCGTGGTGTTCGGTGCTCACATATTGTATGTGCACTGGACTGCCCTGCCCTGCCTTGGTCCACAGAGCTTTGTCGGACCGCTGCGTGTTTTTTGTTATCACGTTGTGGGCGGCGTCTAGAATATTTTTGGTGCTGCGGTAATTTTGCTCGAGTTTTACCACCAACGTATTTGGGTAGTCGCGCTCAAAATTGAGGATATTTTTAAAATCCGCACCGCGCCAGCTGTAAATACTTTGCCAGTCATCGCCCACGACGCACAAATTTTTACTGCTGTTAGTAAGTAATTTTACCAAGTTGTACTGGGCGGCGTTGGTGTCTTGGTATTCATCTATCAAAATATATTTAAACTGGTTCTGCCACTTGGTGCGTACCTCTGGTACGGTCTTTAGTAGGCGCACTGTTTCGCCAATTAGATCGTCAAAATCGAGTGCCGCGGCGTCTTTGCGGATACGCTCGTAAATTGCGTAGGCGTCGGCAGCTACTTTTTGTAGCGGCAAGCGGGCGTGCGCACTATATTCGGCGGGTGGGACAAGATCGTTTTTAGCGCTGCTTATCAGATTAGTAATGCTGCTTGGGCTGTATTGTTTTTCGCTTATACCTAACTGGCGTAACGCCTGCTTTACGGCGGCTTGGCGGTCTGACTCGTCAAAAATAACGTAATTTTTTGGAATCTGGATATGCTCGCCATCGAACCGTAAAAGCCGCACACAAATGCTGTGGAACGTGCCCATAAATGGCATAAACGCACGGTCATCGGCGCTGGCGCCAAGCAATTGCGCAAGTCGTTCGCGCATTTCTTTGGCGGCTTTGTTTGTGAATGTTACGGCTAAAATTTGGTTTGGACGTGCTTTACCACTGGCGATTAAATACGCGATACGATGCGTAAGTGTTTTTGTTTTGCCAGAACCTGCACCCGCCAAAATAAGTACCGGCCCTTCTGTGGTTTCTGCGGCGGTTCGTTGCTGGGCATTGAGCCCAGTTAAAAGCTGTTCGGCGTTCACCGCCTTATTGTAGCAAAGCATGGGCCGTGTAAGCGTTGTTAAAAAGGTTCGGCGCAAACAGAAAGCCCGCGGACCGCGAGTGAGCCCGAGGGCTTTCTGTTTGCGGTGCGCGGGCTGCGCTTCTACAGGTCTAGGCTTGGTGCAGCAATTGCATGAAGTCCGGCGTGAACGAAGGCGGCTCAGCGCCCAGGTAGCGGTCCCTCACCGGCGATCCGGGCGTCCAGGCTTTCGAGGCATCGAGTGCGGGCCTGACTGCGCGGTCGGCCTCTCTGCACAACTCTTCGACCACAGTCATGCCCAGAGTGTCGTTGTGGTCTTCCTTCAGCCCCGCTGCACCCACCAGGAACCCGTTGTAGTGCATGGCACCAGCCGCAGGGTAGTCGCCTGACTGCAGCAGGAAACGCATGATCCGGGCCTCGCGCGAATCCAGGCGGGTCCTGATGGCGAACCGCATCTTGCCGGCCACGTCATTCAGAACCCCGGCAGGGCCGGAGATTTGCGGATGCATCACGTCCTCACCCGCTGTCAGCACCACGAACGCGGTCGCGAACGGTTTGCGCCAGTCCAGGGGACTGTTTTTGTGCGCCACCACCACCGCCAGAGCCTGGGGGTGTTTGTCCCAGATCTCCCATGGCTGTGTGCCGTTCCACCACTCACGCAGTGACTCCAGCACATCATCACCAAAAAACAGCCTGTCCATGACAGACCCTCTCTGTAGTAGGTTTAATTATTCTACAATATTAATCAAATAAAAACAACACTTAGCGTAATGCCAAACTACGGCTACATGATGTTACGAAGGTCAATACTACCGGTTGCTACAAAATAAGCGGCCACGCCTGCAACCACTAGCAGTAAAATAAGCACGATTGTGAGCGCAGACCCTGCACGAGACCCATGCGGCCGGCCCGCGCCAGGCTGCAACGGAGTATGGTAGTTTTTGGTGTCGAACACTGGCCGGTCATCTTGCTTTACCGATGTTTCGGTGGCGTGGTACTGTTGCGGGATTGATGTACCGCGCAGTTGATCAACCGACGAGGTAGCAGGATGCTCTAGCTCGGCGCTTTCTACCGCCAATACTTCTGGACTAAGCTCTTGTGGGCTGGCCTGCACCTCGGCAGGCGCCGGCTCAGGTACGTCCGGCGTATCTTTAGGTTCTTCTGGTGCTGGCGCGGGTTCTGGCTCTACGGCAGATGGCGGCGTGGTAGCAGCAAATGCCCCAAGCGGCCTTTTTTGCACTTTTGCGTTTACGAATGGCGACGCTGATTCATTGGCGGCGGGGGTAGCGGGTGGTTCAGACATTTGGGGCGCGGGCTCCTGTGGTTCGTCGAGCAAAGGATCCCACGATTTTTCGGACGCTGTCTGTAGCTCGGGTGCGGGCTCTGGCGCGGGCGTTTCTTTTTGTTTTGCGGGCGTATCGGCAAACCCATGCACCTCGAGCGGATCCGGAAAACTCGCACGCACTGCAGGGTGCGGCGCAGGAACGCTACCACCCATTGGCGCGGTGCCATCGGCCTGTAGATTTATAGCGGCAAGGGTATCGTCGCTGACGTCTTCTGTGGTGGTTGGCTGCACAGGTGCAGGCGCAGCAACAACTTTTTGCTCTTGCGCTTGGGGCCGAGATGGCGCAGGCTGGGGCTGCTCCGCTGTTACCGACCCTGTAGGCTGTAAAGTTGGTGCGGTTCGCCCTGCCCTGCTGGACGGCGGTTTTATAGGCGGTTCTTTAGCAGCCTGCACCACATCCATAGCTATACCTCGCCGCTTAGGCAACACCTTTACCGCAGAAGGCCGCCGCACAGCTATTGTTTCGCCCTTATCACTAGCGGCAGGTTTTGCCGCAACCTTTGCGACTGGCCTCTCAGTTACTTTTACAGATGGGCGTGGCGATGGTTTAGGCTCACTCTTGGCAGCCTGGCGCTTTGGCTTGGCTTTGCCAGTTTGGTCCATTAGCTTACTGACTTGCTGGTGGAGTTCGTCTAAATCTAGTTCTTTCATCTGCCCGCCCTTTTCTTGGTTCATACTGATTGTAGTTCGTGCGCCCTTTTAACGATACTGGCAAAGGCCTGTGCTTTTAGGCTCGCGCCGCCGATCAGCAGGCCATCTATGTCTTCTGCGGCCAGGTAAGCGCCGGCGTTATCGGCATCAACACTGCCACCGTATAAAATCTGGATTTTTGCCGCTGCCTTGCGCCCATATAACGCGTCAACGTGCTTACGGATAAGTTTTGCAGCTTGCGAGGCGTCGTCTACTTTTGCAAAATCGCCGGTGCCAATCGCCCATACTGGCTCGTAGGCAATGACTACCTGCTCTATTTCTTCTGAGGTAACGTTGGCGAGTCCGGCCACTACTTGGTCGTGCAGCACTTGCTGGGTTTCGCCGTCGGTACGCTCATGTTTGGTTTCGCCAACGCATAAAATCGGCCGGATACCGTTACGAAGCGCCGCCTGCACTTTAAGCCCAATAAGTTTATTTTCTTCGCCAAATATATGGCGGCGGTTAGAATGGCCAACCAGCGCGTAGCTTACAAGGCTCCTCAACATATGGGCAGACACCTCGCCAGTGAACGCGCCTTCGTCTTGGTAATAAAAGTTTTGGGCGCCTAACTTAAATTTGCGCCGGTCTACTTGCAAAGACAGTGACTGTACGGTGAGCATATTAGGGCAAAGCACAGTTTCTACATCTCGGTACGACGGGACAGTTTCTTGGAGCTTGTGCAAAAACAGGCTAGATTCCCCGACCGTAAAAAACATTTTCCAGTTGCCGACTATTAGTTTGCCCATGATAAAACCGTTATGGTTACTTTAAATCTTAGTGTAACAGGTTTGACGGCGGGTTTACAATAAGGCGTCCGGCTAAAAACAAAACAATTATGCATCGAGAAGCGCAGCCACGCCAGGCAATGTTTCGCCAGCCATAAGTTCCAGACTTGCACCGCCTCCGGTTGACACATGGCCAAAGCTGTGGCCTTTTTTGGTGTCCCAGTTAACTACAAAGTCGGCTGTGTCGCCGCCGCCAATCACGCTAAAAATATTGTGGTGCTCGGCCAGGGCCAAAGCCAATTTTGCCGAACTGTAGGCAAACACCACGTACTCGGCGTAGCCAAGGGTACCGTTCCATATGACTGATTTCGCGTCTTTAATATGGTCTACGATTGCCTGCGTGCTGCGTGGCCCAAGGTCTAGAATATAGTCAACCGGAGACACGCGCTGCACGTCAACAATAGTGCGGCGTTGGTTGGGTGCGATTTCGGAGGCGACAGCAACATCTGTTGGCAATAGCAAAAAATCGTCTAGGCGGTTGTCGCCGACTTTTTTTCGGGCTAGCTGATAGATCCTATCAAGTTCAGGTTCTTGGCCTTCTTCGTACCGGCTTTTACCAATCGAAAAGCCTTTGTACTTAAGAAAAGTATTTGCCATTGCCCCGCCTATTACAATTTGGTCGGCAATGGCAATGAATTCTTCTAGGAGTGTAATTTTATCACTCACTTTTGCACCGCCGAGCACAACCACCAATGGCCGCTTGGGGTTCTGCATTACCGCCTGGATAGTGCTAACCTCACGCTCCAACAGTAGCCCTGCAACGCTAGGCAAGCAGTGCGTAATGGCGTCGGTGCTGGCGTGGGCACGGTGCACAACTCCGAACCCATCTTGAACAAAATAACTCGCGCCAGAACTTTGGGCTAGCTTTTTTGCAAAAGCCATATCGTTGGCTTCTTCTTGAGGGTGGAACCGCAGGTTCTCTAGCAAGGCAACACCGCCTGGCTTTAACGCCTTTGCTGCAACAACCACTTGGTCGCCAATGCACTCTGGAACAAAGGTAACTTCTTGGCCTAATAAGGTGTTCAGATGACGCGCCACGGGCTCTAGGCTAAATTTTGCATCTACCTTGCCTTTTGGCCTGCCCAAATGCGAGCACACAATAATTTTACAGCCAGCTTTAATTAAAAATTTGAGCGTGGGGAGTGATTGTAGCATGCGGTAATCGTCAGCAATCGTGCCGTCATCGTTTAAGGGCACGTTGTAATCGGCGCGCACCAGCACTGTATGGTGGTCGAGTGGAACATCTTTAATGGTCTTTTTGCCGAATTTCATTGCCTTTATTTAAGCATAAGCTCGCCAAACCATTGTTATTGACATTTTAAAATTATAATGTTTTAATCTTAGCAGTCAGAAAACCCCGGGAGGATTCATGGCTCGCACGCTGGACCGTTCCATGCTGTTCGTGTTCGCACCTGACAGCCCCGACAAGCTCATGCGGACGGTGGAGGCCTACAAGAACAACAAGAAAGTTGCCACCCCGTTCGTTGCAATGGCAGTGGGCGGATGGAGCGCGCTGCTCCTGAGCTACGTGGCACTCCTGCCTCAACGGCTCACATTCGGCGTGTGGTTCACCCTTTTCATGGTGCTTGTTGGCGGCATCGCCACCTCTGTGGTGGTGACATACGTTGTCACACAAGTACGCATGATGAGCCGCATGATCGTTGCGGTCAACCGCGGCAAAATGCTGGCACTTCCGGGCTTACTGGAAGACGTGTGGTGTCAGCTGGTAAGCGAACGCGGCGATTACGAACACCGCAGCGAGGCGCTCGCCTGGCTCATGGTCAACGGGTTCACCTTGCTCGACGAGGTTGTTGCCGCGAGGAGAAGCCCTGGCATCAGCCACGACGAGCTCAGGCACGACGTGCGCCAGCTACTCCAAAAGATCATGCCAGAAGGCGAGTTCTGGGCACCCGCCGACAACTGACCCACAAGGGCGCGGCTCTCTCATGAGAGCCGCGCCCTTTCGACGTTTATAGGGATTTTTTGCGCGCCTTGTGTTTTAATAAATCCTGCACGCCAATTTTAAGGAGAACTGTGTGAACCGTTCGATGCATTTCGTGGCTCCCCCCGACGCGCCGTACCGGTTGGAGGCCACGATCCTGCGCTACAAAACCAACTCGTCGCCGTGGTGGATCAACTTTCCGGCTACGGCTGGGGGTCTGGCCGGCGGTCTGTACCTGGTGCTCTCCAACTCGGTCACCTTGCCGATCGAGAACACCACTACGGCCACCCGCGTTGTTGCGCACGTGGCGATCGTCGCCTTCTGTGGCCTGCTGGTTGCCCTTCCCGCTGAGCTCGCTGCCAAGCTGCTCTGCAAGGCAATGGTGCGCCGCGCATTGCGGCGAGGTCGGGTGTTGGCGTTTGAGGATCGCGACTACGAGGCGCTGAGGGAGCAGCTCGACCCAGTAAAAGGCAATCTCACGCTGAACGATGCCTGCGCCTGGGTAGAGATCCACTGCTTCGAGTCATTGCAGACGTTGCACAACACGCTGAACGACCGAAGCCTCACGCACGAGGCACAGTTCAGCCGCTACCTGCAGCTGTCTACCGACATGGCTAAGGTCTACGCGGCAGCCCAGCCCAAGGGCTGACCGCTCTCTACAACGGGCAGGGCTCTTGCCCCTCAAGAGCCCTGCCTTTCTTTTTTTGTGGTTTTATGTTTTTATAATGAAAGTCTGCCAAGAAAGGACGAATCGTGGGTCATTTTGACTATGTAGTAGCGCCGACCGCTGCTGCCAAGCTGCACACTATCGCATGCAGGTACTCGGTGCGGCTCACCACAGGCTTACAAAACCTGGGCGCCGGGATTGTGGGCGGCATTGCTGGCGGCCAGATAGCGCGTTGGTGGTTACCGTCATTCGGACCATTCTGGCTGTCGGTACTCGTCCACATGGTGGTCGTAGTAGTGGGCGCTCTTGTGACACGCGTGTTTCTGGTCGCCGGCCTCCAGCAACGGCGACTGCGCATTCTGAACAAACAGATCAAGCGCGGTAACGTGTTGGTGTTCTGCTGGCAAACCTACAACAGTTTTTTGGCGAGAATGGCCGAAACCGGCCACGCCGATGAGTGGAATCTGGGCATGCTCTGGGTCAGGTTGGAACGGTTCTCCGACCTCAAGTGCATCTTCGACCTCTTGCAGTCACCCGACAAGAGCCATGCAGTGCAGGCACTTCGGGTGACGCAGATGTTCGCTGTGCTCGCCGACGAATTCAACGAGCGCAAGGACGCGTCCAAGCCCTCGGCATGATACAGGGCGCGGCCGTTTTCGCGGCCGCGCCCTTCGCCTAGTTGTTTTTATATATCGTATATAACGCAAAATAACCTGTATGCCTTTGTTTTTCTACTAAAACAGTCGAAAAACAAAGGCATACAGGTTATTTTGATCCCACCAAAGAAAAGGGGATACTCAAAAATTGACGATCTAGTAAAAAAATTATATCATTGCAGCCTAGGCTCCCCAAACTGCGAGGTTACTGTGAGCAAAAAGGGATTTCTGCTGCCGACGGCCAGTGCCAACGACCGCACGCTCAATCTGCTCGGTGGCACCAGATACAGCTACACCAAGCTGGCGATGCTGGGGGTGGTTGCCACCTTGGGGTTCATCACCATGATCACGAGCTATTTGCTCGTCAGGAGCACACGGGACATCATCTTCGTCTCGACGTTCCTGACAGGTGTCAGCGCCTTCTTCGGCATGAGCGTGTTGATCGGCAGCCATGTCCTGACATCACTGCTCCTTGCGAGTGAGGTCAAACGGCACAAGCTGGTCAGGGCAGACGATGTGGTCGGCGAAGTGCTGATGACCACGCTCAAGGCCTTCGGCAAGCCTCACTCCCTGAACACCTTCCTGCGCTGGGTGGTGGCCGACAACATGCGGCACCTCAAGCTCACGAGCAGCTGCCACCGGTGGGACAGCGAGCACAGTGAGCGTCCGGAAGCCGCCCTCAGGATCGTACAGGCAGACATGCTCGATCTGGCGAAGAAGTTCGCCGACGGCGAGATCAAGAACGCCACCACCAAGTAACACCCGCACCAGGGCCTTGGGCGCAACCAACTCGGTTGCGCCCTTTGTCTTTTTAAAATCTCCTTGCATTGCAAAACCACTCCGAAGGCGTCGCCCTACTATTGACAAAGATAGTTTAAAATTATAGGATATATTAACCCCTCTACTGATTGCGAGGAAAACAAATGCACGGCATGTTCGTTGTGGCCACGTTCCCGGCCACCCGCGTCACGCACAACATCATCGAGGAGTACAGGACGGAGTCCAAGTACGCCAAGCTCGTGGCATTCACCTGCCTGTTCTGCTCGGCGTTCACCTTCGTGAGCTACCTGTTCTACTCCAAGACATCACTGCCGATCGCCTTCCTGCTGACAGGCATCGGTGTCATCATGAGCGTTGTGACGGTGTTCGCCCTGCTCTACATGGGTGCTTCGTACCTGTGGGTGAGACACCTGCTCAAGAAGAAGCGGGCCTACCTGCTGAACAAGCACTTCGAGGGCCTGCTCGACTTCGTGCTTTCCACCTACGGCCAGCACGGCGAGAAGAACAGCTTCCTGCGCTGGGTGGCCGCCGACAAGGAACGGTACAACCGGCTGATCACCACCTACCTGAAGTGGCGCGACAGACTGCCACAGAACAGGACTCAGACCTTCGAGTCACTGTCTGGCCGCCTCGCGTCGCTGGTCCAGGATTACGAAGGCCGGGCGTAGCAATCTGCAAGAGGGCTCAGGGCGTGGCCAACTGGTCGCGCCCTTTGCCTTGTAAAAACTCATATTTAATTTTATAATAACCATATTGGCACCTCGGTAAAGGTAGGTACGTTGACCATCAAGCAGATTTTCTTGCTGGCCACTCCCCTTGCCAGCGACAGGCTGCGCAAGTTGACCGGCTACACATACGTCGTGAAAAGCAAGTGGCTTGCGACGCTCGTGATCGTGTGCACGCTCATCGGGTTCACCCTTATCCCTCCCATCATCCGCGATTTCGCTATCGGCGATTTTGTGAATGTGGCGGTGGGGATTGGCGGCTTCCTGATCACAGCGGCCGTGTTCGCAGCGTGGTTTGTCACTCGCATTGCTATCTGGGTGGTTGAGCATGCCAAGAGAAGGGGGGAGATCGTCGAGCTCGACATCGTGTTCGTGTTGGGGTTCAGGTACTTGCTGGAATCACGCAAGGACGCTCCCAACTACATGACAATTTGCATGTGGGCGAGCAGCAGCAAAGAGGCATACGACTCGTTCATGAGCACCTACAGCATTTGGCAACAAATGGCGGCACACGATCCGCTGCAAGCCCTCACGCATGTTGCCGCCACGCTCGAAACGCTGTACGCAGAAAACCCGTAACAACCAGCCCGATCCGGAACGCCAAAGGGGCGCGACCAACCACCAGTCGCGCCCCTTTCGATTTTGTTTAACGGTTACTCTAGAATGCGCACCCGAATAGTGTCGGTACCGCCAATAAGGCCCGGCTGGCGTCCACTCACTAATACCACCGGCTTGCCGTGGTCGAGCAGCCCGTCGTTGCAAAGGTCTTGGGCGAGCTTAAGGCCGGCCTTTTCGCCATCTGGACGCATAAAACTTTTGTTGGCATACAACAAGCAAAGCTGTTGCGCGACGCGTGGCTCAGAGGTGACAGAAATAATTGGCATACTGGGCCGGTGCGCGGCAATGCTCAGCGCCGTCTGGCCAGATTTGGTTTCACACACAATCGCCTGCGCCTTAATTTGGTGCGCAAGGGTTATGACCGCCGAGCTAATGGCGTCTTGCAAGCTGCGGTTATGTTCGCTGTAAAAAAGTGGTGTCACAGGCGCGTGTTCTTGGGTGTAAATAATCACGCGTTTCATGGTGGCGATGGTCTCTATGGGGTAGCGGCCATTGGCGGTTTCATCGCTTAGCATGACTGTGTCGGCACCCATAATAACAGCGTTGGCAACATCGCTTACCTCGGCGCGCGTTGGCTCTGGGTTAAACTGCATGCTGGCAAGCATTTGGGTTGCAACAATGCCAATTTTGCCATGTTTTTGGGTGAGCTCTAAAATTCGGCGCTGTACGATTGGCACTATCTCGGGGCTGGTTTCTACGGCCAAATCGCCACGGGCGACCATAACGCCGTCTGATTCCATAACAATTGCCTCAAGGTTTTCTTCACGGATTGCTACCTGAGTCTCGATTTTGGCAATCATTTTAGCCTTGGAACCAAGCTTATCTAGCTTTGCCCGCAGGCGTTTCATGTCGGCGGCGGTTTGCACAAAGCTGAGCGCTACGTAGTCAATATCTTTGGTGGCGCCGTATTCCAGGTCGCTCTGGTCTTTGACGGTGATAATGTCGCCACCAAAATCTGTATCTGGCAAGTTTATGCCTTTACGTTGTAGCAGCAAGCCGTCGTTTTCTATGTGGAGCGTTACTCTACCAGGCTTAACTTGTACTACTTGGCTTTTGATTTTTCCGTCGAACATGTACAGCCGTTCGCCAACCTTTACCTTTTTACTTAGGTCGTATTGCACAGGCAATTCGCGTTCGCCGCTAGCCTCTTTGCCAAATACTAGCGTCCATTCGTCGCCCATAGTAACCGATACCGTGCCTTCAAAATCGCCTAGGCGAATTTTTGGCCCTTGCAAGTCTTGCAGGATTGCCACGGGTTTGCCAACTTCTTTGCTGGCTTTGCGGATCCATTCTATTTGGCGGTCGCGTTCTTCGTGGGTTCCGTGGCTAAAGTTAAGCCGGAATCCGTTCACACCGCTTTGCACCATATCTAAAATTAGGTCGTAGCTATCTGTTGCTGGCCCTACGGTAGCCAAAATTTTTGCACGCTTAAAAATCTTAGGGGTAATCATAGTTACTTCAAGAGTAACAGGAGGTGGCGAAAATGGGAAGCATTGGATGCAAGCAGACGCATGACACATGCCTGAAAGACCGTACATCGGCACAAAAAGTGCCGATGTACCGCGGGGAACGCGAGTCTGTTCAGGCATGTGTCATGCGTCTGCTTGTCCAAATCTATATAATTTACCAAGTAAATAAAATATTTGTCAATAATGGTTATAGTTATAAAGTCCCTTCAAAAGAAAGGGTGGGACGCGTGTGATAAAACCCACATTTAAAAAACTGAAGCCGCTACTCAAAAACAAGTCGTTTTGGGTTGGGCAGTCATGGCAACTGGGGTTCCTTGGGGTGATCATTACCTTTTGGGGTGGTCAAATCTGGGCAACCCTTACCGGCACCCCGCCGCCAATCGCGTGGATGATCTCGGCCGAGATCGCGGTTGTAATGATCGCCTGGCTGAGCGCCGAAGTGTTCCTACAAGCCAAAACGCAAACCGAACAGCACGTGCAAGGCATGCTGCTAGTGCAGTTTGCGGCGATCATTTTGGGCAACTCGCTTGTCATTGCGATCGAGGGCTTTAAGGGAGTTGCCTGGACGCCGACTGATACCCGCATTCTGCTTGCAGACGCCTGCGGGCTCGCAGTAGTCGGAATACTGCTGGCGTTTAGGGTATTCCACTGGAAATCGCCCTGGGCGCGTTGTGGCTACGGCATATCACTCAAGGTTGTGCCCCAGTTTTTTACCGGCTGGGGAATCTTTACCGGTGAAACTATGCTCACTTGGCTCGTGATTGCAGCACTGGTGGCCCAGTGCGCCGGCCGTCTGCTGCCTTCGATTGTGTCGGCACACGCAGAACACAACAGGGGGAAAATAAGTGATCCAACACTTTCTCAGTTGGTTACGACAGGCGCCGACCAAGTTTCGTCGCTGTTCATCGGCGCAGGGGCACTCAGCCGAAGCTAGTAGTCCGCCCGATGACACAACGCAGTTGCATAGCGATCTGCTGCCTGGGCCGGTGGCGATCGACGTACTCCACCACTGTGACTTGTGCCGCGTTACAGCCGTGGGCTGGGTAGATGGCACCGAACGAACCATATTAGAATGGGTGGCGGTGGTTCGGTTTGCCAAAGACTGGCCAGAAGAGTTTGTAGAAATCAACGAACTCATAAAACAAGGGGCGTCAATTGGCGACACATTCCGCAGTTTTGGCCTTAAGCCGGTACAAAACCGACTAGCAAAAATAGCAATGCCGCGTGCGTGTGTGCCTGATTGGATCCAGCAAAAATTGGGCAGGTCGGCTCGTCTCTGGGACATTGAAGTCTACGACTTCTGCGCTGAGGTCTCTGGAGTGCTGTACGAATACGCACAAATCTGCGAGTTCCACCCACGCCCTAGCTTCATACCCAAACGGCAAAGTGTGGGCTCGCTGGCGTTCTGGCGACGAATAGGCCGTTTTGAACGCGCAACCGAATTTCTTCGATCCGCAAGTAGGCCGCGAATATGGGACACCCTACTGATACGCGTCGCGCGTATCAGTGCCCTTGTGCAAGCATGCCGGACGGCCTGCGCCGCCCGCTATCCACTACGGGGGCACCCCTGACAGGACGGTTCTGCGCCACAGCCCCGCGCTGGGCGCAGAACCGTTCCACTACCTCCTTAAACTTTCCTCAAGGTTACTTATTGGAGCATACCAGCCTTGATCTAGCACAAATGTTTGTACTTTTTTATCTAGTCCAAAAAACACTAGCAAGCCAACAATAATAAATAATGCGCCAACCAACCGCTTAAACCAGCCGTTCGGGTCGCTAAGCCAACGAAGCTTCATAACAAAACCTTGGCCAATATAGGCAATAAACAGCAAAGTGGCGCCCATTCCAACCGCATAAACAACAAGGTATGCTAGCCCCTCAGCAAATGAAGCCGGCAAAATTGCCGCAACAATCAAAGCATATGTCGGGCTGCAGCTACTAAATACTGGTCCAAGCGCCGCACCCAGGGCAATCGCCCCCAACACCCCTTTTTGGCGCGAAGCCTTGCCAAGCGTTTGGTTAGAGCGCGCCTGTATACCTAAAGCGACGGCGAGCTTTTCCCAACCATTTGGCCACACATAATACAGACCTAATGACGCCACCAACAACCCAGATACTGCCTGCCATACCTCTTGTGGCACATCGAGTAACAAAGTGGTCGCCTTAATAAGAAGCGAGAAAGCCACAACCGACACCACCAAGCTAGCAGTAATTATAAGTGGGCGTACCCATTGGCGCTGCACAGAGTCTTTGGCAGATTCTACAATCGCCCCGCCGATTATTATTGGTAGCAGCGGCAGAATACAGGGCGCTGCTACAGTTAGCACACCAGCGACAAACGACAGGGCAAGAAGCGTCATTGTGGCAACACCGAATCAAGGACCGCTTGCAAGCTAGGCTCGTTATAGGCAACAAACTTCTTAGCAAGATTACCGTCGCTATCTAAACGCACCACTGTTGTTTGCATGGTTACGCCATATTTTTGGCGGAGGGCTTGGTTGGCGTCGAAATCTACTTTAATTATGGTAACGCCATCGGGCACACCGCGCTTCTTAATATCTGCGTCGAGAGCACGGCATTGCGGGCACCATGATGCATAAAAGAACAGTAGCCTTGTGCCAGCCGCCTGGTCGATTACCCCATCTTTATACTCAACATAAGAGCCGGGTGTTTTAGCAGGCGCCGCTGGGGTGGTAGAATCATTCTTGGCTGTTTCGGCTTGCTGCACTGGCTCTTGGAAAGAGGTTGGCTGCTGGTTCTTAGAAAGTATTACATAAGCCACGCTCGCAATAACGAGTACGCCGATCCCCAAAGCAATAAATATATTCTTTTGCATGATTACCTTACATACTATACCGCATGATCCACGGGCACGATACTAATCTACCGCCCTGACTGTAGTTATCTTCTAAAGAATTGACTTGCCATCGTTTCCATTATAAAAATGAATGTAACTTTCCGATGTATGGTTTTGCCGTAAGGAGCGACATGTCTGGCCCGGTTAACGCCAACATCCCCGCTATGTTTACTTGCGTCATGCTGGCCGCGCTCACTGCCGTGACCATGCAGGCCGCCAAATCAGCCCAACGGGCAGGCAAACAAAAAACTGCCAGGATCATTCTGGCAGGCGGTGGAACTGTGTGGGCATCTGTAGCGACAACTGGGGCGTATGTGACGGTCACCAGCCCGTGGTGGGGCTGCGCGAGTGATCTAAACAACCGCTTTCTCACAGGAAGCCTCATGGTGGTGTGGTTGAGCTTTTCGCTGGCCGTAGGCTTACTGCTGGCTAGAGCGGCCACGCGGGCCCGCACGAGATAACTGCACGTCGGAAAGGCGGCTGTCCTTGTTGACAGCCGCTTTTTCTTTGGTTGCAATGTTTGGCAATTCTACAAAGATCCGCTAGGCTAAAAGGCGCGCGGACAAAGCACCCTGCATGACCTGTAAGGACAGCAGTGGGAAAACACTCCAACCACGATCCCCTTGCCGTGCTTAGAGAACGCATGAACGGCAAAACATACGGTGAGATTGCTGAGGACCTAGGAACAGACCTAAATGAAGTCATGCAGCTTGCAAAAAAGGGACGACGAAAGTTGGGCGCAAGCAGAAACCAACAGGCTGTCGCCATGCTCCAAGAAAGGGAGCTTGTATCTACGACCAACGACAGCTTCACTCTCTCCCCCACGCAAAAGCGTATTGGCGACCTTCTGATTGCGGGCAAGACCAACGGGGAAATCGCAACCGAGATGCAGGTATCGGTCCACACAACTAAAACCCACATCTCCAGAATGATGGAAAAAACCGGCACAAAACACAGGGACCAGCTGGCCGCACTGATCGTGGCAGCCCGCAAGCGGCAACGAAACCGAACCATGCCAGTCGGGGACCAGATAGAAAACTAGGGTTGCTTTGTCCGCGCCCTATCTGGATTATTCAAGCTTATTTGCGCAAAAGAAACACGGCGTTTAATATAGTTAAGCGGCAATTTACGTGGCATATACTTGGGAGATAGTTTCATGACACATGACACTGCAGCCCGGGAGTGGGTATTCGACCCACCCGACGCCCTATGGAAGCTGCTCTGGGCGCTCCGCGATGTCCGGTTCCGCCAGGAATACTGGCGTTGGGTCCGCAAAGGCCCCAACGACACAACAGACGAGGCGAAGTTCGAGAGGCAGTGGCAGGCCGCCGGCCCAGAAGGCCAACCGGCCGTCACACAGTACTACCAAGACCAACGTGAGAACCGCCGGACCAGCTTGCTGCACATAAAGGCTGATGTGCCCATGCTGTTCACACAGCTCGGGCTGTTGCCTGTGGCTCTGGCTACGGTGGTGACTATCTCGTCGCCGGCAAAAGTGCAAGCACTACTGCAATCGAACAGCAAGCTCTTTCTGCTGTTGCTACCGGCTGCCTGGGTGGTGGCCTCGACCTCGCACTCCAACAAACTCCTGTACGCCATGCGTACCCACTTCATAGGCGCGGCCGAATGGGGCCAAGATGTAACCGACCAAAAAAGCTACACGAACAGCATTCGGAAAGAGGTGAACTCGCTCAGCCGGACACTCCAACGCGCGCGGCGGCGGCTCGATCTGAGCAGGCTACTGATCATCGTGCTCATACTGTTCTTGGTTAAGCTCCTGCTCTGGGGCTGATGCCGACTGCCGACCATGTGCTGCCTTACTCTTGCCGCAGGTAAGGCAGCACTACTTTTTGCGTTTTTTGCGCCACTCGGCACTGCCAAATCCAATAATGCGCTTATAACGCACGGCTGCGTTAATAGTGTAGATATTAATTGGCACAGCAAACCCTATGATCGCCAATGCCCCAATAACACCAATATGCCAATTAAGCTCTAAACCAACCCCAAGGATCGTGAGTGGTAGCACAAGGCAACTTAGCCCAAGGCATGCAACGCCAAACCACCCTGGCTCAACAAAATAAGGTTTTGGCTTTTTTACTTTAAGGTTAAGCAATTGCACTATGATTAATGGCGAAAACGCCAACAGTACGAAGAAAATTATAAAAGCAAACATCCCCACATCGGCAAGGAAAGAATCAAACGAGGAATTCGGATCTAGTTTACTAGCCACACCGATAAATAAAGCAATAAAGAGTATGCTGCCAAAAGCTGTGCCGCGGTCCCTAATTTGTGCGAGGTATTTTTTAGACAACTTTACTGCCATAACGCTAGTGTAGCACTAAGCGAGTTCGCGACGGAAATAATCGATTGTAGGCCGCAAGCCTTGGTAGAGCGACACTTTTGGCTCCCAGCGCAAAAGCTCTTTCGCACGGCTAATGTCTGGCTGGCGCTGGGTCGGGTCATCTGGCGGCAGTGGCTTATATACAAATTCAGACTGGCTACCCGTTTGCTCTTTTACCTTGGTAGCGAGCTCGAGCATGGTAAATTCATGCGGGTTTCCAACGTTCACAGGGCCCTCAACACTGGAATTCATAAGCGCCACAATGCCGTCTATCTGGTCGCTCACATAACAAAAACTTCGTGTCTGCTGCCCTTTGCCATAAATGGTAATCGGTTGGTTCTTAAGTGCCTGCATAATAAAGTTAGAGACAACGCGGCCATCTTGGGGGTCCATATGTGGCCCATACGTGTTAAAAATACGCACGATCCCAGTATTTACCTTGTGCTGGTTACGGTATACCCAAATTAAAGCCTCGGCAAACCGCTTAGATTCATCGTACATGCTGCGCGCGCCGTACGAGTTTACGTTACCCCAATACGATTCAGGTTGAGGGTGTACAAGAGGGTCGCCATACACCTCGCTAGTAGACGTATGGATATAGCGGGCATTATGGCTTTTCGCAATGTCTAGCAAACGTCTGGTGCCTTCAGAACCAACACGCAGGGTTTCTACTGCTAGCGCCACATATTTTGGTGGGCTGGCGGGGCTGGCTAAATTAGCGACTATATCAAACTTCTGGTCGGTAATAGATGCGGGCAACGGCTGCACAATATCATGCTCTATAAATGTAAAACCAGGTTTGCCAATAAGATGGGCGACGTTCTTTTGACGGCCTGTTGCCAGGTTGTCTACGCACACCACATGGTCGCCGCTTGCCAGTAGCCGCTCACATAAATGCGACCCTAAAAAACCTGCTCCGCCAGCAACTAGCACCTTACGCATTTTGCGCCTTCCGGCCGATACTTACGTAGGTAAGGCCTGCTGCCTGCATGTCGTCGAGTTCAAAAATATTGCGGCCATCAAACACCGTCTTGTCTTTTAGGGCTTTTGCCAGCCCATGCACGTCGGCTGCGGCAAACTCTTTCCACTCGGTGGCGATTATAAGCGCATGGGCGCCTTGCGCAGCCTCTTCTGCACTATGCACATATGTAATTTCGTTACCAATAATGCGTTTTGCATTTAGGACTGCTTCTGGGTCGTATGCCACAATGCGGGCACCACGGCCATGGAGTTCACGAATAATATCGAGCGATGGCGCTTCGCGCATGTCGTCGGTGTCGGCTTTAAACGCCAGTCCCCAAAGGGCAAAGGTTTTACCTGATAGGTTCTCGCCGTACCTAGCCACTACCTTATCGACAATCACATGTTTTTGGCGACGGTTAACGTCCATCACAGTTTGGAGCATCTTAAAATCGTAATCGTGGTGGTTAGCAATTTTATGCAAAGCTAATACGTCTTTAGGGAAACAACTGCCACCGTAACCAATGCCTGCGTTTAAAAATCGTTTGCCTATGCGTTCGTCTAGGCCAATACCTTCGCGAACTAGGTCTACATCTGCCCCTACGAGTTCACACAAATTTGCAACCTCGTTCATAAAACTAATTTTAGTTGCTAAAAATGAATTTGCGGCGTATTTGGTCATTTCGGACGATGCTTCATCCATTATTAACAGTGGTACGCTATTTTGGGTGAATGGTTTGTATACTTCTTCTATAACGGCGCGGGCCTTTTTGCTGCGAGTGCCAACAACAATACGGTCTGGGTTCATAAAATCGCTCACGGCAAAGCCCTCGCGCAAGAATTCAGGGTTAGATACAACGTCGAATGGCGTTTTTGTTTTAGCGGCAATGACATCGCGTACCTTTTGGGCAGTACCAACTGGTACGGTGCTCTTATTTATGACGATAGTGTATTTGGTAAGGAGCGTCGCAACGTCGCCAGCCGCCTGCAGTACGTAGCTTAGGTCTGCCTCGCCGTCTCCGTTTGGCGGGGTTGGCAGGGCAAAAAAGATTGCATCGGGCGTACCGACTGCCTGCTGCAGCTTAACTGTAAAGTGCAGCCTGTCTGCGTGTTGGTTTTTCTTAATTAAATCCCCAAGCCCTGGTTCGTAGAACGGCGCATCACCTGCAATAAGTTTATTAATTTTTTGCTCGTCGATGTCAACGCAGGTGACGTTGTGGCCTACCTCTGCCAAACAAGTGCCGGTGACCAGGCCAACGTAGCCTGTCCCGATTACTACAATATGCATCGCTGGTAATTGTAACACTAGTTAATTTGTGGCCGCAACTAGTCTTTTGCTTCTTCTGCAACAACCGATTTGGAGCGCCATATAAAGTACCGTGTCCAAATGAAGTTCCAAAAAAGTACCACTATAGATGCAACCGCCAACGACACAGTCGCACCCCACTCAAGTTGCGTAATCATAATAAGGGTGAGTAATGCGTTTATGCCGTTTCCACTCCAAAAAGCTATGTGGAACTGAAAAAACAAAGTACTGATTTTTTTATCTTGCTGTCGTGTACGGTATGTCCAAAAATTATGGAACAAAAAATTAGATACAAGCGCCGCCTCGCCGCCACCCAGCACTGCAAGCACAATTGGCACATGTAAAGCATCACGCAACAGCACGAGCACGCTTAGGTTTACACAAAAGCCCACAATGCCCACCATACAAAAACGGATAAATTCATGCTCTAGCTGCTTGCGTACCACGCCGTGCAAACTATTGCCCACTTTTTTTATAAATGTCACGAAACCATGATACCATAACAGTAATTATTTATAACTCATGGGGAACTTACAAAAACTATGCCGAAAGTCAGTACGCTTTCAATCGTCATTCCTGCCTACAACGAAAAACGAACCATAAAGGCCATCCTTGCCGAGGTTGAAGACGTTAACTTAGGCGACATTAAAAAAGAAATTATTATTGTAGACGACGGCTCCACCGACGGCACCCGTGATATCCTGGCAAAATACGCCAAAAAGCCCGAATACAAGGTGTTGCTACAAGAGACAAACCAAGGTAAAGGGGCGGCGCTAAAACGCGGAATTTTGGCCAGCACCGGTGATGCCGTCATTGTGCAAGATGCCGACCTAGAATACGACCCGCACGAATACAAACGCCTGCTTTACCCAATCCAACGCGGCAACGCCGATGTTGTATACGGTTCGCGCTTTATTGGCGGCGAACCACACCGCATAATTTACTACCGTAACCAAGTTGCCAATAAATTCTTAACCATGTTGTCAAACATGTTTACCGGCCTTAACCTTACAGACATGGAAACCTGCTACAAAATGATCGTTGGCGACCACGCCCGTGCCATTGCAAAAGACCTTAAATCAAACAGGTTTGGGTTTGAGCCAGAAGTAACTGCCCACGTCGCAAAACGTGGCTTACGTGTATACGAAGTTGGCATTTCGTACTACGGCCGCAGCAAAGAAGAAGGCAAAAAAATAGGTTTTAAAGATGGCCTAGAAGCAATCCGCGAAATCATATACTTTAATGTGACTGTGCGAAAACAGAAACCTAAGACCGCACAACCAGAACCTAAAGAGCAGAGCCACACAAAAACTCCCTCACAAAAAGCTATTCCCGCAAAAAGAGCTACTGCTTCGAGCAAGGCAAAGAACCAGAAGAAGTAGACAACGCTTGTAGGTCGTATAGCTTCGCTTGCGAGTCGCGGAAAATAATTAATGAGTCATCTAGCAGTGGCATTGGCCGCTCGGTCGGCTGCGAGATATAGCGTATGCCAAACTCATTACATAGCCTTGCGTATTCGCCCCTTTGCGACGCAGCCCATATATGCGCATTCTTCTCGTCTACGCTCTTTGGCAGACGCGTTACATAGCCGAACGGCATCGGTTTTTCGTGCACTGTTTGGTTGCGGAGCTGCATTGGTTCAGACTCGGCGGCTTCATCGAGCACCGCCCCAGGTGGTAATTGTTTAAGCCGGTGTACGTATTCTCCAACCTGAGCCGTAGTGAGTGGAATAGGACGAGGGTAAAGGTCTATTATTGATACCGCTACGAACGCAGCAACAATATATTTGGCTTTTTTGGTACGAATGTCCAACCGAGAAAGCATATACGTCACAATTACAATCGCCGCAATAAGCGCAATTAATATCCAACGAACCGGCATTCCCGAAATCTGGAGTGTAGGAAATACCATCTCTAAAAATGCATATGGTAATGGCACCGATTCAAGCACATGGCTCGCGATTCGCAGGTGCGGCCCTAGGGCTAGCAATCCAAACACAATAAGCACAATCCACCAAAAATCTAACCAAGGCGGCATTTTAAACTGCGCTCGTTTGAACACCCGCTTAAAACCTGCGACAGCCAGTACACTGAGTAGGCCAAACCCGAAGAAAATACTCATTTCAGAAAAGTACGGAAGCTTACTAGAATAAAATTCAGTCAAATGCCACCAATACCACGAGCCGCCAGGTATAAAAATGGTGAGCGGATCCATACTAAATACCACAGGATCATGGAATCCCAAAAGCACATCTGTTTTTGTAAGGTTCCAGAGTGCAAAAATAAGCGGTCCGACCAGCAAAAGCGCTAATGCTACGAACAACCCAAACACTAACATGTTTTTCTTGGTGAACGGCACTTCTTTTTTATAAAGCTTCCAGAGCAGCCACATTCCACCCAGCATGACCGACCAAAACAGATAGTAATAGTCGCACAAGAGCACCAAAAAGAGCGCGCCAGAAGCAAAGAATGCATCTCGCCAGCGGAATTTCTCTAGTAGAGTCCAAAATGCAAGCAAGAAAAGCGGGATCCATTCGAGCGATACAAGCTGCAGGTGTCCTGTTGCGTGAGCAAAGTGGTAGGTCGAAAACGTAAATAATGCACCACCAATTATGGCTACCCAATACTTTTTATGCAGCTTGCGTATAAACCAAAACATGGTGACACCACCCATAACAAAA
>DASTDY010000048.1:0-1021 GCA_035710125.1 Saccharimonadales bacterium (SeqCode) | reverse complement strand
ATCGACTGATGCATTGAAGTAGGATACGGGTTGTAGACAAGGTGAGGGTCGGCGCTTGCTGTTGCTGTAGGTGTCTGGGGGGCTGTGCTTGGAGCTACTAAAGGTGCTGGCGCTAAACTGGCATAAGGATCGACAGCTATCGGCGGTGCAGGCTGTGGCTGCTGCATGCGCTGTACTACCTCTTGCCTCCTTTTGGCGTCGGCTTGGCTAATCATTGTATCGAAGGAGTGCGCAACCTCGCTTCCGGTATCGAGCACATCCTCAGTTTGCTGGGCGGCGTAAAAAACGTCATTTTGCATGGCGCTATCGGGGCTAGCTACGCCCACTCCGCGAACCGCCCAGCCGCCTGTATCGACAATATTTGCAAGATAGGACAGTCGCTGCTCGGCCTCGGTTTGTGAAAGGTTTTTTACACGCTGTACCTCAACAACTTTTGGTGCGGTTATTTCAACAAGCGACTGAATACCGTCGGGCTGCCATAGGCGTTTTCGAGGTTTTAAGTAAAACGATACTACAGCGGCAAGGTAGATTTCCATAGGTTGATCTTTGCGAAGTGGTAGTGCCAAGGCACCGAAAAATATTATCAGCGGCAAAGGAATTAGTGCCAGGCCAATAAATACCTGAGCAAGGCCCCAGGCTAATGCAATAGATATAATCGCAATGATAATATAAATAAATTGCCGAAAGCTAAACGGGCCAATCAGTTTGTCATCGGCTTCAACATCTTGTGGAACCTTGTAGACTGCCATATTCTTTTAGTATATCAAAGCCGTGCAGACTTTAGGGTGTTCCGCTCCTTCGGCGTGCTTCGTCGAGAGCTTGCTGATGGGCATCATCTAAATCTTGCTTGCTTGGGGCTGGCCGTACATCACCACCGGCAGCCTGGGCGAGGAGTGCTTTTTGATCATCGTTTAGGTCGGCACTCACACGTGGATCGCTAAGAATACGCCTGGCTTGGTCGCCTCCTACCTCATTTCTACCAACCATCTTCTCGAGTGTTGAGGTGTGCTGGCCGGCGAGG
>DASTDY010000047.1:0-2411 GCA_035710125.1 Saccharimonadales bacterium (SeqCode) | reverse complement strand
CTTGCCACCCTGACGGTTCAGGGCGTCGAGGTTGATGCCGCCGTAGAGATCCTCCGGAGAGGTTCCCGAGCCGAACGATCGGATGTAGGGGTCGAGACCGGCGATGGCGTGAATAGCCGCCATCAAGAACTCGGACTTTCCGTGTCCGCCCGGTCCGCTGAAGATCACGTTCTGGCCCATGGCCACGGCAAGCGTGAATGCTGCCCGCATCTCCTCCGCGTAGAGGAACATGCTAGTGGCCTCCGTCACCCAAGGAAGGGTGAGGGTGTGGGTGTCAGTGCTGGTCTTCACGACAATCCTCCCTCAAAAAGGTAAAACAGACGATGGGAAGTTACGTGGTATAGGTAATACCAACCTTATTATTATAGCATAAATTGTATATTATTTCAACCCCTTAGCTTCAGAGTGCCTTACCTAGCCCTGCGCTACGATACAGGAGTAGCCATAGCAAAGGAAACTTGAGCCCCGTCTAATGCAGTTGCAAAAAGGCGAGCATCATCAACAATAACATCCGAATCGTACGAATTTCCCGGATCAGTCCCGGCAACAGTTAACCTATCGCCAGTACTTAATGTTCCACTTATAGAACTAGAGGTAAACTGCGACCCGTTGACATATAGTCTTGCGATCGATCCATTAAATGTAATAGCAACATGCGTCCATACCCCAACGGTCAGTGCCGGCCCATGAATTGCATTAAGCGAGCCTGCAATACGGAGGTCACATTGCAACACATTGGGTGATCCAAAATCGCCACGTTCGGTAAAAATAGCCACATCAGTATTACCCCCGGTTTGAAAAAGTCCCATAGCTAGGCGCGAGCCACCTACTGGTAAGTCAAGCGGCTGGATCCAGGCCATCATGGTAATAGCTGCGCTTGGCCCTACAAACGCCCTGCCGGCACCTTGCCCTGTAGAAGTATTGGTAATTCCTCCGCCCGTATGGCCAGTTGTCCACGTAGTACTGTTTAACGTAAGCGTATTGCCATTCCCCGAAGAATCGGCCGTTGTCGTTCCCGAGCCTTCACTAAATCCATAGGCAGCAAGGGCACTAGGCAGGGTGACACTTGGCTTTTTTATAAGAACGCTACGCGCCGAGCCAAGCATACTAGAAGCCCCCAGGGCCAGCCGAACCGTACCAGTTCGTACCACCATCTACAGTATCGAGTAAGATTTTATCCATTTTTGTAGCGGCGGTTGAAAGGGTAGGTGCACCAGCCGTTCCCCATTTAACCGAGCCAGGCCAGGTAATAGTACGTGATCCTGTACCATCTTGAAAGACGTAGAGTAGCAGTGAACGATAAGCACCGCTTGCAGGGCTAGTTAAGGTAATAGTGCAGTTGCCCGTAAGCGTGAGTTTTTGCACATTTCCATTTGCTAGATTCAGTGTTATTGCAGTACCCGAGTTACCGGCATCGAAGTAGGTTTCGCCGCCGCCATTTATAACATTTACCTTACCGTCAAGCGCCGTTTGCTGCGCAGTCGAAACTGGTTTATTGGCATCGCTAGTGTTGTCAACGTTTGCCAGGCCGACATCGGCTTTTACCAACGTAACGGCACCGGTTTTGCTCGCCACGCTCGTTACAGGTGCTGCCGACCAGGTGTTATCACCTCGTAAGAACGTTGTATTGTCTGCCGTGCCCGAACCTAATTGCGCCGTAGGCACCACTGTAGAGCTATTAAGCCCAGCATATCCATTAGCTGCCCCTTTATTGGCCACCTGTTCTGCACCCGTTATACGGCTGTCGTTACCCTGGGCAATTGTACCGGCCGATGTACCAAAATTGGCACTTATAGTGCGGTTGGCGCTTAAATCGCCACCACCAGTTAATCCGGTACCTGCAGAGACCGTTGTAGAAGCGTTCGCTTTAGTAGCGAGACCAGGAACCGTAGGGCTGGTTGCCGTACCTGCCAGGTCGCCAGCAAGCTGTACTAACCCCTTGGTTGAAGTAGTGGCATCAGGCGAGCCAGCAACTGATGTCCAGGCAAAGCCTCCTGACGTTCCCGAATCTTTCGTAAGTACCTGGCCATTCGTTCCGCTTCCGGTGTTCAGCTTGGCTTCGGTTACCGAATCATCCTGGATAACGCTTGCGTCAACCGCGTCAGATTTTAATGCCCCGGCGGAATCGTGGGCTACTTGTAAATAATCATTGAGTACATCACCCCAAGTGCCGTTGTCTGAACCGGGTATAGGGAGGCGTGCCATAGCTATTTTTCCCTACATCTATCCATTGTTACTTTTATGTAATGTCTTATCCTTAGCGTAGCAAGTTGCTTATGGATATGCAATTTTTACTACACGACTACTTCTTATTGATCATCGGCAACTACAATATCGTCGATATAAATACTGTTACCCGCACCCCCCGAACTACTAAGGAATTGCAAATGCATAGTGTTTGCTCCAAAAGG
>DASTDY010000046.1:0-3095 GCA_035710125.1 Saccharimonadales bacterium (SeqCode) | reverse complement strand
CCAAGACGGAACACGCCAGCACGCCTCGGGCCTGTGCTACCCGCAGACCGATCCTCGGTACTACGTGCATGTGGTGCCAGCGGGGGAGGTGGACGGGCACGGGTATGTGGGCGTGTTCGAACCAACGGCTTCGGGTTGTGCGGGGATTGCATAGGTACACGAAAAACAAAAGTGCATGGCTTTCGCACTATAAAAAGCTACACCAAGCGGACTAGGCGCGAAGATCTCATCTCTGCGCCTGGTCTGCCCACTACAACAACTCATACGCATTTACTTATGTGTTGTTTAGTGATGCCAAAATTTGCCTGATGTAGTAATTACTACCCCTGTAATACATTGACATGACTATAAATACATACTATGCTAAAAGAAATGCTTACGCTTACACAAACAAAAAAGAATAAAAAACCATTACTCATTGCAATCATCATTGCAGCGGTGTTAATAATTGCCGGTGTTATAATTTGGAACAATTCCCGTCAAAACGCCAACCAACAGCCTAACCAGCAAACGCCTGCGCCACAAAGCGAATCACCAAACCAGCCAAACCCGCAGTCTTCCCAAACCCCCGCCCCGCAAACATCTAGCCCTACAACACAGCAGAATGGCGAATTGTCTGTTATTACCGAAAACGAACAATACAAAATTAGCCAATACAAAAATACCAACAAATACGTATTTACTCTCTATGCAATTGTAAACAACCCTAACCAATACGACGCATATAAAGAACAACTGCGCGAATACAAACAAAATGCCCTTGCTTACCTAAAAGGCCAGGGGGTCGATATAACTAAGGCAGAGATCCAATATGATCCGTCAGAAGCAGCGTCGCTTTAACCGGTTTGGCATATTTATTCTGGCTGCCACAGCCATGGCTAGTAGCCTTGTGCCCGCGCGCCCTGCCAGTGCAGCGGATTGCACCGATGTTTTTACACCGCTCAGCAGCTTTGTAGTAAACGGCGTTAACGCCAACAAAGGTTGGTACCAACGCGTAATGAACGAAACCGGCGTGCCATGGGAGATGCTCGCAGCAATCCACTTCCGCGAAGTTAACTTTAGCCATTCAAACCCCAGCAATGGGCAGGGGATATTCCAATTTGTAAATGGCGATGGCGGCCCCTACCCCCCAGGCCCTGTGAGCGACGAAGAGTTCTACCGCCAACTAAAATACATGGCCACCCGCCTGCAAAACGACTATGTATGGCGAGGTTCTGTACCTCGCGAACGCCGCAACCTACAGCCAAATGAGCAAAATATGGCGATCGTAAAAGACACGCTCTATAGCTACAACGGGCGCGCGGGCGCATACGCTAACCAGGCTGCAACCTACGGATACAACTCCACCTTGCAACCGTACGAGGGTTCGCCATACGTCATGAACAGATTTGATTGCCAGCGGGCACGCATGGGAATAATTACCCAAAGTTCGGGTTCGTTAAACGGCACCGACACCCGCTACGGTACATTCACCATTTTTTCGCGACTACGCGGCGATGACTACTGGAAAGACCTCACCTACCAATTAGTCATAGCCGACAACGGCGATCCCCGCCAATACGTAATGTACCGGAACATCAAGCAAGAAATCCCGACCCCAGAGATCAAAACCGCGTGGGGATTGCAAAACGTATCGCTCACCACCGTTCCCGGCAGCCAAATTGCTAATACACCATCGGGGCCCTCGCTCGACATTTTATACCGTATAAACGGCAGCAATACAGTATATATGGCAGACCGCGGCAAACGCTACATGGTGGCATCGCCAGATATGATAACCGCATGGGGGCTCAACAGCAGGGTTATTAGCGATGTCTCGTTAGGCCTTGGGTTCACCCCCGACGATGGCGGCCCGCTCAGTTACAGCGTACGAAAAACCGGCACTTTGGCAATTTACATGATAGACGGCGTAAACGGCGCCGGCCAACCTGTTATTCGCCAATACCCAACCACCGAGCTTTTAATGGCAATCGAAGGCACCACCCCGCAAGTCACTGAGGTTTCAGCCGGACTATTCGACAACCTCGACAACGCCGTTGGCAACCAACTGCTCAGCACAAAGGCCGCATACGGCGGGCAAGAATACCAAATGATCGCCGGCCAGCGCATGGAACAGCCGTACAGTGTAGCCGTATTGTACCCTGGGGTGGCCGCGCCGATATCGCAAATCACCTTTAACCGCTTAGCGCAGACTGCCCGTGCGACGGCACTTATCCGGTCGGCCACTAGCCCGCACGTGTACCTGTTAGACAACGGCGTACGCCGCCGCATAAGCGACCCAGACATGCTTAACGCCTGGATACCGCTCGGACAACACGTAAATATTGTGAACGACGGTTTTGTAAATCTTATGTCAGAATCGTCTGCAGTGTCATCGTACATTGCAGCCGGATCAAGCAACTTTGTGATTGCCGGCGGCAGCAAAGTTGTTATACCTGGCAACCTTGCCCAGGCCTATACAGGCAATTTAAAAGGGACGCAGCCGCTCAGTAGTTCACTCGAGGCTCTTTACCCCGTTATGTCTACCGCGTCAGCATTTATTAAATCAGACAAATCACCAAAAATGTACTTCCTTGACAACAGCGGCAAGCTTCGCGGCTTGTCTACACCGGCAGACGCCCAAGCGTGGGGCTCAACCAACACACACCTTACCGTGCTACATGCGGCAATCGTAAACTCATTCGGACTAGATTCAGAGGCAAAACTTTTTGTGAGCGACGGCAGCACAGAGTACGTGCTCAATAATGGGCAAAAACTAACCCTTAATTCCGAAACCAAAACCAACTGGGGTCTCGACGGCAAATCGCCACAAGTATTCGGCGACGGCACACTTAGCAGCATGGCGAGCGGCGGCCAACTTGCCAGCAAAGCAAAAGATGCGCAAGGTTTTTACCTTATACGCGAGGGCAAGGCCTTTTACACAGTAGATTCTAACATTGCAAAACTCTGGAACATCCAGGACGCATCGGCAAACTACACACCAGCCATTACCAGCCTCACACCTTTACAAATGCTCACGCGGTTTGTGGTCACGCCCGATGGCACAACATATGCGGTAGACAACGGCCAATGGCTTATGCTCTCAGACACACACA
>DASTDY010000045.1:0-1865 GCA_035710125.1 Saccharimonadales bacterium (SeqCode) | reverse complement strand
GTCCAGACCAAATTGCTGTGTATGATTACAAGATAGCCGAACTGGAGAAGAAGCGGTGAGGCGATTTGTGTTAGAGACAAAAGTATTCCGAAGTGTTATGTTGTGGGTGGCCGCAGTGGCGGTGACCTCTTTTGGTTTTTTGGCTTTTTCCCCAAGACAAGCGAATGCCGACCAGTGTTCAATAAATGGACGTGATTGCTATATTGGGTATTTCTTTGGACAGTATGATGGCGGGCCAGGAACGCTTCGAAACAATGTCATTAGCCTTCCGGCGATGTTGAATGTAAACAATGCTACCGATCTTGTTAATGTAACAGGCAGCCATATGAACTGTTCGGGCGGCGTTCTTTTAAATGCGGGTAGTCAAAATGCAACAGGTTCGGCTTTTATTGTGCTAACAATGTTAGGCTACCCGCCGGGTACATCGAAAAACGTTGCTTGCCAGGTGTTTAGCGAATGGGCAAATGTTGTGCAGCAGTGGGCGCCTAATACCAATTACAATACATTTTACGATTTTGGCGGGCTAAATACGCGTTCAAGCAATACTGACGTTGCCTATTATCCATCGGCCCAGACAGCCGCATGGAGTATTGTCTTTTACAGCCCAAGCACTGGGGAGCCGCTGTATGGAATCAAGAAAGACTGTGCTAACCCCGTGGGAAGACTGCAGGCATTGCCGCGGAACTATACGCTCACCCCCCGTGTTGACACTGTTTCTCCGACACAAATTGAAGCGGGCAGCAAAATGACGGTAACAACAAGCGTTGACGCAGAAGGCGATGTTGATAGCCAGCCTACCCAGTGGGAGATTACGCAAATAAATGTGCAGCCAGGTCAGCCTGTTCCAAACAGCAGCGGAGGGATTTCTGGTGAGGCACCTTGCCAAAGTAGTGGCGGTGCGCCTTCTGGTAATTATTTTAGAAATGGAGTTGCGACATGTAAAAATGCTGCCAAAGGGTCGGGGGTGTTTACGCTGGGGAGCCCTTCGGGTAGTTTGCAACCCGAGTTAAACGGCTACGATATAGGTGATGTGCCCGTTGGGACAAAGGTATGTTTTGCTCTTTCGGTACAGCCACGAGCCAATAGTGATAGTAGGTGGGCGCATTCGGCACCGGTATGTACGACCGTGGGGAAAAAGCCCAAGATTCAAGTATGGGGTGGCGATGTTTCGGTGCGGGGACGAATAGAGACAAGTACTTCGGTAAAAGATATTGGTGGTAATAAAACATTTGGTAGCTGGGTGGAGTACGGTGCTTTTGCAGTAGGAGCGATCGACAGGTTTGCGTCTGGATCGGGGCTGAATGGGCAGCCGAACAATAGTCAGGAGGTGTGGAGTAAGCTAACATTTGCCAATGTCGACAATAGCACCAACCCATCGTTTGGGCAGTTTACGACAGCTGCTGGGTTTCGCCCACAGCCTGCGGTGGCGGCGTATTTTGGCGCGATTGCCAACAAGCAGCCAATTGGCCCAGGCAGCGTTGATGTTAGTACGTTAACATTTGCTACCGGTGGGCCTATAACGGTACGCACAGCAAACGACCTCACGATAACGGCAAGTAATATTCCTCCGGGAAGGTCGGCGGTGATTATAGCGACTGGTACCGTGACTATTGCGGGTAATATTACCTATTCTGATGCAGCTTTAAATAGTGTAAATGCAATACCTCAGGTGGTGATTATTGCGGCCAATATAAACATTCAAGATAATGTAGGGCGGGTAGACAGCTGGCTGGTGACAGACGGAACTATTAATACGTGCAGTAATTTCTCGGGTAATTTAACGTCGAATAAGTGCGGCGGGCTGCTAGAGGTAAATGGACCGGTCATTACAAATAAGTTGCTTCTTAACCGTACTGCTGGCTCTG
>DASTDY010000044.1:0-18026 GCA_035710125.1 Saccharimonadales bacterium (SeqCode) | reverse complement strand
AGACAACGAGGCGTTGCCGATTAAAACATTCCAAAGCTTCGAAGTAGACCCCTTAGCAGCCATAACTGCCACCCTGGCAAAACTAGAAGAGCCAGGCGAGCAAATGTGGATCCAGGTATTAACACGGCCGGTTTCAGACGAATGGCACCGCAAATCCAGCCGCTACGCAAACCGCGTAAAAACCGGTATGGTCAGCAGCCACGGCCACGGGGCAGGGTACTATCTGCTCAAAACTCTGGGCGCATTGGCTAAACCACCAGAAGAAAGCGGTAAAGCCCCAGAAATCAGCGAGCGCGACAAAGGCCGCATTTCTGAGGTAGACAAAAAAAGCGTCAAACTGGGCTACCAGGTAAAAATACGTATTGCCTACATGGGCAGCGACGAACAAACCGCAAAACTACGCATGCAAGCAATTGTAGGTACCTTTAAGCAGTACAACACGACCAACCTTAACGGATTTGTGCTCAAAAATGGCAGCTTTTCTATTGATGGCATCGCCCAATACCGCGCGCGGTTCTTTATAGACCGTGGTTTTGTATTGAATATAGAAGAACTCGCCTCGGTATTCCACTTGCCCCACACCAACGTAGAAACTCCTAACATTGTTTGGGCAAGCTCTAAAACTGCCGAACCACCCGCTAAACTGCCGATGATTATAGGTTCAGAGACCGACAAAGACATTAGCGCCTTCGGCCTAACCAACTTCCGCGGCATTAACCAGCAATTTGGCATGTACCGCTCTGACCGTGGCCGCCATGCCTACATTATTGGCCAGACCGGAACTGGTAAGTCTGGTTTGCTCGAGTTATTCGCATTAAGCGATATCTACCACAAACAAGGCTACGCAATTATCGACCCACACGGCGACTTTGCCGCAAACAACCTAAAGTTTATCCCAGCCTCGCGCATAAAAGATGTGGTGTACTTTAACCCGTCTGACACCGCCCATCCGATTGGCTTCAACCCAATGGAAGTCACCAATCCAAATATGAAGAACAATATCAGCTCCGAAATCATTGGAGTACTAAAACGTATGTTCGGCGAAAGCTGGGGTCCGCGCCTAGAGTACATCTTGCGATACACTATCTTGGCGCTACTAGACTACCCCAACAGCACATTGCTCGATATCGCACCGATGCTCACCGACAAAAAATTCCGCAAAAAAGTAGTAGAAAACTGCGAAGATGCCGTAGTACGCCAGTTCTGGAACGTTGAGTTCGCCAGCTGGACCGAAAAATTTGCCTCAGAGGCCATTGCCCCAGTGTTAAACAAGGTGGGTGCATTTACCGCGAACCCCATTATCCGTAACATTGTCGGCCAGCCCAGAAGCACCTTTAATGTGCGCACAATTATGGACGACGGCAAAATTTTGGTCGTGAATCTATCTAAGGGCTTAATCGGTGAAGACAACGCCGCAATTCTGGGTTCGTTTATTGTAACCAAAGTGCAGCTTGCCGCCATGAGCAGGTCGGATATTCCAAGCATAGAAGACCGCCGACCGTTTTACTTGTATGTAGACGAGTTCCAAAACTTTGCCACTGATTCATTTGCGACTATCCTATCCGAAGCGCGTAAGTATGGGCTGAACCTGGTTGTTGCCAACCAGTACGTGTCGCAAATGACCGACACTGTGCGTGCCGCGGTATTTGGCAACGTGGGCACCACTATTTGTTTTCGTATTAGCCCAGAAGATGCCCCGCAGCTAGCAAAGCAGTTCACCCCGCAATTTACCCCCGAAGATATTATGGAAATGGCCAACCGCCACTTTATAATCAGCATGGTTATACATGGCGAGAAGGCGCCGGCATTTTCTGCTACCACCCTTACGTTACCACCGGTGCAAACCGACTTTTCGTCGCAAATTATAGCATCCAGCCGCCTGCACTTTACCCGCCCCCGTGAGGAGGTAGAAGAAGAAATCGGCCAGACTGTCTCCAGCTCGCCAGCCCAAAATCAAAATACACAGACGCCACCAAAATCGGCTGCACAAGAAAAACAACACCCTGTACCCGAAAGTGTTGTTTCTGTGGCCAACAAAGATGCGGCGGCCACTCCAACCCCAGCTGTCACCCAAAAATTGGCAGAGGCTGCGCTTGCCGGTGGCGAGGAACCTAAAAAAGAAGGCGCCAAACAACAGAACAAGCCAGAGGCAACAGCGCCCAAACAGCAGGCAGCAGGTGAAAGCGGCAAGGCCTCACAGCAACCCGCCGCCGGCAGTGAATCTGCCGGACGCAAAAAGCGCCGCCGACGCAAAAAAAAGGGCGGCAGTAGCGGCGAAGGGCAGGGGAGTAGCGGTTCTGAACCACCCAGACACACAGTTTTGCCCGTTCCGTCTGCAGCTCCAGCCCCTCCGCAAGCTCCACCGCAACCTCGGGCACCAAGATCAGACGAAACCGTTATTAAACTCCGTTAATTTCTACCATGAAACACCATATAATTTACCTGCCCGGCCTGGCGGACCATTCGCTGCGTAAATACAGCCAGGCGCTGCTCATACGTCGCTGGCGGACTAAATTTGGCATAGGCACTACATTCCATACAATAGGGTGGAAAAGCAAGCACCAGACATTCCAGCAAAAACTGCAAAAAGTATTAGATAGGATCGACTCACTTACAGCCCAAGGACATACTGTGTCTCTATTTGCGACCAGCGCCGGCGCCACCATGGCAATCCATGCCTTTGCAGCGCGTCCAGAAGCCATACATCGCGTTGTAGTAACATGCGGAGCTCTAGGGCGCATAGAAGGCGTTGCACAGCACATACAAGACGATAACCCCGCGTTCACCACAGCCGTAAAAACGTTGCCGCAGGCAATAGCGGCGCTTAGCGCTAAAGCCCGCAAACGGGTGCTATCTATAAAACCGCTGAGTGACACTATCGTTAAGTTAAAGTATATGGAAATCCCAGGAATCTGCTACAAGACACAGCCCACCAACGGCCACGCTCGATCAATAATCGGCAGCCTTACCACTTACAGTGATATGGTAGTCGACTTTATTGTGTCCGGTAAGTAAGCTGCAGCCATCGTTGATGTTCGTTTTTTATAAAACAAAAATAGAACACAACCAACATGCAAATTTCTATAATTAGGAGGATCCATTTTTAAATTTTTTGACTGCATAGCTATCGCACAGCGGGCACAAACAGGCGATAGCAAAATAATAAAACATGCAATAAACAAAGCAAAAAAATCAGGGGAGTGGTAACACAAAAATTTTAGGCAGCGATTTAGAATGTGATGTTGTGTCGCACAATATATCTTTTACGACATGGCCTCATAAAGACAAAGACGACTAGTAAACCGCAAGATAGGGGGCAAACTTTCTATTTTTCTCTAGTATGCAATGCCGTATATTTTTTGCCCCTAAAAAACATCCGTGTTACATACAAGGAGTCCTTAGCCAATTGCGATAGCTTAGCGTAGCACGATTGAACTACTAGCATATAGTTTTCCACAGGCATATTTGCTTTTGTTCATTTTTGTTGGCTATTTTATAATTTTTCACACCCCCCTACCACTCCCTATTTGAACGCTTGATTTTTTAAATTTTTATATCAAAAAATATATTTTTTAAATTTTATTTCTTTCATTCAAAAAGATAAGAACAAAAAACGAACTAGGAAGAATAGTGGGGTAGATTGGATAACTTCCCACTACTTAAAATACGCTTTGTGTGCCACTCGCAAATCGACGTATTGTGGTTTAATGCCACGTTGGTCTAACCTTGAAAGTGCCATTGCTATATCTTCTGCCTGCTGGAACGGATCGCGGCCGCTATTGGTTTTGATTGGGTAATCACGACCCTCCAATTTTAGGTCGATTTCTCGGGTAGACGGCGGCATGACCACACTTATTACCCTACCCTTTTTGTGATCATTGACTGCACCCACCATCTGGCCCAAAAACCGAATAAACCGCTTGGATGCAACCGCGCCCGTCTGGTCTGGCGATAGGCCCGTTTGGTCGGTCACGGCAACCTGCGGCTCGGCAAAATGGTTGTATGAAAAAGCGATTCCCTGCTTATCGACATAAAACTGCTGCTGACCAATACGCCACACTAAAAGTGGCTGCCTAAAAAACAGGCCAATGCGCATATTGCCCCCATACCAATCACGCTCAACACTCACCATAGCAAGTTCGGCGTGGGCACTTTTTAGGTGGGTCTCAAGTGTTGTTGGATTAAGCAAAAAGCCAAAGCGCTCTAAGGGGCGATCGTTAAAATAACCATACGTACTTTTTTGGTAGGCTGTAACCGTTAACTCCTTTTGCGACGATTGCATACCAATAACGGTTGGTTCGGCAATAAAATTAGCTAGCATAAAGCTAAGAAAAGCAATACAACATAGCACACCGCCAAGCAACCGCAAAATTTTTGCCCGATGTGCCTTTAGCTCATGTAATTTTAGGCGGTCTGTCTTAAGATGGCCGTGCGGTGCGGCGCTGGCGGCAACATCGGTAGAAACGCTGCCTGTAAGTGTGCGGCTACGCCGAAACACATAATCGTTTTGGCCGGCCATAAGCTGCGGCTGGCGCACTGGCTGTTGTTTATTTTTGAACCACCTCATTGCAAGTATTGTAGCAAGTTATGCGGCTTTTTTTGTGTATGCGGCTTCGGCAATCAGCGCAGCCATGTCGAGGGCAGCGTCGGGCTTGGCAAACGAATGCAAATTTTTAGCCAATGAACGGCGCTTGGCAGTATTGGCAAACACATCGACCAGCGCTTTTAACAATACTCGTTGGTCTAGAATGATATCCTCTTCTTGCAGCACTACTGCCGCATTCGCCTCTTGGTACATAGCTGCGTTTTTAAGCTGATGTCCGCTCGAGAGATACGGGCTAGGCACTATAATTACCGGTTTAGACATAGCAGCAAGCTCTATGAGCGTGGTGGCGCCGGCGCGTGTAAGCACAACATCTGCCCCGCCGAATGCCGCAAACATGCCTTCTGCCAAAAATGGTTTTATAAGGTAATCGACGTGTTCAGGGGCAGAGGCCAGCACTTCTTGGTAATTAGCCTGCCCCGTAATGTGCAAAATGGCGACTTTATCGAGCAGTTTTGGCGCAATGGCCATAACCGCCCTATTAAGGTTGCGTGCGCCAAGCCCGCCACCCGTCACTACCAACAGAGGTTTTTTTGTATCATGCAGGCCAATATCGCCCTTGCATCGCTGCTGTTGTTTTGCGGTAAGCGGCTTAAATTTATTCCCTACAGGAATGCCCACATAATGGGTACGGCCTGCGGGGTACGAATAATATTTAGTAGGCGCACCGGTACCAATAACCGCAGCATATTTTGCCAAAATTTTATTGGTGAGGCCAGGGTGGGTATCGGAATCATGGATCACTAGCGGGATACCGAGCGTTTTGGCGGCTAGTCCAACTGGCAAGCATACAAACCCACCCTTGGTAAAAACAGCATCTGGGCGGATTTTTTTTAAATACAGCAGGCTTTGCGCATATCCGATTCCCACAAAAAATATATCCCGAATGTTCTTAAGAATGGTTGGCACATCTAATAGTTGCCTGAAGATACCCACCTTGTGGTACCGCCTTAGCTTGCCTGCCCTGATTTTTTTAAGCCTAATCGGAAACGGGCTATGTTTAATAATATCGTGCGCTTGCGCTCCGAATCCATAGTCTGTAATAAAATAGGCTTGTAGGTCTGGGTCGTGCTTTTTAAGTTCGGCTAAAACTGCCAGCACTGGGGTTACGTGCCCCCCCGATCCCCCGCCCGCGGCGACGATCTTCATAGGCTCCTTTGGTTACATTGGTTTGGGGTAGATGACTAGTATACCGCGAAATTTGCAAAGCCACACCTAGCGCGGCCAGCATAAACAGCAAGCTGGTCCCGCCAAAACTTACAAACGGCAGCGTAATGCCAGTGAGCGGAAAAATTCCAAGCATCGCCCCAATATTAACAACTGCGTGCGAAAAAACCCAGCCAAAAATACCAGCCATGAGCAGACGGTGGTAAGGATTTGGGCTATGATCCATAATTTTTAGGAGTCGCATGAGCAACGCGGCAAAAATCCCCAAAACGGCAACGGTGCCCAAAAAGCCAAAGATCTCGGCCAGGATAGCAAAGATAGAATCGTTTGCAGCCTCTGGCAGATAGCCGAATGCCTGCACGCTTTGCCCAAGCCCTTTGCCCGTAAGGCCGCCACTACCTACCGCTATGAGCGCTTGGTTAATGTGGTAGCCCATTTCGTCTTCTGTAGAGCTACTGTGTTGCACAAAGGTTAAGATACGCTCTATACGGTGAGGGGCAATAATTATAAACATGGTTCCAAGCGCCAAAACACCAGCAGCGACCATTGCAAGGATCCGACGGTTTGCCCCAGACATAAACAACATGGTAATAAAAATTGCAAAAATGGTGATGCCGGTGCCAAGATCTTGCTGGAGACCGACTACAATAACAGAGACAACGAATAAAATTATGCCTACTGGCACCAGAGTGGCTTGAAAGTCGTTGAGTTTGCCCTGTTTCATGCGCGCCGCTAAAAAGCTGGCTAAAAAGACAACTAATGCGAACTTCATGATTTCGGCAGGCTGGAAACTAATAATGCCGAGATTGAGCCAGCGGCACGCGCCATTGGCACATAATCCTATAGATGTACTCTGCAATAGGTACGGCATGACGCCTAAAATGAGCGCACCAACTATTAACTTGCCCTGGATACTCCGCCAAAAATTCACCGGAATTAAAAACGCGCCAACGAATGCACCAATACCAATTAGCAGGTACAGGAGCTGACGGTACATAAAGTGGTTGGGGTCAATATCGCCCCCAGCGCGTGCAGCCAAAGGCGGGCTGATTGCGTAAATAATAATGAGGCCTAGCAACACCAAAATGCCCACAAACAGCACGAGCAGCATGTCTGGCTTGTGCTTGCGGACAATACTTGCCGCCCGCTCTGCCCCACCTCTGAGCATTATTTAATATAGCCTCCAACGAGTGCGATAACTAGCCCAATCACACCGCACACTTGGCCCACTACCCAAAAACGCATAGTCACCTTGGCCTCGGGCCAGCCTATTGCCTCAAAATGGTGGTGCACTGGTGACGATAAGAAAATCTTGCGCTTAAACACCTTCTTGCTAAATAACTGCAAAAGCACAGTTGCGGTGTCGGCAACAAACACAAAACCAATGATCGGCAATAAGAATAATGTATCGGTCATCATGGCTACTACACCAAGTGAAGCGCCTAGCGAAAATGACCCAACATCTGCCATAAAGAACCGTGCCGGGAAAATATTAAACCACACATACGAAAGGAGCGCGCCCACCACAGTAAAACAAAAACCAGCAACGCCAATGTTACCCTGTAGCAAAGCGATAACGCCAAAGAACCCAAAGGCCATTGCCGCAAGGCCGCCAGCCAGGCCATCGAGGCCATCGGTTATATTTACCGCGTTTCCGGTTGCAACAACCACAAAGGCAAAGAGTGGGATCATCCAAATACCTATTGACCAATCGCCAATAAATGGCAAATGGATAGACGTATAGCCCAACTTGTAATAAAAGAACCACGCGAGCAGCAACCCTACCGCAGTTACCATGGCAAATTTTATTGGGGCGCGCAAGCCTTTGATGCCACCGCCAAGGCCGCGTACGTTGATGATGTCGTCTATTAATCCCACTAGGCCACCACCCAAGAACGCAGCAAGCGGCAGCCACGTTTGCGAACGGTCTAGGTTGAGTGCGAGCGTAAGCACAGCCACTACTACTACAAACACTAGGCCAGCCATCATCGGAATATTACGGCGGTGCTTTGCAGCGTGCAGCTTGGCGAGCACCGGTGCTTTTTCGCCTGTGACTGCCACGGTGCGGGGGACTTTCCAAAGCTTATACTTGTAAGCAAAAAAAGTGTATACCGGTGTCAGCGCCATAGATAAAAAGAATCCAGCACCAGCCAAAAGCGACACAGTGGTAAGGTTGGTAATAAAATCGGGCGACACAATCGGATTCATGTGTGTATTTTATCCTTTCGGTGGTATTTGTAAATAATCTAACATCCAATTAGATATTTCGGTAAAGATTGGCGCGGCGGCGGCGGAGCCTGAATAGCCCGCAATCGTGGCGTCGTCTACACGCACCATTATGACATACTGGGGCTTATCTTGCCCACCGAAGCCCAGATAGCTACCAATGGTGGCTTTGTCGTCGTATCTGCCGATTTGAGGGTTATAAACCTGGGCAGTACCAGTTTTACCCCCGGTAAAGTAACCTTTTTTCTCGCCCGAGGCAGCAGAGCTTCCAGCGCGTGCATCGTGCAACATTTGCCGTAGTTTTGCCGAGCTTACTCCGCTTAGTACATCTGCCTTGCGGATTGTTGGCGCTTTGGCTGTAAACGATTTTGTACCATCAAGGTAGCCATCAACAATTTGCGGCGTGTAGTACACCCCGCCGTTAATTGCTGCGCAAAATGCGCCAGTCACTTGCAACATGCTCAAGTTAATGCCTTGGCCAAATGTCATGTTGGCGTATTGCACATCGCTAGAGCTGGCATCGTCTACCTTGCCTTTTGCCTCGCCCGCAAGCTCAATGCCGGTCCGCTGGCCGAATAGGTAGTTTTTGGTGAAATAATCGTAGAGTTTTTGCTTGCCAGCGGTGGTTATCTCGCCGCCGCCTAACTGTTGCAACACCCACACTGCACCAGTGTTAAATGAATATACAAGCACTTGGGTCATGTTAACCGCCCCCAAAGGGCTAGTGAGCACATTGCGGATTACGGCGTCGTCTATTTTTACAGTGCCGGTATTGTTATAAGTGGTGGTGGGTTCGATTTTGCCCTCGTTTAACCCCGCGCCCATGGTGAGCGCCTTAATGACGGAGCCAGGCTCGTACGGGTCGCTTATGGTTCGGTTGCCATATGCGCTGTAATCTGTTACCTTACTAAATTCGTTTGGATTAAACGTTGGGTAGTTCGCCATTGCGAGCACGTGGCCATTATTGGGGTTCATGACCAAAATACTGCCTTTTGTTGCTTTAGAACGCTCCAAACCAGTCTTTAATGCTTGCTCTACCTTATTTTGCACGTTGCGGTCGATTGTGAGCACAACGTTTTTACCTTCTTCGGGCGCCGTCTGCACACTTTCTGCGCCGATAGAAAGCGGAATCCCGTGTACATCAGTTAAAGCCTTTAGCTGGCCATCTTTGCCTTTGAGCTGGTCGTTCAGGCCTTCCTCAATACCGTATTGCGGCTTGCCTTCCCCGTTTACAAAACCTAGCACTTGCGCGGCGAGCTGGTTCTCGGGATACACGCGTTTTTCTTGCTCTTGCAGGCCAATCCCCTGTGAATCGAGTTTCTCTTTTTTAATAAGGTCGGCCTGGGTCTTATTTACGCCCCGCGCCACCACTACGTACTGACGCGATTTGTCGCGTAGGCCGTTCTCGAACTGGTCTACAACATTCCCGCCTGCAATTTTGCGGAGTGTTTCTGCTACCCTACTTTCATCTTTTACATGACGGGGGTCAGCGAATACCGTAAACACTGGTTCGTTGAGCACCATGGCTGCATAGTTATTTGGGCCATCATGCGCATAAATAAGCCCACGTTTGGCGGCGATTACAAACTTACTAATGTGTTCTTTTGCAGCCTCTGCCTCGTAATGGTCGTGCATTATAACTTGCAAATAAAATAGCCGTGCGACAAAAATAGCCCCCAGAATTCCCATGACGGCTATTAGTATTTTGCTTCGGCTAGATGTTAGCTGCATTCGCTCCATGGCTTGTTTAGCGGAGTTTAGTTGGTGTGGGCAAAGTCGGTCTGGGCAGGCGTGGTAAGAGCGTTAGCCACAGGGCTTTGTTGGACTTTCTCGAGAGCCTGAAGCTTTGCGGCTTCTACTTCTAGGTCGCGGGTTTCGCTAGCAAGCTGCTCTTTTTTAAAACTGAGTTCATTCAATTGGTATCCGTACGTGCCAGTTTTGGTGATCTGGGTAAGGTAAATCATACCGAGCACTGCAAGCATAATAGCAATTAATACGGTATGGCTTATAGGCCCAAGGCTTATGCCACTCTTAAATTTAACCGTATTTTGGTTTCGTCGCCAAGTTTGGCGTGTAGAGTTTTGGCGCGGCAGCGCAGCGAAGTTATAAGTTTGCGACATTGGTGTTTTACTATTTTTATTTTCTGTGGAGCCCGCGGGCCGGTATGTAAACCAACCCGCAAGCAATTTTTTGGCTCTTACACTTGCTTTACGCTTATTTTGTAAGAGCGTGACGTTCCGGTTACCCGGACTTGTGTTTTGATAGGCATCAATCTGCCCCTTTTTATTTTATTTTCACTGCGGCGCGTAGTTTTGCACTGCGCGAACGCGGATTGTGAACATCGTAGGTTGCGCCGTCGATAGGCTGTTTGTTAACGAGTTGCAATGTTGCCTCGTACCCCGCCCTGGACTGTTCTTGAAAGAACTGTTTTACCAGACGGTCTTCGAGGCTGTGGAAGCTTATAACCGCTACCCGCCCACCAGGTTTTAACAAGTCTGGTAATAACGGAAGCGTTTTTTTAAGCTGCCCTAGCTCGTCGTTTACAGCTATACGGAGCGCTTGAAAAGTGCGCGTTGCCGGATGGGTTTTACCCCGCCGGCCACGGTAAACTTTGGCGACAACTTCGGCTAGTTCGGCAGTTGTGTTAATGGGGCGGGCGTAGATGATTGCTTGGGCAATTCGCGGTGCGAGCGGCTCTTCGCCGTATTCGCGCAGCAACTGCATAAGCTCGTCTTTGCCGGCGTTATTAACAAAGGTAGATGCGGTTAGTTTTGCTGATTGGTCCATGCGCATGTCGAGTGGGCCATCCTGCATAAAACTAAACCCGCGGCCGGGGTTGTCTATTTGTGGCGACGAAACACCAATATCGAGCAATATGGTATCAAACCGCTCCCCCGCCTGGTGCAACTGGGCGGCAGCGCTTGCGTAATCATTTTTGAGTACGCGAGCACCAGCCTGTTGCAAAGGCTGTAGGGCGGTAATTGCCATATCGTCCCGATCAACCAACGTGGCCAAAGACGCATCGCCTATCTTAGCGATCACCTCTTTAGCATGCCCACCAAACCCAGCCGTTAAGTCGAGGTACGAATCCCCTTTTTTTGGGCTAAGCGCGGTAAGCGTGGCTTGTAATAAGACCGGTATATGTTGGAGTTGTTGTGGTGTATTCATTTTTCGTAGTCACCTAATTGACAGCCAGTGTATTTGTTTTGATTCGATGCGTTTTTGTTTTTGTTGGTTAATGGAGTTGTTGTGGTGGCACTTCTAAGGTTTTGAAATGCTCGAACTTCATTATATAGGTTCCCTGCAAGCAGGTCACCTAAGAGAGTGAGAGACTTATGTGAGGTGGAGTTTTTTTGGGAGGTGTTTTTGGAGGGGAAAGGTACTAGGGCTTACTAAGTGGAGGCCCTCGGCCCACTCACTGGCTGCCAAATAGCTGACTACGAAGATGTTTCGAACATCTACCTAGGTCTTGCTTGGCGTTGTCACCAAATTGTTAACGTACTATTTAGCCAAAATGCGCCAGTAGCGGCCAGCGCGTACTGCAACTACATCGCGGGTAATCTGCGCGTAGTCCAGCAAGTGCTGCTCTATACTTATGCGGCCTTGCTTGGCGTCTAAAGCGGCGTCGGTCTTACCCATGCGGAACTGCACGTTTAAGTCCGCCACTTTTTGGTCAAGTATGTCGCCGTTAAGCGCTGGTTCGACAAGCTCGTCCCATACCGATTTTGGGTATAGGTGCAAGTATTTGTCGAAGCCCCTTGTGAGCACTACCCCGCTAGCAAATTCGTCTCGAAGTTCCGGCGGTATTGTTAACCGGCGCTTGTCGTCAAGCTTGCGTTCAAAGTAGTCTACAGTGGCCATTTTTTAATTTCGTGGTTTTTGTTTAATGCTTTTTGGCTTTGCCTTAAAGCTTTCCACTGACCTTAGTCTACTACCCACAATTACCCACGGCAATACCCTTTTTACCCACAATGCCCCACATTCTTGTACTTATCCACAGTTTTGGGGATAAAAAAAGGCATAATTATTAAAATTATTTTATAGTAGGATAGGCTCATTACCTGATCTGGAAGGAGCGGCATTGATCACGGCAACGTTTACCTCGGCCCAAGAGGGCGAGGACATGCCCGTACGGCTGGAGTACGACATCCGGGGCGTCACTGTGGCGTCACGATTGCTCATAGACAGCAAAATCCGAGCGGTCGAAAGGATCCTCGGTGCGGATCGCAACAACGTGCAAAACGCCACGGACCAACAGAAACTCCTGCTCGACTTGGGCGTGGCCTGCGCGGAACTCATCGCCCTCTTGAAGGCGGTAGAGAACTACCGCTACCCGGGCCACCCGCTGAACGGCACGACTTCTGCACTCCCCGATGCTGAAGCTGCGCTAGAAGATGCGCACAGCTACCTGGAAGACCATGCAGCCCAAGGGCCTCCCCTGCAGAACATTCCGGAGGGGTTGGATCCTTCGAAGCCTCACTGGAGGGTCACGCCAGCCCCGTTGGAAGGGATCGACTGGAGCGTGGTCGGCTTGACTGACTACGCCACGGGCTGAGCCCACGCCTCGCCTTCGCGCTAAGCAGTACTAAAACTGCCCCGCGTTGTTGGCGGGGCAGTTTTAGTGTCTCTACGCATTCATAAATTCTAGCCCTAAAAAGCATAACCTTGTAAAACGATTGTAAAACCTTTAAAGTGTAGAGCGTTGTTAGTCTTATGGGAGCGATGTGTCTAAGAAGAAAAAGATCACCCCAATATCCAGATCTGTGGGTTACGGCATTCCATACAGCGCGCTATCCCAAGAAAATGCGCTCCTCGCAAAAAAGGTAAGTTTTCTTGAACAACTGTTTACACAACCAGAATGGAGAGGGTCATTTTTTGTTATTTGCATCACGTGCGAAGAAATACTGGTGCTACTGGAAAGGCAGCAGCAGCTCGACCCCTCACTGCTGAACTCAGCACACAACGCGCTGGCGACAGCACACAAAATACTTGCCGACAACACCAGGTCCACATTCCTGAGCCAAAACCCCCACCATGTCTCTAAACAATTTGAGATCGCTGTAGCGCCGGAGCCTTTCCATAAGCTAAACTGGGGCCTTGTCGGCGAGACGGGTTACGTCACCATAAACTACCAACAATAACCACAAGCCCAAAGTAAGGCAACGTGGAGCCCTGCCGTCCGTGAGGTACAAAAACTGCCCCGCGACGTTGGCGGGGCAGTTTTTGTACCTAAGTCTAAATTATAGCTGTTATCAGCACCCACCCCGTTCACCCAGCTTTGGGATACATGGGATGGGTGCCACCGCTTTACCGCCGACGGTTAGAGATTAACCGTCTGAATTGTCGAAGCAGTTGGGCGGACCTTCGCCATCTTCGTTCGCGCAGCCGTGGGCCAAGCTAGCCCATAGCTCTGAGTCGAATGACATGTTGAGCAGACGGAATGCCTCTACCGTCTGAAGGCGAACAGCCCGACGCTCCGCACCTGGCTTGTCGTTCGGCACGTGGTGGATAAACACACCGTTGTTGATCGACTCGAAAAGCTCGAACAACTCGGGGGTGTACAAGTAAAAAACGTGCACCCCCTTATCCACCTCGGGCGAAGGGCCCAGTAGCCATGGGCCGTCACCCAACTCAGGCCTGCGCGAACACAGCAACAGGTACCCCAGCGTCTGGTCGAAAATGCGCTCCGCCAGTGCGCGGTCCACAGATTGGACCTTCATGATCTGCGCCACGACCCGCTCCCAGGTCATTGCGCTGACTAGGCCTTATAGGCCAGAGCAACGCCTATTGGCGCCTGCCTCGTCTCAAATGCCGTCGCAGAACTCATTGCACCCTTCTTCTATCGTGCTAATTCCGGCTAACCCATAATATAGGAACTTGAGATTTTATAAAATCAATTTACTATCTAGCGCCTATAACCACATTATTCGCATGCAGCCAGCCATCTGTAGAGCCGCCGTCTAAATAATCGCCCTGCACTGGCTGCACAACAATGTTTTTACCAGCCTGCACATAGCGGTTGAGTGCCTCTGTCACATAGCGCTCGCCGTCAGCCGTATGGCCAAAGGCAATGTCGCGTGCGTAATTGAGCATTTCTTTATCGAACAAATACTTGCTTATGTTTATAAGGTTGCTTGGGGCGTCTTCGGTCTTTGGTTTTTCTACGATTTCTTTAAATACGCCGTTTTCGGTCCGTACCACCCCATACAAATGCACGTCTTCGCGCGGGACCTCTACGGCCAGCATACCCGCAGCAACACCCGCTTGCTCTGCAGCGTTTAACAACCGTGCGACTTCCGAACTGCCATCGCGGTTATAAATAAAGTCGTCGCCCATGAGCACGAGCACTTGTTCGTCTTCTTTAATTAAATCTGCACAGAGCGCGACCGGCACAGCTGTGCCGTAAGGCTGGTGTTGGTCCTGTACGACGTAATGAAAATTAGCCTTTTCAGCAAGGTCAATGATAGCCTGCAACTCTTCGGTTTTGCCATTGTTGCGCAGGTACTCCTCGAGTAGTAAATTACGGCCATAAAACTGCTGTAATTGGTCAAACTGCTCTCCTACCACAAAAATAATGTCGGTAACGCCTGCCTTTACGCAATCTTCTACCACATAATCTACGATTGGCCGGTTGCCAACAGGCAGCATACACTTGTCTATTGCTTTAGTTATAGGCAGCCGGCGCGTGCCGTACCCCGCCATTGGAATGATTGCTTTTGTACAGTTCATAGCACCCCCTTAACTTCTGCGAGCGAATGTATGGTTATTGTTTCTGGAATTTTCATATCTGTCCGGCGGTTTATCCAAATTTCTTTAAAATTCGGCGGCAAGCGGTTGCCACGCTTGTCGTCTATCAAAAAGCCTTGGGCGTCTGTAAAGTTTTTGGCAATAAAGTCACCCTTTGCCACCAGGATAATATCACATGGCAGGGCGCTAAGCGTAGGCGTCAGCGATAATTTGTATGTTTGCAGCCACCGCTCGCCAAAGGTGAGAATACGGAGTTCGTAATCGCCGCGGGCTTGCCAATCCTTGATTTCGGCGGTATCTGGATACGTAAAGTCAATGTGTTGTATAAGGGGTCGAACCGCCTCCCCTACTTCAGCCGCCGTTTTGCCAAGGGCGGCGCGCACGTGGTCTTCGACCGAGTAGTATCCAAAATTTCCCACCGGTTTATACCAACTGGCCAACTGTGCAATTTGATGTATTGGGTCGAAATTATAGAGCTTAGCAGCTGCGTGCCAAAACTCTTCTACGAACAGGTCGGTATCTAATAGAGTACGGTCAAGGTCTAAAAATAAAATGTTTCGCGCCACGGGTTACACCTTGATTGCCTACTGCCTTAACTTGCCAATAAGCTTACCCAACCATACCGCACTTGGCCTGAGCGTACGTTTTTGCGTTTTGTAGTCTACAGCAGCCAAGCCGAAGCGCGGCCAGAAACCGCTGGACCATTCAAAATTGTCTGTGAGGCTCCAATGTAGGTATCCCTGCACCTTCACGCCAGATTGCAACGCACGGTTTATGGCCGTAAGCGTTTGGCCAATCCACCATTTACGGTATTCGTCGTCTCGGTCGGCTACGCCGTTTTCGGTTATGATTATTGGCAGGTTGTAACGGTCAGAAATATCTTTTAATACGTGTTCTATGTCGGCTGGCTGCATGTTCCAACCTAAATCGTTCACTAGTTCGTTCGGATTATGTTGGCGGTAGCCGTAGTAGCGGTTAGAAAAATAGTAATTCACCCCAACAAAATCCATGTGTTTGCGCACGCGGTTTAGAATGAATGTATCTTCTATGTACTTCATGACGTTAGCGGTTAGGCGCGATAGCCAGGCGTCGTCACCCGCGTAATGATGCGCAGAATTTTTAGCGATGCTCACTTGGTACTTCCGGCCAACCCTATGTGCAAGCTTATACACTTTTTTGTGTGCGTGTAACAGGTTAAGGAGCGTCCAAAAACCTTTCCATTTGCTATGGATTTGCGGTGGCCAGTCGGCGGTAATAAAGCCTTTGGCAATGTAGGTATCGACTTCGTTAAGGGTAATTATGTACCTGAAATCGCGGCCGAGCTCTTCTAGGGCCTTTTCGCAAAACCGCACAAAATACTGCACGTTCTTACGCTTGGTAAACCCACCTTTTTGCTCAAACCACACGGGCACAGTCCAGTGCCACAGTGTCACCACCGGCTCAATGCCAAGCGCTTTGAGCCGCTGCAAGTATACGCGGTAATGTTCGATTGCTTCGGCATTCCACGTGCCTTCTTCTGGCTCAATGCGTGACCACTCAATACTAAAACGCCAGGCGTTCATGTGCATTTTTTTAAGCAAGGCAAAATCTTCCTCGTAACGGTGGTAGTGGTCTGTTGCCTTGCCCGAAATATAGTTGTCTGGGCGTGTGGCTTCGGCCTTAATGCCTTCCCATTTTGGTAAATAATTTGCTTGGTATTTGGCGGTCTCTGCCAGAACCTTGGCGTTTTCTAACTCCCATACTGACCATTGGTTGTGTGTGCCGCCCTCTACCTGATGCGCTGCACTTGATGCACCCCAAAGGAATTTTTTTGGAAACGAGAGCGGCAATGTAATCTTTGATTTGCTCATCACTTTATAGTATACCAATTTTATTTTTTACTTGTACCTGCGCATCCTGCAGGTAAGTAACCCTTCTAGAAGCACTTTTCCACAGGAAAGTTACAAAATTAAGCTTATATTTCTGGGGAACGTCTGTTACACTCCTCCCGTGCCCAAGCAAAGACGTCTCACCGACATACCTGCGCTCGACCGCCCGCGCGAAAAGCTGTACCGCAAAGGGGTTGCCGCCCTCTCTGACTTTGAGTTGCTAGAAGTCATGATAGGTAGCGGCACCGCAAATGCCGACGTAAGCTCTATTGCGCGACAAGTCCAAAAAATTTTACGACGGGGGTCGGCCAACCTAAGCACTGACGCGCTTTTACAGATAAAGGGCATACATATTAGCCAGGCTAGCAAGCTTCTTGCTGGTTTTGAGCTCGCACAACGGCACCTCGTGCGCGATGTACAGCCGCTACGCACACTACACGATATTACCGCACGGCTCGATTCTATCCGCCAAAAACAGCAGGAGCACTTTGTGGCGTTGTCGCTCGACGGTGGCCAGCGGCTTTTAGCCCAGCGTGCGATCACCATTGGCACGCTCGATACCGTTTTAGCCCATCCTAGGGAAGTATTTGCAGATCCCATCGTAGACCGTGCCGCCTATATTGTCGTAGCCCACAACCACCCGTCAGGGCTCGCACAGCCCAGCGCGAAAGACCGTGAGCTTACTAACCAGTTGGCGGCGGCAGGCCAACTGCTTGGGATACCCTTGCATGACCACATAATCCTTACAAAAACAGAAATATTCAGCTTTCGCCAACATCACTTGTTATAAAAAAGGAGCGCAAAAATGCAGCAACTGTACTACGAAATCCGCAACCTGCCATCACAACAACAGCCGATCGCAGCAGATATTGCACATCATTTACAGATGCGCCAATACTTGGGCAAATCGATCGTGTTGTGCGACAGTCCCTCTGCATTACTCAGCGCGGTTCGTAAGCAGTGGCTAAAATCGGCCCGCACGCTGCAGCGGCAACGGGCAAGTACACTTAACCCCGAAGAAATCCTGCGCCTTACCCACTCTATAATGCACATGCAAAATATGCAGTTTTCGGTACAGCAGCCCTCTGATGCGCCAGATGCGTCGGTATACTTTTTAGAGCCCGGATCTACCGCATATACGCCTATTCACTGCTTCACGGTTTACGTTACCACCGAAATTTCACCGCACACCTACCAACAACTCATAGCAGCTGCGCCAAAATCTACCTTATTCACTATTTTTAGCCCCTTATCATTACCGGCTGATGTTTCAGTTGCACCTAAATCGGTCCTGGAAACACAGATGCTTGAATGTTGGCAATCAATCCGCAATCTATTCTCATCCGTGGGACTAAATCCAGACAACCTTGTAATCGGGGGTAAACTCCAGTTTGCAGCCATGGATACAGCACTCG
>DASTDY010000043.1:0-1221 GCA_035710125.1 Saccharimonadales bacterium (SeqCode) | reverse complement strand
CCACAGGGAACGCAAGGATACGATGGGCAATTTGTCTATTACATCGCCCGCGATCCTGATCCAGAGACGGTGAAGCCATTTTTAGACGTGCCAGCCTACCGCTACCAGCGTATCTTATTGCCGCTCCTGGCTCGATTTGTGGCTTTGGGTCAGGATTTGGCCATACCCTGGTCGCTGGCGGCCCTAGGGATACTCTTTCAAACGGCTGGCACCTGGGCATTGGCCACGTTACTTGATGGGTGGGGTGTGAACCGCTGGTATGCGCTGGCATATGGGATGTTTGCCGGGCTCACTCTGGCTGTTCGCCTGGATCTGCCCGAGCCTTTAGCTTATGGGTTGGTCGTCGGTGGCTTTTTGGCGATACAGCGCCAGCGTAACCTGCTATCGTGGCTGTGTTTTGGATTAGCCTTATTTGCCAAGGAAGTAACGGTGATCTTTTTGGGAGCCGCGCTTCTATCTGCCTTGCTGAACCGCCGCTGGAACGACCTGGCGGGGTTGAGTATTGTGGCTCTTGTGCCTTACGGCCTTTTTCAATTCTGGTTATGGCAGGTTTTTGGACAAAGTGGCATTGGCTCGGGTGGCGCCATGGCGACGTCGTTTGAGGTGATCCCGTTTATGGGATTATTGCGCATCGGCTTCTATAGCCCGCTTTACCTGGTGGCGATGTTGGCAGTCTTTGGTCCGGCGATTGTGTTACCGACCCTGTGGGGATTGTGGGTTGGGTTCAAGAAATTACTGTCTGGTGATATGAGCTTAGTCGTTTTGGCGCTCATTCTGAATGCACCGGTGATGCTTTTCCTGCCATTTTCTACTTATCGCGAGACTGGCGGTAGCCTGCGCATAGCCTGTGGTCTAATCCTTGCCATTTTAATTTTTTCTTCACGCTACCGGTTGAGGAAGGTGTTAAACTATAGCCTGCTTTGGTTGGTATTGAATGCGTTCTTGCTTAAATCATGAAGTAAAAGGGAGTCGAAAATGGCCAATATCCAAGCCTTTGCTGAAGGGGTGATCAACAACATTGAGAAAGTGATTGTCGGTAAACGCGCAACCGTCGAGCAGGCCATCATCAGCCTGCTCTGCCAGGGTCACTTATTAATTGAAGACGTGCCTGGAGTCGGTAAAACGATGCTAGCACGCAGCCTGGCACGGTCATTGGGTTGCAGCTTTAGCCGGATTCAATTTACCCCTGATATGCTGCCCAGCGACGTTACGGGCGTATCG
>DASTDY010000042.1:0-1033 GCA_035710125.1 Saccharimonadales bacterium (SeqCode) | reverse complement strand
AACTGCTGTAGAAGATGAACTGGCAATGGGCGTGGTAGTAGCGCCAAACCCAACCCATGATAAATTCAGCATCAGCACAAAAGAGCCGTTGCAGCAGGTAAATGTAATTGTTACCAATGCCCTTGGCAGTATTGTTTACCGCACATCGTTGCCGGCGCTGCAAACCGAACTGGAAGTAAACCTGAGTCATTTACCATCAGGGTTATACTTAGTACAGGTGCAGGCAAAAAAACTGCGGGTAGTACGAAAAGTGATCCTGACAAAATAACCATAATTATTTATACTTAACGAAGGCCCTGCAGCTAACCTGCAGGGCCTTTTTGCGTTTATATGCTGTACGTCAGGCTTTTTATACTTGCTTACCTATACTTGGCGTTTTTTAAGTACGTTTTGTAAATATCAAAGCTGTTGTGCAACCTTTTACTGCAATTTGCATAGAGGTAGGTTCGGTTATGTGCTAGTTGCCGGCGGCTAAAATTGTTGCCGGGTGTGCTGCATACATGCTTAACCAAGGTTATACTTTTGCTCCGCTATTGTTTAGAAAATAGGGTAGTTCAGTAGTTAGCCACGTGCCCGGAGAGATATACCTAGTGGTAGCTGGCCATTAAAAGTGGCGTAGCTGGGAGTTCACCCTTTTAAACCTGACTTGATGCGCTTACCTTTATTAACGCACATATACTGGCCCCTGCTTTTGCTGTGCCTGCTGTTTACACAAGCTGCAGTTGCCCAGACCCAACCCCCGTGCCAGGTAACTATAGATGCAGAAGGATCTTCCTCGCTTTGCCAGGGTGAGTCTGTCACCCTACGGGCTGAATCATCTAACCAGCTTTCCTCTTTTCAGTGGTTTTTGAATGGGACCGCTATAGGTGGTGCAACAGGTGCAACTATTTCGGTAAGTATAGCCGGCGATTATACCGTACGGGTCTCAGGTGCGGCTTGCCAGGCAGCCACTTCCACGCCATTTCAGGTAACAGTAAGCCCGCAACCGGCAAACCCTAATTTCGTAGTAACACCCACCACTGCACAATGTGCC
>DASTDY010000041.1:0-12215 GCA_035710125.1 Saccharimonadales bacterium (SeqCode) | reverse complement strand
GAAATTACAAAGTTAACTTGTAAACCGTGGATTGTAGTAGTGTCTTCAAAGCCAAGTTCTGGAAAAATCGACTGGTCGGCAATACCAATGCTGTAGTTGCCATCTTGGTCGAAGGCTTTAGCGCTTACACCGTGGAAGTCTCGCATACGCGGCAGTACAACGTTTACAAGACGGTCTAAGAATTCGTACATGCGGCCATCCCGTAAGGTTACACTTACACCGATACGGTTCATGCCGCGGCGAATCTTAAAGGTTGCAATAGATTTTTTGGCAATGCGGTCAATAGGCTGTTGGCCGGTTATTTTGCGCAGGGTCTTCACTACAACCTCGTGATAATGCTTGTCGTCCTTATGCTTGCCAAGGCCAACGTTAAGCACGATCTTTTCGAGCTTTGGCGCTTGGTGTGCATTCTTAAGACCTAGGTCTTTTTGGAGACGTGGCACCAGCTCAGCTTTGTACTGAGCTTTAAGGCGAGCAGTATCGACATTTGCGCGACTTGCTTGCGTTTTTGTTACCATTATTTAATCTCCTTGTTGGCAGCCTGGCGCGCAACGCGCACTTTGGTGCCATCTTTGTTAACAGTGTAGCCAACACGGGTAGTCTTGGTGGCGTCGCTTGGATTTACCAAGGCCACCTTGCTTGCATCGATTGCTACATGGATATCTTTAGTGCCGCCTTGCGGGTTTAGCGCGTTTGGTTTTACAAAGCGCTTGCGCTCGCCAATGCCCTCTAACTTGATTGCATTTTTGGCTGGGCTTACACTCACAACCTTAGCGGTTTTGCCTTTGTGGGCGCCGCTAATTACTTTTACGAGGTCGCCTAGTTTGATTTTCATACTATAGTACCTCCGGCGCGAGGCTAATGATCTTCATGTAGCCTTTTTCGCGCAGCTCGCGTGGCACTGGGCCGAATACGCGGGTCGCTTTAGGGTTCTTGTCGTCACCGATTACGACTGCAGCGTTCTCGTCGAAACGAATTGTACTGCCGTCTTTACGGCGAATTGGGTTAGTTGTTCGCACAACTACTGCTTTTACAACTGATTTGCGCTTAACGGCGCCAGCTGGGTTTGCTTCTTTTACGCTTGCAACAATAATGTCGCCAACGTGTGCGTACCGACGGCCAGTCCCACCGAGTACACGGATACATAATAACTCACGTGCACCACTGTTATCGGCGACTTTAAGGCGTGACTCTTGCTGAATCATCTTATGACTCCTCCTTGAGCTCAACTGCCGCTGGAGCAACCTCGATCACCTTGGTTAAAGCCCATGACTTACGGCGGCTAATTGGACGAGTCTCAGAAATCTCTACCTTGTCACCAACATGCGCTTCGTTCTTTTCGTCGTGAGCAGCATATTTTTTAGTAATGGTGTACCGCTTGCCATATAACGGGTGGGTTACGCTACGAGCAACAGCAACGGTAATCGTCTTTTGCTGTACGTCAGAGGTAACTGTACCGATCATTTTGCGTGCCATCTTAGTTTTCCTTTTCCTTTGGTTGTTCCGTGGCACGCTTTTCGGCAAGAATAGTGTGGGCAACGGCAATCTGCTTGCGCGTTTTGCCAATTACATGCACACCTGGTAATTCTTGTGCTGCGTGAGCACGGTGCTGTTCGACCAATTGTTGTTTAAGTTCAGCGATTTTACTTTGTAATGCTTGTTCGTCAAGAGCGCGGAGTTCTTGGACGATAGGTTGCTTTGGTTGCTTCTTGTCGGCCATGTTATATCTCCTCTCTTTTAATGAACTTAGTCTTAACGGGCAGCTTGTGCGATGCGAGCCGCATGGCCTCGCGTGCGATTTCTTCGCTCACACCTTTCATTTCAAACATAACTGTGCCAGCTTTTACCTTCGCGGCAAAATATTCTGGGTTACCCTTACCGCCACCCATTTTTACGTCTTGTGGTTTCCTAGTGACTGGAGTGTGTGGGAAGATACGGATCCAAATTTTACCACCGCGCTTAATGTAACGGGTCATTGCCTGGCGGGCAGATTCGATTTGGCGGCTCGTAATGCGCTCGTTGCTCTGTGACTGCAGCGCAAAATCGCCAAAGGCAATGTAGTGGCCGGCAGTGGCTTGGCCTTTGTTCTTGCCTACCCGCACTTTGCGGTGTGCCATCTTTTTAGGTTGTAACATTATGCTACCTCCCCTTTATAGATCCACACCTTAATACCCACTGTACCGGCACCGGGGATTTGGCAGGTAGCCAGATGGTAATCAATGTCGGCGCGCAGTGTGTGCAATGGAACACTACCTTGGATTTCTTTTTCGCGGCGTGACATTTCAGCGCCACCCAAACGGCCAGCAACCTCAATACGGATACCCTTTGCGCCAGCGTTCATGCTGTTTTGGGCGGCCATTTTTACGGCGCGTCGCCAGTTAATGCGGCGCTCGAGCTGGCGGCCAATGTTTTCGGCGACCAATTTAGCGGCGAGTTCCGGACGGCGGACTTCCTCTATGTTAAGGCGTACAGGTTTTTGGATGATTTTTTCAATATCTGCCTTGAGCGCCTGGGCACCAGCACCACCGCGTCCAATGACGACACCGGCTTTTGCGGTGTGTACAGTAACAGTTACAAGGTTAGGGGCACGCTCGATGTCGATTTTTTGGATAGTTGCACGTGTCGCAAACATTTTCTCGATCAGATTGCGGACCTCAAGGTCTTGTCGAAGCATTTCGGCATATTCAAATTTGCCGGCAGCGAACCATTTGCTGCGCCAATCTTTGTTGACCTGAAGGCGCATGCTAATGGGGTTAACTTTTTGACCCATTACTTTGTCTCCTTCTTTTCAGCAGCGGCCGGCTTGGCAGCAGCTTTTTTAGCTTTTACGTCGCCACTTACCTCGACCAAAATGTGGCTTGATTTCTTCTGATACGGCAGCGCCCTGCCCATAGCAGCTGGATTGTAGCGCTTTAGGCGTGGGCCGGCGGTTACTTGCAATTGGGTAATGACCAGGCTTGATTCTGCAAGGCCATGGTTGTTGACTGCGTTAGCTTTTGCGGCGGCAATAAGCTTAGCAACGGGTTTTGCGGCGCGTTTAGGGGTGAATTCTAAGATAGTCAACGCATCGGCAACGCTACGCCCACGGACAACGCTGGCAACGAGGCCAACTTTGCGGGGACTCTGGCGCACGCCTTTAGCACTCGCGCGAACAGTAGTTACATCTGCCATTACTTCTTATCCTTCTTCGCGTGACCGCGGAATTTACGTGTTGGGCTAAACTCGCCAAGCTTGTGGCCAACCATGTTTTCGGTGATTAAAACCGGCACATGCACACGGCCGTTGTGGATTGCAATAGTGCGGCCGACCATTTCTGGCGAAATAGTGCTGGCCCGCGACCATGTCTTAACAACGGTGCGGTCCTCTAAACCGAGGGCTGCAATTTTTTTAGCAAGTTTAGGGTCTATAAAAGGGCCTTTTTTAAGTGAACGACTCATGGCTTATTTCCTCTTACTTTCGTGGCGGGTGCGCACGATGTATTTAGTTGTGTCTTGGCGACGACGGGTCTTGTAACCAAGAGCCGGCTTACCCCAAGGGGTCTTAGGGTTACGGCCTGGGCCAGTCTTACCTTCACCACCACCCATTGGGTGATCGCTTGGGTTCATAGCTTTACCATGGACGCTTGGGCGCCAACCCATGCGGCGGCGGCGGCCAGCGGTACCAAGTTTTACGTTCTGGTGCTGTTCGTTGCCGACACTGCCAAGGTTAGCGGTGCATTCAATGCGTACTTTACGGACTTCGCCGCTAGGCAGGCGCAGTAATGCATAGTCGCCTTCTTTTGCGACGAGCTGAGCCTTCGCACCTGCAGAACGGACCATTTGGCCGCCTTTGCCAGGCTGGAGCTCTATGTTGTACACCAAACTACCAGTTGGAATATTTGCTAAAGGCAACCGGTTGCCGGTTTCGATTGGTGCATCGGCACCACTGGTGATTGTACCACCGACTTGCATATGAGCGTCGGCAATCACGTAGTGGTACAGGCCGTGCTGGTCTTTAATGCGGGCAATACGGGCAGAACGGTTTGGGTCGTATTCGATCGCTTCGATTGTGGCAACAGTGCCTGGTGCCAAGCGGTGGTTCATTAAGCGGTAAAAACGCTTTGCACCACCGCCACGGTGGCGAGTAGTGATCCGGCCAGTGTTATTGCGGCCAGCATTTTGCTTGCGGCGCTTTAGCAGGCTTTTTACGCCGCGCTTTGCCGTAACCATTTGCAGGTCTTGGGTGGTCATGCCACGGCGGCCGTTAGTTGTGGGTTTGTATGCTTTAATAGCCATTACTTCTTCTCCTCGGCTTCAACAGCTGCGAATACAGGAATGCTGTTGCCTTCTGCAAGACGTACGTAAGCCTTTTTAACGTCACGGCGCTTACCGGTAACAGGGCGGCCACCTTTGCGGAAGCTCTGCTTGACCTTGCCTTTGGCAAGTACGACATTTACCGTTACCACAGCTACGTCAAACTGCTTAGCAACGGCAGTGGCGATTTGCTGCTTGGTCGCAGTGGCAGGTACGTTAAATACATAAATGCCGTTTTGCGATTGCGCGTAGCTTTTTTCGCTCATTCGTGGGATTATTTTTAGTTCCATACTATGCTCCTAGCCAGCCTTCGACCGCTTTAACGGCTGCTTTGGTCATCATTAGTTTGTCTGCGTTCAAAATAGTGAACACATTCAGGTAGGTTGCTTGTACAAGTTGGACTTTAGGCAGGTTGCTGGTAGCGCGTACGAGCTCTGGGGTTTTAGTGTCAACCACAATAACCACAGCATCGCGGGAGGTCAGCTTTTGGGTTTCCATCCACTTTACGACTTCGGCAGTTTTACCGGTTGTTTTGATATCGTCGATTACAACGATTTCGTTTGACTGGGCAGCCAACGTCAATGCCTGGCGTATTGCTAAGCGCTTGGCCTTGATTGGCATGTCTTTGGTGTAGTTTTCGTTGCCACTTGGGCCAAATACCACACCACCTTTGCGCCAAATTGGGTTACGGGAGCTACCAAAACGGGCGCGGCCAGTACCTTTTTGCTTCCATGGCTTCTTACCACCACCGCGTACCTCGCCACGCTTAAGAGTTTTCGCAAGATTTGGGCGGCCGTTTGCTAAATAGGCATCGTACGAGCGCTTGAGTAAATCATGATTCGACACGTCAACTGCAAACACGCTAGCTGGTAGCGCAGTTGTAGTTTTCTTTGTTGTTTCAGCAGCCATTAGTTGCTACCTCCGATCATTACCAAGCCGCGGCGAGGGCCAGGGACAGCACCTTTAAGGCCAAGGATACCGCGTTCGACATCGACAAGTGCGACTGCCAAGTTTTGGACAGTCACTTGCTCGGCGCCCATACGGCCAGCCATGCGTTTACCCTTAAAGACTTTTTGCGGATACATCGAACCAATCGAACCAGGGCGGCGGCTGTAATGGCCAGCACCGTGGCTGCGTGGCCCAGCGTTAAAATTGTGACGTTTGATGTTACCAGCAAAGCCCTTACCTTTGCTTGTGCCAGTTACGTCTACGTGGTCGCCCACAGTAAACTGACTGACGTCTAATACGTTGCCCACCGCCATGTCTTCGGCAAGCTCGTCAACACGTACCTCACGGAGGTGTTTTGGCGTTGCTTTGCTGGCGGCGACGTGGCCTTTTGTGGCATTGCTCAGGTTCTTACCCTGTCCAAACCCAATTTGCACTGCGCTGTAGCCGTCTTTTTCGATCGACTTCACCTGAGTTACAGTGCAAGGGCCCGCTTGGATAAGTGTTACTGGGACAGCAACACCATCCTCCTGGAGGAGCTGGGTCATACCTAATTTGGTACCTAGTAGCGCTTTCATAGTGCTCCCATTGCATGAAAAAACTTGGTATCTTGCGGTTTCCTCTGTAACGAGGACCTGCAAACGTACCAAGATTCTTCTTTAAATCTTGATAGAAAGTTACGTTTGGTAGTGTAGCAGAAAACTACCTCTGGCGTCAAGGGGTAATATTAGAGTTCTGCCCAAGGGCTCTTAGCAGAGGCTGCATTCCGCACAGCCTCCCTCCCAATTTGCACCAAAACCGGTTTTGCCGTTTCTGCCAAGTAAACACCGCGTAGCTCTGGTGACCGAAACTCGCCAGAGGCAATAAGGTCGGTGTCTCCTTCTATCCAGGCCTGACGTTCATCATGTGGAATACGGGCGCGGAATTCAGCGCTCTCGGTAAGTTGCATCAGTTGTTCATCGCCCAACTCTGTCACTGGAATGCTTGATGCAAAACCACACTCTGCCGTTTTAGCTTGGTCATAAAGCAACGCAGCCATTTTAGAAATGACTGGCCCGAGCGCAGGGCATCTCCGAAACTGCCGTTCTTTAAATGGCGACGCTTGCCCATATGTCCGAAGCTTGCCTGGTATCGGCCGCGCATCATCCAGCGAAAAAGGTAAGTCAGATGGCTGGAATGCTACTGTGGTGCGATCGCCCACATATAAAGGCACATTGAGTTCGCGAGATAAATCCAATTGCCCCGCTCGTGACTGCAGCTCAGCCAATGCCTCTTGCAAGCGTGTTGCTACAACCACCTCTTTGCCATCAAAATGAAGTAAACCAGGCTCAAACACAAATCCACACTGGGCAAATGGGGCATGGATGCCTGGAGTAGGCCATATTTGGGTAATTTTTTCTTGCATAGCAATAAAAGCCTCGCGATTGCCCTCACGAAAAGCCTCAATAACATCGGGAAAAAGGCTGCAATTTTGCAGCATACTCAGCAAACCTTGCTGAAAAAGCTCATTCGTGCGTGGAATGACTAACCCGTTTAATGCAACATCACCAACGTAGCGACGAGCCTCGTTTATATCCCTAAACACCCGGCCCTCTCGGCTAATTAACCGTCGGGTTGTTGAGTATTCAAAAGGCAAGGCAGAAAACCTATTAGAAGGTTGTGCCTCTAAACGACGAATGAGTATTTCGTGAGTAGACAGTAAGGCGATGTCAGCAACAGGCACCTCCTTAAGATCAAACACTGTATCTTCGCCATGTCCAGGATAAGGGATATGCAGTGCGCCTTTAGAAAGCCGCAAGTCGGTATTGTCGAGCGGCGTCACTGCACGCAAAAAACCACGCCGAAGCTTAAGGATTGCTGCCAATTTTTTGTGTTCACCGACATACTGTTCAAACGCTTCAAAGTTTTCTTGGACAACCACCGCAGACGGCAGCGCTTGGTCTATGGTCGTTGCGATTCCTTGTGATTCAGGATGTTCTGACCACTTTGCTGCGGTCACTGCACCGAATAAAGACATAAGCTCCTCGGAATCCACGGAGCTAAAAAATAAGCCGATTCCGGCTGTTTCATGGTGAGTAACTGGTGGCACGAGCGCCTCATGTACAGATTCACCGAACCACTTGCGTAGTTCCTGTGAAGCCGCCCCTTCTGCCAGTGTTGCAGGATCTTGATTAAACCGCATAAGCGGATTGGCATGGTTTGGATTAAGTGCATCCATAGCCTATAAACTATAGCATATTTTCTTATAATTGGAAGAGACTACCTATCTGGTTTCAACCGTCACAAGGCGGAGAGATCTCAGGTTTATAAAAGTCTGCTTAACTCATGATACCCCTGGCCTATGGTCTTATCTTGCGAGACAAGCGTATCTACAATACCTGGACTCATATTACGCAGCTCGCTAATATATGTTTCGATCTCTTTTTGCTTGGCCGCAAACCCCGGAATGTCTTTTTTGTTAAACAATTCGGGTAGCACGGCGATTCCCGTCTGCACCTTGGTGGCAATTGCAATAATTTGGCTATGTAGTTGGGTTATAGGCTGCGGTGGCGTAAGGGCTTTTAGCTTGTCTATTGTGGTCTGCCAGGCCTCTGCCAAAGCCTTTTGCTGGTCGGCGCTGGCGCCTGTTTTAAGTGTTACTTCTTGCAAAATCGTCGTTACCGAACGGCTATATTGCAAAAGCTCGCGGCTTACCTGTAGGTCTTGGGCAAGTGCCTTAAGCCGCTGGGCAAGCTGACTTCGGTGCGAGGTATCGTCCTGCGATGAAACGCCAATACCTAATAAGCTCGGAAGTGGCGGCAGGCGCTCAGCAGACTGTTTTAACGAATCCTCTAACTGTTGTAAGGCCTGGGCGCTTTTTGCGCTATCGGCCTCCTTTGCGAGCTGTTCAAATGCCGTATTCTTTTCAGTGATGTCTTTTTTAATTACAGTTGTTACTGCGGTAAGTTGAGCCTTATAATCGGCGTTTGTGCGCGAGGCAAACCACCACCAGGCTCCTCCGGCCAGCACAAGAACAAGCACAGCCAAGCATACGAACTTTGTTTTTAACGAAACTTTTCTTGGGCTAGGCAACCGCATTTATATCCCCAACTTGCTCGACCAAATCTCACTATCGAGCGGCCACGGGTTAAATTTGCACCCACCAAGGTTAATAGACTGTTGCATCATTACAGATGCCGCCTGGCCAGCGCCACTGCACACGGTATGACCGTGGCCAAGCCAGTGGCCAGTTTCGTGGTTGATTACCATGTGCCTGTAGTTTCTTAGGTCGCCGCCTGCCTGGTTCCACGAACTTGTGGCGTTTTGCCAGCGGGTCTGGTTAATAATAACGTAACGGTCGATCTGGCAGCTATATTCACTGTCGCAGGGCGATCCAAAGGTGGGCACCTGGCTACCTTCGGAAAGTACTAAAGTGAACTGGCCTCCAGAAGCTACCTCTTTAAATGTGACACCAAGCCGTGACCAGCCGCGGGAATCAGCAAAAGTCTCCGCAGCCTGGGCTTTAAATGTTGCAAAATCGGCAGAGATAGTCCCTTTGGTGGTTACGTCGTACGTTACTGTTTGAGTAATGGGTTTGCGAACAGTAATTGGCGGCGTCACAATTACCGGTTGGGGCGCGGTAACATTTGGCACAGGGTAATTTGCAATTAAGCTGCTCAGCTCGCGGATAGAGCTAGTTGGGCAATGTAAATTATCTTCTCCACATACAAACTCGCCCTGTTTGTCTGGCAGCTGGGCGTGGGCAGGAGGTGTGGCAAACAATAAGCCGACACCTAGTATAGCTAGTAATGGCAACAGTAATCTTCGCATGTTAAATCACAATGCCTGCGGGCACAAAAAAGGTTATAACGGTAATAACAATTAAAATGGCGAATTCGATTTTTCGGTCAACCTGAAAATGGTCGTGGCTTGCAAACAGCAAACCTATTATTAAGCCCAGCGGAAAACCATGCACCATAATGTCGCCAATCTGCACCGGTTGCGAAAACTTAAGCCAAAACGATCCTAAAACTATATATAAGACGATCTTTAAAAGATATGCGCTGTCTTTTTCTTGTGGTTCTTGTTTCTTTTTTGTCATAGTACTTACGCTATTCTACCCTATTTTAGATAGCGAGCAAACCAAAAACACTCCTTGGTAGGAGTGTTTTTATCGTTACATACGGATTTCGGCGTCACAACCGGCCGGAAGTGGCAAGTTTTGAAGGGCGTCGATTGTTTTTGGTGTTGGGTTTAAGATGTCAATTAAGCGCTTGTGCACACGCATTTCGTAGTGCTCACCACCTTTTTTGTACACGTGAGGGCTTTTAACCACAGTGTACGTACTGCGGCGGGTTGGCAGTGGCACTGGGCCGGCAACCGTTGCGTTGGTACGCACTGCTGTCTCTAAGATTTGTTTTGCTGCCTGGTCGATCACTTTGTGGTCGTAGGCCTTTAAACGGATACGAATCCGCGCCATCTGGGGGGCTGGGGCTTGTGCCATTTAAAAATTCCTTGGGACCTGAGTCCCCTTTGTGCACCGTAACCTCCCCTAGTCTAAGCCGTAGCCGCCGGTGAGTTCTCGGTGCGATTTATGTATGCGATTATTATAGCACAAAAGTTTTTTTTGGCTACTACACTATATGCTGCATACTGTCATCGCCAAAAGATGATAAGATGATTGGGTTAATGACACGTTAACAACGTCACAAATCCACGAGGATAACCATTGAGCAGATCATCCGATGACGACCAAAACGGCACGGCGAAGGAACCCACAGCCCAAGAAGAGACAGCCAAACCACAAGCGGAATCTCCCGACGAAATCACCAAGCGGCTCAAGTACACGCCCACGGCGCTCACCAAGGCGCTTGCGCTTGCCACAGAGCAAGCAGCCGATCTACGGCGGCGCAATAGACACCTGGCAAGGCAGTGCATGGCATTCGCTGTTTGTTTTCTGGCGATGACTGTACTCCTGGTGTATGTAATGCCACAGCTCGGGGTGATGCTCCCACAGCAGATCATAGGAGGTGTGGTGGGCGTCGCGCTCTCACTTGCTGGCGCCTCGCCAGGTTTCACCCTAGAGGTCTTTTGGGCTCGGCGTAGCCCACGCAAGCATCCAGTGCAGTTTGCTGATGCGGCTACCAAGCCCGCTAATGCACTCTGGGCGCAAACAGCCGAAGTGAACGCACTGCAAAAAATGCTTGACTGGCGCCAAACATTGACCCTAGCCAGTATTTTGTGCTTTGGCTGCTACCTCATCCCTGCCCTCCGCTTGGGAATCAGCCTACTGCTTCAGTGACGTAACGTGCCGCCCTCCCCTGTAGAGGGCGGCACGCTGCAAAAGTATCTTAAATCAAAAAGAACCGCCTTTTACAGCGGTTCTTTTTGATTGAGTGGGCTAAGATTATTTGATAATCTTAGTAACCACACCTGCACCAACAGTGCGGCCGCCTTCGCGGATAGCAAAGCGTAGGCCTTGGTCCATGGCGATTGGGGCAAGCAACTTAACCTTAAAGGTTACGGTGTCGCCTGGCATTACCATTTCTTTGTCTTTTGGAAGTTCAACTTCACCAGTTACGTCTGTGGTGCGGAAGTAGAACTGAGGCTTGTAGCCAGGGAAGAATGGCGTGTGGCGGCCACCTTCGTCTTTGCTCAGTACGTATACTTCTGCGTCAAATTCAGTGTGAGGAGTTACAGAACCTGGTTTTGCGATAACCTGACCGCGCTCAATGTCGTCGCGCTCAACACCGCGGAGCAACAAACCAGCGTTGTCGCCAGCCTGGCCTTGGTCGAGGTTTTTCTTAAAGGCTTCAATACCAGTTACTACAGATTTGCGTGGATCGCGGATACCGACGATTTCTACTTCGTCGTTGATCTTTACGATACCTGTTTCGATACGGCCGGTAGCAACGGTGCCACGACCCTTAATGCTGAAGACGTCTTCGATAGGCATAAGGAATGGCTTATCGAGGTCGCGCTTTGGCTCTTCGATGTAGTCGTCCATAGCTTTAACGAGTTCCATGACGGCGTCTTCGTACTTAGCGTCGCCTTCAAGGGCCTTAAGGGCAGAACCGTTAATGATTGGGCAGTCGCGGTCGAAGCCGTTCTTCTCTAGAAGGTCACGAACATCTTCTACAACGAGCTCTACGAGGTCTTCATCGGCCATGTCCATCTTGTTGAGGAATACAACGATCTTAGGCACACCTACCTGCTTAGCAAGCAAAACGTGCTCGCGGGTTTGCGGCATTGGGCCGTCGGCAGCGCTTACTACGAGGATCGCGCCATCTACCTGTGCGGCACCGGTGATCATGTTTTTAACGTAGTCGGCGTGACCAGGCATGTCTACGTGGGCGTAGTGGCGCTTTTCGCTTTCGTACTCTTGGTGCGAGGTAGCGATGGTAATACCACGTTGCTTTTCTTCTGGTGCGTTGTCGATTTGGTCGTAAGCGATTGGTTTGTTAACGTCGCTTGGAAGTTTTTTTGCCAATACACTGGTAATGGCGGCCGTTAAAGTGGTTTTACCGTGGTCCACGTGGCCCATGGTTCCCACGTTAACGTGAGGCTTGCTGCGGTCAAAAGTTGCTGCGGCCATGAATTCTCCTTAAAAATTATTTCTTACTGTTCGTTTGGGGGCGTAGTAATAACACCGTCCCCATGACGTATGTGACAGATTATACAAGAGAAGGCCACCTTATGTAAATAGTTAGGCAATGCTTTCTCGCCTTTAAAGGATTACATAAGTTTTTAAATTATGGTATAATAGTTTTCGCTAGATTCACGCCTCGAGACACAAGGGAAGAACGCCATGAGCAACTCACCCCTCATTCGAATGATCGGTGACGTCCAGTTTAACGGTGGGCCTGTCGGTGTCACGTGCAAGCCGCTACAGGTGTTCGTGAGCTTGGCGGTGCATGCTGGCGAGATTGTGACAATCAGCGATCTGATTTATGAAGTCTGGGGAGATGACCTAGACAAGCGGTTGGGTGGTCTCCAGCT
>DASTDY010000040.1:0-1015 GCA_035710125.1 Saccharimonadales bacterium (SeqCode) | reverse complement strand
GGCCAAGCAATGCTTGCGCCCGCGCTCAGCCCCGTAGAAGAGTCAGACCTGGACGCAGCACTAATTGATACCTATGCCAAGGCCGGCATTACAAATGACCCGCTTACACATAATTCACCACCACCGACCATCCTTCACCTGTACGACACCCTACTGCATATGGGTGGCACCGGTCCGCAGCTAGCCCAACGCCTGCGCAAATATACCAGCGGAACGTTTGCGGGCATCTTCTCGCAGCCGAGCAATATAGATATCAATAACCCGTTAGTGGTGTTTAATATTCGTGATCTAGAGGATGAGCTGCGCCCAGTTGCCATGTATATTGTGCTGAACTTTATATGGAACAAAACAAAATCTGATAAAAAACGCCGAATCTTGATTGTAGATGAGGCGTGGCAACTTATGAAGTATGAGGATTCGGCCAATTTCCTCTTTAGCCTTGCCAAGCGCGCCCGCAAGTATAACCTTGGCATCACTACTATTACCCAAGATGTCGAAGACTTTATGGGTAGTCGCATGGGTCGGGCAATTGTGGCTAACGCCTCAATGCAAATATTGCTCAAACAATCTCCCTCGGCCGTGGACGTACTGGCCGATGTGTTTAAGCTCACGAGCGAAGAAAAGAAACGCCTAAGCCAGTTCCCCGTAGGCCAGGGGTTGTTCTTTGCCGGGCAGAACCATGTACACATCCAGATAGCTGCCAGCCCCACCGAAACCGGGCTCATCACCACCAATCCAGACCAGGTCAGGCAAATAGAGCAAACGGGGGAGTTCAATCAACCGCAAGGCACGATTGACCTACAGAACCGCCCTTATCCGGGATCAAATCAACCATACCCTGGGGTATAATTACAAATAAGATTAAATACTGATGGCAACAACCGGACTCGCGAACAAACCAAATCAGAATAGCGATGTTGACCCTTTGGAGAACCTTGCGGATCTCGAGGCTCGACTAGATAAAAAATATGGTGATCAATTTGCGGCCCTGGATAAACCCGCCTCAACCGGTACA
>DASTDY010000039.1:0-92471 GCA_035710125.1 Saccharimonadales bacterium (SeqCode) | reverse complement strand
TAGCTCAGTGGTAGAGCAACGGTTTTGTAAACCGTGGGTCGTGGGTTCGAATCCCTCTGCCGGCTCCATAGATAAGCTGGGATAGCGAAGTGGTCAAACGCATCTGACTGTAAATCAGACGACTTATGTCTTCGGGGGTTCGACTCCCTCTCCCAGCACCAGAATTTATACAAAAGACACTCAATTTAGGGTGTCTTTTGTTATGGTGGTAACTCTTGAAGATTTCCCCAAAAATAGGTACAATATCATCTGATACAAACTGTGCCCCGATAGCTCAGTCGGTAGAGCGCATCCATGGTAAGGATGAGGTCACGGGTTCAAATCCCGTTTGGGGCTCCATGTATTGATTGATAGAAGAGATTCTGCTATAATTTACTGCTAGTTGTATTAGTAAACCAAGAGAGCAAAGATGGCTAAGAAAAAAGGCAACGTCCGCGTTATTACCCTCGAGTGCACCGAAGACAAAAAACATCGCGTGCAGACTATTAAGAATTTCAAAAACACGACTGATCGCCTAGAGCTTATGAAGTTCAACAGCAATCTCCGCCGTCACACCCTGCACCGCGAACTCAAAAAGAGCTAACTAAAAATCCCCGCAGCTTACGCGGGGATTTTTAGTGTGTTAAGGTAGCTGGCTACCCAAATGCCAGCTTGCAGCATTTCTTGCAGCGCAGAAAATGTTACTACGTGGGCTGATCCATACACGTAAAGACGGTCGTCTATAATCTCGAAATCGAATTGCCCAAAATGGTGGGCGATAGTGCTTGTGAGTTCTGGCACTAGTACTCCACTAACCTGCTGGTACTGGTTAGGAAGGGCAAACACTTTATATTTAGACGTAAATGTGGCATCAGGCAACGGAATGAGCCCACGAATGTCCTGGAATTTAGGGATTTTAACAAAAAGGTTAGCATAAAATGTTTCGTCGTGGCGGTGCGCGTCTATAAAAAGGTGGGGCATGTCGCCACGCTTTAGATCTACTTGTAAGATAAGCCATTTGTATTCGGCGTCTGGCTTGCCAGGGAAGGTAAGAGTGTTGCGGCGCTGCACCAGCATAATATCGTGCCCGTCGAATGTACCTACAGAATAATGGTTGTCGGTGTGGCTGGTAGAAGCCGTGATGCCGCGTACGAGCTGATGGTCGTCTTCACGGGCATCGACATGGCCAAAATACACCAGGTGGTACTTGGTGCAAAACTGTTTTACTACGCGCTTGGTGGCGATATCGTTAACTATTGTGAGGTGTTTGCGGATGTTCATAGGGTGCTTTCGTATTGGTGTAAATCGAGTACGCTGTTTACAAATTCTGCCTGGCTCCAGGTGAGCGGCGCTACAGATGCAAAGGCGAGTGTTTTAGGGTTTATTTGTTCAGACAGTACGCCGGTAGAAAGCATGCGGTCTTTTACCCAGTTGATCGTGGCGCGCGCCCTTTCTAGGTTGCCTATGCGCATATCGTACTCGGCCACCCATAACGTGGTGACAAACCATGGGTTTCCCATGCCGGTTGGATCGGCGGTGTAGTATTGGTCGTACTCGTAGCGTTGTAGTGGAGTGGGTTTATCGTTTGCAAAGCCGAATGTTTTAGCGAGCGACGCCATGGCTTGCTGCATGTGCTCGCCATCTACTGGGAACAAGCCATATTTAAATGCGCCGTAAAAGCTTGATGCGTCTATGGTGCCGTCGTAAATTAATCCGTCGGCGCTACTCAAATATCCTTTATAAAAGTAGTTGCGCTCCTTGTTAAATAAGAGCTTTGGCGCGGCCTGGGCCATTTCTTCGGCAGTTGTAAGCCAGTGTATGGCATCGGTTTGCCTGCCTAGCTTTTCGGCCAGGCGCGACGCTGTCACCAATGCACCATATACTAGCGCTGTCGTGTAGGTGGTTGTGAGAAATTTTTCTTCCCATAAGTCATAGCTGGCGTGTGGCAATTTTGTTGCTGGGTCTACATAGCTTGCCAAAAAATTCGCCATTGGTGCAATCATGGGTTGGTAATAATCTTTTAGCAGTTGGTAGTCTTTATTGCGGGCTATGTATTCACCAAACAGGTGCACAACAGCTGCGGTTTCGTCTTGTTGGATCGGCGGGATCACGCGCCCACTAATAACATACGGCAACCAACTACTGCCTGGCGCGCGGTCTGGGCGGAATTTTTGTAGCAGAAACCCGTCTGGATGCAGGGCGTCGCGGCAGAATGCAAAAAAGTTTTTAAGTTCGGTTTTGTGGCCAAGGCGCAGGAGCGGCCAAAGCGCATAGCAAGCATCACGCGGCCAACAGTACGCGTATGAATCGCGGCGGTAATTCAACATGGTTGTGTCGGTACTTGCCATAACTGCGCCGTCGTGGTCTATATGCGATTTTAATACTAACAAGCTTTTACGGACCGGCAGATGCAAGTCTTTATCGACGCTTGCCAAAAGTTTTTCGGCTGACCCTAGCCAGCGGTGCCAGTGACGTGCGGTGCGGTCGTAAAAGCTGTGGATTCCTTCGGCCTGGATTTTGCGGTGCAAATCTATGGCGTCCCATTGGCTTTTGCCACATGCAATCCAATAGTCTAAGCGGGTAGATTCGTATGCCGACACATTTGAAGTAAAACCAATCACAGAGTCAACGCGGCCGAATTCTACTTGGTTGGTAGACAGCCAGCCGTCTTCTGCGTCGCGGAATGTGCCTTCTTTGCCTTCGCTGCCAAACAACCCAATAGAGTGTTGGTGAAATGGCTTGCCAGATTGGTCTTTGCCACTGACCACAAAGTTTCGCCTGCCCTTAAAGTGCAAAATTGCTGGTTCGTCGGGCAAGAATTGGCCTGTGTCGCCGTTGAGGCCGGCGCTAATCATAAACACCTGGTGCATGAATAGCCTGATCTCACGCGGGCGGTCTACGGCATTAATAAGGTGGATATTGCGGATAAATACATTGTAGCCCTCGGCAACGCAGTCGAAGAACTCAAGCGTGATGCCAAGGTTCTTGTTGTGCGCGGTTATGTGGCCAATCTGGGTGCGGTCGGCGTAATCCATGGCGAATTCCCACGTGCCGTCGTCGAGCCAGCTAAACTTGTTTTCGGTCCATATGCCAACGCGGTGGCGCATTTTTTCGGCCCTGGCATGGTTTTCGAATCCGACCCAAGGGTAGTAAAAATCGTGCACCATGCCAAAAAGGTTAATACCAACATGTAAGTGGCCGTTGCTAAGTAGTAGTGGTCGCGTCATGCTGGTTCCTTCCCACCCGACTGTGCCAAACGTAGGCGCAGCGTAAGGTCCTTTAGCGCGTTAGAGTAAAACATAAATGCGTCGTACGGCGACTGGTATGGACTAAAGTACGCATGTACGTCTCCATCATTAAACCATTTTGTGCACATGTAGTAAAAGTGGTCCGAGGTTTGTAGTCGCCGCCAATCGTTTATAAGCGCCTGGTTTTTAGTGGCCAGAATATCGTCTTGAAGGTTATAAAGCGCTTGGATCGATTCGGTTTGCAATGCATTACCAAGCCAGGCGGTAAGGTCGCGCTCGGTGTCTGCCCAGGTGATTGTGTGCGGAATGTCGAGTGTCCCCACAGGCTCAAAATGGTCAACCGCTTGGCTGAGTGTCATAAAGCGGTTGCCTTTTGTTTGCAAAAATTCGGCTGGTAGGTGGCGCATAAAGTCAAAAATGCCGTGGTCTTCCCACTGGTGTTCGCCAAATGTTTCGTAGTCCATAAACAAATTGATAAGCTGCTCGTTTTTGGGCAGCGCGTTTAGCCAATGCACGTACTTGCTAGCAGTAAGCGGCCATTCTGCCCAATCTTGGTTAGAAAACCTAAAAGCAATGTCGTCACTTAATTTGTAGTTTTTTAGAAGCAGGCGGATTTGTTTTGTGTAGGCTGGCTGGTACATAAAGTTGGGCGATTGCCAACCCAAGACCGAATCTGCACCCTCGGTAATTATGCCTTTGTAGCCGGCTTGGTCGGCCCAGTAGGCAATGTCGTTGTTGTAGCTGAGCTCTGTGTTGCGGAGCACGGTTGGGGTGACGCCAAAGGTTTGCTCTATTTTTTTGCGGTGCAGCTCTACTTGGCGTGCAAATTCTTCTTGCGAATAAAAGAAGGCGAGTGAGTGGTGGTAGGTTTCGCCTACAATTTCTACGCGGCCGGTTGCAACAAGGTCTTTAAAATCTTGTAAAACATCTGGCGCCCACATTTCGAGCTGCTCTATGAGCGTGCCAGTTATAGAAAGGCTTAGGCTAAACTGTGGGTGCTGTGCAAGCAATTCTTTAAGTAGCGCATTAGTTGGGCGATAGGATTTTTGGGCGACTTTATGGATAATCCGTTCGTTGCTTGTAGGGGCGTCGTACTGTGGGAACCAGTAGTTACTCTCTGGGTGGCCGGCATCAAAAATACTGAACTCGCGCAGGCGGAACGGCTGGTGTACATGCAAATATAAACAAATCGCGCGGCTCATACAGTTACCGCCTTGTGCGCTGCGTAGATAGATTCAAAGGTTTGCGCTGCTTTTTGCCAGTTAAGGCCATGCAGCTCATGGCGTGCGTTGGCGGTGAGTACGCTGTGCAGGCTAGGATGGGCGGCGAGGGCGACAAGCTGGTCTGCCAGACGGTCGGTATCCCAAAAATCAAACTGCATGGTATTGTGCAGCACTTCGCTTACTCCGCTTTGTTTGCTGAGTAGTACGGCGTTTCCGTAGCTGGCCGCTTCGAGCGCAGTAAGTCCGAACGGCTCGCTTACAGATGGCATTACAAACATGTCGCCAATCGCGTATGAATCGCGCCACTGCTTGCCGCGCAAAAAGCCGGTAAAAATGACATGTTGCGAAATGCCAAGCTCGGCGGCTTGCTGTATGATTTGGTCGCGCATTTCGCCGTCGCCGACAATCAAAAAGAGTAGTTTTTGGTCTTTTTGGAGTGCTTTTGCGGCCGCCCGCAGCAAATGGGGAATACCTTTTTGTAGGCTCAGCCGGCCTAGGCTCACGACAACTTTGTACCCAAGTCCCTTCATAGTTTGCAGGTAGCGGTAAGAGTTGTGCGGATCTGGCGTGGCTATATCTGAAAGGTCTATGCCGTTATGCACCACCTTAATTTTATCTGCGGGAAGACCGTATTCGCGGACCAACGTTGCCTTTGTAAGTTCGCTCACGGCAATAACGGCGTCTGCCATGTGCAGGGCGCTTTGCTCTATTTGATGCACCAGCTCATTGCCGCGGTTATTTCCCGCACGGTCGAACTCGGTTGCATGCACATGGGCAATCAGGGGCAGGCCAGAGCGCTGTTTGGCGCTCATGCCAGCAGCAAAGGTAAGCCAGTCGTGGGCGTGGATAGCGTGGTATTCTGTTTGCTCAACCAGCTGCTCAACAAAGGTGGTATAGCGTTGCTGTACGTCGGCAAGGCTATTGGTGTGCGGGCAGTTGGTGGTAGTACATGCAAAGCAGGCACTGTCGTACGCGCCGCCGCCTAGGCTAAGCTGCTCAGCTGTGAGCGGCAAAGCGCCATGTAATTTCATAAACCCAAGCTGCTGCGGGGGTTGGTATGGCAGCACAAAATCAATCGCCACATTGCGGCGAGCCAGATGTTTGCACATGTGGTAGCACGCAACGCCCAAGCCTCCGCTATTATGTGGTGGCAGCTCCCAACCAAGCATTAAGATTTTCATCAACCTACAACCAAACCCGCTTTTCTTTATGTATAAGTATAAGCGCTTACAAGCTCCCTGGCAACTTAAGCACGAGCTTTACAATCCAGCCCAGCAGGGGTAGTCTTAATGTATTAAGTGTAGGAGAATTATGCGAAAACTACTTGTTGCAAGCATTGTGGCTATGGTAGCTGTTATTGGGTTTGCAGTGCCGGTATCTGCCCATATGGCAGAAGAACCGCACCAGCACACCGTGGCTGAGCGCCAAACAGAAATCCCTAAAATCACAGCCTCAGAGCAAAAAGCCAGAATGCACGGCAGGCTAGACGACGCTAAAAAGCGCGTGTGCGAAAACCGCGTTAATGCAGTCAAAAACGTTATGACGCATTCGGCTGAGGCCGGCACACGGCACTTAAACGCATTCAAAAATATTTTTACGCGGGTGGTAGAGTTCTACGCCAAAAAACAATTGCAGGTTGCAAACTACGAAACACTTAAAACCGAAGCCGAAGCAAAATATACCGCAGCAACCGAGGCGATCGCCGCAGTAAAAAATAGTCCAAGCCTAGATTGCAGCAGCGAAAATCCCGTAGGCGTAGCTGACCAATTTAAGGGCAAGGTTAAAGCCATGCACGCAGCAATTAAAAGCTACCGTAACTCGGTGCACCAGCTAATTATAGCTGTTAAGGCCGCAGCTAAGGCGGCAGAAGGGAGCCAGCAATAATGCAAAAGGTGACACAACGCGGATTCGCCCTGGTAGAGCTCTTGCTTGTGCTAGTAATTGTTGGCATTATAGCCTTTGTAGCCTGGCGGGTCATAGAAGCCACCGGCGACGCCCAAACAGCGCAAAACCAAGCTGCTCAAACAACTGTGCCCGTGGCGGGCAGCGCACCTGTGGTTAATAAAGCCAGCGACCTAGACACCCTAGAGACCCAGCTTAACGAAGCCAAAATAGACGACACCTCTGAAGCAGACCTAGACACCCAAACCACATTCTAATATAAGCTCTGGGCTTAGGTTTTTAGCATACAGCCGCAAAAATGCACGGGCTGCACCTGCAACCCATCATTTTTGTACAAATTTTATGCTATACTAATTCGGAACGTAGGGGAGTAGCTCAGCTGGTAGAGCATTGGTCTCCAAAACCAAGGGCCGCAGGTTCGAGTCCTGTCTCCCCTGCCAAGCCTAGTAACAGATACGGAAATGCCTCAAATTTTGAGGCATTTGTCTTGTTCTCGAACCCTACAGAAATTGTTAGTTTGTTAATCATACCACAAGGTGCGATTTTTGTTATAATGACCGTCATGAGACTTTACCTCTCTTCCTTTCGTAACGGCAATAAGCCGGATGAATTACTGCGGCTATTAGGTGTGGGACGCAATACGGCAGTGATTAATAACGCACAGGACTTTATAAGTACAGGTGAGCGTGATGACAGCCTAGTTGATGAGATGAATAGGCTGAAAGATATTGGACTTGAACCAGCGGAAGTAGACTTGCGTAAGTACTTCAACAAGCCAGAAGGCTTAAAAGAAAGGCTGGCCAGTTTTGACCTTATCTGGGTTCGCGGTGGCAATTGTTTCGTTCTCCGCCGTGCTTTTAGGCAGAGTGGCGCAGATGCAATAATATCTGAACTTCTTGCAGAGGATAAAATAGTATACGGTGGGTATAGTGCTGGCATAGATATGCTCGTTCCTTCCCTGCATGGTGCTGAATTAGTTGATGAGCCTCATATTGTGCCTGATGGTTATGAGCCACCAGTGATTTGGGAGTGTTTGGGCCTATTGCCTTATGCAGTTGCGCCGCACTATAAATCAGATCACCCAGAATCAGCTGCTATAGACAGAAGCGTCGAGTATTTAATTAATAACCATATTCCGTTCATCGCTTTACGTGACGGCGAAGCAATTGTGATGAATGGCGACCAGCAGAGGATCGTAGGCTAGTCATGGCACTGACGATGCTATCGTTACGCCCCCTTTATAGCAGGTGAATCCAAGCTTCTCCAGCCTCTTGCTTACAAGGATAGAATCAGCCAACAAGGGGTTTCCAGCGCGGGACGTACTCCCTGCCAAGCCTAATAACAGATACGAAAATGCCTCAAAATTCGAGGCATTTGTCTTGTTCTCGAACCCCGAGTCTGCAATTTTGAGATATTCGTGCATAGAATCTATTCGGACACTTTCTGCTAAGATGCCTACATGGATAAAGCAAATATCATCGAGCAAACTAGGGCCTTTCTTGAAGAAAAATTTAATGACGAGAGTTCCGGCCACGACTATTGGCACATGCATCGCGTCTGGCAACTTGCTAAGCACATAGCGAAGTCGGAAGAAGGCGTAGATATGTTCACTCTGGAACTTGCCGCCCTGCTCCATGACGTTGCTGACTGGAAGTTTCATGATGGTGATGAGGAGGCTGGCCCGCGGGCTGCACACGAATGGCTCAAAGGCCTTAACGTAGACGATGCCGTGATTGAGCATATCGAAGACATCATCCGCAATGTGTCTTTCAAGGGAGCGAATGTAGGGACAAAACTTAAAACCATCGAAGGTCAAATTGTACATGACGCTGATAAGCTTGATGCAATTGGCGCGATCGGTATTGGTCGCGCTTTTGCCTATGGTGGCTCTAAAGGACGCCCGATGCATGATCCGAACATCACTGCCGTCCAACATGATTCGTTCGAGGCTTACAAAAACAACAACGGCCCAACTATTAATCACTTCTATGAAAAGCTGCTTTTGCTGAAAGACCGGATGTTTACTAAAAGTGGCAAGGAACTGGCGCGGTATCGCCATAAGATGATGGAAGAGTTCCTGAAAGAATTCTTGGCGGAGTGGGATGGCAAGCGGTAAATCCATTATCCTTCATCCATCTCAATGATAGTCACCTTGCCCCTGCTGTAGGTAAAACCAAGCTTTTCTAGTTTCTGGCCTATGGTGGTGAAATCCGCCAACAAGGGGTTCCCAACGCGACCCGTACTCCCTGCCATGAAATTATTGAATATCTACAGATTGAACTGCAAATCTTTTTGCTACGAAAAAATTCGAGTCTTGTCCCTCTTCACTTATTGATAGAAAAGGCTTGATTCATAATGTGAAAAGAATCCTTTATACTGAAATGATGACTGATTCAAATTTTAATCTCCAGGCTCAACTAGCAAGACTTGGCCTGACGGCCGAGAATTCTGTCATTATAAGTTCGGGTATCCTGAATGCCTTGGGCATACGCAAAAGTGGCGATGTAGACGTAGTAGTAGGCCAAGCAGATTATGAGCGCCTTAGTAAAAATGATCGATTTACACCTGACCAGAATTATGGCCATCCTGTTCTTCTAGACGATACTTTCGAAATTTGCACTAGTTGGGGTGTGCTGGACAAAGAATACTCTTTGCAGGATTTTCTGCCAGAAACCACCGTTATTGGTGGCGTACGATATATCTCATTGGACTTTTTGTATAGGGTTAAGAAAAGCTGGCTACAAGATGATGACGTGCGGCAAAAAGATATCGACGACGTGAAGCTAATCGAGGAATATTTGAAGCGCCAGAATTCATAGTTTAGATTCCAGCAGAGCCCTGATTTCCGTTACGCTAATATTCTCAAATTCCTTATCATTCAAAGTTTGGACTACGGACTGGAACTGCTAGAGCGTAGAGCGCTCTCCGGCCACTATGCGTTTCACTCGATAAGTCCCTTTTTAGCAAGCAAAAGATAGTCCTTCTCAATTTGCCTCTCAAAATCATCCAAAAGTTCGTAGTATTGCAAAAATAAAGTAATCTGACTAACAAGGCCATTTGCCTTTTCAAGCAGTCTTGCTTTGGGCTTGTCACCGTGCTTTTGATTTTTTACACCTTGATTTTCCATATGATTAATTGCGTCTGCAAATTGGCCAGCGCACACGGGTATTGCTATAATGTCGTCTTTTGTAGGTCTATACGGAGTTTTTTTGGTCATAAAATAGGCAAGATTTTTAGGAAAACGATCGTTTAAGGCATAAATGCCCAGTATCCCGGTGATAATCTGCAAGACGTCTTCTATCTCTTTGATAAGGTGTTGTCGTGCCCCTGTATCCATCTTTTCATCGGCAATATTCAAAAGCGCTTCGACAAGCTCGCCGGTTTCTTCGCATAGGCGCGTGCCATAGGCAAAAGCACTGTTATTGTTGGGGAACCAGCGCTCCAAACCGAGTGCCATGTGGTAAATTGCAGTGAGGTTTTCGATTTTTATATTATTAACGGTGACCATATCTATCTAGCCTCTACTGGGGCATGAGTGCTGTTTACCACCTTAATGAGCTCCCGGAACTCACTAATAATATAAGTAGGTTTATGTTCCAAGAAACGCTCAATCTTGTAATGTCGCTGGTGCTCTACCGAATAAAACAACACACTATCAATGCCGGCATTATGGCCGCCCAAAATATCTTTATCACGGTCGCCAACCATTATTGCCTTATCTGGGGTACCGCCCATGCGTTCAAGCGCCATTAGTAGTGGTTTTGGGTGTGGCTTTCGCTCTGATTTTTCTACATCGTCGTCGGTAACGATTGTCTCGAACAAGTCTGCAATTTTATACTTTTCCAAAGCTGGCATAATCATGCGGCGCTCAGAAGTAGTTATGAGTGCTAAATGTTTGCCGCTGTCTTTTAATTCTTTGAGTACCTCTGGTGCGTCTGGGAATAGCTCTACATTAGAGGAGCGGCTAACCACAATCTCACCAGCTTCACCCATAGCCTTAGTTGCTTCTTCGATTGAAATATCAGTGTTTTGTGTCACATACGCCACAAAGCCCCATGTGGAGTCGATTAATTGCTCGCGAGTTAGGTGGTAGCCGCGCTTTTTCATGACTTCATCAAGCGCGTCTGGCCAAAGATTTAAGGTATGCGCAATATTACCGTCCCAGTCCAATAAAATGTAGTCATAATGCTTCATGGCAATGATTTTAACAAGGGCTCGTCCAAAAGCCCAAAGTTGAATCCAATTCTATATTTATCTATCTTGCCTGGCTTAGTGGGATAATTATTGAAGGTTTGAATTTTAGTTTGTGCCTCAATGAAGAACCCCGCTCACGCGGAGCCTTCATGCTGCGCGTGAGCGGGGTAATTTTGTTCAAGAAGGCTCTAGTGGATACTACTCGGGTTTGACGCCCTCCTGGCCGCCCTGAGCTTCGCGCCTGGCAAGATGATGGTCGATGACGACATCGGTCATCGCCACCCTGGTCTGCTCGGCGAGTTCATCAAGTTTGCGAACCTGCGACCTGGCTTCCATAGCCGCCTGATCCATTGCTGCACAGTACTCGTCGTGCATCTCGACGATTGGCAGTGCGGGATCGGCGGTATTAAGCAGTGTCAGCAACTCCCAGTATTTACGCTTGGCCGTTTCAATGGAGGTGTCAAAGTCAACCTGGTATTGCCCACTATCGAAGTGAGCAATTTCTTTATCGAGCGACAGGGAATACTCCTCGTACCTCTGTCGCAGGGCTGCCTCGAGCTGCGGGTAGCGAGCGATCCAGTCCTCGATTTCATTGCGGTAGACTGTTCTTTTCATGTCATACTGTGCCACAAGCGTAGCTCGTTGTTCCAAACGGAACTGGTTGAAATCCATCGTCGCCTCCTCGGGCGCTTATCCTGCTGACACGCGTAGCAAATGGCCTTCTTGAGCTTATCGGGGTATGTGTACTCCGATAAGCTCATTTATGACGGAATATTACTATTCTTGCAAGGCTGAAGAACGACATTGCTGCTTCTAGGGCCGGACTGCGTCTGAATTTGCTATAATACCAGCATCTTTAAGTTGGTGGACAAGCAATAGACTTGGCAGCAACCTGCATCTATCAGAACAAATAAAGCTAAAGACGAGAGCGAATTGCCATGCCCCTTATTCTAGAAACCGAAAAATTTACAGTAATCACGCACGACAAACCGCACCACTCACGAGAAAACGGCGGCCATATTAAAGTGTCACCAAAAGGTGATTATGCTAATCGCTATGAGATGCCGCTAGAAGAAGCCGCCAGCCTTATGCATCTCACAATGATTGTGGGCGAAGCTGCAACGACGGTTCTGCGCCAAAAAGGTATAAATGTAATACGCATTAATTATCAAGATAATGGGAACTGGGCCTATTTGCCTCAAAACCCGACACCCTTACATCTTCATATTCATTTATACATTCGTACGTCACACGAGCGACACCCGCAAAACGATCCGCGCTTTCAGGCGTTCCCCGAAGCGCTCGTATTTCCGCCACGTGATTCGGGCTACTACGACAGTTTTGTGCCATTAACAGAGGAAGACTGCGCAGATATCAAGATGAACATCGAGCACTTACTGCAAACAGACAAGTATAAGGCAGTAAAGTTATAGTGACTTGCTCGGGAATGTAGAATGTGCTCAGCCAAACATGATTATCTAACTTTCGTTATATCAAATCCATACCGCTCGATTTCATTAAGGAACCATTCATTGTATGCTACGACATACTCTATTTCTTTGAGCTTTATGGCGTCTGGATATGGCTTGGCATTATGGCCCCATAGCCCCTTGGCGTAAATTAGCTCTTTTATCCGCCCTTTATTGTCGTCGAATAAGAAGGTTGGGTGAATAGTTAGTTTTGGATATTTTTCTTGGAATCGCCTTACAAAACCGGGTGTTATAAAAGCGCCTTCAACAACAATAACTTTCCATGCGGGGAGGGTATGTTCGATAATTGCTGTGGTCGCTACTTCGGTATCATATCCTGCTTTCACGCCTGCTGCCACTTCTTTGGCGGGAGTATCGTATTTTTTGTAGAATTCCTCTACCGTGAGCCCTTGTTTATAAAAAAGGTTAGGGTAGTCTTTACGACGTACTAGTTTTGTCATTATTACCGAAATAGAGTCGGTCGATAATGACTTTACGCCATGCTTGGTCGCTATTCTTTCGGCCAAGGTGGTCTTGCCTGTGCGTGGGGCGCCTCCAACCAAATAGCATTGTGCATTTTCCATACCTTGAATTGTGTCAAGGTATGCACATACTGTAAAGGACCTCGGTTCTACTCCTGGGGATTACGCTGAACCATTCTGGTGTACAGAAGTTATTTAGTCAGATCTCCAATACCTATACGATCGGGATTTAGGGTTGGCAATTTCGGCGCGAGGTAAGTCGCGTTCGCATGGCCAGTGTAAAATATAATAAGTCACTCTACTGAAGGGAATAACCATGAAGGTTGTGATGCCCGGCCAGTTCGTCACCTGTGCCATGTGGCTTGAGGTTGCCGATGTGCTGTACCGTGCAGGCGAAAAGTTCGGCTGCAAAGGGCCCTGGACGCGTGATTCACGCAAGACTCCTGGCGCACTCGAAGCATTCGATGCTCAGCCGCTTTTCTCTGGCTACTCTGTGCCTTTTGGGCTCAGCTCACATGTCTCTACGAACATATGGTTCGGTGAGTCTCGGTGGCTGGAGTGCATGCGTGGAGCGGACTTCCAGCAAGGCAAACCAGAGGGCTACATCGAGTTTACCGCCAGCCTGCAAGCGCGCATGAGTGTCTCGAAGGGGTACCTTCTTGATACTGTAGACGGTGTGCGGCAGTTCCTGTGCTGGGCGAGTGAGTATCAGCTGCCCGACGGCACAACCTGTTTCAGGCTTAACACTCCTGTTGGGCTCCTGTGGGTGCGAGGCGCAGAACAGCAAGCGCCTCGTAAAAGGTCGCTGCAATACGCGCTCATGGCCGAGGCTGCCCAGATCGTGTCGAAAGGCTCGAAGGTAGTGCGGCTTGAGGAATACAACTTCGGCTACAAGGTTGGAGCGCTATTCCCGAACGAACACACGCCCTGGGATGGCATGTCCTGCGTCGACGGCGAGGAGCGGGTGTGGCACATCCTCCCAGGCAGTCTCTCGCTTGACTGCCTATTGCGGCTTGATACGGTTGGCCGCGAGAATATTCGCCTTAGAGACCGACAGCAGCATGTGCTTGAACTCCCCTATCAAACGGTGTGGGAGCGAAGCACGGGTAGTTCAGCGTGGGGGCTCGATACCGAACCCGATCAGCGGCACTTCATTCCGCTGGATTTCTGAGTGACGGGCGGCCTCCGGGTCGCCCTTCAACTTTCTCGATGTTTAATGTGGCGTTTATTTGCCAGATATATCACCTTAGTAGTTTATGGCCCTAGTATGCAAATTATGAGTTAAACGGTTTATGCAATACTCGCCAAAATCTCATCTACCACCGCCCCAATGGGCTGGTCTGCATCTATTATTAGTCTTCCGCGCTTAATTGAATATTCTTCAACACCTTTGTTGAGTTCTAGCTGTCGTGCTAGCACTGCGGGGTTTTTACCAAAGTTGTTATTTGTTCTGGTGGTAAGCCTGTGGCGTAATGTGTCGGTGCTGACGTGCAAGATAAATATTTTAGCAAACCGCTGTATAAATTGGTCGCGATTGCTGGCGCTGCCGCATATAAAAAGTGTGTCGGGAGTAGGGCTGTTAAGCACAGCATTTAGTTTTTCGCCCTGCCAGATCCAGCCATCTTTTGTTTGGAGTCCAAAGGTTTTATCTGCATCGATTGCGTGTACGCCTCTTTGCTGAAGTTCTTTGCAGACGCTAGTCTTACCCGTACCGGGAAGTCCCGAAATTAAATAGTTAAACTTTGCCATGGGCTGCGATGTTAAACACCAAACAAACTAATCACGAGTGCCATGCACAAAAAGATCGCAAATTGGTAAGAAACGTTAATTAGTGTTAACTTTTTAGGCTTTAGCTCGAAACCATTATGCACGACGAGTGTTGTTGCCGATAACGCCAGGCATGCAACGGCTCCGTTTAGCAAGGCAAAACCAACAGAATAATCCTTAAAGAAATTCGCACTTACGTAAAGTAAGCCCGCTAAAGCAATGGCTGTCACGAAGTTTGCAAGCACTAAAACAACCATTGGCGTATTGCCAGCTTGTTTTGATTGTTTTGGCGTTACGCCGGTAGATTTTCGCCACGATTTGCCGAAAATTGGCTCTTGGTACCATATTCCAGCGATTGCAGTGCCTACAAAAGTTGCGATTACTACTGCTAGCCAGTTGATCTCTATGTACATATTCTACTTTTCCTATCTTGTTTACCTTAAGTATACTCACCGTGCTCGTGGGCAACAACAATGAAGACCGGTAAGAAAAGCCGAAGCTTGCTTGAGTAGAGCGACACAATCTTTGTTATGATAAGCCCATGATAATTCTTTACCTTACATGTGCAAATGATAACGAAGCAAAGACTATTGGCACGGCGTTATTAGAAGCAAAGCTTGTGGCGTGCGTGCGGCGCTTTGGTGTTAGTTCCTCGTATTGGTGGGATAAAAAGATTAACCACGATGATGAAGTTTTATTAATGATGGAGAGCCTAGAAGAAAAATTTGATGCCATCAACGCCGTAGTTACAAAACTCCACAGTTACAATGAGTATGTTTTGGCCGCTGTGCCTGTGGCTAGGACTACGCCAGGCGTACGCAAATGGCTTAATGATACCCTTGGGTAATAAAGCCAGGCTAGCGTTCGAGATTTTTATAGACATTACAGCCTAAAGTTTTATAGTTAAAGTCAACAAGGAGTTTGATTATGCAGCGCCAGACCGACATCCCGTATCAACTTTTAGGGCAATTTAGTCATGATTCACCTACGCAAGGTGCGCTGGGTGACGAGTCTGACGCAGCGCAAGCCGCAACAAACGCGTATATAACGACCATGTTTTACAGCGCGCTTTCTAACCTATATTTACAAAGCCTTTTGCCTACAGATGCAGCCGAAGTAGATGCTCAGATGCCGCGCGTAAAAATAGCGCTCGAAAGAAGTTTTGCAGATTTTACACAGGCGTCTGCATGGCTTGGGGCTCATGACGAACTAATTAATTCCAGCCCAGCAAAGGAATATTATCAGGAGGTAATGCGCCTGCAGAAAGGGGCGGTAAAAAATATGAGAACTTTTTATACCCCCAGCGACCAGCAGGAGGACTAAACAATGCATAAAATAGTCCGCAAATCTGAAGCCATAGTTCGCCAGATCGCATCCAATAAGACGGTCAGTAACCTTATTACTAAAGAAATAAGCCCGGCCGCTTCTTTTGCCGTCACCAACGCCTCTGAGTATCACGAAAAAGAAATTACGCCTTATGACCGTATCTACTTTGTGCTCGACGGCGAGCTAAAACTAACATTCGACAGCCAAACGTATACACTGTACAAGGGCGACTCCTGCTTTATCGGAAAGGGTACACAGTATGAAATGCGCGGGACTTTTGAGGTTGCAGTTGTAAACCAACCAGCTTTCGGGGCTTATTAGCTTTTGGCCAGCTAAACACAAGAGGCTGTAGGGTATAATTTTGCAGTGAAATATACACAAAAACTACATTCCATCGTACGCCTAACTGGCCAGCTTATAGTTTTTGGCTGTTTGTGCTGGTTTGGCTACATGCTTGTCCCTGATGTAAACAACAAGGAAGCGAGTGTAGCGCTTAACTGGGCGTTGCTTGTGTACCTTTGCGTTGTTGCTGAGTACTGGCTATATACCTGGTATGCCCGCAAGCACACGTGGGCGTATATTAAAGCTACTTACAAGAACAGCTCGCGTCCTGCTGGTGTTCCGCTTGCGGGGCCAATTTTAGAAACTGGCGCACGGTCGGTTGCCATCTCTGCTATATATGAGATACCGCTTAGTAGTATGCACTCCGCATACCTCACGCAAATAGAAGTCACACGCAATATTATAAGCAACTACGATAAAAGCAATTACATGCTGCGCTATCTGGTTATCGCGGTAGACTTAGGCGTGCCGACACCGCATATTTTTATTGATGGACGGTCGCAGAACCGTTTTAGGCGTAAAACAACAGATCTTTGGTCACTCACCAAGCTTGTACATAAAAAGAATAAAATTAATGACCTAGAAGGTGATTTTTATAAATATTTCGATGTATACACGGCCGACCGCGACTACCTAAGTGCGCTCACCATAGTAACCCCAGATGTTATGCTTGTACTCCGCAACCAAGGTTACAGTTTTGATTACGAAATACACAACGGCCGCTTGTATGTCATACACGAGGCCAAGGCGCTACTGTCTACTGCTGAAGTGCAGGCAATGCTTAAGGCTGCGCAGTCGTGCCTGGGTGAACTAATTCCCCAAATTACTAAGCACAAGTATCACGACGCCCACCGTGAGCTTGCTTACCAGGCTGACCGACTTCACCGCTGGGCAGCTGGCTTTTCGATACTTATGGTGGGTAGATTTTTTGCTAAAGTACTGTTTTGTTTGGTGGTGGGCGTTATTGTAGGCGGATACATTAAAGAGTTCGTGGCTTGGCAATAATATTCTTAGCTCTTTAGAATGTTGAGGTGGGTATTGTAATTATAATATATTTATGATATAAATGCACTCGTTAGATTGCTATCTGTCATCGAAGGGAGGTGAAACCCTCTAGTGACGACTTCGGCGATCATTCAGCCTGATGCCCAAGGCTTCGTGCCTAATGGCTATGTAGAGAACTGCCCCGGTTACTTCATTGATTCCGGGCCATGTTCCTACGCGTGCTGCGTGCCCGAGGCCTACCTGCAACCCTACGTCTGGCACTGCCAGAACCAAGGCTGCTACGCGAGGCTCCGCGCTGCCGGCGAGTGCATCAACTGCTGTCCGCCTTTGTCGACAATCTGACTCCCCAGTACGTGTGTGTACTGGAAAGGCCCCGCAAAGATAGCGGGGCCTGGTCATTTGTTGGGCTTTTATATATTCGTTCTATCTACGCTTCTCGGATCATTCAACGCTCTTGTATTGTAGCTTGGATCCCTGGCTACACTGGCGCGCCATGGCTTAGCTTTGTTTAGGGGGGTGTCGAACTGTGGCGCATCACGATCAAGCTCGGCAAAAACGATACCTTCTTTCTTATCAATCGTATTCACCGCTTCGCCGTCCGGCCCGATGAGACCAGATTGCAGCTTTCCTGACGTATCACTTGGAATAGACAAACTTACCCAGCAGCACTGCATAGCGGCATGGGCCTGCGCCTCGGTATAGAATATCTTACTGTCTGCAAAAGCAGAAAAGAGAACGCAATCTACCCCAAGCTGATTATATTCTGCAAATAACTCAGGGAAATGCACTTCAATACACAAAGTACAACCAAAACGGTAGCCGTCAACGTCAAAGATGACCGGTTCTGCTCCAGCAGCATAGAACTTAGTCACTTCAGTATGCGAGACAATCCGCTTATCGTAGCGGTTCACTAACTTGCCTTCGTCTGAAATAACGTAGAGGCTATTGTGCGGCCAATGCGGTGGCGTGAGCTTATGCGCCGAACCCAGCACTACCCACAGATTTAACTTACCCGCGAGTACCATGATGCTTTTGAGCTCTTTGCCGACAAGCGGCCAATCTACCTCTGACCAGTCCATAATTGGGTGTTTGGCGTACCCGGTTAACATGCCCTCTGGGAACTGGATTAGTCGGGCGCCACTCTCGGCCGCGTCATGCATTGCCTGTTTTACTTTAGCACTGTTTGCCTTTACATCGCCGCTGATTGGGAGCTGCGCAATCGCAATACGGAACAATCCGCCCACTTCTTTTTGGGCCATACTACCCCTCCTTTTTTGCACTCGTTTTTATTTGGTCACAAGACTGTTTTTAGTGTACCATTTTGCCTACGAACCATGGTCGCAAAGAGCGTAATTATTGTAAGCTTTGTCCTGGTATACTTGTTACGTGGCTAAAACCCAGGTGAATGTCTTGATTGTCGGTGCCCACGCCAGCCAGCATGTGTTCGGCACGACACTTCTCGACGAATCACTTCCTGCAGAAGTCCGCATAACCTTTTATGACCGCCGGCCGATGGAACCACGGCCGCAACTGACCACTTTGGTAAGGGGGGTGCAGCAAGGCCGCGTGCGATTTGTGACAAAGCTTCCGGTAAGAGAGTGGTTCGATGTTGTGATTGTTGCTGTCTCATCTGACCAGCACGTGCCGGCCCTGCAAGAGCTGCTCCATAAGCTCCAGCAATTGCCTACACTGTTTGTGCTAGAAAAGCCACTTGGGGTCTCGATTCGTGACCTTTTGTGGTATGAATCCGAAAGCTATCAGTTGCAGCGCCGCACTATTGTGAACGAACCGTTCCACATTATGAATAGTGTGGACCAGTTGCTGCGACTTGCCGCAGTGCAGCCAGTGGCCGAGGTGAACCTGTGGTCGTCTAAGATGCGAGGCGTGGTGAATGACCATGGCGGGCTCAAGATTTTTGCGATTGAGTTTCCGCATTTGTTTGGCGCAGCGTGCCGGTTTGCCGGACGGGTGCTCGACGTGGCGGATTGCCAGGTGAACAACTACTACCAGCACCTAGATGGCCGCAAAAACGACGACGCAATCTACGTGCAGGCCATGGCAAATGGGGTCATGTACACCATTGCGCAAGGGTTGGGTTCGTTCACGATAGGCCGCAACGGTGCCCTGGCTGTGCACCACAATCCGCCGCGGACACGCAGGATCAGGCTCAACTTCGTAAATGGTGCGTCAGCCGAGCTCGACCTTGAACCGGCGTTTGAAGGCGGCGGTTCGCGGCAAAGTCCAGCAGGTGTGCTGTGCTCGTACGACAGCTGCGGCAATCTGCAAGACACCACGCTAATACCCGACAACCCGCGACGTCAGTTTGTGGAGACCATCTTGCAGCGGGTGTTGGAGCCCAGCACGCCGCTTCCGGTTGGCGTAGGGCTTCACGAGTCCCTGGCCCGTAACAAGGCACTGCTGAATTTGCGGTACTCAGCTACGCAGATCGTTGGCATGAGGATCCTTTAGCTGCGGCTGACTTGCCGGCGGTTTTACGGCCGCAGCGAGTGATATTGGCGCATTATGCCCGGGGTCTTCGCGGCCCCGGGCGTCCTTTTTAATTCTGGGAACTCATAGTATATTTATAATCTGTCGACAGATTAGGATGTGCCAGTATGACCACAATTACCACGCTTGTGCTTGGATCGTACGACAACGGCAATCCATGCCTGCTGCCCATTGCGATAGACGATGACACGTGCGTTGGTGCAACCATTTTCATGGTGATCGGGAAGCGAGCGCAAACTAGCCAGTATCTGTTGCGTCTCTTGCCCGACTTCCGGCCGCCCATGGTTGTCATGTACTTGGCCGATGAAGACACGCAGGCGCACGCGTACCAAGATAGGTTTAGTTCATTGTTCGGTGCGTTTCCCGCACATCCGCTCGTCGTTGTTACAAACAGTACGTTGATTCGGGATTGCCTGGCAGAGGGCGGCATGCCAGTGTATGCAGTCATGCTTGAAGAAGAGGGAGGTGTTGTATTTTTCGACAAGGGCAAAGAAATCCGGCTAACCTAGCGTTTTGTTACAGGCTGAAACGTCGACGTCATAGTAGCCTCCGAACGACAGAACCTCTGCTTGTTCGGAGGTTTTGTCATCTAAAAACAAATCGTAGTCACTTTATAAATAGTTAATGTAATTAGTTAAGAATAAAACAGTCTGCGCATGTGAGCGCAGCAATAGCAAAGGGGTTACATTGACCTTTTTGAACATCACGTACTGCCTCGACCACGCGGTTATGCAACCCTCTGATCTGAAGAGGCTGTTGCGCAACCTGGCCGGGCGCGACCGCGTGAGTGGGCTTGCGCAGGAGTTCGCAGTGTCGTCAGATAAAATGGCGTCTTTTGCGCTCGATGCGGGCATTGCGTTCATGCGTGCCCGTATGCTGACGTCTGGTGCAGACCTGTTCTTCTCGCCGTCGCCCATTGCCGATGCCGGTTGGAACGAGCTGGCTGCCAACCCACGAGAGCGCAAGTTCTACGAACAGTTCTGCGTGCGGTTGAGCGCGCTAAGCTGCATTCCGCCTACGGTGTTGGAGCGCTGCGAACTGACGCCAGAGGAGCGTCTTGCTGCACCGCAGGCCGGGATCACCACGGCGGCAGTGGAGGCCATGGATAGGTTGGGGATTCCTTACAACGCCACCCACTGGCCGCTCGACGCTTACGCGGGGAACGAAGACCCGCCACCTGGCTGCAAGGCGCATAACCGGCTGGTAGCCGCCGGCTAGGTAAAGCACATCCACCTTGGTATCGTTGGCGCGACACCAAGGTGGTTTTTTAAGCACTACATTGGGATAGTGATTGCAACGTTTGCGTCTATTGGTTACTTTACTAGCCACTACTCTGGCATTTGAGATAACCCCAGTGCGGCCAAGATTGACCTACAGGCATTTTTAGTTGATAATTATTCAAGTTGCTGTCCATCTTAACCGTTATTGAGGGGACTAAAAACAATGGGCGTAGCTTGCTCAGACGAAAGCCACAAGGGCATTGACTTCTTGCGGTCGAGGCTGGCCAAAGAGGGTTTTGATTTGGCCAACCTGAAGGCTCTTGCAGGCGATCCTCGTCAGGTGGATTGCCTGATCGGGGCTCTGCAAGGCCTGCGTCCGGACACGCCTTGGCTGGTGCCTTTTGCGTTTATGGCGCGGGCAGAATGGCGGGGTTTGGACGGCTTTGAGGCTGCCGGTGCGCAGATTCGTGTTGCCGCCAACGTGGTGCAGGTGCGCTTGCCTCTTTCGTGCAATTCCCTTCCTGGGATGTCCCACGAGGCTAATGACTGCCCCAACTGTTGGACGACGCCGCGCGAATTTGTGCCGGGTCCACTGTGGCGGACGGTTTCGCATCTGGTACAGATCCGTGTGCCAGAGCCAGTAAACAGTGCAACGGGTACCTGTAGGGTCGAGGTCCGCCGCAGGTTCCGGTCGGAGCTTGTAATACAACCAGAGGCTGCGTGGTCAGCCCCAACGCACGCGCCGTTTTACACCAAGAGCCGCGCCTTTCAGTCATGGTCAAAGGGTGACCGCGGGCCCAACGCCTCTGCCGAACACTGGGTGGACGTTGCGCCTGATGTGCAGGTTTTGGTGAGGTATCCGCATGGCATTCTGGTGCGCTGTGCCACTGCACTCAACGCCGACGAATCCGCAGGCACAGCCTGGGCGACGCCAGTTTTCATTGGCGACACGCAGGGCGAATGGGTGTCCGCTGTGCCCGGAGCCGATCTGGAAGTACGGTTCTGGGAGCGCGAGGTGAGCGGCAGCATGGTTGCCGTACGCCAAAAGACAGGGCGGCAGCCGGTCTTGTTGGTGGAGCCTCATTGGGGCGAGATAGCACTTCTGCCTTGCCGCGGCAGGCACACCCTCCGTGGCTACGAGCTAGAAGTGATCCCGCATCGCGGCGAAAACGGGATCTCCCGCCGGGACATACGGGTCACTAACCCCCGCGGGGCCACGTACACGGTGGCCGTCACGGACCAGTGGGTCAAGATCGCGCCAGACCTGCGGATGGATATCGTGGCCGGAACGCTCCGTGTGCAACGCGGCACCTACGAGCCGCCGGTTCAGCCAGTGAGGTGGGGGCCGGTTGCTACCCGTCGCCTCGACGATCAGTGGGTGTACCTGACCGACATGGTGCGCGTCAGGACGCACAAGCCTGGCGAGTCAGTCGAGATCAGCTTGAATGCAGACGGCAAGTGGCAGCCCGCGAACTCTGTGCCCGTCGGCACAGTGCACGAGCTGTCAACGCTACGCGCTACATTCACCGCGCACTGCACGGTCGAGTTCCAGCTGGTCTGTGGACCCGACGCCGAGTAAGCTACTCGGCACCCTATACCCGAAGGCTCCCTGCAGCCTTCGGGTATTTCAATTAGTATGTCTGTTATGCTTGTAGGGTGAACCGCAATGTTGAATCTTTTGCAAAGTATGCAGGCCTTGCGACTGTGGCTGTGGAGTGGTCGGCGTTACTCATTTATTATTTACAGATGCCGCTTTATTTTGGTTGGAAATATCCGATTAGTTTTTTTGCAACACTGCCTGAAACACGTTGGGCATTTAGTGCGTGTTACACATTGGCGGCTATCTGCTTTTGGATCTTCACAAAACACCATTTGGCGAAGTATTTTACTGTGCCGCTTAAAATTTTTGCAGTCTCGCTTACCTTATTTGCGGCTACTGGCCTGCTGCCGTACAATCCCGACGACACTGCAAGCGTGGTTGCGCACGTTAGTGTGGCATTATCGAGTGGTTTGTTATTTTTAGTGGGTATGTTTGTGCTTGCAAAAAAATCCCAAGACAGGCAGGTGCAAACAGTAACATATGCGGCAATATTGCTTAGCTTTGCTTTGACAATGTTGTTTTTGCTATCTCCCAAAGAAAGCCATTTAATCTTTGCCTTCGAGGCAGGGTCTTGGCTTATGCTACAGCTCTGGACTATCTGGATCTCTTTTTACGTACACAAAAAAAACACGGCCAGATAGTACGTTTAAAGGGATGCCACCCGCAGAGCATTGCTGCCTGCGGGTGGCACGGGGTTACGCCTCGATCTCTACCTCGATCTTCACCCGGCACCTACGCCTGGGCGGCTGAGGTGGCTGTGGTGGCTGCTGTCCGCCCTGCTGCTGGGTGCGTGCTTCGGTCGCAGCAGGGAGCGGCACCAGCTTCACCTTGAACCGTGAGGCGTCGGACCTCTCCAGCGCTTCCAGCACGGGAGCGGCCAGCTCCTTCACTTCTTCTTCAGACAGCTTGCTGAGCTGGTCGGTCTGGGCCGGCGTGAGGCTCAGGACATGCTGAATGACTTCACGTGGCTGCTCAGCCAACCCGGCCTTCAGCAATTGCCGCTTCCGGAGCGACACTTGCAGTGCTCGGGTGAGGCCTTCGCTGGTGAAGTCGCCAGCGTCTCTTGGCAGCTGGCTGATATCGCGAGCGGGCATGATTCTCCCTGGGCGTAGACTTTTTGGCGCTCCTGCGCCTTATTTAGCGTATAAAATGTTTGTTAAGTATTGATGATATGTAAGATTTTTTACAAATTATTTTTTGCTGAGTAGCAGATGAGGCACACATTGGGGTCTTGCGTCCTTAGTATGCTCTCATCTGCTATCGCCAAATTCACGGCCAGCTGCTAGTTACGGAGCGTCGTTATCCGCATCTGAGGGCGGCTCGATCCTGTGCATCAGACGCTGTTTGCCATCTGGGTCAACTTGGTACATCTCAACCACAACCCTGTCGCCAAGTGGTTTTCGGCTTTCATCTACCGGATTTGCCGGGTTGGCAGGCCGCACTTGGTTTTCTTGCATCAGCGACTTACCTGGCGGGTAGAAGGCGAGCATTTCGTCTTGGATTTTGCCGCCATCCAGAATGAGCCTGCCGTCGGTGATACCTGGCATTGCGACATACAAAGGCATGTCGTAGTCATTGGGTTTGTCGGGGTTTGCAGGTGCGTACAGGGCAACCGTATGTTCTTTAAAGGCTGAGCGCACCCAGCCCCCGTTGTGCCTCATTGACCGGCGGTTATGGCCGTCTACACCCACTGCCCACCATGTAGGAGTTACCTCTAGGTGGCCGTCGCGTATGTCCAGACCGGCGATTTCTCCGCAGTACGTGTAGTTGTCGGTTTGGTTGATCACCCACAAGAAGCCGCCTACGAATCGCTGTAGGTATTCCTTGTTACACCATTCGGGCAGAGCCATGCGTCTCCTTACCGTGCTGTCGTTGGCGCTTTACAGTATACACTTTGTGGCCTGGTGATACTCAATTTAGTTTATAATAATGTGCAGGCAACGACAGACGGAGCAGCTATGTTGCGAGCTATTGCTCGTTTTTTTAAGCCAAAGCCCCAAAAACCACAGGAGTCCTTCAAGGAGAAGCGCAAGAAGTGGCAGGAAGCCGTTGTAAGGTTCTTTAAGCCACAGCCCTCAAAACCCCTAGAAGAATGGTGGCCTACCCAACGTAAAAAGTACAAGCGCCGCTGGAACAAACACCCCAACAAGGAAATCGCACTCAAGTACGCCAAAGGTGAATTCGAATACCGCGCAGGCAGCTTGCGGGATCTGACCCAGCGCACCGTGGTGTTCATTACGGTTGCAGTCGCAACCCTTGCTGCGTACGGCCTGCTAGTGAGCGCCAACTTGGCTTCGGCAACGGTGGCCAAAATTGGCGTGGGTATGACTGGGCTGAGTATTGGCCTGTCGCTCATAACCTATGCGCCGCCTTTTAAGGGAGCAGGCAAGAGCTTCCATAAAGCAGCGGATTGGGCCTCCGTCATTGAGTCAGATTTCGACATGTTCGCGTTGGATCTGATGCGCGCCGACCGCATGATCCAGCCCATTGAGCGTTACAAGACAATGCACAGGATCATTGTGCCGGCCCTTATTGTGTCGGTAGCGTTTGTGGTAGTGGCGTTCTGGCTGCGTTGACCTATGGTTCGGCCCCTTGAGCCTCTTGTCTTTCGGACTTGGGGCCGAACCTGTGCGCAAATGGTAAAGGACGTGCTACAATAGGTTCACACACATTTTGCAAGCCGTCCAATGGCTGAACTGGTAGGGTAATGAAAACACTGTCACTCGCTAAACCGCTTATAATAATTCTTTCTGGCCTGCCAGGGTCGGGCAAAAGTTTTTTTGCGGGGCAATTTTCTGACATGTTCGGGGCGCCGCTCGTTAGCCACGACCGCATCCGTTACGAACTTTTTACAAAACCGCAATTTAACAGTAGCGAATCAGAAATCATCAGCCGCCTGGCAGATTACCAAATGTCAGAACTAGTTAAGACCAAACGTAGCTTTATTATAGACGGCGGCGGTAACACGCTGGCCGAACGGCAAAAACTCCACAAGCTTGCCACCGCGCACGGCTACGATACATTTTTAATTTGGGTGCAGACAGACGACGCAACATGCCGAAAACGCGCTTTGCAACGTAGCCCCAAGGGCGCAGATGTGCAGTCCCCAAACCTAACAGATGCGCAGTGGATTGAGCAGGCTAAGCGGTTTGTCCAGCCCGTGCGGGAACGTCACATGGTAATTAGCGGCAAGCATGCCTTTAGCACGCAGGCAAAGATGGTGTTACGCAAGCTTACGTCGCCCCATGTAGAGGCTGTGCAAAACGCCCACCAGCAAAAGTCCCAGCAGCGCCCGACCAATACACCAAACCGTAGCCAAGAACGCCCTGTGCCAGAGCGGCCAGTAGCTGCGCCGCCACGGCGGAGTGTTGTAATCTCATAAAATATGGCCCAAACCATTAACGACAGCGAATTTGGCACCATTACCATAAAACGCTCGGCGCTGGCGCAAAGCTTGCGGCTCAAAATTAACCATCAGGGCGCGCTCGTTGTATCTATGCCTAAACGTGCGCCACTCTATTTGGCAAAACAACTCATTAACCAGGCGCGCGACCAAGTCCGCCGCGGGCTTAAGCAGACTAAAAACGAACTAACTATTTTGCGGCACGGCGACCTGATAGGTAAGTCACACCGGCTAGTTATTCGGCAAGGCGAGGCCCTGCACGGGCGCATACTTGGCACGTTTATAGAAATTTCGGTGCCGCCGCTTGCCGCCCACGATTCCCACGAGGTTCAGTCGTATATAAAAGAGTTCGCCTTAAAGGCCCTGCGCACACAAGCCAGGGCGTATTTAAGCCGGCAGCTCGCAAACTTAGCCAACACCCATGGGTTTGCGTTCGAATCTGTGCGGTTTAGTAATGCCGGAACCCGTTGGGGCAGTTGTTCTACTTCGGGTACAATTAGCCTTAATATTTGGCTCATGCAATTGCCATTCGAGCTTATAGATTACGTAATAATCCACGAACTCTGCCATACCCGCCACATGGACCATTCGGCCGCTTTTTGGCAGCAGGTGGAGCAAATCTTGCCAGATTACCGCCTGCGTCGCCGTGCGCTAAAAGACCAACGCCCATACCTTTAATGCTTATGGTATGCCATAATAGTGGTTAGCATGGCGCACCAGAAGGCAAAAACTGCATACTACTCGCCGCTTCTTTTTGTATTAAAGAACGCAGCGGCTTTTACGCCGTTTATTATGGTGCCTTTTGGATTACTCGCCCGCAATGGGTTTGTTGATAGCCGTTTTTACATAAACGACGGAGTATTCTTAGTGCTCGTTGCCACCTATGTGGCAGTGTCTGCGCTATGGTTTTTATATTTGAACAAGATTCCGCAAACTAAAGCTGCCGACGTAGTATTTACGGCGCTGTTCCACATGCTTACCACCTTATTTGTACTATTTGTGAGCGGTTTTTTGAGTGCCTTTTTGTTTGTCTGGGTTGTGCTTCTTATTGCTGCCGACATGCGCTTTAAAATGCACGGATTTATCGCAAGCTTTGCCGCGCTGTGTATTACCGGACTGCTAAGCATTTTATTGCACCAAGATTTGTCCGTTAAAGAACAGATAGAAATTATTCAAGGTATCCTTATTATTGGGGCGATTGGGTTCACTATAGCCAAGATTCGTGGCATAACCGACCGCGAACGTGTGGCTCTGGCTAAAACCCGCGAGCAAGAAGCTTACCAGCGTGAGCGCCTTCTCGCGTTGGTAAACAGCATGGGTGACGCCGTTGTGGCAACCGATGAGTTCGGCAGTATAAAGGTGTATAACTCGACCCTACTGAGCCTGCTCGACACCAACTTAAACCTCACAGGCAAATCAGTCGATGTTGTTTTAAAGTTGGTAGACAGCACCGGTCGTCGCGTTCGTTTGGTAGACGAAGCCCGCAACCGAAAAGCAGTGTTCAGCCGCACAGACCTTTCGTACACCTTTGCCGATGGAGAGGTCATTAAGTTGTATATAAACGTTGCGCCAATCCATCCTGCGTACCGCAGCCACGAAGAAAGCGGGTTTATCTTTATTCTGCGCGATATTACCAAAGAAAAATCGCTAGAAGAAGAACGTGACGAATTTATCTCTGTTGTCAGCCACGAGCTTCGCACGCCGGTCGCTATAGCCGAGGGCGGGTTATCTAATATTGTGATGCTGCAAGAGAGGGGCGCTTCGCCAGATATGCTTAAAAAGGCGGCTGTGGCGGCTCATGACCAGATTTTGTATTTGTCTAAGCTCATCAACGACCTTAGCGCGTTATCGAGGGCTGAGCGGGGTCTCGGCGCCAATATAGAGGTAGTGGATGTCACAAAAAGCCTGCAAGCTATCTATAATAACAACTTGGCCCAGGCCCAAGCTAAAAACCTAAAGCTCGACCTAGATATAAGTTCGCGCCTGCCGCATGTTGTGTCGAGCAAATTGTACATAGAAGAAATCGTACAGAACCTTGTAACCAATGCCCTTAAATACACAAAAGAAGGTGGCATAACCATTCGCGCAAAACAAACTAAAGCAGGTCTAATTATAGAAGTAGAAGACACGGGCATCGGCATTAGTAAATCCGACCAAAAGCATATTTTTGAAAAGTTTTACCGGTCAGAAGACTATCGCACGCGCGAATCGAGCGGCACTGGACTTGGGCTATATGTATGTAAAAAGCTGGCAGAAAAAATCGGCCTGTCGCTCACGTTTGGGAGCCGGCTCAACCATGGCTCTACGTTTACGGTGACTGTACCGCCAAAGCAATTTGCTACAAAAGGCGCAAAGGCTGGCGATCATCTGGCTTAGGCGCCACAACTGGATAGCACACGTTCCGGCCTTTCCATGTGACCTCAGCAAATTCGTACTGCAACATGCTTGATACTTGGGCAGTAATTTCTTGCAACAACACAAGTGGCAAAAACCAACCGTCAACAAACCAGCTTTTGGGCCGGACACGCCGCACCACCACGAAATAATCTATGAGCAGCAAGCTGCTCGCAGCGAGGCTTAACCACATAACAGGTCCGGTCAATCCAAGAATAAGGCATGCCGCAAGCCCTAGGAATGGCGCAACCCCAAGTACGGCAAGCCCAGTGCAAATTGCAAATGTCACGTAGGGCTGGCGCCGCGCCCGCGGATAGTTATAACGGATTGCGCTCTCTATTTGGCTGCTCCAACGCTTGGCAGTAGTAATTGCGAGCGAAGGATCGTTCACCAAAAAGCGATAGGCGTTGGTTTGACGCAGGCGGACCGCAAACGATTCTTCTGGCATGATCTTGCGGCTTGCTGAGGCGAAACTGCCCAAACTTCGCAGTTTGTCTGCAGAGATTAGCCAAAACGAGCTCGAAACCGGAGTTTGCGAAGGCGAAATCGGCAGCACGAGCCGCCAAAAGTAATCAAGTGTCGCACACGCTGTTGCCACACCTGGCGTCAGCCGGTTTTGCGGCAAAACGCTTACCATGGCCAAGCGCTGGGCCATGGCATATTCAACCACATGCGACACAGTGTAGGGGCCAATGTGGGTATCGACGTCTAAAAATATAATATACTGGCCAGTCGCATGCTCGGCTAGTGTTTGCCGTGCTTGGTTTTTACCAAGCCACCCCGTGGCGGGTACGTCGCCCTGGATAAACCGAACGCCATCTTGCGCAAACGAGCGGACTATGTCAGATGTAGCATCTTGCGAGCAATCGTCTAGCACAATGACCTCTAGTTTAGGATAGTCAGACGCAATAACGCTTTGTAAACATTCTGTCAGTGCATGGTCTTCGTTACGGGCAGGAATACATACACTGACCGTCGGCAAATCTCTTAATGCGGGCATTTTGGAACTAGGGGTAATTTTGTAACGGCGGGTGTTCTTCCAGATCTGCCCAAAAAAATACACACCAAGCGCAATACTAAGGGTAAGGCAGGTAATAATAACCAGCGGCCGGTAGCCTTCGGGCTGGCCAATTTGCAGCGTGCAAAGAAACGCAGCAATAAGTGCGCCTAAAATACTATTTCGCCAGGTACTTTTAAGTAAAAACTCTGGCTCAAGGCGCCCAAAAATGAGCCGTGCTGGCAACAAAATAAGCCACACATGCGTTGCGGCGGCAAAAACGAGCAAGGGTTGGTGGGTAAACGCCACCAAAAACGGCAACGTTGCAAGCAGCACGCCGGCAGCAAGCTCACTCGCTATATTTTTTAATCGCTCAAACCTAGTAAATGTCAGTAAAATTCCAACGGCTAGCAGAATGCCGGATAGCCATATTCCCATCATAATACTCATGCTTTCATCGTACCAATAAAAATATAGCGGTGTCTACTTTGGCTTGACGGTTGTAAAATCATCATATACTATTGACAACAGACACCTACCAACTAATGGTAGGTTTTTTGTATAGGAGTGATACGTGGCTAAAAAACCGACCGAACAAGACAAGAAGCCGTCGCGAGTGCAACGCGTGCTACGCAAAAGGGTAGACCTTGCCAAAGGCAACGAAACGCTAAGCCGCGAGGTTCGCGCGCCTAAGTGGATCCGCGCTATTGGTGGCTATTTTACAGGTTCGTGGCAAGAGCTGCGCCAAGTGCGCTGGCCAACCCGCCGTGCAACGTGGGGTTTCACGCTTGCGGTAATCGTATTTACTTTGGCTATGACTGGCTTTATTTTAGGGCTGGATTATGCATTTGAACAACTATTTAAGCAGGTAATTTTATAATGACAACCCATCGTTACGACTCAGCCAGGCAGTGGTACGCAATCCACACCTACAGCGGCTATGAAGAAAAGGTAGCAGAGAGCATCCGCCAGCGCGTGGAATCTGTTGACATGGCCGACAAAATTTTTGATGTCATGGTGCCAAAAGAAAAGCAAATAGAGATCAAAAATGGCAAACGCAAGATCGTAGAAAAAAAGATTTTCCAAGGCTACGTGCTTGTAGAAATGAAAATGACAGAAGACGCTTGGTATATTATTCGCAACACACCTGGCGTGACAGGTTTTGTTGGTAGCGGCGTTACCCCAAGCCCTGTGTCCGACGAAGAAATGACCAAAATCAAAAAACGCATGGGCGTGGACGAGCCCAAGCACCGTATTGATTTTGCCCCTGGCGAAGTTGTAAATATTATTGATGGGCCATTTAAGGGCTTCGATGGCGCAATTAACGAAATCGATACCCAAAAAGGCAAAATCAAAGTGTTAGTAAGTATGTTTGGCCGCGACACACCTGTTGAGCTAGACGCCTTGCAGGTGAAAAAAGTTTAATTGACTCCTTAAAACAATTTGTTCTTAAATAGATGCACCCCGACCATGGGGTGCATCTATTTGTGCTGGCCAAAAGGGCGGTATGACATGGCAAAGTGCAAGGTGTTTAGTTGGCCAGGTAGTTGGCCCAATGAGGTCAACGATCTGCCCGACCTCGAGCTGTTGGCGCTCACAGACGACCAGCTGCGCGAGATGATCCACCAGAACATGCGAGCGCAGTGGCACGCAACAGGTGGGCGGGTTAACTACCTGTCGGCTGGCGACCCTGCTATGTGGCGCGACTGGATTCGCATGCAGGCGCTCTACACCGTACGCACGTCGCTCGGCATGCAACCCCTGGTGGTAGAGGGCTACGCAGACATGCTGCGCCGCCTGCGGTCTGCGGCGCACATCACCGCCAAAGACATCGGTCCGCTGGGCTATGTGCGGCTCACGCGCATTGCCTACGAGGTGTTCCTTGGGTTTCGCCGCGAGCTTGGCGAAGAGGGCGCCCACCTGCGGCTGCGTGTGGGCATGGCGTCGCCTTTTGACTGGGGCGCGCTGGTTAACAACTACGTAGTTGGCCTGGACGGATTCGTGCAGGCATGGGTGAACGAAGTCAAGGAGATCTTGGAATTCGTTGACCCGAACGACATCATTTTGTCGTACGAGTCACCGTTTGGGCAGATCGTGACTGCTCTTGCCCGACTGGTGGGGTTGGGCCACAAGTTCGCCCACTACTCGGCTGGCATCCTCCAGAAGGTTTTGGCTGAGTTGCCGCCCAATATCCACCTGAGCCTTCACCCGTGCTGGGGCGACTACCAAAGCGCCAGCATGATTGAAGGGTTGCTGCTGTGGCTGGTCGATCTCGTGTTCGGCCGGCGAGCGCCACGTATGAAGGCAAAGTGGTGCGCCAGGGCAATGAAGCTGGCTGCAAAAATCCAATCAACCAAGGCCATTGCCACGTTTGTGAACCCGTTGCAGCGGGTAGCCGGTACGAGACTCAAGGAGGTGTTGCTCAACATCGCTGCAGGCTCTGCGCCGCTCAGCCAAAAATCGAGTGCATATTTTGGCTTGCGGTGGCTGGTTCTCTGGCATGGTGTGGAGTACATTGCAGGGATCTGCAGGGTCGGTCAGTCGTTCCAGGAAGTCCAACAAGTGCGCAGGTTGATCGAACACATCATTGGCTACAACTTTGATGGGTTCGGGCCGACGTGCGGCTTGGCGCGTTGCACTGAAGACGAGGCACACAAGGTAGTGCGGCAAGCGCGCCGCTTGTGTGACGAGTAGTTAGGCAAGTAGATGCGGACAGGGCGGCTTGCGGGCCGCTCTGTCTCCGCACCATGTTATCTGAAACAGCCATTTATTTTTAATACATTGACTTAATTTATAATTTATGATCCAATAGTTACTGTTCAAACAGCCGACACGAAAGGCAAAACCGATGACCACGGAAACTGGTTCATTGACCGAAACGCCCATCGCGCAAGATGTGTTGGACGCGATCAGCGGTCTCGACACGCTGGTGCGCGAGGTCTGGCCGCGGTACCTGGACAGCGAAGCGTCACACACGCTGACCAGGACAACCAGGCCCGCGGCGCAGCAGCTCAGGGGCTTGCCCGTCATCGACGGCAAGACCGACTTCGGGCTGCTGATCGCCCACGCCAATGGCATCTCCGCCCAGCTGAAGGGCGTGCCGAAGGCGTCCATCGAGTACGCCGACGCCTCAGCCGGGCAGCGGATGAAGTTCGCCATCGACGCGCGCACCAAGCCGATCCACGAGACACTGGCTTGGTACGCCGGCATGAGCGTTGAGCCCACGGTTGCCAGCGAGGCCTTGGCAGCGCTCCTTCAGATCAAGGCGAACATGCTGGAGTCCGCCAGCCAGCTGGCCAGCTGGGGCGCTACCTACAAGCGGCAGGTCATCAACAACGGCGGCAGGAAGCTGCCCGCCAGACCGGCGCCGGTCGTGAGGGTCCGCGGCTGAACAACAGGTGGTTCTGGCGGGCGGCATCGTCTGCCTGCCAGAACCACTGGCCCATTTTGTAAAAGGGCTGGTATTTTTAGTCATTATCTTATATAATCTATCTGTTACGCACTCCTATCAACTAAACGTGGGAGGCTTTTAAAAAGCCGTTGGTACCACAAAGGAGCAATAATTATGGCAAAGGCCGTAAAAGCAAATCTTAAAATGCGTCTTCCTGCTGGCCGCGCCAGCGCAGGCCCGCCTGTTGGTTCTATTTTGGGTCAGCAAGGTGTAAACCTAATGGAATTCGTACAAGCCTTTAACGACAAAACTAAAGACCTTATGGGTAAAGATGTCATTGCGCACGTAAAAGTGTTCGAAGACCGTACCTTTAGCTTTGAAGTCATTGGCCAGCCAGTCGACGACATGATCCGCGAAGCCCTAAACATTAAAAAGGGCTCTGGCAAGCCGCATGCAGAAAAAGTAGGCAAACTTAGCCAGGCACAGCTCCGCGAAATCGCCGAAAAGAAAGTTGGCGTGTTAAACGCTAACGACATAGACGCCGCCATGAAAACAATTGCCGGTACCGCCCGCAGCATGGGTGTAGAAGTAGAAAAATAACCTATTTGTGGGAGGCCTACAAGCTAGGCCGTTTGCACCACATGGAGATTAATTATGGCAGAGACCAAAGCCACCAAAAAAGAAGTTCAGGCTGAAGAGCCTACAACCGCAGCTGTAGCCGCTGACCAAACCGCTACCGAGAAGCCAGAGCAAGCCGTAAAAGAAGAAAAGATCGAAAAAGCAGCCGCCAAAGCCGGCAAGCGCAGCGAAAAAGCCCAAAAAGAGACCGCAGAAAAGGTCGCTAAAGAAGAGCGCAAAGCCGCTGGCGACACCACTCCTCAAGAAGGCGCTGAAAACAAGGTAAAGCAAAAGCAAAACCCAACTCGTAGCCGCTTGGAGCGCCGCGGCAAAAATTACCGCAAGGTAGCCGAGCAGATCGAAAAGAACAAGGCCTACAGCCTTAAAGACGCTTTAGAGCTCGCAACCAAAACCAGCGTAGGCAAATTTGACGGCACTGTTGAACTACACGTTAACCTAAACGTGGACCCACGCCAAGCCGACCAAAACCTACGCGGCACCGTAAGCCTGCCACACGGTACTGGTAAAACGGTGCGTATTGCCGTATTCGCTGCCGCAGCCGACGCCGAAAAAGCTAAAAAAGCTGGCGCCGACCTTGTAGGCGAAGAAGAAGTCATCGCTAAGCTCGACAAAGAGCAGCTTGACTTCGACGTGCTTATTAGCACCCCACAAAACATGCCAAAGCTTGGTAAGTACGCCCGCCTATTAGGGCCACGCGGCTTAATGCCCAACCCTAAGAGCGGCACCGTAACCGCCAACGTTGCCAAAGCTGTAGAAGAAGCCAAAGCTGGCCGCGTTGAATACCGCGTAGACAAGCAAGCTATCGTACACCAAGGTGTCGGTAAGGTAAGCTTCGGTGGCGACAAACTACTAGTAAACGCCAAAGCATTTCTAGATAGCCTAACCGCCAGCAAGCCTGCAAGTGTAAAGGGCGCCCTTGTAAAAGGCGTTACTGTAACTACTACTATGGGCCCTGGCATCAAAGTCGATATCAGCAGTCTGTAATCTACAAAAGCATCAACAAAGAACCGTCCATCTGGGCGGTTTTTGTTATAGATTATTCCGCTACCACTGAGTAGTGGAGTAGTACGGTATCATCGCCAATATTTTTTGAATCTAAGAGCTGAAGTTGTTTGGTGACGGGTTTGCTCAGCAGCGGCACGCCTGCGCCAAATAAAATAGGATGGGCTGTTAGATACAGCTCATCAACTACACCTGCATCTATGAATTGGCTGTAAACGCTTGCGCCGCCGCATACGGCAAGTTCAGCGCAGCCTTCTTTTGATAGGCGCTCAACAAGTGTCTGCGGTGTTTCTTGTGTAGTTTCAATACCTTCAATGTCGATCGGGCGGGTAGTGAGTACAATTGTGCGCCGTCCTGGCAATGCGCGGCCAATAGTATCAAACGTACTGCGCCCCATAACCACTACGCCGGCTTTTTTTGTAGTTTCAGTAAAAAACACTTTGTCGGCGTGGCTTGTCCAGCGCGTAGAAAGGTGATGGGAGCTTTGGCCAATAAAGCCGTCGGCTGTTGTGGCGGCAATTATAAATGTTTTCATTTGTTATATCCTTGTTGCTAAATAGCCTATACTCTAACTATGCCACAATCTAAGGTGAGTTCTGCCGGATTTCAGAAAATCATAGATCATTTTAATATGCCGGACGCCCAACTAGTGTCGGTACAAAAAGGCTACCGTAACCAATCACATCTGTTAAGGTTGCCAGACGGAACGCAACAAAACCTAATTATTTTTAAATCCGAGCCTGGCGCGCTTACACATATTGCAAATGCCCATGCTGTGGGCCGTTTTTTGGCTAGCCAGGGATTGCCCGTACGCCATGCCACCGACCCGCGTATTTTGGTTATAAAAAATCGCCAAGGGGCAGTGCGGCATGCTGCCGTGCATAACTATTTGCCAGGCAACACAATCCCATGGGAGGCTTACACTAAAGATCACATTAAGGCACTTGGCGGGGCAATGGGCGATATACATCGGGCACTTCAACCTTTTGCTGCGCATTTGCTGCCGGACGCTGCGCAGCAAAATATGCAGCTTAGTAAGCGTATGGAGCGCTATTTTTCAGATCGTGGCGTGCAGCAATCTATGCGCAAAAAGCTTGGCGTAACGAGTGTCGACACTCAGTTTAAGACATTACATATGCAGTGCGCGGCACTCCCTAACCAACAAGCGCTGCACCTCGATTTTGTGCGGGGCAATATCTTATTTATAGGTACGCAGGTGAGCGGTATCATAGATCTCGAAAAAACAGCCAGAGGCCATCGCCTATTAGACATCGCCCGGACACTAAGCTTTTTATTAGTAGACTGCAAATATAAGCCCGAGCACAAAATCCGTAAGTATTTTTTGTTTTCCGGCTACAAAAAACGTGGGCGCCAGCCGCTGAGTCAAACACACGATTTTGACCTTTTAGAAAAACTAGTCGATTTTTACCTGGTGTACGATTTTTATAAATTTTTACGCCACAACCCCTACGAATCGCTTTTAGCAAATGAACATTTTATGCGGACTAAAGACTTACTACTCAAAAGAGGGCTTGCAAGGTAAAATAAAACAAACAAGAGAGGGGAATATGGCTGCAAGTACTGGCTGGAAAAAACGGTTTATTTCGCAAAGCGACCTAATGGCGCTACACGAACAACTTAAGGCGCGTGGCAAAAAAATAGTCTTTACAGCAGGCTCGTGGGATCTTATCCACGCTGGCCAATGCCGCTACCTAGAAAGGGCAAAGCAAGAGGGCGACATACTGGTTGTGGGCGTCAGTAGCAACGAGGCCATCCGTAAAGTTAAAGGAGCCACCAAGCCAGTGCTAGACGAAAAGATTAGGGCCGAAATGCTTACCTTTTTGCGTTCGGTCGATTTTGTCACTATTTTGCCCGAGCCAAGTTGCGCTCCGTCGCTCGGCCTGCTCAAACCAGATGTGTACGTAACCGTTAAAGAAGACTGGAACGACGACTACATGAATTCTAAAGAGTACAAAACGGTCACAAAATACGGCGGCGAAGTAAAAATCATAGACCGGCAATCCACCGCAATATCTACGACAAGGATTATCCAGCGCGCCATCGGCGGCCACTTAGGTGACGTATTTAAAGATTTTATGGAGTTACGCAAAGACCCTCTTAAAGAACGCCCATGAACACGCCCACCGAAGATCGTAAAAAACAAGAGCTCTACCGCGACGCCAGGTTTACTAATAACTACGATTCTATATGGAAAAACGTCGGCAAATGCGTGTTTTGCGACCTGCGCGACAAGTACATTCTTCGCGAAGAAAACGGTATTGTACTTACAATAACGCTCTTTGCATACATAGACGGCCACATGATGATTGTACCGCGCCGCCACATTGAATCGCCTAAAGATTTTATGCCCCAAGAATGGGAGACAATCCGCAAGTTTATGTATCTTGCAAAAAAAATGATAAAAGAGGCGCACAACATAAAAGGGGTGCAGTTTGTGCAGAAAGAAGGCGCAAGCGCCCAAAGCACCGTTGGCCATATCCATTACCACGCCATACCCTTTGATGCGCCCGATTTAAGTACATGGAATTACCGCAGGCTCGCCAATACGCCGCTCGAAAACGCAGCAAAGTACAAAAAAATCGCTAAAAAAGTAGAAGCCTTAGCAACGCGGTTTGACCAAAAATACCAAGAGACTTTAGCGGATCAGGCAGCCAGCACATATAGTTTAGACTGGTCAGACCTTGCATTCGGCAACAAGAAGCAGGTAAGCAAACTTGCCGCAACGTTTATTGCCGCGCCGCGCCAGTTAAGCACGCGGCGGCTCACTGAGCTTGTAAAGGCATACTTACCCAAAGGCAATCTAGTTATTGGCCTGGCAAAAGAGCCCTACATAGACGGTTTCGAGGGCCAGCCGCAATTTAAGACCTTGCAAGCCGCAGAGATCCAACCTTTGGTAGATAGGGTTAACAAAGCAAGCAAAAAGCATAACATATACACCCTTGTGTATTTCCAGCGCGAGCTTCCGTTTATACTAGAAAAAATTGATTTTAAGCACGCGATATTTATAAACGGGTCGTGGCATAAGATATTTCATGTCCGGCCAGAGTACTACACTCTTGTAAAAAGACGCATCCCCTATGCACTCATATCTCCTTTTAGCGACGAGCAAGAGGCGCGTGCCTACGAAGCCCAAATGCAAAGTGCCCAGCCCATGCCAAAAGATTCGGATTTGAGCGAAGACCGCATAATGCAGGTTGTTGCGCGTAGCGCCTCGCTTTCGTTTGCGCACGATTTCCAGACCGGCGCCGCCCTGGTAAAGCCGTCTAAAAACGGATACAAATTACTCGCTACCTCCTGCAACCAGGTGGTGCCGTTTAAGACCTACGCCATGCATTATGGATCCACGCGCGAAGAGCACTTTTCGCCCCCAAACGACCTTAACTTTTACGACACAATCCACGCAGAAACAGCATTGCTGCTAAACGCAGCCGAGCAAAAAATTGGTTTAAAGGGGACAACCTTATTTATAAATTTGCTGCCTTGCCCTACCTGTGCCCGAATGCTTTCCCAAACGGCAATTGCCGAAATTGTATACAACACAGACCACTCCGACGGTTATGCGATAAAACTGTTACAAAAAGCAGGTAAAAAGATAAGGCGGATTATATGAGTCACTCCGAATACCAATATTTAAAACTGATGGCCGAGATCCTCAAAAACGGCAAAAGTAAGCCTACCAGAGGTGTCCATGGTATAAAGTCGATCTTTGGATACCAACTTCGGTTTGATTTGCGCCAAGGGTTTCCTTTGCTTACCACTAAAAAAATGCCGTTCAAAATTTTAATGCACGAGCAGCTTTGGTTTGTTTCTGGCAGCTCTAACATCAAGTACTTGCAGGACCACGGAATCCATTACTGGGACGACTTTGCCGATGAAAATTTAGAGCTCGGTCGCGTATACGGCGTCCAGTGGCGCCATTGGCAACGGCCAGATGGCACGGAATTCGACCAATTGCAATGGGCAATTGACCAGCTCAAGAATAATCCAGACTCCAAAGCAATCTTGGTAAGTGCCTGGAACGCCGGTGAGCTTAGCGAAATGCGGCTGCCACCCTGCCACACAATGTTCCAATTTGACGCCACAAAAGGCAAGTTGCGAATGCAGCTATACCAGCGGTCTTCTGATGTATTTTTAGGTTTGCCATTTAACATTGCACAGTATTCGCTGCTGCTGTACATGGTCGCCCATGTAACAGGTTTGGAGGCTCGTGAGTTAATTGTGACAATTGGGAACGCACACCTTTACAATAACCATTTAGAACAAGCAAAAGAGCAGGTAAGGCGCAAGCCATTTGCGTTCCCGCAATTAAAAATTGTGGGCGAGGCGAGTGGTATAGACGACTTTAAGCAAGACAATTTTGTATTAGAGAATTACCAATCACATCCTCATATTAAAGCGCCTCTGGTAGTGTTGTAGTGAGCGTTTTGTAGGCAGAGAGATGCTCTTGGCACATGCGCTGGGCAGTAAAGCGCTGTTCAAAGTCGCGCCGACAGGTGTTTCGGTCTAAAGAGGTGACGTTTTTAATAGCTTGGGCGATTGAAGCAACGGTAGATGCTTCATTTTGCGCATTGGCAACAATAAAACCAGTAAGCTTGTCTTTTACGACCTCTGGGATAGCTCCAGAATTTAATCCCACCACGGGCGTACCACAGGCGAGGGATTCAATCGCCACCATGCCAAAAGGCTCGTCAAAAAGCGATGGCATAATAAGGGCGCGCGCGTTCCCAAGCAACTGCCGTTTTTGGTGGCTGTCTTTTATAAACCCCAAATATTCAACGCCGTCACCAAGCCGAGGCTCAATATATTCGCGCCAATACGCATCTTTTTTACCCGCATAATGACGGCCAGCGATTTTTAGCGGCACCCCCGCCCGTTTTGCGGCTTCTATTGCAAGATGCACACCCTTTTGCTGGATTATTCTGCCAATATACACAACGTAATCAGACGAAGGGTTTTTAACAGGCTGCAATAGGTTGCCTTCTATCCCGTGATAAATGTTGGCAACCCAGTTGGTTTTTGGCGGCATGCCCGTGCGTTGGGCGTAAGAAACCGAAAGCCACGGTACAGATGAATATTTTGGAAACACATTTTTATACTTCACAAGAAAGTTAAAAGGGTCATGGTGGGTAAACACAACAGGTTTGTTGCAAAGGGCTGCAAAGGGCAGGGCTATATCTTCTTCGTTGGTGTAAATATGTACAATATCCAACTGGTTGTCGTTAGCAAGGCTATAGGCTTTGGCAATAAGTTCGCTTTGGACCTGACGGGCGAGTGTAATAAATGTGAGAGGGTGTTTTTTTAGAAGGTCGGTGTAGGTGTCGCCACGGGCGGCGAGTTCTTGCTCGAAATAAGTAAGGTCAGCAGTTACGTTTGTTGCGTTTGTATCGACTGGACCAGGCGTAAATAATGTTACCTGGGCACCAAGTCCCTGGAGCCCGTCTGCCAAAGTAAGCGCAAGCTGCCCTGGCGAAAAAATAACATGCGGCAAAATCTGCCTATGCATAAAAATATGAGGGACAACAAGACCAATCCTCATGCTACATGAAGCCAAGAGGCTATTTTTTTGTTTCTTCGTCGTCTAAAAAGCTAAGGTCGAGTTCTTCGTCTTCTACGTGGTCTTCGTCGTAGTAGGCATCAGCCTGTGTGTCGGCAACGTTTGTCATGCATATCCCTCAAGTTATCTTAATTAATGCTTTCAGATTATGATTATCAGCACTTTTTGTAAAGGCAGAATCTGGGAGTATTGCCGTCAGGCGGATAGGGCTTGTGACCCTATCCTGCCTGACGGCTGCACATCTGTCGCCCGCGTGTTCTGCGGCCGAGTGATGCGTCATTGGAGAAAGAATGTGTGTGCCTAGGCCGCAGACCGAACGCGTTCGCGCTCAACCGCCTCGGCAAGCCAAGGTGGGAGCCACTGGCGCACGGCAATCGGGCTTAGGCCAGAATCTGCAACTTTGCGAACGAGCTCGGCCATGTTACGGCCCCATTCACGTCGCGACATAGTGTGGACGTCGAGCTTCATGTTGTTAAGGGCTTCTATGTCCCTTAACAACTTTCGTGCCCGTCCGTAAACACACACTTTTGCTCGACCATTGCCCATCATGCCCTCCAGACGTCGATGCGCGTTTTTTGTAGCCGGTTCAAGGGATTCGGCAACATTGGGCTGGTAAGCCCATACCAGCATGCGGCTAGCGTCACAAGCTGGTAAAGACTTGCCAGAAACGAAAACCGAGCTCAACTGGTGGGTTGAGCTCGGTGTGTTTGCTGGTGTTAATGCGATGCTATGAACTCAACCCGTAATTTTGCGCACAATAATAAAGCCTTTGAGAGCTTGCATGTAGTTGGCGCTGTGGGTAAGAGTGTTCACGATTATCATTTACTCATATTCGACTGGCTGTTGTCAACATTGCTCGTATGAAATAGCTATGTGAATAAAGTGGGTTCAGCGTAGTGCAGCCCGAGCCAATGGATCTGCCTGTTTGGCAGATCCCAGGCCTGGCGCGAAACGCATACTTTATTCACATAGCTATTTCATCGAGCCAAAGCCCAACCGTTGACACAAAGACAATACTTATATATACTTCAAAGCGAACATTACCACAGACAGTAGCCGCCTAAGGGCTTAATCCGCTACCGAGGAATGACATAAAAATTTGTTATCTCACTGCAAGAGTCTTTGGTAATGCGAGAATCAAAGACTCTTTTTTGTAGCCTTTGCAAACTCGGATCACCTTAACAATCTGGCCAAACACTAGTAAAAAAGGAGTCTTTATGGCAATTTCACGCCAGACAAAAGAAGCCCAGGTTGCTGAATTTGCCGGACTGCTTAGCGCCGCTAAGCTTACGGTATTTGCACAGTACCAAGGGTTGACTGTAAAAGAACTCCAAAGCTTACGCCGTGCTGCCCGTGAATCAGGTGTGACCATTAAAGTGGTTAAAAACCGCCTGGTTCGCGTTGCAATGTCGCAAACAGAGCAGCTAAAAGACGTCGACACTAGCCTAATGAAGGGCCAGTTGCTGTACGCCATGAGCGCCGACGACGAAGTCGCCCCAGCGCAAGTTCTGGCAACATTTGCTAAAACGCATGACGCCCTACAGCTAATTGGCGCCGTAGACGCAGCAGGCACATTAATGGAACAGGCAGACGTAAAAGCACTTGCAAGCCTTCCCACCAAGGACCAGCTCCGTGGTATGTTGGTTGGCACTATTGCTGCACCGCTATCTGGTTTCGTCAATGTACTGGCCGGCAACGTCCGTGGCGTATTAAACGTCTTGAACGCCCGCGCCGAGGCTTTGGAAAACTAATTTTCGCAATTTAAAGGAGACCATTATGGCAGAAGAAGAGAAGAAAACTGTCGAAGTTCCAGCCGAGTTCAAAAAACTCGTTGACGAACTAGACAAAATGAGCGCACTAGAAATCAGTAAATTCGTTAAATTCCTAGAAGAATACTGGGGTGTAAGCGCTGCTGCTCCAGCTGTAGCTGTTGCCGCTGCCCCAGCCGCAGATGGCGCTGCCGCTGCTGCAGACGAAAAGACTGAGTTCACCGTTACCCTAAAAGACGCTGGCGCCCAAAAAGTAGCCGTTATTAAGGCTGTTAAAGAGCTTACCGGCCTTGGTTTAGGCGAAGCTAAGGGCCTTGTAGACAACGTCCCAAGCCCAATCAAAGAAAAAGTCAGCAAAGAAGACGCCGAAGCCGCCAAAAAAGCTTTGGAAGAAGCTGGCGCATCTGTCGAAGTCGCGTAAGCATAAAACCTACAAATCGTTTGGCCAACTGTTGCAAAGGCACCCCTTACAGGGGTGTTTTTGTTATGTAGCCAATTGCGCCACGCCCCAACTTTAGTTATACTGTGCGGCAATGGTCAGCCAAAACAAAGCATTGCAATCTCGGTTAGAAGCCACATTGGGGCGCTTTGTTGCCATGCCAACAGATTCTAACGACCTTATTGCTAATAGCGATGCAATTAAGGCACTGGCCAGTGAATTCGTAAGCCTGGGCATGGCGGTGCACGTAGAAGAAAACGCGCACCCTTGGCTTATCGCAACTGCAAACCCAAAGGCGCAATCCACAAAACGGGTAAAAATATTGCTAGTTATTCATTTCGACGTTGTGTCGCCAGCCGACGACGCGCACTTTACTATAAGAATAGCCGACGATAAAATCTTTGGCCGCGGTGTCATAGATATGAAGTTCGCCGCAGCAGTCGCGCACGAGCTAGTAAAGGATTTAGCCGCCGAAGACACGCTCGCAGCGTACGATTTTGGCATTCTTATTACATCCGACGAAGAACGTGGCGGCCGCGATGGCGCCCTAGATTTTTTACAAAAAGGTTGGCGCTGCGACCTAGCCATTGTGCCCGATGGTGGGCGCGACTGGAAGGTTGAGCAACGGGCCAAGGGCTTATTATACGTGTACCTAAAGGCCGAAGGGCTCAGTGCGCACAGCTCAAGGACTTGGGAAGGTAAAAACCCGCTGCCTCAGTTCTTGCCAGCGCTCCAAAAAATCATAGACCATTTTCCGAATGACGACCCTAACGGGACAGTCGTAAGCATAAATACCCTGCAATCTACAAACAGCGGTGCCATAAATTCTACCCAAACACCTGCGTGGGTAAAAGCCGGGATTAGCGTCCGTGCCTTCGAAAACCACCAACTAGAAACCGCGCTCCGGTTTATTGAGCAGGTCGCAGCGCAGCATGGGCTGCGAGTGCAAGTAAGCCTCCATGATTCGCCCGTACACCTTTTAGAAGAGAGTCCGTTAGTGCAGGAATTTTTAACCGCGCTTAGCGATGTACGGCAAAAGCCAGTTGAGTTCACGCAGGCATTAGGTGCGAGCGATGCCCGCTATTTTGCTGCGCTCAACATTCCGACCGCAATCATCTACCCCGAAGGTGGGGACATGCATGGGGCAAACGAATGGTTAAGGCGCGGTGATTTGAGCACATTTTACAACCTGCTCGCAACGTATCTACAACGGAACGCGTTTAATGCGCAAAACCTAAGCTTAGGCAGCATTGGACGGCTTGCAAAGTATAAAGAAGCCGTCGCCAGCATCGTTAAAAAAGTACAAAATAAACTGTAATAGAGCCAAAAAAAATTCGCCTACGCTAAATCTAGGGTGTCTGTGGAAAACTTTATTGACCATGTAGTGAGCAGGTGGTATGCTGTCAGCAAGTAGTCGGGCAGTCGCCTGGAAACAAACAGATAAGGAATTTACAATAGTGGCAGAATTACCCGAGAAGCAAATCAAACGGCTACGGTCGCTTATTCAAGATGCCGAGACCAACCTTTCGGCCGCAAAAGAATTATTGATTAGCTTAGTGGGCGACGACGAAGCCGTAGTAACCGGCGCCAAAGAAGAAGTCGCAGGCAAAGTTATAGAAGGGGTGTTCGATGGCCAAACCATGATTGGCCCAGACGGCAAAACATACCCTGTGCCCGCAAACTACGCCAGCAAATCTAAACTGGTAGAAGGCGATATTCTTAAGCTTACGATCGCAGATGACGGCACATTTATTTACAAGCAGATCGGCCCTGTGGCACGCAGGCAAATTATCGGCGTGCTTAGGCAGCATGACGGCACATTTTTTGTAGAGGCCGCCGGCAAAGAGTACCGCGTGCTTATGGCGAGCGTTACCTACTTTAAGTGCAAAATTGGCGACCAAGTTAGCATTATTATCCCCGAAGACAACCGCGACGCCGAATGGGCGGCCGTAGAAGCAGCATTGTAGTATAATTGAACGGCCTACAGCTACACACGAAGGAGCCAGGTGGAGACCTTTCCGCAGGCTAGTCACGTCCAATTGTCTGATGACCGGCTTGGTTTTGCTGTTGTTTTTGATGAGGGAAGTGAGGAAGCATTCGCACAATTCCCTACTGCGATGCGTGGGCTTAAGGTGGGGTGGCAACCACCCGTCTTGGCGCCCGACGGTTCTTGGGCGGCGTACATTCTTTTGACCATCACTCAGACCTGCCCACAGTCGTAAGGCGTATGAAGGAATGCTTCAGGCCACGGCTTGAGGTGTCCTTTGCAGATTTCCATGTAGAGGTGCTTAAATGCGCGACAGGACAGCACAACTGGATAGAGGCGCGGTGCGAGTTTGTGCCAGGTTTTGAGCCACAAGACAAGGAGGTGTTCCATGTTCGGCTCATGAATCGTTTGCAGCGCGTGCCCTTGCGTGACTTCATTCTTGACCCAGATGGTGGCGAAAAAGAGCAAAACGCTCTGCTCGCAACGCTGTCTAGTGCGTACAGAGAGCACATCAAGGACCTCGGTGCGTTCCTTCCCTCGATCAGTTGGGAAGTATCGCACTGCTGCTTCTAAAATTTTGTAGCAAATAGGTTTAACTGCGAGTCGGCTACGGCCTAATATCCGCAGTGAGGCAGCTGGCGTCATGATTTTGCATACAGGCTGTCTGGTGGGTCGGTTGCCGGCACACCCAGACTAATTGTTCCGTAAATACTACAATGCCCAAAACCCGCCACGTAGCGTATACTTAAACCAAGTATGGGGCAGGCGTTATACCGAAAATACCGTTCGAGGTCGCTTGAAGAACTGGTGGGGCAAGAACACGTGACCGACACTTTGGCCAGAGCAGTTAAAGCTGGCCGTATTAGCCATGCCTATTTATTTACCGGCCCACGTGGCACTGGCAAAACTAGCGTAGCGCGCATTTTGGCGCACCAAATTAATGGCTTGCCCTACAGTGACAAAACGCATTTAGATATTATAGAGATCGACGCCGCCAGCAACCGCCGCATAGACGACATCCGCGACCTACGTGACAAAGTATTTATTGCACCGGTTAGCGCAAAATACAAAGTATACATTATAGACGAAGTACACATGCTCACCGGCGAGAGCTTTAACGCGCTACTAAAAACACTCGAAGAGCCGCCCGAGCATGTAGTGTTCATTCTGGCGACAACAGAAGTACAAAAGCTTCCGGCAACTATAATCAGCCGCACGCAGCGGTTTACGTTTAGGCCAGGGGCAGCCCAGGTTGTGGCTGCGCATTTACGAAATGTAGCAGATAAAGAATCCATTCAAATCACCGATGACGCACTTAACCTTATAGCCGAACATGGCGAAGGCAGTTTTAGAGACAGCGTAAGTTTACTTGACCAGCTTGCCCATGCGGCTACGGGCGAAGTAACCGCTGCTGATGTTGCCGAGGTACTGGGGCTGGTACCAAAAAAACAGCTAAATGCCTTGGTAGCGGCCATTACAACTAGCAGCTCTACCGATGTCACCAAGCTGCTAGCCCAGCTTTTGCAAGGCGGAACAAATGCGAGCACTGTGGCCTCGCAGCTGAGCAAGGCGCTCGTGGCCGAGGCTCCTGCAAATCCGCAACTATACACCATAATAGATGGTCTGCTTGAGGTGCCCCGTGCCTACAACCCAGACCTAAAGTTATTAACGGTGCTCATGAAACAACCTACCCCTGCTGCACCGCCTCCCAAGGCCGAACCAAAAAGCATACCAACTACAGTGGCACATCCGCAGGCGACTGCAATCGCCGAAGCGCCGGTTGTTAAGAAAGCGCCCGCCCAGCACAAGGGCACACACACAGACACCTCTGAACAGCCAACCGCACCAACTAAGCCACTAAAAAATCTAGACAACACTGCCTGGCACATGTTACTTGCGGCCATAAAAAAGTCTAACCCACCGCTCTATAGCGTGGTCAAGCAAGCCCAGCCAGAATTTAACGCCAAAGACCAAAGCCTACTGCTGGTGTTTAAATATCCGCTCCATCGTAAAAAAATAGATGACGCCAAGCTTAAGTCAGTGTTATCCAATATAATTTCTTCTACCCTTGGTTCTACCTTACTTATCACGACAGATACAAACCCTAACGCCGTACCCCCACCGCCACCACCCGCCGACCCTGTGGTCGCATCGGTTGCTGCAATAATGGGCGGAGGAGAAACTGTAAATGCCCCAGCGTAGCAAACCTGACAACAAGGCAAAAACTAGTAACCTGCAAGATGGCAAGCTGCCGCCACAAAACCTAGACGCCGAGGTGAGCATTTTAGGCGCCGTACTAATAGACGAAGACGTCCTTACCCGCGTAGGCGACAAGCTAAAAGCCGATGACTTTTACGACCCTCGCCACTCACTCATTTTTGCCGGCATGGTAACATTATACGAACGCCACAAACCGGTAGACCTACTAACACTCTCCGACGAGCTCAAAAAGAAAGACCTTCTAGAAGACGCTGGTGGCTCCGGGTACCTTGCCGAACTCACAAACCAGGTGCCTACTGCTGCGCACGCCGAAAGTTACGCCGAAATTATTGCCCAAAACGCAATGCGCCGCCGGCTTATTAAAGCATCGGGCAACATTGCCGAGCTTGGATTCGACGAGGCTAAAAGCTCCGATGAACTTCTTGCCGATGCCGAGGCCGAACTTTTTGCCGTGTCCGACGACGCCCTACGCCAAGAGTTAACCAGTCTAGAGCAAGTGCTCACCGAAACGTTCGACCGCATGGAAGAACTCCACCGCGACAAATCTAAAATGCGTGGCATCCCCACCGGCTACCGCGACATGGACAACATGATGGCCGGCCTGCAGCGCAGCGACCTTATAATTTTAGCCGCCCGCCCCGCTATGGGTAAGTCAACTTTTGCCTTAAACTTAGCTCACAACGTTGCAGTGCAGCAAAACCACGCAGTACTAGTGTTTAGCCTAGAGATGAGCAAAGAACAGCTCGTAGACCGCATGTTAGCCGACGAAGCAGGAGTAGATGCCTGGAACATCCGCACCGGCAACCTAAGCGACGACGACTTTGAAAAACTCAGCCACGCCATGGGCACTTTGGCCGAAGCCCCCATTTTTATAGATGACACGCCAGGTTTAAGCGTGCTTGAGCTCCGAACCAAAGCCCGCCGTGCTGCCCATGAACGTCCGTTGGGGCTGATTGTAATCGACTACTTACAGCTTATGAGCGGCAGCAGCCGTAGTGGCAACGATAACCGCGTGCAAGAAATTTCTGAGATCTCACGAGGCCTCAAATTGGTCGCCCGTGAACTTAACGTGCCAGTCATTGCACTGTCCCAGCTGAGCCGCTCGGTAGAAAGCCGCACGCCGCCTCACCCTCAGCTGTCTGACCTGCGCGAATCTGGATCAATTGAGCAAGACGCCGACATTGTAATGTTTTTATATCGCGAAGATTACTACAACCAAGAGACAGACCGTCAGCATGTGACCGAACTAATGATTAAAAAACATCGTAACGGGCCAGTCGGTACGGTTGAGCTTTATTTCCACCCTGAGCGGCTCAAGTTCATGTCGCTCGACAAGCACCACGAATAAAAGTGATATAATTTTTAGGCAACACCAACCGAGACAAGAAGGTGTTTGGTTTTGGACGGACTGTTTTTGGACCAGTGGCCGTACGAGGTGCTCGATGGGTGCCAAGAGATGCCCGACGACACTATGTTGCATGGGGCTGTGGAGCTCATGCTCTCCTATGAGGGCCCCTCACTCCCACTGCGGCCGCGGTTCTCGATGAAGTACTACGACATGGTCGTGCAGGTAGTCGACCACATGGCCGCCACCATCCCTTTGCCGGCTGTCTACGAGGCCAAGCGCCGGCAGACCCATCTCCACAACCTCCGGAGCTGGGCGTTCCAGCGGGCGATCGTTGAAGCCCAGGACCTGCTGAACAAGCTTTGCGACCAGGCAGGTATCGAGATGCCCGTTGACGGTACCGGGGCGATTCTTCTGCTGCGCGTCCTGCGCGCAACGCGCCAACTGACGGAAACCGAGCAGCCACTCACCCATGAGCTGCATGGGGCGCTTCAGGAGGGACTGGTTCACCTGGAGAGGTTGGTTTCGCCTGAGCCCACCGGCCTGACGGCCAAGCTGGCAAGGGCACACATCGGTCCAGAGGTGTGGCAGTCGGCACCTTGGGAGGTCTTTGTGAGCTGGCTGGACCGCAAGCTTTCCGCTGAAACCGAGGTCGGCTAGTCGCGCGCTCCGCAACGCCTGCGTTCAGGCGTTGCGGAGCACCCGCTTTTTTGCGCCATTTTTGTCAAACTGCTGTATACTTTACATAAGAATTATCATGAATATACGTCCAATTACAGAGTGGTCTTTATATCGCCTGCGTTTCGTTATTGCGTATGCTGTGCTAGCTGTACTTGCGGGTGCGCTGCTACTACTCTTTAATGAATCACTGCCGCCAGGATTAGGCCCAAGCGAGCAACAAACAGTTGTTGCATCTAGCTCAGTCAGCTTTACCCAGCTGCCCAAAGACAGCATCGACCTCCCGTATCACGCCTTGCAAAAACTAAGTGTCGAGTGGTTTGGCGTAACGCCCCTTGGAGTACGGTTGCCGTCTATTATTTTCGGCATACTTACCGCGCTTTGCATAGCCCTCCTGTTGCGTCGGTGGTTTACGCCTAGCGTGGCATTGCTTGGTAGTATTATTTTTGTCACATCGAGTTGGTTCTTGGGCACCGCAAGGCTAGGAAGCGTTGCAGTTATGATCCCTTTTTGGACGAGCGTACTACTCCTGACTGCAACGTACGTATCGCAACAGACAAAAAACTGGAAATGGTGGCGGGTGGTGTTTGCAATGGCTGCGGCGCTTTCGCTCTACACCCCATATATGGCATACTTGTTTGCTGCGGCTGCGCTCGCCAGCCTCTCGCAGCCACATTTGCGGTTTTTATTACGCGATAATAACCAAATTAACCTTTTTATTGGCGGATTTTTCTTTATACTGCTTTTGGTGCCGCTCGGCTGGGGAGTGTATAACAATCCATCACTTATACGTGAGCTTCTTGCCGTACCGGCAACGCTGCCAGATCCGCTTCAGTTTTTGCACGATTTCTTTAAGGCCGCTAGCGCACTCCTAAACCCATATAACATAGGTACCACAGAAACCATCACACCAGCTCTTAGCGTTGTGAGCGTTGCACTTTTATTAATGGGCGGAGCGCGGTTACTACGCGACTTTCACTCCGTCCGTGCACACCTGCTGCTTATTTGGGCGGCGTTATTGCTGCCAGTTGTTGGTCTCAACCCTGGCCACCTTGCAGTTATGTTAGTACCAGCAACACTCGTAGTAACCATCGGCCTGAACCAAATTATCCGTTACTGGTACCGTCTGTTCCCTCGCAACCCTTATGCCAGGCTTTTTGGATTGCTGCCACTGGCAGTATTGGTGCTGGGAATTGTGCAGGTCAACTACCAGCGCTATGTTTTTGGCATGGCGTACAGCCCTCAGGCTGGCGCAGTGTTTGTGCCTGATGCCTTTATTGTGCAGAAAAAGATAAGCGAGCTCCCGCCAGGGCCAGCCACCATTGTGGTAGGCGAGTCCGATGTACCACTATACACAGTAATGGCGTCGCGCAGACCCCAAACAGTCGTTGCTACAGCTAGCAACGCTACCGATCGTGTTGGGACGTGGTATGTACAAGCCCCGCACATTGGCAGCGTACCCCAATTGCAAAAAATGCCGCCATCGAGCCTGTTAGTTTCGGACAGAAAAGACAGCGCACTACGTTTTGCCGTCTACCAACGGTAGATTCAATCTGTTATAATAGTAAAAAATAAGGATTTCTCATGTTTAACCAAGCCAAAATGATTATGAAGATTAAAAAAGCTCAAAAAGAGCTTGCAAATGAAATTATAGAAGTAGAAGCCGGCGATGGCGCTGTTGTGGTAAAAATAACCGGCGAGCAAAAAATAAAGAATATCAGCATTAATCCAGAGCAGGTAGACCTAGACGACATCCGCGAACTCGAGCGCTGGATCGAAACGGCTGTAAAAGAAGCCATCGCTAGGTCGCAGCAAGTCGCCGCCGAAAAAATGAAGCCACTCATGGGCGGCCTTGGCAACTTAGGCCTGTAGCAAGCCCGTGTCTATTCTGCCAAAAGCATTACTACATGTCATAGACGAACTTGGCACACTGCCTGGAGTTGGCCCCCGCACCGCCGAACGCTACGCCTACGACCTCCTTCGCCGCGACCCTGGTGTCGCAGGCAGGATTGCCGATGCGCTTGCAAAATTACACGCTGGCGTTAAGCATTGTCCGGTGACATTTGCGCTGATCGAACCAGACCAAGAAGTATCGCCACTATACAGCGACCCTGCCCGCGACAAAACAGTAGTCGCAGTCGTAGAAGAACCTCTCGATGTCGTTGCCCTAGAGCGAACCAACCAATTTAAAGGCACATATCATGTGCTAGGCGGCGTTATTTCGCCCATAGACGGCATAAGCCCCGACCAACTTCACATAGCCGAATTACTAGAACGAATCCCGCGCGATAGCGTAAAAGAAATAATCCTTGCAACAAATGCAAGCGTAGAGGGCGAATCCACCGCGCTGTACCTACAAAAACAGACCAGCCAGTTTGAAGATGTACGTATAACACGCCTTGCCCGCGGCTTACCGGTAGGGGTAGACCTTGAATACGCCGACCAAATCACCCTAAGCCACGCGCTCGAAGGCCGCCAAAAAATATAATTGCTTTACGTCGTTTATTAGCCTATGCTATAAAGTGCTTCATCTGGAGCAAAGGGTAAGGAGAATCTCTTGAAGATTGGCATTGCAGCGGCAGCCGTGCTGTTGGTTGCAGCATGCTCCGGCACAGCCTCCCCCGAACAGCAGCCACACCCCGGCGAAACGCTGAATTTCAGCGTGCTGTGTGCTGATGGGTCGGATGTGGTCGGAGCGCAAGTCAAGGCCGGAGACGCCGACAAGGAGGCGCGGCGCACACAGCCCCGTGAAGCACAGGTCAAGAACGCCGGCTTCTTTGCTGTTGAGCTGCCGTCACCGCAGACATCGTTCGAAGTGAACGTTGGCTGTGGCGCGAAAGACAAAGATTCGGACTCTACCGAATCTTCCAACTGGCTGACGACCAACCGCTCGGAGGCTAAGGCCTGGGGTGACAACGCAGACCTTGTGTGCGAACCCCCGGCCGTCACCGGTGACCGTGGCTCCTGCAAGCAGGGCGACAAGAAGCTCAAGATCGTCGCCGTCTGCGACGACGGCGCGCAGGTAGACCAAGTGTTCGTGCAGCCAGAGGTGAACCAGGCGGGCTCGGCAGAGAAGTCGGCAGATGCGGCCAACACCTACGTGTTTTCACTGTTCAGCACGGCAGTGCCCTACACGGCCAAGGTGATCTGCGTCAAGGGTGGCGAGTCGTGGGACGCTGAAGTACCGCGTAGCGCCGGCCAATCGAGCTGGGTCTGTTCACGCCCGGCCGATGCGAGCCTTCCAGGAGCTTGCAAGCAGCCAAGCTCGTAACTCTTTTTGTTCCGTCAGATGCACCACGCCGCCTGGTGCATCTGACGGACATGTACTGCAAAATCTGTTAAAATAGGAGCCATATGCTAACAAAATTATATAAAGAGGCCAACACACATATTCAGGCGGCCTCACACATAGTGGTTGTGCAGGCCGAAAATCCAGATGGCGATAGCCTAGGCAGCTCGCTAGCGCTTGAGGCGGTCTTTTCTGAACTTGGTAAAAAAGTAACGCTTTACTGCGCAATCGAGATCCCAAAATATTTACGTTATGCCCGCGGCTGGGACCGAGTACAAGATGAATTCCCTAAAGACGCAGACCTTACCGTTATTGTTGACACCGCAAGCTCTGCCCTACTAGAGCGAGCGCTCGCGCCCGAGAACCTCGCGCGTATCACCGCGAACCCTGTTATAGTGCTCGACCACCACGCCACGGTCGGCGACTTGCAGTTCGACCACGTTAGCATTAACAACCCAAAAGCTGTTGCCACGGGTGAGCTCATTTATTACATGGCGAAAGAGCTCGACTGGCCACTTCCGGCTGATGCCTGCGAAAACCTAGCCCTATCTATTTTAGCCGATTCGCTTGGGCTTATTACCGAAGCAACGTCAGCACAGAGCGTCCGCGCGGTCGCTGGATTAATAGAAGGCGGCGCAAAGCTAAGCGACATAGAAAACCGCCGCCGCGAATTCATGAAAAAGTCAGCCGAGATCCTAGCTTACAAAGGCCGGCTACTACAGCGGATCGAATATTATGCAGATGGCGCATTGGCTTTGGTGCATATTCCATGGGACGAAATCCATGATTTTAGCAACCAGTACAACCCGTCTGTCTTGGTGCTCGACGAAATGCGCTTGGTAGAGGGCGTGCGCCTGGCAATTGCAATCAAAACCTATCCCGATGGCAAAATAACTGGTAAACTCCGCGCCAACCCCGATGCTAAAATTGCCGAAACCGTGGCTGCCTATTTTGGCGGCGGCGGTCACCCATACGCAGCCGGATTTAAAATTTTTGGCGACACCCTAGAACATGTTAAAGTCGAGCTCGTTGGCGCCGTTAGCAAAGCGCTGCAAGATTACGACGCTACCCAATCAAAAAAACCATAAAGGACCTGGAGCCATGCAGCTGTACAACACCAAAACCCGCAGGTTGGAGCATTTTACCCCGCAAGACGAGAATAGGGTTGGTTTGTATACGTGTGGCCCAACAGTGTACGACTACCAACACATTGGCAACTACGCTACCTACATTCGCTGGGACCTTTTGGTTAGGGTGCTTAAAGAGAGTGGCTACACAGTAGACTGGGTAATGAATATAACAGATGTCGGCCACCTTACCGGCGATGTCGACGAAGGCGAAGACAAACTACAAAAGGGCGCAAACCGCGAAGGCAAAACAGCCTGGGATATTGCCGAGTTTTACACAAAAGATTTTTTCCGCAACTTACATGACTTGCATGTACAACAGCCAACGCACACGCCTCGAGCAACGCAGCATATTCCACAGCAAATAAAACTGGTCCAAGCCCTAGAAAAAAGAGGACACACATATATTATTGATGACGGAGTATATTTTGACACCGCCACATTCCCAGCGTACGGTGAACTAGCTAAGCTCAAGCTAGACTCACTGCAAGCTGGCGCAAGGGTAGGGGTGAACCCACAAAAGCGCAGCCCGTGGGATTTTGCGTTATGGAAATTCACACCAAAGGGCCAGAAACGCGATATGGAATGGGACAGTCCCTGGGGTAAAGGATTCCCAGGTTGGCATATTGAATGCTCAGCAATGAGCATGGAATATTTGGGCAGTACGCTCGATATCCACGCCGGCGGCATAGACCACCTGCCCGTCCACCACGTAAACGAAATTGCACAATCAGAAGCCGCAACAGGAGTGCCATTTGCTAACTATTGGCTGCATAGCAACCACATTATGATTGATGGCGCTAAAATTGCCAAAAGCGACGGTAATGGCATTACGCCGCACGACCTTTCAAAACAAGGATTCTCACCACTCGACCTTAGGCTGCTCTTTTTGCAAAGCCACTACCGCTCAAGCGCCAATTTCTCGCGGGACGCACTCCAGGCGGCACATAAGCGCAGACTCGCACTACAAGCCTTTGCCGACCTTAGGTTCCAATTAAAAGAAGGTGCCCAGCTTGCTGCTAATGACTTTTCAGATGTGCAAGCCGCTATGTTAACTGAATTACAAAATGACCTACGCACGCCAGAGGCTTTTGCCGCACTCAGTGGCCTTGTGGATTCGGCAGAAACATATCTGGTTGCCCCAGATGCAAAACAGGCGTTCGACGGTTTCCTTGCATTTTTAGACCGCATTTTTGGCTTGCAGCTCGCAGGCAGCACCGATATAACAGCCGAGCAAAAAGAACTCATTGCAAAGCGCGAACAAGCCCGCGGCGCAAAAGATTTTGAACATGCCGACACATACCGCCAAGAATTAGCCGCCCAAAATATAGAGCTACGCGACACGCCGCTAGGCAGTATTTGGCAACGGCGCTAATCGTTGGCGGTAGCCTTAGCCACTAGCTTGCGCCAAGTACCAAGCTTTTCGGTTGGTTCTTTTGGCATCCGTCGATGTTCCATGTGGTCAATTAAAAATACACGCAGACAACCAGCAATCGGAATAGCAACAATACCGCCAATAATGCCAAGCAAGCTAATGCCCACAATAATGGCCACAAAGATAGACAGTGCGCTCAGCGCCACTGTTCGTGACTGCACAAGTGGTTGAATAAAGTTGTTCTCTACCTGCTGGTAAACAATAAAGTACACAGTAAAGGCTAGCGCTGCGCCAAGGTCACTTAAAGCCAGCGCCAAAATAACCATAACAGCGCCAATTGTTGCACCTACCATAGGGATAAGGTCTGTTATAAAGATGATTCCGGTGAGCGGAATAACCACTCCCATGCCAATATTCGGGAACAAAAAGACCAAAACGAGTAGGGTAGCCAAGCCAGCCGCGGCAGCAATGCTCGCGACAAGCACCTGGCCGTTCACATAACTGGTAACAACGCGGTACATTTTAATTGACAGTTTTTGGTGGCGCAGGAGTTTCTTTGGGTCACGGTAGAGACTCCACAGGCGTTCAATCCAGCGAGGGCCTTCTATAAGCATCAAAAATGTAAGTACAAGCACTGTAATAAGCGTGACAAAACCGGTTAGGATAGATGACACACCGTTTACAACAGAACTGCCGACTCCTTGGGCTAATCCAGACGCTTGCTGCTGCGCACCCTCCACAAGCCTGCTAAGCTGGTCTTGCAGATTATACCGGTTAACTAAGTCAGCGACCACGCCCTGACGCGAACTAAGTTGTTCTACATGCTGCGGCAGCGCACTAATAAATTTGCTGGTTTCGTTTACTATTGGCGGCAAAGCAATATAAATAAACACTCCAACTATCGCCAACACAAACAGATAAGAGAGCGCTGTCGCCAAGACACGGCTGTGGCCAGGTAGGCGATTGGCGATTGCGCTCACAGGCGGGTTGAGCGCCAGCGCCAAGAATGCCGATATACCAAGGATAGTAAGCGCGGTAGAGAGCTTCCAGACCATAAAAATAGCAAGGCTAAACCCTGTGACCACTAACAATAGGCGAACAAAAGTTCTGGTGTCGATGTCTACTTTTACTCTCATTATGCTCATAATTATGACAACATTACCTTAAGGGCACAATAGTTAAAAATGCTTTTTACTATTTATTTGGCTTTGGATTACGCGTTCTATTTCTGCACTTTGCAGTGGGCGCAGCATACGCTCTAAATCTGGGTCGTGCTCTAGGATCACCCCGTTTTTTTCTAGCAATTTAAGTTGCAGCTGGATCATCTTTGTTACTTCTTCTTCGGCGATCGTGTTTATTTGAAGGTCTATTTCTTCGCGTAGGTCGGCTATCCGCGCAGCTCGGTTCTGCGAAATCAACACAATAATCGCTAAAAATATCGCCTCAAGCGATACCACCATGGTAAGCAGGCCAAATGGGAACGGATCGAACGGCTCAACGCCAGGCAAGAACCCTAGGTTTATGATAATCCACAAAAAGAACCACAATGCGTTAATGACCAAAAAGCCAACAGATCCAAAAAAATTCGTCAACCAATCTGCAAAGCGTTCTGCAGGGGTGCGGTGTGAGTCGGCCTGCGCCTTTAAGCTTTTTATAATGCGGCGACGCCTACTAAAAACTGGCGCCGGATCGTTAGGTTGGGTTTGAGCCATGTAGTAATAATAACAAAAAGCGTGAGCAACATGTAAAAAATTGCCATTGTTGCAGCTATGACATACAGTTGAACTATGGAACAGTATATTTCGCCGCTTACGCTATGGGGCCTACACGGAAGAATGCTGCGTACTCCACCACCCAAACCAACAGCAAGAGAGCTGCTTTTTGTATACGGGCACCACTCTAGCTTAGAGCGGTGGCGGGGCATGATGGAACTCCTTGCCCATGACTACGCTGTTACTATGCCTGATTTGCCAGGCTTTGGCGGCATGGACAGCGTGTATACCATTGGTAAATCAGCCACGATCGACACCCTGGCTGACTACTTGGCCGAATTTATACGCCAGCACTATCCGCCAACTAAAAAAATTACTATTGTTGGCATGAGCCTTGGTTTTGCGATTATTACGCGCATGCTGCAACGCCACCCAGACCTAACAAAAAGGGTAGACAAACTTGTAAGCCTGTTCGGTTTTGCGAGCGGCAAGGATTTTACCATGCCCCCAAAACGTTTGGCGCTGTACTCGGTATCTTCGCGTGTATTTTCGCTGCCGGTGCTTGCAAAGCTGTACCGAAGCGTGTTTTTAAATTCGTACGTACTTGGAAGCACCTACCACAAAACTCCTAATGCAAAAGAAAAGTTTAAGGGGTTAAGCCAGCAAGAAATCCTGCAAAATATGGCGTTCGAGATCAAGTTGTGGCAAGATGACGACACACAAACCTACATGAAAACAGGCAACGAAATTCTGACACTTGATAACACTTTGGTAAAAATACCCCTGCCCGTGTTCCATATTTCGGTCGCTCACGATAGGTTTTTAGACAACGCCCGTGTAGAAGCTGGTTTTAGGAAAATCTTTACCGAATACCACTTGGTTGCAGAACTAACAAACGCCAACCATGCGCCAACACAAATCGCTACAAAAAAGCAGGCCGAGGCGTTTATACCATCGGCCGTGCTTAAGAGTTTGTAGCAACTATTTAGCTACAAAGGTCAAGGCTTTGCCTTGTTTGCCTGCACGGCCAGTACGGCCAATGCGGTGTACGTATTCTTCGTAGGTGTTAGGTTGGTCAAAGTTGATCACATGGCTCACGTTCGGGATGTCCAACCCTCGGGCTGCAACATCTGTTGCCACTAGCACGCGGACGTTGTTCTTTTTAAAAGCATCGAGCGCACGCTGGCGCTGGCCTTGGCTCTTGTTGCCATGGATTGCCTCGGAAGGAATACCAGCCTTAGAAAGCTTTTCTGCGAGCCGTTGCACGCCATGTTTCGTTTGGCCGAACACAATGACCTTTTCGAAATCTGGCTGGCGCAGCATGTCTTCGAGCAGTTCGATTTTGTGCTCTTTAGATATTGCGTGGACTACGTCTTGCTCAACGTGGTCGCTTGTTTCTCCGGTGCGCACAGATACGGTCACAGGATCTTTTAGCATGTTATCGAGCAACGTGCGGATTTCGGGTGTAATTGTAGCGCTAAAGCAGAGTGATTGGCGCTCAGCCGACAGCTGGTTAATCAAAAACTGGATGTCACGGATAAAACCCATGTCGAGCATACGGTCGGCCTCATCGAGTACCAGCATGTTTGCTCCACCAAGGCGCAGCGCTTTTTGCTGTACCAGGTCCTTTAGGCGGCCAGGCGTACCAATAATAATATGCGGACCGCGCTGGATTTGGCGAATTTGCGGCCCAATGTTAACACCTCCCACACACAATGCACTGTAAAGCTGCAAGCCTCGTGAGAATGCACGAAACTCTTCGTCTATCTGTACTGCAAGCTCACGTGTAGGCGCAACAATTAAGGCGCGTATGCTGTTTTGGTCAACAACAAGGCGCGACAAAATAGGCAGCAAGAAAGCGGCAGTTTTGCCAGTACCGGTGTTGGCAAGGCCAATTAAATCGCGGCCTTCAAGCACAGGCTTGATTGCACCGTCTTGAATTGGCGTTGGGTGTACGTAGCCGTGGGCGTCAACATTTTTTTGCAAAGGCTGAGGAAAACCAAAATCGGCAAACGTATGTGTCGGCTCGTAAGGAACCTGTTCTTGGACAGGTTTGGCCTTGTTAATAAATTTATCTGGGTGGATGAACTTGGCTTGGTTTTTTGGGCCTCGGCGCTGCCCGCCAACATGGCGGACCGGACGGCTAAAACGGCCACCTTGACTAGGCCGCGAACGGCGCGGCCGATGGTTAGAATTTTGCATTAAAATACGTTCCTGTTTAACAGTAGTGTTATAAAACCTATTCTCACGCAGATGAATGGGCGAGAACTCAGTTACAAACACTCGTATTCATCTATAGGTTACATATATACTAACATAAGCCCTATGTTTTGTCTATAGTCCGGCATTTGTTTATATGCAAAAGTTCGTATGAACTGCAGCAGAAAATTGCTACAATATAGCAGCTACTCTGTCGAGGAAGCAACGGAGGTTTTCGCTTGAACAAGAAAAGAATTCTCATCTTTTCTGGCGTGGGAGCGCTGATTCTGGTCGTTGCGGGCTTGTTTTTGTACTTCTACACGGGCGAAGCCCGCGAGGGCGTGCACGACTTCCGGCCAGCCGACCCGTGGTCTGAAGACCTGGACCACTACGAAGGCTGGCTGGTCCACTCGTCCAACGAGTTCGACAACGGCAAGCTGCACCTGACCGGGTGGGTCATCGAGCGCGACACAGACCAGTCGTTGGTCCGCCGGCACGTGGCTACGGTTTCTGCCTGGAACCGCATCCTCGCCAAGAACGGCAACAAGGTGGTGCAGTTTCCCAACGACCTCATGACCAAACATCTCCCTGAAAAGGGCGAGGTGTCATAGCAGGTCGCTCCAGCGGAACACCGAACGTCCCTGGCTTTAGCGAGCCAGGGACGACGTTCCTAGAACATTTGTTGGCCCCACATAGGAACCGATAAGCCATAGTCCTGGGGGGTGCGCTCAGCGCCTGGATCAACCAGGGCAGTAGCATCATTGTTAGACAACGTAGACAGCAAGGCTGGAGGCGGAACGCCCATATCGCCGAACAAATTAATGGTAGCCTGCTGCATTGTTATGTTTACGCTTCCGTTTACATCGGCGTTCGCGCCCCTAAAGCGGCTAATACCCCAGCCCCAGCGCCATGTACCAGCGCAAAATACCAGCGCCCCTGACGGAGCCATATATAGTGACATTCCAAAAGTAAAGGTACCGTTGCCCGTATACGTATCGCCGTTATCGTTGGCTGCTTGGCCGGTGAGTGTTAAATCTTGCTCGTTAAGTAGGACTAGATTCTTAGGCGTTGTGGACTCATTTCTTTTAACATAGTCAAGCTCATATCCCAGTGAGCCAGTGTACAGAGATTCCGAGGCGCCCGAGCCAAGCGATGCGACTGTGGTATTGCGCCAAATCGGCATGTCTTTATACGTATCGGGCACAACAATAGTTTGGTTTTGTGGGCCATTAGCAATGAACCACTGTCCCTGCAAGCCGGATTCAGGCAAGCGCAGAGGGTTATTCACGCCGCCTACGGTTGTGCGAGAATCGCGCCATGTGCCAGTATATTCTACAGGGTCGTACTTTGTGGTGTTGTCGTATCCGGTAGTGTCATGCGAATCCTTATAGCAGATCATCTTGCGACGCTCAGTGTCTGCTCCGTCAAACCGCACGCGCCACAGTGCCGTGTTAGAAGAAAAGAAGGCAAGATGAGTGCCAGCGTCACGGGCATTCGCAAAGGCGTTGTACATGTTTAAAGACCAGTACTCGTCGTGTCCAGAAGAGATAGCAATTTTAAATTTAGACGGAATAGTGGGGTCTTTGTCTATGTCGGCGCAAGAAAAGTACGCCACGTCATAACCGTTTCCCTCTAAAAAGTTTATTAGGCTAATTTCGGAGTCTTCAAAAGCAGTTTGCGATTGGGTATCAACCACAGTGAGCGGCCTGTCGAGCGACACAGCGAATGCTCGGCTCGCTACAGTGCCTGCCGGTGCCTGCCTATATAGGTTGCGGCCAGTATAGCTGCCGATACCACCAGCCTCGCCAAAGGCGCCCCACAAGTTATATGCGTTCCAGGTAAAATCAGATATTTTTAACATGATCTTATTGCTCTTAGAGGAAGGAACAGGGCTGCGCACCAAGAATACCATTTGCGATACAAACGCCGAGTTATCGGTCCGACGGGCATTTGCAACATATACCCCAGGCGTAGCATCAGAAGGAATCGTCCATGTTGCAGTTGTAGACCAAGCACAAACCGTGCCGCCGTATGAGTCTATTGTGGGGGCAGCCTGCACCGCTGGAGTCCCTGTAACAGATGCCTTGCGCTTGCCGCCAAAGTTTACGTAATTGTAAAAACCAACACGGGTAATTTCTACTCCGAAGCCTATATTATTTGAGTTTACTTTAAAGTTAACTGTATCGCCCGGCGCATAAGAAATCTTATCTGTGTATCCAGCGATGTTAGCATTTGCAAACGCCCCATACCAGCTTGTCGACACTGATCCAGGCAAGGAGTTTTCGGCGGCAATTGCGTTCGGGTACACATTAGCATACGTTGGGATTCCCGACGAATCAGCATATGCCCAAGCGGCTGCCTGGTAGTTACTACCCAAGGCCCGACCACTTACAGAAGTATAGGTACCTGCGCCAGACACATCAGATACGCCAACCTGCCCCCAAAACTTGTTTGCCCCAACATTATTATTATGCGCGTTAAGCACAACCTTGCCTACTGGCTCTAATCCCCACCAGCGCCGCGCCGCAGCGGTGGTAGTATCTATAACAGCGTATGCGCTAAAAATAACAGCTGATCCAGTGGTAACAATTGAACCCGCAGAGCCTTGCTGTTGCGAGTCGAGCGTCCCACTGTTTGCTGCGCCATTTATGAATGCGCCAAGCGATCCAGAGGCGAACTCAAAAATGACACCACTTACGTTTTCGGCGCCATTAAGCGATATAGCGACGGTAGTCTCTCCACCTGCCGCTACGATGTCCTGGCACACAACCTCTAGTGAGCTAAGCGATTGGGTACGTTTTGTAAAATCATTTCCGCTAATAGACGCCGTGACGATCGCGCCACCATACGTAACGCACACCAGCTTGGCGCCAGCTGCAACAGACGGAACTGTCACGTTAAAGCTCGCAGAGTTGCCAGGGGCAGTGAACTGGGTTGAATTGTTTAACTGGGCCATGCTTAAGAGGTTCTGTCTACAATGATAGAGACTGTTAGGTCTGCGCCGGCTACGGTTGATCCAACTTGGTCGATATCTACAGTAATATAGTCGCCAGCCACAAGTGAGGTTACATCAGGGGCTGCGCCTGGGCCGCCAGCGTTAGCGCCAGCAGCAATAGTAGGGCGGTTAGCTTGTGTAGTAAAGATGGTAGTACCGTTTTTGTTGACGTCTACAATAACGCTCGCGCCAGTCGGTGCAGTTCCCACCATAAGGCGGACGCCAATAACAGTATACGAGGCATCCATGGGTAGCCGTAATGTGCCAGTATCTGTAAACAACACGCCATTTTTAGTAAAAGTTGGCAACATTAGGCGTAGGGTAACGGGGTCGCTCCCGCCAGAGGCATGGGTAGAGCCATGCAGTGGCAACTGCGAGGTTGGGAGCTTGCTGCCAGAGTCTAGGCTCGCGTATCCGTTGGCCGCACCTTTATTGGCGGCTTGCTCTGCGCCTGTTATGCGGGAATCGTTACCCTGGGCAATCGTTCCGGCGGAAGTGCCAAAGTTTGCAGTGAGCGTACGGTTAGCAGAAAGGTCACCGCCGCCTGTCAAACCGGTGCCGGCTGATATTGTTATTGATGAGCTTGCTTTTGCAGCGAGCGATCCGCCAGCTTTAAGCGTTCCGTCGCTGTTATGTTCTATCGACAAAAAGTCATTTAGAACATCTCCCCATGTACCGTCGTCTGACCCTGGTATTGGCAATCTACTCATATATGTATATAAATTATATTGTTTATGTTTACCTTGGTTACATAGTAAGCTTTTGCATACAGAAACGCAATTAAAACGTACAATATTATGTATGCAACTTCTGTATAAAAGCATAGCATGGCGTTCACATAATGTTGCGACGCTTAGTTTTGCGCCCCTACAAAAAACAAGCTGGATAGCAGGGCAGTCAATTAAAATCGAAGTGCCTGGCACCTATGGGCCGCTAGAGCATCGCTTTACTATTTCTGCCCATCCGCACAAAGGTGTTATAGAGATAACCACTCGTAATAGCGAAAGCTCCTATAAGCAAAAGCTCTTTTCGCTCAAACCAGGTACAGAGGTGCGCGCCTTTGCGGTTGATGGCGATTTTACATGGCGTGAATCGACCTTACCCCACATCTGGGTGGCTGCCGGCATTGGCATTACTCCTTTTTACGCAATGGCAACGGACCGTAGCCATAAGCGGCTGCCGCTAAACGCCCACCTTATATATAGCTCACGTTCTGATGCAGTTTTTGGGCACGAGCTACGGCAGCTTGCACGTGCGCACGCTGGATTTTCTGTACAGCAACAATCCAGCAGGCCAACGCTTGGCCAGATTTTAGCGTTACCAAATGCACTGCAGCGCGTAGTATATGTATCGGGGCCGAGCGCTATGGTCGATGAAATTGGCGGTTCACTGCTGCAAGCCGGCCTACCACAACAGCAGTTGGTACGTGATTGGTTTACTGGCCGGCCTGAGTCTCTGGATTAGTGGGCGGCAAAGGTTTATGGGCCGCTTTTGTGAGCAGGTCTATCACCTCACCACCTAAGGCACGGGACACCCCCAGCTCCTGGGCGCGATGCACAAACCGACTGCGGTCACTAAGCTCTTCGCTATAAGGGTTGGCCGGCCTGCCTGACTTGCGGCGGATAGCTGCCACAAGGCGGGCAAGCTCGTTGCGGCGCTGCCATAGGCGCATAATTTGGGCATCGATCTCGGCAATCTCTGCCTCGTGGGCGAGTACGTCCGCGCTGTCTTTATAGCGCTCTTCATGGTCATATCTATTGGACTGTTCCACGGATGTATCCTCTTTAAAAGGCGAAGCTTTTGCGCTGCTCCGCCGTTTTGCTAGTCCGCTTGTTTTTAGCGGTTTTGGTTTTGGCGCTTGCGCAGCGTTGGGTTAAGTTCGCGTTTACGGAGACGTAGGTTCTTAGGGGTTACCTCAAGCAACTCGTCGTTCTCAATAAAATCGAGACACTGTTCGAGGCTTAAAATAGTTGGCGGGGTAAGCTGTACAATGCCATCACTCGACGAGCTGCGAATGTTTGTGAGGTGCTTTGTTTTACATACGTTGATTTCTAGGTCTTCGCCGCGACGGTTAAGGCCGATAATCTGGCCTGCATATACCTTTTCGCCCGGACCCACAAAGCACACGCCGCGTTGTTCGGCAGTTTCGAGCGAGTATGGCGTGGTCACGCCTGTTTCAAACGAAATTAGCACTCCATTACGCAGTTGTTGCAAAGGCGCGCCCAAAGGCTGGTAGCCCACCAGCAAGCTATTTATAACTACAGTGCCTTTGGTTTGGGTAAGCAAAATATTGCGTAACCCCAACAATGCACGGGTTGGAAGCTCGTACACTAATTTTGTAACACCTTTGCTAGTAGAGAACTGCTCTTTTAGGGCGGCGCGGCGCTGCCCAAGCTCCATTTGTACGGTACCTACGTGTTCGGCGGGCACTTCTATACTAACTTCTTCGAGTGGCTCCATGGTTTGGCCATCTTGTTGTTTAGTAACTACTTGGGGCCGGCCAACCTCGAACTCGTAGCCCTCGCGGCGCATAGTTTCGATCAACACGCTCACGTGCAGTTCGCCGCGGCCAGCTACTTTAAAGCCTATGCCGTCGTCTTGCACGCGAAGGCCTACGTTGGTCTCGAGCTCTTTTTTAAGACGTTCGCCAATTTGGCGGCCGGTGTTAAATTCGCCTTCTTGACCCTTGAACGGACTAGTGTTAGGACCTAAGAATACTTCGAGCGTCGGAGCTTCTACCTCTATGATCGGCAGGGCCTCTGGGTTGTTTACGTCGGCAACTGTCTCGCCAATTTGGACATCGGCGAGGCCAGTAAGCTGTACGATGTCACCGGCGATTCCCTCTGGTACCTCGAATTTACTAAGGCCATGGCTCATAAAGACGAGCTCTATCTTACCTTTGGTGGTTGAGCCATCTTTTTTGCAGACTGCAACTTGGTCGCCGCTTTTAACTTGCCCTCGACTTATACGGCCAATGGCGTATTTGCCTTTAAAGTTGTCCCAGGCAAGCGCGGTTACGAGCATTTGGAACGGCTTGTCAGCCTCTACTTTTGGTGCAGGAATATGGTTAATGATGGCGTCAAAAATTGGGTCGAGCGTTGCCTCGGCTTCGGGGTTTTCAGGAGCCGAAGCCCAGGCCTTGCCGGCGCGGCCAATGGCGTAGTAAATAGGGTAGTGCAGTTGGTCTTCGTGTACGGCGAGCTCTAAAAATAGGTCGGCGAGTTCGTCTTCTACTTCTTTGATACGGCTGCCGGTTTTGTCTATCTTGTTAATAATGACAATAGGTTTTAGATTAGCAGCCAGCGCCTTGCCCAGTACAAACTTAGTCTGCGGCATAGGGCCTTCTTGGGCGTCAACAATTAAAATACAGCCATCGGCCATATTAAGCGTACGCTCTACTTCGCCGCTAAAGTCGGCGTGGCCTGGAGTGTCGATAATATTAATGCGATAATCATTGTGCTGCACAGCGGTCACTTTGGCTGTAATAGTAATGCCGCGCTCCCGCTCTTGGGCGCCGCTGTCCATAATGAGTTCTTGCGACATTTCGGCTTGGTTATCGCGGAAAGTGTTGGATTGCTTAAGTAACCCATCTACCAGGGTGGTTTTACCATGGTCAACGTGGGCGATGATTGCGATATTGCGGATCTTTGTTTGGTCTTGCTTAGTCATAAAAAATGCGCCTATCTTAAAAGAAGCGCCCTTATTGTTTTACAGTATAGCAGATAATGTAGTTTGTTGTAAATCAAACCAATTGTGTCATACTAAGTGTGCCGATTTGCAAAGGAGCACCTAATGCCTAGCAGGGATGTGTACGAGCAGACACTGTTGTCTGTGTACTCCCGGCCACAGCAGATGACCAACCACCTGCTTGATCGCCTGACGCCACACCTGAGTCTCGCAACCGCCAAAGATGTACTAACGATCGAAGACCAAGAGTTCCCAGGCCAAACCTGCCAGTTGGCCCTGCCAGGGCTATACATTCGTGGCGCATACTGGGCGCTATCTAAGGACCAAGAGGGACTGCTCCGTGTACAGGCCCGCCGCGCCCCCACTGCTTACAGTGCAAAAGATTTTCGGAACAGCTACGTCCGCGAGGTGGACCAAAGAAGTCCACGCGTGGTACACAAGAACACCGCAACCGGTTTCGGCATGCGAAACTGGCCAGTATTCTTGAGCGCAGATACATCAGGCATCTCGCCGTGGGTGGTTCTATCTGACCCCTCAAGGCCTCATGCATACAACAACACGATCACAACGGTTCACGCAGGAGTGGCATGGTTCACGACAACCAGCAGGGAACTTTACAGCACCCCACCCGTGAAACGACCAAAACTGCTCGAAGATACGTTCAAGCGGTGCAGCATTGCACCCATCGAACGGGAAGAGATGGCCGGCGACTACAAAATCGTCTTTTCCCTGTGTGCGCACTGTGGGCTAGCATTGTCTGACATGCACTGTGAAAAATGCAAACTCGGGCCGGTTTCGAAATCGCCCCTGCCTTCTGAACGTGTGGCGTACCTGCCTTCGGCCATGCGTGCCTACTGGGCCGCAGAGGGCGTCACGTTCATTGAGTAGCTTGCTTTTCGGCGTACGTACAAGCACGAGCGCCACTGCCGTGCTTGTACGTGAGCCTCACAATAAACATAAGTATTATCAAGTCTATTCACTCATACCCAACTTGTTATAATATGAACAGTCATGTGTGTGCTGGTGCAAGCACCTTCTTACATACAGGCTTTAACAACTTTTATAAAAAGTTTCAGGCCGCCACGTGGCGGCGCTTTCGCGCTTTAAGGGTTAGCAAACGCGCCCTAAAAGCTACATTGGTTTACCTGGGCCAGTTTTGTTTTAGAGCGGTTGAACAAAACCACTGCCAAGTAAGCTCCTGTTTTAAAACCCGTTCGCCTATATAACAGCGATAAATCTCGAACAGGAAGAAAGCAATGAACAAACAAACTATCAACGAAGGCGTCAACATAACCTCGCTTAGTTTTCGTAGCACACGGGACTTTACAACCTACCCGCGGCGCATGGAATACAACGGCCAGGCATACACCTTCTTAAACGGTTTGCAGTACCTTATTAAAAAAGGCGGGGAAATCACGCGCATCTTCGATATGACCGATGGTAAAGGTGCACATTACCGCCTAAAGTGCGACGACGCACAAAGTAGCTGGACGCTTTTGGCGATTACAGACCACGCCTAGCATGCTACTTGTAAAATAACCCCCTCTATTGAGCGGGTTATTTTATTTTTACATAAAAGATGGTATAAATTATTATCGACTACATCCGTAGATAGCACCTGAAAGGGAGTGGACCAGTTGTCTGGTAACACGCTTGACTTTGTAGTTGGCGGTTTCGGTGCTGGCGAGGCCACGCACCAGCCGCTTTGCAAATTGATGGAGCACGTCAGCGGCAACCCCACGTTCTACATCGGGTCGCTGCGGCGAGGCGACTGCATAACACTCCGCCGCACCTCACCGTTCCCGTTGGCGCTGGACCTGCAGGCGAGGCACGTCGCGTCTGAGATCAGCAAGGCTGTGCAGACCTTCCGCGCCGCCCGCCCATCGCCAAAGGATGTCGAGGGGCAGTCGTTGCAGGGGTACAACGTACGCATTTACGGCCACTCGTTCGGAGCTGCGGCAAGCATGCTCGCTGCAGCTGCGTACCTGCCTAACGTGCCACGCAGTCTGTTCCCACTCGCACCGGCGTGTTTCCGCAAGGAGGGTCTGCGGCTGGTGGGACGCGTGCTGTTCAAGGCGGTCAACGACCTCCGCATGGCCAGGTTCCACCCCAACACAGACGTGCGGGCAGTGATGGCCCTGCGCGGACCTGGTTTGCGCGAATACGCATCAAACCTGCCGCGGACACTCGCAGAAGGCTGGATGCTGACCCGCACCGACGTGTACCTCGCGCTGACCGACGAACTCGCACGCCAGAAGGTGCCTGTCCGCACGGCGTACGCCGAGCGCGACGAGCTGTTCCCCGAACTGCGCAAGCGCCCGCGCAACATGGAAAACGCCATCATCCTGGAAGGCGTGACCCACGACGTGCAGTACTACCACAGAACAGTCGTTGCCCAGCTTGCCGAGCACGGCATGTTGTAACCACCCCCGGAAGGGAGCTTTGCCCCGCGCAGAGCCCCAACCGGGGGCTCTGCATATTTACGGAATTAGCTGGAACGTACCAATGAGCTTGTCTGCGTCTGTGCGCAGCGCGGCATCGGGGTTTTTAAACACAAAGTTTACCCCGTAATACAAATTTGTTGGCTGTAAATTTATACGGGCGAGGTCGTACGAATAATCTATAAGCTCAGACGACGGGTAAGACGTAACTAAAGCTTTTGTGTTGCAGCCATTTTTAAGGGTAGATGGTTCACTGATTGGGTAGAGGTCTTCTTGCGGCTCGTCGGGGCCTGTTCCAGGATGGAAAGTCCATAACTGCACTGCATAAAACAGGCTGTTGGCCTGCAAAAAGCCTGGGTTATCGGTAGGGATTCCATCGCGGCCGGCCACCACGTAATCTGTGGCGTTACCGCCGAATATAACATTACTGTTAGCCGAGAACATCCCCATTAAATAGTGCCCACCAACCCCTCCCATAGGTGTAGTTGCAACACTTACCGTGCCCCAGCTAGACGGATAGGCAAACTTAAATCCTAACCCAGGGTTCTCGTAAAAAGTAAAACCCTCAGGCGCTGTATTTGCGGCGCCGCCTATGCATGGGCCCGTGGCAACAGGGGAGCCAGATCCTCCCGAAGGATACCTGAACACAAAGCACCAAATTATAAGCCCTACTATGACTAGACCTAAAATAATAAAAGGTACTGGCGAACGATGGCGTAAATTTATTGGTTCCATAAAAAAAGTATATCCCACAGCCGCCAAAGCAACCAGGTGTTTTTATTAAGTTTGTTATTTTATCACGCAACCCAATTATTACCTCTAACTTTCCCAGCATTGCCGTGTCGACCAGTCCGACTAGACTAGGTCGGTCTCAGCAGGCGTTTATTCGGTCGTTGCATATTGTTAGGAAGGTAAAGGTTTATGTTACAATAAGCGCATCAAGCATAAGCGTCATGTCGTGGCAAGAAGTGGCCGATGCTTCATAAAAGTAAAAGGGGACAGTATGGGTTTTGCATTTAAGAAGCAGCTTAAGGGAGACAAAGGTTTTACTTTGCTGGAAGTGTTGCTGGTTGTGGCAGTCATTGCCATTTTGGCAGGCATTGTGATTATCGCCATCAACCCGGGCAAGCAGCTCGGCGACACGCGTAACTCACAGCGCTCAGCAGATGTCTCTACTATTTTGAACGCTGTGTACCAGTACTCACTCGATAACAATGGCGCAATTCCAGGGGCAACCACCACTGCGACCGAGATTTGTGCAACTGGCGCTGCCTCGTGCACTGGACTGACCGACCTCTCTGCGCTCACAACCAACGAAAAGTACATCACTGCAATTCCTAAAGACCCTCAGTGCCCAACCGGTTGTGCGACCAACGGCACAGGGTACCGAATTATTAAATCATCGAATGGCCGCGTAACTGTTTCTGCACCTTCGGCAGAGCAAGGCAAGACTATCTCTGTAACTAAATAGCTTGAACTCCAAAAAAACCGGCTAGGGCAACTAACCTAGCCGTTTTTTGTTACTCACACCAAATGCGCGTGGCCCGCCACATCGTGAACGCGAATGTACGCCGCACCAGATGTGATTGCGATTTTGCCAGCGGCCAAGTTTGGCTGTAAATCCATACGGTGCTCGCCCAAAAAACGCTTGCGCGAGTAGCCGACCATCACTTTATACCCTGGCATCGCCGCCGCAAAATGCAACAATTTTTGGTTAAGCTCGGGTGTTTTGCCAAAACCAATACCTGGATCTACAATTATATTGCTTGCCGGAACACCTTTATTTGTAAGCTGGTCTACTTTTTTTGTAAGGTCATCGATTATAGTCTGCTGCGAATCAACTGGGTTTTGGGCATGCGCAGCCTGTACGTCTGCTCCTGGCAGATGGCTAACAATACAGCGGGCCTTGTGGCGCGCAACCACATCTACCATGGCGGGGTTATTCATGCCAGTAACGTCGTTAATGATTACGTCGCCCAGTTGGAGTGCCTTCTCGGCTGTTTCGGGATGGTGCGTATCGAGCGATATTTTACCTGGGAACAACCGGACCAGCTCTGGAAGCACCGTTTTTAAACGGCTCCATTCCTCTTGCGGCGACACAGCGGTTGCCCCTGGGCGAGTACTTTCTGCGCCTACATCTACCAGCGCCGCACCATCGTTGAACAGCTTTTTAGCCTGTTCAATCGCGGCGGCTGGCGCAAAAAATTGTCCGCCATCGCTAAAACTATCGGGTGTAATGTTTAGAATGCCAACAAGCTGCGTCATCGCGCCTCCATTTACCCATATAAACTGTTACGTAGGTAGCCCTATTATAAAACTATTCTTCAACCGGCTTTAGAAGTTTTTTACTTTTTATTTCATAGCGCAAACCAGTAAGGCTAGATTCCACATAGTCGTCGTTCAACAAGTTTACAAATTTACTGAGGTCGGCTGGATTCATAATAATTATGGCACCGGCTTCGTCTTGCATAAGTTCTATGCCGAGTTCTTCTGCATGGTTCAATAGGTCTTCTTGTTTTACAGCGCTGGGATCTAATTTTTGCAGTTTGTTTATAGTTGTCTTACTTTCTTTTACCATAGACTGCAAGGTTTGGTCGTCGGCAAAGCTGAGCTGAAAATTGGCTTCTATTTGCCGTACTTTCTTTTCGGCGATAGCGTTCTTTTTGGCGTTGTACCCAAATAGGCGCTCAAGCTTAGATTGGTTAAATACAAATAGCTCGTCGTTGACAATAAGCAATTGGTTATCGGCAGGGATCCGCAGTGCTGCGCCGTTGTCGAGCGGCTCAAACTTGCTGCCGGTTATAGACCACGCACCCACCGACTTTAAAACCGTCGCCTGCGACAATGCCTTAATTACATAAAACGGCTGGGGCAAATCTTTGTGGGCACAACGGGCGACCACAGCTTTAATACGCTTAAGATCGTGGTCTTCTTCTACAAATGTCTCCATTTCGCGTTCTTGGGCGCCAAGCCAGCTCATGGCATCTACCAGCTTTTCTACATTTTTTACTTGGGTGTATTGCAAGACGTTTTCTTCACTTTCGGCGTCTTCAAAACCGCGCACCACAAGGCCTTGGCCGGCGCCGGTTATTACAAACTCTAAAATGCTATCTATAAAAAGGGCGTGGAGCTGGCGCTGCAAGCCTTCAGCGTAACGCGTTCTGTACATAATATTGTTTTTGTTCAGCAAGAACAGTTCTACCTGCAACTGCTCTTTATATAAAAACAAATTATTCGCCCAAGCAAAAATATCAGTGTCTTCTTGTTGTGGCTTCACTGTCGGCTCTGTGGGTACGGCTGCTTGGGGTTCCATTCAGGTTTTGCGCTCCATTGTTAGTAATCGCCACCTTTAAAGGGCGATATTTTTTAGGCATTAGCTCTATTAAACCGCGCAATACGGTAACTTGTAAAGCTATTTGCGGCACTGTTGGGCTAAAGGTTCGGTGGGAGCGTGATTGTCTGTTAAAGGAACTGCCTTGGCAAGGTCTATAGACATAAACAGCCCGAATGGCTGCACCCAATCAAGGCGCTCATTAGAGGCGACTGCGATCAAGTTTTGGCGCTCTCCCTTATACTCATGGTTAGCAGGAAACAACTGCAGGTTTGCAAATGCTGCCGCATACGAGCCCATGACGCTGGTTAAAAATGGCTCACACGATTTTGCCGTGCCAGCGGCAATATTAATGACCATTGTTGCGTCTGGCTTAGCAACACGCTTTAGCTCGGCTGCATACTGGCGTGTCGTGAGGGCAAATGGGATTGACGTATCAGAGCCGTAAGCGTCAACAATAATGAGGTCGTACTGGTTTGCGGCGGCTTCGCGTAAAAATACCCGGGCATCTTGGCCAATAGCGCGGACATTGGGCGGTTGGTCATAATTAAAATACTTCTTAGAGATTTCAGGCAACTGAGGGTCAATCTCTACCACGTCTATCTGTGATTGCGGATATGCTTTGCCGAGCGCCTCTGGCAATGTGAACGCACCACCGCCTAAAATTGCAATTTTATCTTTTCGCGGCGCGGCATTAGTAAGTTCGGCAATACGTTTGGCGTAATCGAACACAATATCTTTAGAGCCATCAGTATAAATACCAGATTGGTACGAATAAGGGTCGGTCGTGAGCACACGCACTGGCCGGCCGTTGTACCGTGTTTCTTGCACATTGTAGTGCGCAGTAGGGGTATCAATTGTAGCGATTGTCCGCGCATGTGCCTGCGATGCAAACTGCAGCACAATCGTTATAGCTAAGCTTGCGGTAACCGCCGCGCGCCACTGCACCCTGTGGCCTGGCGCCACCAGCCAGCTGGCACACAGCAAGAGCACAACCAATAAAATGAGCGTCTCACGCGAGCCAATCAGGCTAAAAAATATAAATCCTGCACAAAATGTACCTGCAATGCCACCGATCGAATTAAGCGCGCTCAAACCCGCAACCGACCTACCGGTAGTAGTAACCGATTTTACTCGCAGCCGCGCTAAATACGGACTGATCATACCCAGCAAAAAACTTGCCGGCATAAACAGCGTGATCGCCGCCACAATCCCTTGGAGGCGTTGGTCTTGTATGAAGCTGCCGATTATAAAAAGAATTGGTTCATAAAATAACAACGTTCCTGCCATGGCAACTGCGCTCGCAATGAGCAGCCAGGCAATGTCTTGGGTGGCAACACGCTTATCGGCCAGCCAGCCGCCCGCGGCATAACCTATAGCAAGTGCGGCAATCATAATCCCAATAACACTAGTCCACACGTAAATGGAACTACCGATTGCCGGCGCTAAAATGCGCGACGCAACTAACTCATACGCCATAAGGGCAAAGCCCGAGATAAAGGCGACCGCTTCGTATTCGCCAATAAACTTTGAAAGTCTGTTAAAAAAACTCATGCACGTATTGTCTCATATATTTTTGTTTTTATGGCCTACATTGCTGGTGCAAAAAACACTCTTTTTGCAATATATTTGCATAGTCCTGCCATTTTTAGATTTAATGTAGGTACCATGTCTAACCGTAAAGGGCCTGTGCCGACTCAGTTGGCTGCCCTGGCAGAAACGTTGCTCCTTGATGTCGCGCGAACAACTGTGAAGCGCACCAACTTCCAACCCGCTCCGGCCACAAGTCCACACCACGCAGAGAGCATTTTGTATGCGCGGAAAGCGCGCAAGAGGCTTGGGCCGGTGCTACCCAACCTAACTCGCAGCCAGTTGAAGTTGACGTACACGTTGTTCGCCTGCGAGTTTTCCCGGCACATTGCAACCCAACGCACCAAACCAAACCCGCAGTACATCCAAACCCACGCGCACGGCCGCTGTTGCAAAAGGCACGGCCCTCTACGCTGGCTATTAACTCAAGCTGAGACGACCGTGCAGGGCAAGCTCCGCCGCAGCAACATCAACAGAATTGCCGCGTTGCTGCTAAGGGCGGGCTCGCTCGTTTGTTGTCCTGGCGACGACATCGCGGCGATCGGCCTGCAGGTGTACGGGTCGATCAGCGGCCACGTTTCTGAATCCCACGGCCATACCGACATGTTGGCCATCCTGCCAAGCCCTGTGCAAATGCAGCGCCAGAGCCGCGTGCGCGCTTAGCGCGCTGCATGGCCGTGTACCTAGTAGAACCTGGGTACACGGCCGCACAGCACAACATACAAGCCAAAAATATCCCTATAAAAGCAAATGGCCCCGACCGCGGAATGCGGAAGGGGCCGGCGTTCACCTTACGGTGTCCACACGATTCGCCTACTACTTGTACGTGCTCAGGCCAGTCTGGCCACCACGTTGCGCGCCAGTTCCTGGAGCGCGGCCATGGTGATCTTGAAGCCCTTGAGCTCGATCTTGACGACCACGTTCTTGGTGAACAGCGTGATCGACTCGGGGTTCTGCCCCTTGGAGAAGAATGCCTGCGCCGCGCCGTCCATGAAGTTCACGAACGGAATGTAGTCGCCGGTCTTCTTGGCCTCCAGGATCAGATCGTTGAACTTCACGCCCGTGGGGTCGACGTAGGTCGTGACCACCACGGTCACGGTGTGACCCATGTGCGTGCAGGACCGCTCGTCGTACTCCTTGGCCTCGGTGGTGCACGTCGGCTCCAGCAGCCCGATCGAGTTGTTGCGGGTGTGCTCAGCGATGATCGCAGCCGGCAGCACGATCTTGGGGTCTGCCAGGTCGTACATCGGGTTCACCGACGACGCCGTGGTGGACGGAGTGGAGCTGGGTGTCGAGGTCGGCACCGACGACGACGTGGCCGGAGCGCTGGTGGTCGTGGTGACCATGGGCGCTTCCGCAGACGACGAGGCCGGCGTGGCCATGCCGCTCACCTTGCTGCAAGCGGTGAGGCCGGCGAGCAGTGCGAGCAGAGCAGTAACCTTCTTGATCGACATCTTCGATCCCCTCGGGGTAGTAGGTTCATGCGGGAGGTTGTATCTCAAACCTTGACGCTGAAATATATTATATACTAAAACTATAAAAAGATCAATAGTTTATTACACCCCAAAACAGTAGTAGAATAGAATCAATGGATCAAGATACACATGAACTTTCCCCCAAAACTGCCCTATTTATAGGTGCGCACGCCGACGACATGGACTTTTTTGCTGGCGGCACAGCTGCACAATGGGCGAAAGCCGGCTGTGAGGTGTATTACCTAGTACTTACAGATGGCAGCAAGGGCAGTAACGACCCCCATACCAATGTGGACGAACTTATAAAAACCCGTCAGCAAGAACAGCGTGAAGCAGCTAAAATCTTAGGTGTTAAAAAAGTCTTTTTTATGACCTATCCAGATGGCGAGCTAGAAAACAACACCCGCCTAAAGCACGATATAGTTGCCTTTATCCGACATCTCAAACCAGATACAGTAGTTTCGTTAGACCCTACAGTCATATACGTGGCCGAGCTTGGGCTTATCAACCACCCCGACCACCGCGCTGCCGGACAAGCGGTATTAGATGCCGTATACCCTTTAGCTCGCGACCACTTGGCGTTCCCAGACCAACTAAAAAAGGGTCTGCAACCCCATAACGTAAGCACAGTATTGCTGGTAAATATTACACAGCACAACTTTGGCGTAGATATTACAGATATGTTCGACACTAAGTTACAAGCACTGCGGGCGCACACTAGCCAAAACCTAGATACATCTGTGGCTACAAAGTTCGCCACGCAGGGTGGAGAGATCTGTGGCTGTACGTACGCCGAAATTTTTGTACGGATAGACATTGGCCGATTTTAATACATGACTCATCTAGCCGCGTTCTACCATATTTTAGCCAATACCTTAACGGTATCTGTTATTAACTTTACAGTGTGGTTTGCAATCACCTTTTATGTATACCTTGAAACGCAGTCGGTGTTTGCAACAGGAATGATTTCGGGCGTGTATTTAGTCGCCACTGCTCTATCTGGCATTTGGTTCGGCAGCATTGTTGACCACTATAAAAAGAAACCAGTCATGATGTGGTCGAGCGTAGTATCTTTAGTATTTTACGCCATAAGTTTAGCAATATACTCTACCGCAGCGCCCGACACGTTTAAAGAGCCGTCTAGTGTAACCTTGTGGGCACTAGTGTTGTGCCTAATGACTGGAGTAATGGCTGGCAACATACGCATGATTGCGCTCCCTACCACCGTTACTATACTTATCCCTGAGCAAAAGCGAGACAAAGCTAACGGACTGATCGGCGCGTCCTCTGGCGTATCGTTCTTAGTCACCTCTGTTATTAGCGGATTCTTGGTAGGGCTGGCCGGACTATGGTACGTGCTTATTCTAGCCCTGGTGGTTACTGCAGCGGCCATAGCCCACATCTGGTGGATAGCAATCCCAGAAAAGGGTATCGTTCATACCGGTGAAGACCATAAAAAGATAGACCTAAAAGGCACGTTCTTAGTAGTAAAAAGCGTTCCTGGTCTACTTGCGCTTATTTTATTCACTACGTTCAACAATTTTTTGGGCGGAGTATTTATGGCGCTCATGGATGCCTACGGCCTATCGCTGGTATCTGTAGAGGCGTGGGGTTTAATCTGGGGCGTGCTAAGTCTTGGATTTATTGTGGGCGGTCTGATTATTAGTAAAAAAGGCCTGGGTAAAAACCCGCTCCGAACATTATTTGTGGCGAATATCATCTGTTGGGCGGTTAGTTCGGTGTTTACGTTACAGTCATCTATTGTACTGCTAATGATTGGTATGTTCGCATATTTGTGCCTCGCACCGTTTATTGAGGCGTCAGAGCAAACAATCCTTCAAAAGGTGGTGCCGCGCGAACGCCAAGGTAGGGTGTTTGGCTTTGCCCAAAGTATAGAACAAGCGGCTTCACCTCTTACCGCATTTTTAATCGGGCCTATTACGCAATTTGTGTTTATCCCTTTTATGGCTACCGGCGCTGGCGTAGAACTAATTGGCGGTTGGTTCGGCACTGGGGCAGACAGAGGTATTGCCTTAGTCTTTACGATCACCGGCTTAATTGGATTGGTGGTAACCTTTGGTGCCATGGCCACTAAATATTACCGCCAACTTTCACACCACTATCTTTCTAGCTAGTTTTTGGCTGCAATCGGCAGTATTATTGTGACACGCAGCGGTTTTTGCCGCAGCCGTTCTTCTGAAGAGCGAGGAGGGCACATGCGCAACACCAAACGTCCCCGTCGTAGCCCGCTTGAAGTGGTGCTCGCAAAGGTTCCGGTCAAGATTGCACGGCTTGGCAACCGTGCAGGTGGCCTTGCTCCGTTCCCGTGGCCGTTTGGCCGCCGGTTCTGGGTAGTCACGCGGCCAGATCTGGTCCGCACCGTCACCAACCAACCCAACCAACTCACAAAGGGTGGATGGATTTACCGACTGATCGCGCGGGCACTAGGCCCAGATGGCCTATTCACCACCGCCGACCGGTCGCTCTGGAAAACCCTGCGGACGCTCATGAACCCCGCGTTCGCGCATGCGGCCATGCAAGCCGTAGCACAAGAGACCACCCGCACCACAGCCCAGCGGCTGCGCGAGTGGCCAGAGACAGTCGATCTGTTCGAGCAGTTCAAGCAGCTCGGATTAGAGATTCTGCTCAAGCATCTGTTTGGTTCGCACGCATCTGGCGGCCAAGTGCGCGGGCTGGTACGCCTGGTGAACCCTGTGTTCGAGGGCATGGCGCAACGCATTTTTCTGCCAGCCTGGGTGCCTGGTGCCCGCAAATACGCGAGGGCAATAGCCGCCTTCGACCGCGCGGTGTACCAAATTATCGACACCCGCACCGCAGAGATTGCCGAGCGTCACATTGCGGGCGATACTTCTGAACCACAAGACCTGCTCGGCAAACTGATTGCGTCTAAAAAGCTGACACGGTCGCAAGTGCACAATCAAGTTTCTACCGCGGTCATGGCGGGGTTCGACAGCAGTGCAATCTGGCTGTCGGAAGCCTGCATTGCGGTCGCAGCCGCCGATTACCGGTTTGCCGAACTACGCGCCGAAATCGCACAACGTATCGGTAACCGGCAGCCAACCCTTGAAGACCTTGCACATCTCCCTTTGCTCCAGGAGTTCCTGCAAGAGGTGCTGCACGACAACCCGTCGTTCTCGCAGTACTTTAGGTTCGTAGAGGCCGACCCATGGTTTGAGTTGGACGGCCAGCTGATCCCAAAGGGCGCGTATATCTTCGTGTCGCTTCTGGGGATGCACCGCAGGGAACCGTTCCACGGTAAAGACCGCCTGTCGGACGCGCCGTTCGGCATGGGAGCGCGCAAGTGCATCGGCGAAGACATGGCCAGGGTGTTCACCGCGCTGGTCATGGTGCAGATGCTGCAACAGTTCGAAAGTTGGGAACGAGTGCATCCAAACGACAACCGCATGGTGTACGCCATGACTTTCCGTCATTTCAACACACTGGTGCGCCTGCAACCGGCGAGTTCAGGGGCGACGTGAACATAACCCGCTCTCCAAAAAGCCCAGGCTCCTTCTTGAGGGGTCTGGGCTGTTCCATGTTTACAATTATAAAAAAGGGTTGGAGCCCGAGCGATTGCCCGGGCCCCGTCACAAACCCTCGGCCAGCGTGGCGAGCCTTTGGAGCCGGACGATAAACTCCGCTCGCAAAATGCCCCTGTTGCTGGTTAGATCACCAACGCATGGGTAGTCTTCGAACCACCGCTTCCATGCTGGCAGCAGCTTATCTAGCTCTTGCAATATGCTCACTCTCATGAGCACAAGGCTATGGCGCTTGAGCAGTAGGCCAGCCTCGGCCACCGCCGCCATTGCCTTTAATTGTGGTGTGTTGACAACGAGCCAATCGGCGACTCGCTCGTTGCACAACGACTCGAGGTCGTCGAACGAAAGCGATGGGTCGGACTCCGACAGCACGGCCTTGAACAGCGTCCGCTGCAGCTCGTTGCCCGTTTGGTTGTCCACGCTACCCCTTACGGCTGACTGTAGGTTCGTGCTTATTCTACAACTTTATAGGCTAGTGCGCAAACCTTGCGCCGCCTCTTGAAATTCAAAATAAGCTGGTTTTTTAGTGTCGTCTACCCTGCGGAGCCCAAATCCGTGCTCATTTTTGTTATTTTTAAGCCAACGGTCGCTGTCTGAATGCACAAACAAAGGCCCGACATTTTGCTTTTTATACCACTCTTTAACACCTTCGCCGATCAAACTTGCTTGTGCTGGCTCGCTTACGTGGTCGGGGCGAAGTGCTTTGCTTGGCCGCGGCGTACTGATTAACCCTTTGGTGCTTGCACCGTACTCTGTTGCCCAAATTTCTTTGCCACCCCACCCATGCTTGCCCATGATTGTCCGCAGGTTGTATTCGGGCTTACCGTTATCTACGGTGTAAAACGCGTTATAGTCGGCTACTTTGCTTGGCCGCACGGGCCAACTGTAAGGATGGATCCCCACAGCGTCGTATAGATCAGGCCGTAAATGGGGGAGTAGCTGGTCAAGGTAATCGCTTTGGCGCATAGCACGGCTTGGATGAGGTTCAAACATTGGCGACAGTCCACCCGTAATAATTACCGAATCTTTATAATGGTTGCGGATTTCGAGCGCCGCCGCATTTGCCAGCTGCGCGTATTTTCGGGGGTTCACAGCCAGCACTGAGCCTTGCTGCGGGGTACGGAAATACACTGTAGAATTTGGCTCGTTCCAGATCTCCCAGGCGCGGACATTAGTGCCTGCGTATCTCATTGATGCAGCTCGCGCAAACCGTGCAAACGAATCAACAGTCTGAGGTGGGCATTTTTGGGCCCTCGCGGCAGACTTCGTAACTTGGGCACATTGTTGGTCTTGTGCCCAACCTGGCGTGTAGGCGAGCACTGCTAAAATCTTTAGACCGTGGGCGTCGGCGCGCCGTATAAGGTAGTCGTATGGGCTCCACTCGTACCCTTGGGCGTTATCGGGCTGTATGACTGGCCAGCTAAAATCTACCCGTATCCACACTGCACCAAGTTCTTTAATATCGGCTAAACGCTGATCTAGCTGGTCATGCGGCAGGCCGACCAGGCTACCACTAGTCGAAATACCCGTCTCGTGACGCGTAGCAGCCGAAACAGGCATAACAGGCACGCACACAAGACACAGCGCAAGGGCAGCCAACCAGCAATTAACTCTTTGTTTTATCATCTCGCAAATACATATAAGTAAATAGTGCTATAAAAGAAAGTGCATAACACGCTATTGCAAACTGGTCTTCGCGCGGAAACGGCAGCATGTGGGTTAGTGGCAATGCTAATGTTTCGGGATGATGGACTGCATTGTTGGCAATGTAAACCCATCCTGCGAACCCAAATACAAACACAGTAAAGCTAAGCGCACTAATAATTCGCTTCATTGTTAAAAAGTATATAAACTTAATATTAAACTTATATGAAAAATGAACTCATTTAATTTTTAGATAATATCTTTTAGCTACATTGCAGGTAGTGGCCTACAACGGTGTACCCCGTATTACTGAAAGTCACTTACAGGAGCTAGCCATTAAACCACTTGAAACATGGTTGTGTATCGCGAGTGCTTGCGTCATTGTTGGCGTGCTGTTTTGGTGTCGAGACGACATAGCCGCGCAACTGAACGACTGGAAACTCCTACCCCAACCCGAACCACTCACCGAACTCTACTTTACGCAGGGCGTACAACACACAGCGCAAGCAGGTGGCGTGCAAACCTTGGTGTTTTTGGTCCGTAACCTAGAACACCGGACAGTAGGCTACCGCTTTAAAATTGTAGCCACCGCCCAAAACAATGACTACGTGCTTAAAACTGGCAATATTACGCTAGCCCACACCAATACACAAATCTTAACCGAGCAGGTCACCCTGCCTCACACAAAAGGCAGAATGCAGGTACGGGTGGAGCTAGAGCATGGCTCGGAACCTGCCCGCGCGCAGCCTACACCCCAAACTCAAACTATCCATTACTGGATTACAGTTGCACACATAAAGGAGGCCTTGCATGCAGCCTAGCCACAGAACAGAGAAGGTCGCAGTAGTGATCCCGTGTTACAACGAAGCCGAAAGCATTGCGAAGGTCATTAAAAGAATTCCAAAAGACAAGCTGCACAAGCAAGGTGTAGAAACGACCATTTTAGTTATAGACAACAACTCCACAGACAACACCGCAACTATCGCCAAAAAAGCAGGGGCAGTAGTGGTGCACGAGCCACAAAAAGGCAAGGGCAACGCGCTTCGCACCGGTTTTAAAAGCGTGCCGCCAGACACGGACTACGTGGTAATGCTCGATGGCGACGACACTTACAACGCGGCAGAAATGCTTCGTTTGCTCGAACCACTAAAAAGTAATTTTTGCGATGTAGTTATTGGGTCGCGGCTTGGAGGCAAAATCCACAAAGCCGCCATGAGCCGCCTAAACCGGTTTGGCAACCAACTTTTTACCCTCGCAGTGCGTATACTGTACGGCACCAAAACCACCGATATTCTAACTGGTTACTTTGCCTGGAAAAAGTCCTCGCTCGACCAGCTCGCGCCGCACATAAAAAGTCCTGGTTTCGCCATAGAAATGGAAATGGTCACCAAAATGGCCCGGCTCGGCCAATATATTGCATCGGTGCCGATTAGCTACAACCGGCGCGACACACAGTCTAACCTCCACCCGTTTAGAGACGGCTTTAAAATTCTTTTAGTGTTGCTGGGCAACCTGTTCTGGCGGCCAAAAGGTACAGAAACACCGCAACAACCGCGCAAAATTGTGTTTGTTAGCGACGCAATCTACCCTTACATGAAGGGCGGCAAAGAAAAGCGCCTATACGAAATTACCAAACACTTGGCCGCTATGGGCCATGATGTACACATTTACACCATGCACTGGTGGGACGATCCGCGCAAAACAAAAACAGAAAACGGCGTTACTTTGCACGCAATCAGTAAATATTACCCTATGTACAAGGGCGACAAGCGAACAATAAAAGAAGCGATTATGTTTAGCTTGGCCTGCTTTAAGCTTATCCGTGTGCAATTTGACATCTTAGATGTAGACCACATGCCGTTTTTCCCAGTCTTTACCACCTGGGTTGTCTGCCGTTTGCGCCGCCGCCGGTTCTTTGCCACCTGGCACGAGGCGCTGTCCCGCAAAGAATGGGTCAACTACATGCAACAAGCTGGGGTCATTGCATCGGCAATAGAACGCCTGAGCACCAAGTTGCCAAACAACATCATAGCGGCCTCAGCCCAAACAAAGGAGTCGTTGGCTACAATCCATGGCCGCGAAAACCAGGTGCAAGTTGTAGCCTCTGGCATAGATTTATCTATGCTGCAAAAAGTAAAACCCGCACCAGTAACCTGCGATGTTATTTACATTGGCCGCCTCGTTAAAGACAAAAATGTAGACGCATTGGTTGATGCTGTGGCGATTATCGCCAAAGACCATCCGATGTTTGAGTGTATTATAATTGGCCAAGGCCCAGAGCGTGAGGCGTTGGAACGCAAGGCGGCAAACCTTGCTGTTGACCAAAACATAACGTTTATGGATCCATTGCCAACCGCTATGGAAGTGTACTCATATATGAAAGCAGCCAAAGTATTTTGTACCCCATCTGTGCGTGAAGGTTTTGGGATCGCAGTGCTCGAGGCGCTCGGCTGCGGAACGCCGGTCATAACGTCTGACAGTCCAGGCAACGCCGCCCGGCACTTAATTAAAGATGGGCAAAATGGCACCATTACCTCTGTAGACTCTGTAATGATTGCCAATGCAATCCTAAAATGGACGGCGGCAGAGCAAAAACCAAATATAGCTTCGCACATGCCCGCCCATGACTGGCAGAATTTGGCGCGCCAATTAGCCGAGGTATATACCTCTTGAAAATCCTGCACGTTACCAAAAAATACCCGCGTGCCCTCGGGGGCGACGCGATTGTGGTGCATAATTTGCATCGCCAACAAGAAGCCGCTGGCCATCAAGTGGCAATCGTCACCTCTAATTGCCAAGAGATTATCCAGGCGCCGAATATTTATAAATTCGGCTTAAGGGATTCGTCGTCGCGGTTAGACGCTATTACGCCTAAGCGTATACTTTCGCTGTTAGGGCTGCTTTTTTCTATGTTTGCCATTATCCGCAAGGAGCGGCCACAGGTTATCCATACCCATTCGGTAGATATGGCGTTTTTTGCATCTTTTGCAGCAAGGTTTTATAAGGTGCCAATTGTGCACACGTTCCATATTGTGACCTTTTACGACACGAACCAGTCAAAGCTTAGGCGAATGACTGAACTGTGGCTGGCCAAGCAAACTCGCCCAGCACGAGTGACTGCCCCTAATAATTATGACGTGTCAAAGCTTAAACATGGTGGCCTGGAACAAACGCTGTTACTGCCCAATGGCATCGACGATATTTTTTGGAGAGCAGAGCCAATCCCGCGGCAAGACCAGTCATTCCACTTTGTATCTGTTGGCAGGTTAGAGCAACAAAAAGGGTTGAATTACCTTATTTGTGCAGCGGCAACGTTGCGCGACCGGGGCGTTGCGCCGTTCCGCATTACCATTGTGGGCAAGGGATCGCGGCTAGCCTCTTTACAAAGGCTCGTAAAAGACCTTGGCGTGAGTGATTTTGTACAATTTGTTGGCAACCGCACGCCCGAAGAAACGCGCCATATTTTGGCCACAGCAGACGCAGCTGTGTTTGCATCGTTATACGAAACCACGCCACTCACGCTGCTAGAAGCCTGGTCTATGGGCGTTCCTGTTATTTCTACGCCTGTCGGTATTGTGCGCGACGCACCCGAAGATTTTAAGGCTGTGCATATTGTACCTCTAAAAAATGAATCAGCGCTAGCCGACGCCATGGCCGAGCTCATGACGAACCACGCGTTGCGCCGGCTTATTGCTGATAGCGGCAAACAGCAAGTTGCACAGTATGCCTGGCCACATATTGCATTGCAAGCAGACAAGGTTTACAGGAGTGTTGTTGTATGAGCAAGCGACATGTTTTACAAATTAGCGCCTATTATCCACCCCACCTAGGCGGGCAAGAGTACGCCGTACAAAGCCTAGCCAACCAGTTAGCGCAGGCTGGCCACACCGTTGATGTTATTACCTCTGCCGAAGGCGGTGGCACACAAGGCACCACCGCAGAACGCAACGTAAAAGTACACCGCTTGGGCGGATTTGTGTTCGGACACGCGCCAATTATGCCACATTTTTTACCAACGCTTTTTAAACGCGCACGGCCTGGCTCTATCGTGCATTTGCACATTGGCCAGGCATTTACGCCAGAAATGGTCTGGCTGGCATCTAAATTGCGTAGATACCGCTATATAGCACAACTACACATAGACTTTGAACCATCTGGCGCGGCCGGATTTTTACTCCCACTATATAAACGCTTCGTATTAAAACCGGTGCTGCGCGGGGCAAGCGCCGTAGTGGTGCTAAACCAAAAAAACGCCGACATGGTCCGTAAATTTTACGGCTACAAGGGGCCACTGCGCATCTTGCCCAACGGCATAGACAATGCATATTTTGGGGTTACACGTGCCGACTTGCCAAAAACGCCACCCGACACACTTAAGCTGCTGTACGTTGGCCGGCTGAGTAAGCAAAAAAACTTGCCAACGTTACTTCATGCAATTGAAGGGACTAATCGAAAAGTACAGCTCGACATCATTGGCGACGGGGAAGAGTTGCCCACCATAAAAAAACTTATAAAAACGCTAAAACTAAAAAACGTCACACTGCACGGCCGGCTAGACAGAAAAGACGTGCTGCCGTTTTACGAATCGCACGATGCGCTTATAATGCCGTCGTTGTACGAAGCCCAGCCCCTGGTGTTGCTCGAGGCAATGGCTGCACGCATCCCGATTATTGGCACCAATGTAGTTGGCGTCGCAGAGCACCTGCAAAATGCCGCAATTATTGTAGAGCCTACCATAAACGGCCTGAAGGATGGCATTGACCAGTTCTTCACACAATACCAATCACTTAAGAGCAACGTACAGCAAGGCTACGATGCCGCCTTGCGCATGGACTGGCCGCACACCATTTTGCGCTACCAGGCACTTTACGACGAGGTTGCAGCATAATGACGCTCTCTCCGGCCCGCATTGCCCTTATTTTAATAGGCGGTTTTTTAGCCACCAACGCTGCGGTTATTTTGTCGTATATTGCCGAACCGTGGCCATTTAATTTGGTATCGTTTTGCGGCCTATTATTTTTGCCTGGCCTTGCACTGCTACGCATTCTTAAAACCACACACCAAGACTGGTGGGCAGGGGCGCTGTATAGTTTTGGGCTGAGCATTTTAGTGCTCATGCTGGCGGGCTTGGCGATTAACGTGGTGCTGCCACTTTTTGGGTTCAACAACCCGCTTACACTCAGCGGTATCTTGGGCGTATGGAACGGCATGGTCGGTGGATTAATTGGGGTTGCAATCTACACCAACCGCCAACCTGTACAGTTTAAAAAGTGGGTAAGAAACCGCCTGCACATTAGTGTTATCGCAGCCAGCGCGTTACTACCGATTGGCGCTGTTTTTGGGGCCTGGCAAGTGAACAACGGGGGAGAGCCGGTGGTGGCCGTGGCTGCGCTCGTATATGCCGCACTCTTAATTGCGATTATCTTTTTGTGGCGGCGGCGACTGCCAAATGGGGTGATGGCATGGTTTATTTTTTGTTTGGGGCTAGGCGTGCTGCTTATGACATCTATGCGCGGCTGGGATATCGTTGGGCACGATATCCAGCGTGAATTCCGCGTATTCACGCTTGCGGTACAGCACGAACGGTGGGATATCGCCCTAGACCGTGACCCCTACAATGCCTGCCTAAGTATAACTATTTTGCCTGTTATGTTGAGCGCCCTGCTCAATATCTCTGGAGTATTAGTTTTTAAACTTGTGTTCCAAATTATGTTTGCAGCGTGTGGGGTTGTGGTATTTATACTGTTAAGACGCCATGCCCCACGGCTGGCGGCGCTCGTTGGTTCGCTGTTGTTTATTTGCTACCCTACGTTTATTAACGACTCTGCCATGCTTACCCGCCAGGGCATTGCATACCTGTTTTTTGCACTTGCGATTTTGGTGCTTTCTAAAACAACACAGCAGTGGCGGCACAGGACCCTCTTTTTACTGTTGAGCGCAGGGGCAATATTGTCGCATTACTCTACAGCCTACATGTTTGTGGCGTTGTTTGGCGTTGCGGTTGTATGCAAGCTCTTATTTAGATGGTGGCATAGCCGCAAGCACTTGGGGCAGCGGCCAAAACCAAAACCAACAGTGCTCTCGCCATTATTTGCAGCATTGTTATTCTTAATGACGTTTGTCTGGTATGCGCAAATTACAGAAACCTCCGGTGGGTTGTCTAGTACCGTATATAGGGCAGTTACTAACATTCCATCACTATTTACAGGCGACGATAACCGGTCCTCAGATACATCGACCGCCCTCTTTTTTGCGAATGCGAAATCGCAGGTAGACCTGTACGAATCATACCTTCAAAATTCTGGCCAGGGCAATGTGCCCCAAACTGCGCGCGACCCGCAGTTTATGCCAATCTTAACCGACGATACCCTGCCCGTTACTGCCCTTGGCAAGCAGCTTGAATCGCTTGGTGTCAACCTGTCAATCGTTAACAGCTTGCGTCAATCATTCGCCAGGGTTTTGCAGGTGCTGGCAATTGCCGGCGTGGCTTTTGTTGCTTACAGACTTATTAGACGGCACAGCCACACGCTGCCGCTCGACTTTATCTGCTTAAGCCTGGCAGGGCTTAGCATAATTGCGCTTATTGTAGTTATGCCGGTTCTATCTGTTAATTATGGTGTGTTGCGGGCATTCCAGCAGGTACTAATATTTTTGCTCTTGCCTATTACCATGCTGCTTGTCTTTGCTACAAAAGCACTCAAGCCCAGGCTTCGCACAGGCTTGGCAACAGGCGGAATAGTTTTTTTGTTTTTGCTATTTACTGGGGTAATCGCACAAGCGCTAGGCGGATCGTCACCGTCACTCAGCCTCAACAACAAAGGGTTATATTACGGGCTGTATTATTCTGATGCCGCCGACCAACGCAGCTTTACCTGGCTCAAAAATAATATAACAGGCCACAGTAATGTCCGCGCAGCCAACTTTAACCGCGCGTTTATGCACGACCCGGCCTACCCATTTAGTTCAGCCGGAATTTTGCCGCTGCAAACCGGCCCCCAACATTTTGTGTACGCAGACCGCGCCCAAAAAATTACCCAACGGCTCTACGTTTATTACGAAAGTAGCCCGCTTATATTAACGTTCCCAATCAGTTACTACGACATTACAAAAGACCTGCTGTTCAGCACCTCAACAACAGGAGTATATAAATAGTGGATCCCACGGCACTTGTACGCCAGACTATCGCACGGCTCAATGCTATGCGCGGCCACAGTTTTTTTATGAACGCATTTTATTTAATGCTCGCCACTTTTGTGTTGGCATTTGGCGGATTTATTTTTTGGGCGATTGTCACCCGAACGTATGACGCAAGCGCCGTTGGCGTTGCCACGACACTTATCTCGGTCTCAGGGCTGCTGTCGTTGCTCGGGCTTGTTGGGTTCGACACTGCACTCGTACGTTTTTTGCCAAGATCGCCACAAAAAAATAGCTACATAAGTACATCGATCATTATTGTAATGGCAGCTAGTGCGGCGATTTCGGCCGTAATGGCCAGCATATTGCCCGTTATTCTTCCCGAGCTAGCAGTGCTGCACGAACCCTGGGCATGGGCAAGTTTTGTGCTTTTTACCACTGTTTGTTCGGTGAACACGGCTCTTTTGTCTATTTTTCTGGCGTACAAGAGCGCAAAATACACACTCGCCTTTAATAGTATTTTAAGCGGCAGCAAAATAGCGCTGCCTTTACTGTTTGCGCATGGTAATGCCATGGCAATTTTTATACTGGCCGGCAGCGCGCAGCTGCTTAGCCTTATATGTGGGCTTTCATGGTTATGGCGAACGTTCAAGTTTAGGTTTGTACCCAGAGTAGATAAATCGGTGTTGCAGCAAACCAAAAAATTCTCATTATTTATGTATGTGTCGAGTGTGCTTAACCTGGTTCCGCCAACAGTTTTGCCGCTTATTATTGTTGGCAGCCTTTCGTCTGAATACGCAGCGTATTATTACATTGCCTTTACCATTGCCAGCGCCCTGTACACCATTGCATATGCGTCCATGCAATCAGTGTTTGCTGAAGGCTCGCATGACCAGTCGGCATTACGCGCGCACATTATAAAGGCCGCAAAAATTGTTGGGTTTGTGTTGGTGCCGGTATCGTTACTCACTGCGCTACTTAGTTATATCCCGCTGGCATTTTTTGGCGCAGGCTATGTTGCCCATGCCACACCGCTACTGCAACTATTTGCCGTCGGTGCGGTACCTGTTGCGCTATATTCAGGCCTGGGCGCAGTTTTTAAGGTAACTAAAAACACCACAGGCATTCTTGCTATGAACATAACATATGCAACAGCAATTTTAGGGCTAAGTGTACTGCTTATATCCCAATTTGCCTTGGTCGGAGTAGGTATCGCCTGGCTAGCTGGCAATGTTGCAGCATGCATTGTTGGCCTGTTTTTTGTACGCAGTTCTAATATGACAGCTAGAAATATTACTGTAGACACTTAATTTAAGTAAAAATTAATAACTGCTGCCCATAATACTGTTTATGGCAAGATTACCAATCCCCGGAGGCGACGCTGACGAATGGGCGTCTATTTTAAATGAATTTTTACTCGTTTCCCACAACCAAGACGGTACGCAGCGCGTAGAGAGCATTCCGCCACATTCTGTAGAACTGGGTGACCTAGACGTTAAAAATAATCCAGACCAGAATATTGCAAACCTGGTACTTACAAACGATAATAACCGCTTATTCTGGAAAGATGCATGGTCTCTAGCGCGATCAGGTTCAAAATTGCGTATTAACGTTGTCGATTTTGGCGCCAAGGGCGACGGTGCCACCGATGACACCGATGCAATCCAGGCAGCAATAGACAGCGCCGAGAACGGCGGAATTATAGAAATCCCGCGTGGCACTTTTATGATTCGCGGCCTAAAAATTAAACGGCACGGCATTACCATTACCGGTGAAGCCCGCTATGGCACAAGGCTAGTGCGCCTAAATGGACTCGAACCCCTCATAGATCTAAGCGGCACGTTTACACTAGACGGCCACCGTAAATTCTGCTCAGTCACCAATATTTCACTTATTGGCAATTACAAGCCTGGCGTACTGCTACGGGCGTACTTTGCCGACAACTACGTGTTCCGGGATGTGAGTTTTGTGCACTGCGACGGCGTGTCGGTTGATTTTGTTGAGGTATGGGATACGCGCTTTTATAACTGTAGCTGGGAAAACTGCGGCTCAATGGAAGAGCCGGCAGCATTGTTCCGCAATAGTCTGTTACAGGGTGAGTTCGGCTACGGCACCGACAACACCAACCAAATCCACTTTTTGGGCTGCCGCTGGGAAAGCTTCAGAAATGGGGCAGTTGCCCTGCATGGCAGCGCAAATGGCTCGCCACACCTCCTTAACGGATTCTTCTTTGTGTCGTGTAAAATGGAGACTCGCCACGCCGGCGGGCCAGCCTTCCAGATCCTCCCTGGCAGTACATTAGTATTCGTAAACCAGCTATACATTGCCATAATGGCGGCCGAACCAGACATTGTAAAACCGCTCGATGCGATCGAAGACCATGGCAGCCACATTTTTATGACCGACGTGTATGTACAGTGGGGGAGCGAGGTTAACATTGCCAACTCGCTGGTGCATGTTATGCGCAGCGGCCCGCATATGTATTACAAGCTTAGTACTTATTACCCGATTCAAGATCCTGTAGAAGCGGCAGTGGTGGCCGAACCAGGAGCAACAGATGTACTGATAGCCTGTAACGTGACTAACCGCGGGAGAGCAGTGAAAGGCGATGTTGCTTCGTTATTGTCTTCGAGTCCTCGTATTGGGGCGAACTTTCCCATAGACCCATCTGGTACGTTCAAGGTTTCGTCAAACACCACAGGCAAAGATTTAGTCAAAGTCGACAACACCGGCACTCGTCCCGCTCTTAATATGATGAACGGTACCGATGCCACCGGCTATGCTGAAGGCGACATCGAAAAATGGCGAATTGTTGGTTCAACTGGATCAGCCCGTTTTGCCAGTGGTAAATTCCAAATCGAAGGCACAAAGGGTCACGTAGGCATTAATGCGACGCCATTTACTGGCATTGCTCTGTTAATTAAAGCGGCTGTAGAAGGGGACCGTGGACTGGCAATTGTGCGACCCAGCGGATCCGCGATGGGCCGGCTTATGGAATTCCAAGACGAAACTTTTAACATTCAGGGGCTCGCAATCGACGCCAATGGCCGCCCACAGGCCGTTGGGACACCGCCCCGCGTTACAGCGGGTGCCCAGGTGAGCTATGCAAATCCAGGCGTTCAGGTGCGCGACATTGCCGGCAACATTTCTGCTGCCGTACGGCCCACGCCCACGGAGCCAGGCACTATTGCAACCGTGACTTTTGCTAAACCGTATGCGAACCCACCACTGTATATTTCAATCGTAGACCATTCGGCCACGCCTGGCGATCTATACGTATCTTCGCGCAGCACCACTAGCTTTACGGTTTCTACCCGGACAGCGCTCCGCGGAGGATTACTGCTTAACTTTGACTATTCGGTTATTGCCTAGCGCGCAGCGTCGTAGGCTTGGGCAACCAGTTGAATCGTATTGTGGGCCTGCTCTACATATGGCGGCAAGTGCCGGCGAAGGTGTTGCACATACTGCGCGCGTTCGCCGGCAAGCCTGCGCAACATGCGGATTAAGCGGTCAGTCGTGACGTCTTCGATTTTAATAACCCAGTCATCTAGCTGTAAGTCGTGCATGATGCCGCTGGTTTTGTGTTCGTATTCGATTGCAACCACTGGCACATACGACGTAAGCGAAAAAATGACCGAATGGAACCTTGTACCAAGCAGCATGTCTAGCTCGTTATACATAGATTTAATATCATGGTGGTCTGGTGTGTCGCTCACTACCGTGGCTTCAGAGGCGAATTTCATATACTGTTGCACACGCATGCTCGGCTGACGGTCGTCATCGCCCTTGGCGGCAGTTACTTGTGGAATAAAAATAACATGCGCCCCTAATTTTTGTACTGCCGAGTCTAACGCCCCCGCCACAGCTTTTTCGTAGGCAACTTGTGCTTCACCTTGTAGCCATTTACGCACGGTTACGCCAAGCAGCAGTTTATCTTTGGCAATATTGTACGTTGCGCGCACATTTGCCGTACGGTCGCTCGCCAACAAAAAACCGGAATCTACCGAACGGACTACATTTTTTGTTACACCTAAACGCTTTAATAGTGCCACAGACACGTCTTCGCGCAAAATAATAAGGTCCATGCGCCGCAGCACTGCAGCGACCATAGGCTCTTCTAGCGGCCCCAAAAAAGGCCCCACCGACTGCGAATACAGCGCCGTGGTCTTGCCCAAGAACCGTCCCACCAAAAGGCCGTGCAGCAACAGAGGGATATTCAACCGTTGCACCAAGCCCTTGCGGCTGCGGATGTACCCTCCGCCCACGCCAATAATAAGGTCGGCGGCAACATACGCGCCCACCACCTGTTGCAAATGGTTAGGCAGCGGCAGCCGCCACCCCAATGCCTTATACACAAGCGCCCAACCAAGTGTTGCCGGAACCATGTACAGTGCGTACAGCAATTTGAGTAGCGGATTTTTTTTGCTATTGAGCACGTAGGCCATAAAAGCAGGCTGCACCGGCACGTCCTCGAACACACCAGCCCGAGTAGACTCTAGGCTTAAAATGCGCACGGCCGCCGAAGGGAATGCGCGTTTTATATCTTTAACCAGTACACTCGTAAGGGCGGCGTCGCCTTTGTTATCACTCGAATATACATTGGTAATTAAAACGTTACGCGGTGTTGGATTGTTTTTTTGCTGCGTCATGTGTGCGGCTGTCATCTTTCTTCTGGATCATAAATTTATAGGCAATAGACCAAAAAATGGCACTATACAAAATAAAGAACACAAGTCCGGCGTAGGTATGGAATAGGCTAAACGCTATATCTTGGTTAATATAGTAGCCGGCCATAATGAGCCCGTATACCCGCAGAATATTTAAAACCCCTAGCGCCAACAGCGCAAGCGGAAAAATCAAAAAATAGCGTTTTTTGTGCAAAGTTGGCCAGTCGAGCAAGCCCACGATTACATAAAGTCCTGTAAATAGGGCAATAGATTCTATGCCCGAGCAATATTCGGCAATCGTTATGCCAAACTTATCGAACAGCAGCGTATTGGGTGGCAACACCGTTGCCTGGAGGCCGCTTAGGCTAAGCAACCCATGCACGCTCCACATAACCACACCTGCGAGCGGTTGCCATAACGCGTACACCGCATATAAAAATAAGTAAAATAACGCCGCAATACCTACCGACGTAATAATGTTCTGTTTAAATTGCCGCCAGAGTGGCTTTATATTGGCAAGCCCAATGCAGCCTAAACCGGCAAGTACCACACTCGTAATGAGTCCTGTGTGAGTAGCGGCAATCAGTAGAGTGTCACGGCTGCCGCCTAGAAGTTTATCTATAGCAAGCAGTGTACCGCCGAACACCACACACGACAGCACAATCCACCCAAGCTGCAATGGCTGCCATGCCTGTAAGCGGACTGTTTTGTTTTTTTGGTGCCTCACCAACAATATAAAAGCAACTATGCCAAATATTAGGGCTTTGCCCAGGCTGCCGTATGCCAAAAAATGATCGCGCAGCAGCGTAGGGTCGCCAACAATCTTGGGCCCAGCTACGCCAGAGAATAAAATAAATATGCCCAAGAAAGCTATCACCCGCCACATGAGCGGAGTGATAGCTTTACCAATAGCTGTTTTTATATCTTTGAACACGCGTGCCCTAAAGCATTTGTTCTTGTTGGCGGCGGCGCATGTAAGCCATTAAGCCAAGGCCTACACCACCAGCGGCGAGCAAACCAAGCGCACCGTATTCAGGGATTGCAACATTCACAATTGCCAAGTTTAATTTAGTTGTAATGCCATGCACCGTACCACTGCTTACGCCGCTCTTACCGCCCTTTTTGGCAGTTACTTTTACTGTTGAGCCAAAAGGACAGTCAGCAGACGGAAACGTAACCAAGTAGGAGCCTTGGGCGTCTGTTGCTGTGTCTACTTCGGTGCTAGTACCACACTGTACAGTTACCGTTGCACCCGCAACAGGCATTTGGTTTTCGGTAACAACACCAGTCACATCGGTTTGTGGTGGGGCTGCATGTGCGCCCACCGCCAAACTCACTGACACAAATGCTGCTAGCAGTCCGCCGAGTATTAATTTTTTCATAGCATTATTCCTCATTTAGGTAATGATGGAAGTATAAAAGGCCACTATTAACTATCAATGAATTTTTGCCATTTTGCTTATCTTTGTTGCAAGCAGCAGGTGTGGTATAACAGTTAGGGAATCGCTTGCACAACTAAGTTAATAATTTAAGGTTTAAATCATTTACCCGCATGAAAATTCTTTACATAGACGACAACCGTTTACTAGCCCAAAGTGTCAAAAAACTCTTAGATGAATCATATATTGTAGATATCCAACCCACAGGCCAAGAAGGTATTGCTGCCGCGACATCAGTAGAGTACAGTCTGATTCTGCTCGATCTAAACCTGCCAGACATGCATGGCCTCGATGTCTGCCGCGCCCTCCGCAAAGCCAACATTACAGTTCCTATTTTAATTTTAACGGTGCATAAAGACCCTAACCTAGCCGCGGAGCTTCTTAATAGTGGAGCAGACGATTTTGTAAGCAAGCCGTTCCATGGCCACCTACTAAAAGCCCGTGTTGCCGCACTGCTTCGCCGTAGCAACGAACTCCACGAAGAAAACATTATTGCAATTTGTGACCTAGAGGTAAATGTAACGAGGCGGCAGGTGCAGCGGTCGGGCGTACTTATATCTTTGCGGCGCAAAGAGTTCGATATTCTCGAATATCTGGTGCGCAACCGCGGGCGTACGCTCACCCGAGCCATGATTTTAGACCACGTATGGGAATCCGGCAAAGAAGGCTGGAACAATACCGTAGACGTACATATAAAAAACC
>DASTDY010000038.1:0-2094 GCA_035710125.1 Saccharimonadales bacterium (SeqCode) | reverse complement strand
AAATGCTTCAAACTCGTACCGATTACGGCAAGTCTTTCGCTGCCGATTTATGGGGAAGTTCTCGGATTCGGCGGTGGGTTCTTGCTAGCGTGCTAGCGGTAATTGCCATTGTATGGTGGCGTATTAACGTCGGTATTCTAGAGGGTCGCTCGCCCCTGCTCAGCTGGATGGTGCTCGCTGAAACAGCCTGCGTGATTATGCTCATTTTGGCAACGCAACAGTTGGCAAAACTAGCGGCAACGCACACAGAGGCTATTTCGGACGCAGCCGGCTTGTCCGCTGCACGTAGCAAAACGGCCTCGCTGATTGTTCAGTTCTCGCTCATCATTGCTGGCAATACGCTTGCGGTGGTGTTGATTTTTGCCGAGGATTTGAAGTGGCTGTCGGCCGACTGGCTCAATGTCATTGTGGCAGCGGCGTGCATGTCGCCGCTTGTGGTATTTGAGGTTCTGCGTCGAATCAATGCATCGTGGCGCTGGCTGAAGGCTATGGGGCCTTTTCTTGAAGCGCTTCGGTGGAGTAAGCCGTGGGCAAAGTGCTGGTATGTGCTAGCGCTTAAGGCCTTTCCGCAAGCTACTCAGACCGTGGTGGTTTTTAGCGGGGCGGGTCGAGTTGATATCTGGGGAGTTGTATTCCTGTGTCTGCTTGGCGCTTTCCGGCTGTACGAAGCCTGGGGTGTGCGCAAGGTAGACAAGAAGTCGCCGGTTGCCCGTGCGCTTCTTGTGAGTACTGTGGCAGACTTTGTTACCATGTCGGCTCTATTCGTCGTTGTTCTAGCGAGGATGGGATGAACCTTCACACGGAAAAGCTCATCAGTCCGGTTGCGTGGCTGGTAGCACAGGCAAACTACTGGTGGTGGGTGGTTCGCCTTGTTGTGGTGGGTTCAAAAGATACCCACGAAGACACGAGGTGGCGCCCGCGATATGCTGCGATTGGTCTGCTTAATCGACGGCGATGGGTAGAGGGTTTTGAAGCGGTTCATAAGCTAGTTTCCGATCCCGATATTCGCCTGCCGGTGGGAAAGACATTTCGCGACAAGGGCATGAAGGTATTGCAAAATCGCCTTTTTCTCGCCCGCAAAGTCCCCTATTTCCTGGTTCCATCGTACCTTCGTCATCTTGTAACCGATGAAAGGAACTTTTGGTGGACCCTAGAGGTCTACAGCTTCTACGCGATTAACCGTGAAGGCAGGCTTGGGAAATACGGTACATTTATCGAAATTGCCCCGGCGCCGCGCGATTTCGAGAAGCGTCAGATGTTGGGCGTAGAGCGAATATGGCAAAAGCGAGGCCTTTCACTGGAGTTTCGTGAGTGCCTGGATGCTAAGCATATTCCCGCACGTGTAGCTGGCGACGCCGCCAGGACGGCGAGTGTTGCCAGGAAACTAGGTTGGCTTACGGGCTTTCCGGTACTTTACTTTTTTAGTGCCTGTGCCCTTCGCACGTGGCGGCGTGAAAAGACATGGCACTTACCAACCGACACGCTAAGACCTCCGAAGGCGGCCTAGGCCCGGCCTCTTAGTTCTTCCTATTCAGGTTGAGCTAAGAGGCCATTTTAATAAGGTATACTAAAATCATGTATAAACGAGTTCTTCTAAAATTATCGGGCGAACAGCTTCAGGGTAACTTTGACGGTGGGTTCGATACTTCCCGTGCCCAGTGGATAGCGAATGAAATTAAGAAAGTAGATGCGACCGAAATTGTCGTAATGATTGGTGGCGGCAATTATGTGCGCGGCGCACAACTTGCTGGGGGTGGTATAGAGCGAGTGACAGCCGATAATATTGGTATGCTTGGCACAATGATGAATGCTTTGGCGCTTGCCGATGTATTTAATGCTCACGGTGTGCCAGCTCGGGCACTTACAAATATTCGGGCAGACCAAGTGGCCGATCAGTTTACTCATCGTCGAGCACTAAGCCACTTGGCGAAGAACCGAGTAATAATTGTTGCGGGCGGTATCGGCCGGCCGTTTCTTACTACCGATACGGCGGCGGTAAATCTGGCACTTGAACTTAACTGTGATGCAATTTTAAAAGCGACAAAAGTCGACGGCGTATACAGCGACGACCCAGAAAAAAATCCAGCAGCCAAG
>DASTDY010000037.1:0-1775 GCA_035710125.1 Saccharimonadales bacterium (SeqCode) | reverse complement strand
TCAGTTCGGATTGTTCTCTGCAACTCGAGAGCATGAAGGCGGAATCGCTAGTAATCGCGGATCAGCATGCCGCGGTGAATACGTTCCCAGGCCTTGTACACACCGCCCGTCACACCATGGGAGTTGGTTTCACCCGAAGGCAGTGCGCTAACCGCAAGGAGGCAGCTGACCACGGTGGGATCAGCGACTGGGGTGAAGTCGTAACAAGGTAGCCGTAGGGGAACCTGCGGCTGGATCACCTCCTTTCTAAGGATATTGGCGGTAAGAAGCGCTCACGCACTTCTTCCTCCTTTCCAAAGAACATTGCCGCCGTCCTCATGTCCCTTCATCCTGGAAACATCTTCGACAAGAAGATGCTGCCTGAGCTGGCTCACGCCGCCTGCGGCCAATCGGCCGGCCAGGTACGAGCGGGGGCCGGTAGCTCAGGTGGTTAGAGCGCACGCCTGATAAGCGTGAGGTCGTAGGTTCAACTCCTACTCGGCCCACCACCTCAGCGAAACAGTTCTGCTCACGAGTGTGAACATTGTGAACATTCGCTGTGGGGCCTTAGCTCAGTTGGGAGAGCGCTAGCTTTGCAAGCTTGAGGTCATCGGTTCGATCCCGATAGGCTCCACCATCCCCACGTGCGGCCATGCCGGGGGCATGGCGAGCATGGGGATCGCGCGCAGCGCGTTCGAAACTATATTTCCAGGATTGAAGAAAACCGGATCCTGCGGTTCTTGCCGCAGGTAGGGGCTTTGCCCCGATCTTTGACATTGTGAATGGGTTCTAGAAATCGATGCCGTGGCGGCATCCAGGCGCAAGCCTGGAATGCTGTACACAAATTAATTGATTATCTAGCTGAGCGGGTCCGTCCTCCCTGGCGTTGGGCGGGCCTGTTATAAACCAGACCACCGATTAATCGGCTCCTGTGTAATGCAAGCAGGATTGTCGATGGTGGTGTGGATTCTCAAGCGTGAGGTAAGGGCAATTGGTGGATGCCTTGGCATACACAGGCGATGAAGGACGTGGCACGCTGCGATAAGCTGCGGTGAGGTGTGAGCAACCTTCGACCCGCAGATTTCCGAATGGGGAAACCCATCCTCACTATTAAATTTCAGAACCGAGCAATCGGTGCTGGAGTTTAATAGGAAGGATATCACTTGGCTGAATAAAATAGGCTTAGTGAAGCGAACCCGGGGAACTGAAACATCTCAGTACCCGGAGGAAAAGACATCAACCGAGATTCCGTAAGTAGTGGCGAGCGAAAGCGGACCAGGCCAGTGCCAGTAAGTGCGTTAGCAGAAGCTATTGGAAAGTAGCGCCATAGCGGGTGACAGCCCCGTATGCGAAAACAACTTTACTGGACTCGAGTAGGGCGGGACACGTGTAATCCTGTCTGAACATGGGGGGACCACCCTCCAAGCCTAAATACTCGTGTATGACCGATAGTGAACTAGTACCGTGAGGGAAAGGTGAAAAGCACCCCGATTAGGGGAGTGAAACAGTACCTGAAACCGGTTGCCTACAAGCAGTGGGAGCATCCTTGAGATGTGACCGCGTACCTCTTGCATAATGGGTCAGTGACTTAATGTATCAAGCAAGCTTAAGCCGATAGGTGTAGGCGCAGCGAAAGCGAGTCTGAATAGGGCGATTGAGTTTGATGCATTAGACCCGAAACCCGGCGATCTAGGCATGACCAGAGTGAAGGTGGGGTAACACCCACTGGAGGCTCGAACCGATTAACGTTGAAAAGTTACCGGATGAGTTGTGTTTAGGGGTGAAAGGCCAATCAA
>DASTDY010000036.1:0-15201 GCA_035710125.1 Saccharimonadales bacterium (SeqCode) | reverse complement strand
CTCGTTGCCGAAATTAAAAAGCTTAAATTTGTTACAACCATCGACTATGTGTCTAAAAGTGATGCCCGCCAACGGTTTATCCAAGACAACAAAGACGACATTCAAAAATTGCAGGCACTCGAGACGCTAGGCGACCGTAACCCGTTGCCTGCCAGCCTACGCGTTTACGTAAACGACACCAACAAGTTGGGCGATATTAGTGCGCTAGTCAACCAAGACAAATACAAGCCGTGGCAAGCGCGGGAGGCTTCTATCTCTGGGTCGCGCAAGAATACGATCGAATCGCTGGCGCGTGCGGCGCAGTTTTCGGAAATCGCAGGGTTATCAATATCGGCCTTATTTTTAGTCATATCAATTATGATAATTTTTAACACCATCCGCATGGCAATTTTTAACCGGCGTGACGAAATCGAAATTATGAAGCTGATCGGGGCAGAAAAAAGCTTCATCCGCGGGCCATTTATTGTAGAAGCATCGTTGTATGGCGTAATCGCAGCGATTATCTCGGTCGCATTTATGTATGCAGCGCTCACCATTGCCGGCCCTGGCATTACCAGCGCAGGCATAGAGGTTGGGGGAGCTACAAAATTCTTCACTGACTGGCCGGTTTTGGTCTTTGGCGGCCAAATCTTAGTAGGTATTTTCATTGGTATGCTGTCTTCGTTGCTCGCCATGCGCCGTTACTTAAAAGTGTAGGGTCTTATGTTTCGTGATATTGACGTTTAACTAGATTTAATATATTATTAAAACGCTTATCCTATGAAAATACACAGCTTCCAATCAACACTTTCAATGCCCCAACGCGTAGTCTTGGTTTTTGTTGCCATGCTTTTTGCCGTGTTGGTACCTACCTCTATTGCACACGCCGACACCTACGACGAGCAAATAAAAGCCCTGCAAAAAGAAGTGGCAAACTTTCAGAGCCAAGCCGCCCAGTTCCGCAGCCAGGCAGACACGTTGCAAGGGCAAATTAACGCCTTGCAGTCCGACGCCCGTGCGCTTCAGACCCAAATAGACCTCAACAATGCTAAGCTAGCCCAATTAAACCAGCAAATTACCGACACGCTTGCTAAAATCGAACAACAAAAAGAGGTTTTAAGCGGCAACTTAATGTCGTTATATTTAGACAGCTCAGTCACGCCGATAGAAGCGCTGGCTTCGTCTAATAGTATCTCTGACTTTATAGACAAACAGGAGTACCGCGAAACAATCAGGCAGGAACTACAGGGAGCTATCGCCCAAGTAAAACAGCTTAAAGCCGAACTCGAAGCCCAAAAGAAGAACCTAGAGAACATTGTTGCCGACCAAAATGTCCGTCGTGAAAGCATTGCTGCAAAACAGCAAGAGCAGTCTAATCTTTTAGCGCAAACCCAAGGCCAAGAAGCGGCATACCAACAGATTGCAGCGTCTAAAAACTCACAGATTGCGACACTACGCGCCCAACAGGCGGCGGCTAACCTAAAGTGGGGCGGGAATGTTAATTTTCAGCCACGCGGCGGCGGCTATCCATCGTACTGGGCTGACCCGCCAATGGATTCTATTGTGGACGATTGGCTTATGTATAACCGCGAATGTGTGGCCTACACAGCTTTCCGTATTGGGTCATCTGGCCGGTACCAGCCAACAGGCTTTGGTAACGCTAACCAATGGCCGGCTAAAGCCCGCGCCCGCGGTATTCCGGTAGACAGCAGTCCTAAGGCAGGCGACGTCGCCGTATGGCCAGTTGGTTATTATGGCCACGTTATGTACGTAGAGAGCGTGTCGCCAGACGGCAGCATTTACATTAGCGAATACAACTACGACTGGACCGGCCGTTACAGTGAGCGCTCAATTAGCGCAAGCACATGGCGTTCGCAGGGCTTCGTGTTTATCCATTTTTAGCGACGTTTTTTTACTGTGAGTTGCATGAAATTAGGATCTTATTGGCCTAGGACTTTCTCGGTGAAGAATAACTTTTTACGCTTCTCATACGTCGCATAGGATAAGCCATTGCATGCTACTTTCAGCTCGCGGTATTCGTTTAATAGGTTCGGATTTGCTCTTAGTTTTTCAAACACCCTTTGCTGCTTGGGTACGTGCGAGGTGGTGGGGTCGGAGAGAATTGCATCAATATCAAAACCTTGGTATTTAAAATTCCATACAGCAAGATTATCGTTGGCTTCTTTGGCTACACCGAGGATTGGTAGTAGTTTTTTAGTGTAACTACTTATATCATCTTTGTGACAAAGGATATCTAAATCAATATCGTTTTTACCAGGTAGGCCAAGTGCGGCAGCTCCCATGAAAAGAATCTCAAGCTCTGGGGCAGCCGTGTGGATTTTGTTTATGAGACTGTGGGCAGCTTCTCGGATTTTCGGTGTCCATGGCTGTAAATGAAAAATTTTTTGTGACATTGGCCTAATCATATCAGACATATTGTATGCTAATATCTAATGTAGATCTTATTAAAAGTCGGAGGCTTATTTTCGGTGCAAACTCCTGAAACCAAAAAAACTGCTGGGCAGACAGAACAACCAAAAAAACAAGTGAGCATGAGTGTGTTCGCTGGCGCGTTGCTTGTTGTTGCGCTGGGTGCATTCATTATTGGTACCCGTAGCCCTGGCGTTTTTGCCATGTTTGGCGGAGGACAAAACAAAGAGTTACCTGGCCAGCTGGACCTTTCTAGCGTGCAAGATGTGTACGGCCAGCTTAAGTCATCGTTCGATGGTAAACTAGACACACAAAAACTGGTAGAGGGTGCAAAAAAAGGCCTCACCGACGCAGCAGGCGACCCATACACCGTGTATTTCACTGACGAAGAAGCCAAGCAGTTCCAAGACGACCTAGAAGGCAAATTCAGCGGTATTGGTGCCGAGCTAGAAAAGAAAGGCGACAACCTGTTTATACGCGCGACACTCGATGACTCTCCAGCCCGCAAAGCCGGCCTACAAGACGGCGACATAATCGTAAAGGTGAACGACCAAGAAACAACCAAGTGGTCGGTAGAAAAAGCCGTATCAGAAATCAGGGGCGACAAGGGTACTACCGTTAAGCTGTCTATCGTGCAGGCGCAACAGCTTAAAGAAGTATCTATTGTTCGCGACAACATTATAAATCCGAGTGTAAAAACAGAGATAACTAGCGACGGCATTGGCGTGCTGCGCGTCTCGCGGTTCGCCGACGACACATCGTCTCTGGCACGCCAGGCCGCCGCCGACTTTAAGCAAAAAGGTGTAAAAGGCGTCATTCTAGACTTACGCGGCGATGGCGGCGGCTACCTTAGTGCAGCACAAGACCTAAGTAGCCTATGGCTCAAGCCAGGCAAAGTGATTGTTGAAGAACGTGGCCAAGAAAACAAAAAATTGCTTGCAACCGGCAGTCCGTTACTCGAAGGTATTCCAACCGTTGTGCTTATAGATGGTGGAAGCGCTAGCGCCAGCGAAATTGTCGCCGGAGCATTACACGACCACGGCGCCGCCAAACTAGTGGGCGAAAAGACCTTCGGCAAGGGTTCTGTGCAAACAATCCAAGATGTAAAAAGTGGCGGGCAGTTAAAAGTTACCATTGCAAAATGGTTTACGCCAAACGGCATTAATATTTCTAAAGAGGGCATTAAGCCAGATGTCGAGATAACTGTTTCTCGCGACGACATTGCGGCCGGCAATGACGTGCAGCGCGCCAAAGCACTCGATTTGCTTAAAAAATAAAACCAATGGTACACTTAAGGTAAATATGAGTCCCAAGAAAAAAATCCTACTCGTAGAGGACGATAAGGCATTAGCTGATGTGTACATATCGCGCCTGCAACTCGAAGGTTTCGATGTAAAGCATGTGTTAAACGGCGAGGATGCGCTTTCTACGGCGCTTGGGTACAGGCCAGACCTTATAGTGCTCGATGCTATGATGCCTAAAATTCCTGGGTTCGACGTACTAGACATACTGCGTAATACCCCAGAAACCATGAACATGCGCATTATTATGCTTACTGCGCTCAGCCAAGCAAAAGACAAAGAAATGGCCGAAAAGCTCGGCGCCGATGATTACCTTGTAAAATCGCAGGTAGTGATTGGTGATGTGGTTGACCGCATAAAGCACCATCTTGGTTTAAGCTAAAATAGGGCGATTCCACCGCTGGGTTGGTTATATCGTGCATTTTTATTAGTACAGCATAAGCTTATTGACAAAAATACAAAAACTTGCTACTTTAAAAGTAGTTAGTTTATTAACACAAGAAAATAAAAAATGAGCATCACAGCCGAGCGATCACCATTTGCACACTACGAGCATCATCGGAGGTTCGAGACCTCTGAAAACCATAAAGGCTCGTTACGCAAACGCGGTGCACTTGCAGTGCGTAATTTCTTTAAGTCATTAAAAGAAGGGGCAAAAGAGGCGTTTGGCGTGCAGCCAAACCGTGTCACTCCAGCACAGCAACTGAGGGAGCATGTTGCACAGGTTCGCCAGAAGCATGAAAATGTGAATATACCAACCCAAAGGGGTGGCAGCCATGAGCGTATCCAACCAGAGCAGGTAAACCCTCGGCCAGCACAAGAAAAGGCGTTCGACCAACAGAAAGGTTGGCTTTATGACAATGTAAACTACGGCCTTAAGCAAGATGCAATATATCGTCGGCCTCACGAGGACGTACGTTGGCTCGACGATGAGCCTCACATAACAGGCACGGTAGAAGCGTCTGAAACCATCCATTACGATAACACGCCAAACAGCCCATATAGGGCAACTTCGGGTGAGGCAGGTAGAATTTCTTATGGCAGGCACGACAGCGGCGAAACACGGCATTCTGGCCATGGCCGACACAGCCGTGAGGACCAAAACGTTATAGGTAGCGAGACATGGGTGCACCAAACTGAATTTGCTAATACCCAGCGTGAACGCCAAGAGGCGGCTCCACATGAGCGCGGTTTGATAGATTCAGGTGAATGGGAATCGTATGCAGAGACCCCAATTGCGCCGGCGTACAGCAAACAAGAGAATTCCATAGGCTCACCAGAGTGGTTCCGCGAACAAGAACGCCAGGAACGCATTAAGCAAACAGGGGGCTATGATCGTCCAGGAGCCTCGTCAGACGAATATAACCCTAATAATAATTCTGAAGGGGTTATTGGTTCGAATGCATGGTACCGAGAACAACCAGCCGAACCGCCAACAAAAATGTATGAACGGTCAGAAAAACCTTCTGACTACAGCGAGCAGCACAATAAAGAACAAGAAGCATGGGAACGTGATAACTGGCGTTTTATCCAGGGCATAAACCCAAACACCAAGCTCCCGTACGAAGACGATTCACACCACTATAACCGCGCTGCATAAAACACTATTCAAACAAAAAATCCAGGCAGAGTAACCTGGATTTTTTGTAAGTATTTTCGTATTTATTTTACAACCACTTGGGTGCGAGGGCTGGTTTTGCCGGTAAAGCGCTTGGTGCGGACTTTGCGGAAGCCAACAACGCCGTCTTTTGCAGCGTGGATAGTAAAGTTGCGGCTTATAAAGGTTCCTTCGCCAGCAAGCTTAGTTTGGCCGACTTGGCGAACAAGTACTTCGCCTTCACGTACTTTTTGACCGCCAAAGCGTTTAACGCCAAGGCGCTGGCCTGGAGAGTCGTGGATGTTTTTACTGGTTCCACCAGCTTTCACATGTGACATAGTAGGGGATTACTCCTGGATTATTTTACCGTTAACACAAGTAGCTCTCTCGCCACAATTTGATCGTGACGGTGGTAGATTAGATCGTCCCACGAGGCATACTTAAATCTCGTACGATTATAGCCTAAGTCCTCGAGGCGGTCAAGTAGCGGCAAGCGCTTAAAAGTACCATGTGTGCGCCAGGCAGGTACGGCAATGCACAATGTGGTGCCAGCAACTAATTGGGGACGGGCATTTTTTAAGAATTTGCTGATTATGGTATCGCAATCGCTGATTATTTGTGAGAGTTTTTCGGGTTTAGGGAGGCCGCTAAGGGGTTGACCGAGGTATGTCTCGCATACAATGTGGTCTATGGGTGATTGCCACAAGGCATTGGTCGCATCGGCTACTTCTGTTGTAACGTTGGCTAACCGAGACGCGTGGGGGTTGTATACGTCTTGTAGCCAACGCAAGTTGTCTTGTGTGTATTCAACCATGCGTGGGTTAAGGTCGGTGCCGTATACGTCGCAGCCGCGAAGGGCTGCTTCTTGTAGAACGACGCCGGTGCCACAAAATGGGTCTAGTATTCGTTCGCCGCTTTGTGAACGTGCAAAATTAAGCATGGTTTGGGCGAGTTTTGGAGGCAGCATACCAACAAATGCATCGCGGCGAGGACGGTCGAAGTCGCGTCGGGCGTAAGCATCGACATCTTGTACCCAAGTAGTTTGCGCCAACCAGGTTTTTGCGCCATTTTTAATAAAAAGAAGCTCCAGGCCGAGCGCTCCGGTGAGCTGGTTATGTAATACAGAGGCGCTATTAAGTGCGGTGCCGTCGCTTGGCACAATCCGCACACTACGTTTTGCGTCGCGGCAGGCTTTTTTTATTTCGAGGCCGGCTCGGAACAGAGCGTTCGCTTCAACAGGCAAACCGTAGGAGCTAAGGCCTATTTTTAGTTTGCCTTCAGGCAGGTGGGCGAGGTGGTCGGTGAGGTTGGTAGTGCAATAGTTAACGATTTTTTGCCAGTCGGTAAAAGGCAGCTCTGTGATTGGGCGGGCAATTTTGAGTGTCGCCCCCAGATGGTCGGGGTTAACCTGGACACGCACGGCTGCCGCCAAAGAACCAAGCGGTTCGACTGCGTCGCTGCCACATAAAGATTCGAGTTCGGCAAGGCCTATTTTTGGCTGGCGGCCTAAAATTGCAATAATCATAGCTGCATTATAGCGTGTGCAGCCCTAAGCCGCTATAATAGGTCAAGTTGTATGAATTGGAAACTCTGGCTCAACCTAATAACTCTTGCCGTACTGGTGCTGATTATTTTTTTGGCGCGCGACGACATCGGCCACGTTTTTAGCCGGTTACGCGACCTAAACATCGTTGTGCTGGCGTTGATGATTCCAGCTCAATTTGTAGTCTTTTTTACGCTCGCAAAATTGTTTTACCACTTTTTTGCGGCTACAGGCGTGACTGTGTCGCTGCGAAAACTTATTTCGCCAATGATGGAGCTTAACTTTGTAAACCACGTGTTCCCAAGTGGAGGGGTCTCTGGTTTTTCTTACCTTACACTCAGGCTTAAGCCGTTTGGTGTATCAACTGCTAAATCTACCTTGGCACAGCTAGCACGGTTTGCACTAATGTTCATGAGCTTCATCGCACTGCTTTTATTGGCGTTGTTACTTCTTGCGATCGACGGCAAAACAAGCTCGCTCGTGGTGCTTGCGGTGAGTGCCGTGACCTTTAGCTTGGTATTCGCGACTAGTATACTTATATATGTCATTGGCAGTGAGCGCCGTATCGCGGCATTTACCCATGCGCTTGCGCGCTTTTTAAACCGTGTTATCCATATTTTTAGGCCAAAGCATCCAGAGACAATATCGCTCCGTCGCGCCAAAAAAACGTTTTTAGAACTACATAAAGATTATGTGCTGATCCGCCAAGACCTTGGCCGTATGAACAAGGCCATTTTATGGGGGTTTTTGTCTTGCGTAGCTGAGCTGGTGCTACTTTATATTGCCTTTGTAGCGCATGGTGAATGGGTGAATCCGGGTGCTGTGGTTGTGGCATATGTTATTGCCAACCTGGTTGGCTATATTGCAGTGTTGCCAGGTGGCATCGGGCTATACGAACCGCTTATGACCGGAGTACTCGTGGCAGCAGGAGTGTCGCCCGCGGTCGCCCTAAGCGCTACGCTGGTGTATAGGGTGATTACTTTGCTGCTGAGTCTGTTGTCTGGATTTGTAGCGTACCAAAGGGCAGTGCACAAGCATGGAACTCCCGACGTTCAAAGTTAGCGAGCTGCTCGCGGTTATAAACCAGACGCTCGATTACGCTTACCCGAGCGTTGCAGTCGAGGGCGAAGTTGCGTCGTTTAAAATAAGCAAAGGTAAGTTCGCCTTTTTTGACCTAAAAGACGCCGATGGCGTTGTAGGTTGCTTTATGATGGCCTACCAGCTACAGCATCCGCTAGAAGACGGCATGCATATTCGCATTGTGGCGCGGCCGCGTGTTACTGCCTGGGGTAAATTTAGCCTGACGGTGCGCCAGGTAATGCCGGTCGGGCAGGGGAGTATTAAGCGGGCGTTCGCCCTGCTACGCGCTAAACTTGAGCAAGAAGGGCTGTTCGATCCTGCCCGTAAGCGGCCTTTGCCCAAAATCCCTACAACAATCGGGTTGGTCGCGTCGGCCGAATCGGCTGGTTTTGCGGACTTTTTAAAAATATTGCATGCCCGTTGGGGCGATGTCTTAGTAGAGGTAGCCGATGTGCAAGTGCAGGGGATAGCCGCTGCCGAACAAATAATACGGGCAATCGACCATTTTAACCAAGCATCGCAGCTGCCAGATGTGTTAGTAATCATCCGTGGCGGTGGCAGTGCTGAAGACCTGGCAGTGTTTAACGACGAAGCATTGGTACGCGCAGTCGCAGCTAGTAGAATCCCAACATTGGTAGGCGTAGGCCACGAAACAGATACCAGCCTGTGTGACCTAGCGGCAGATGTGCGCGCCGCAACCCCAAGCAACGCAGCGCAATTGTTGGTTCCAGACAAACAGGCGGTTATGCAGGAGATCACCCAGCGTGAATTCCGTTTATACAACCAAATCCAGTCGAGGTTTGCGCAGGTACGGCAGCGGGCAAGCCGTGCTCCACAGTACATGGTATCGCGGTTGAATGCCTTGCTAGCGGGGCAGTTTCAGAGGTTGCAATATGCCCAGCGGCTGTTGGCGCAGCTAGATCCCCATGTAGTGCTGCGCCGTGGTTACGCCCTTGTCCGCACAGAAAAAAATACACTAGTTAAGAAAGCAAATGATGTAAAAATAGGTGATTTGCTGACAATTACGGCAGCGCATGCCATACTAAAAGCAGAGGTAACCCATGTCGAGAGCAAGCAGTAAACCCACATTACAGTTACAGTTGGCCGAGCTCGACGAGCTTTTGGCTTGGTTTGACCAACCCGATTTAGATCTAGACCAAGCGCTGCAAAAGTTCGACCAGGGCGTAAAGCTCACAGAAGACATCAAGCAACATTTGGCTACCTTTGAAAACAAAGTGACTATTTTAAAAAAGAGGTTTGACCAAGACGTATGACCTGGGAAATCATAGCCGGCCTCATTTTACTTTTTGGGGTGGTTGTGGTGAGAGGCGCCCCATACGTACCCACTCATCGCCGTAGCGTAGGGCAGGCGTTAGATTTGCTCAATATAGAAAAAGGCGACCTTATTATAGACCTCGGCTCTGGCGATGGCAACGTGCTAAAAGCCGCAGCCCAACGTGGGTATCGGGCGCTGGGGTACGAGCTAAACCCAATTTTATGCGTCGTGTCTATGCTACGGTGCCTGCCGCAAAGAAGCAGAGTTACTGTGCTGATACGTGATTTCTGGATTACCGAATGGCCAGCAGACGCCAAAGCCGTATTTGTATTTTTGGCCGGACCGTACATGAACCGTTTGTCTCGCCGCCTGCAAAAAGAAATGTCGCGCCGGTCCGAGCCTTTAACTGTAATTAGCCATGGATTTGCAATTCCTGGTTTTCTTCCTAAAAAAATTGCTGACGGCATGTATTTTTACGAGCTAAAGCCAGACACTAAGCAATCTAAGCCCCAATGGAATCCTCGCCAAGAGCACAAACGGCTTAAGTTATGGCCGCGCCACAAATAACCATAAGCATGGCCTTTACAAACTGGCCATACGTTTCTACTATGGGTATATGAAACGCAAAAATTCGGCCGGTTTTGTATCGGTTTCGGTAGTGCTTAGTATCTTGTTTGGGCTACTGTTTGTAGGTGCCTCCGGATTTGGCGTGTGGGCTTTCATGAATTACCAGGACCAAAAAGGTAACGTCGACGCCAAAATTGCAAGCGCCGTTAAAGTTGCTAAAGACGAACAATCTAAAGAAGACGAAACAATATTTACAGAAAAAGAGAAACAACCTACACGCCAGCTTATTGGCCCGGTAGACCTTGGCGCGCTCAGCCTTGATTATCCAAAAACATGGAGCGTATACCTAGAGAACAACGGGAGTGGCAGCCAGTTTAGCGCTATTTTGCACCCGGGAGCAGTTACCTCTACGCAACAGCGCGCGCCGTATGCATTGCGGGTGAATGTGGTGAACAGTACGTACGAAAACATGGTGGCAACGTACCAAAGCCAGGTAAATGGCGGGTCACTTAAGGCTTCGCCTATAAAGTTAAACGATACAGATGGTTTACGTATAGACGGTAAGTTTTCTGACACCATAACAGGTTCGATGGTGCTATTTAAAATCCGTGACAAAACCTTAACGCTGCTTACCGAAAGTCCCACATTTGTGCCAGATTTCGACAAAATTATTTTACCCTCGCTTAAATTCAACAAGTAAGCCGCTCATGCTTACTCTTTAGTGGCGTGCTACACTAGGGGTAATGAAAGGGACGGAGTTTGGTCTGCAAAGAGGGGAGCTGGCGGCATTGGCCGCTGCAGCGCATGAGTTAAAAAGTCCGCTCGCGTTAATACAGCATCTTACGCATACATTGGCTGATTCCACGGTGTCACTTACAGATTCCGAGCAGGCAATGTATCTGGACCGCCTCCAATTTACGAGTGACAGAATGCTGCGCTTAGTACAACAGCTTGCCACAAGTTATCGTTTAGAAGACGAACGTCAGCTTGCCTTTGCATTTACTGTCGAGCCACTTAGCATGGCCGAAGTATGCGAGTCTGCCGCGCACGAGCTGTCGCCGTTTGCACAGCAATATAACCAGCAGCTCCACGTGCAGCCCGCACTGCACTGTGGTCATTTGGTAGTTGCAAACCGCGATATTGTGCACGACATTGTGGTAAATTTGGTAGACAACGCAATCCGCCATAATCCAAAAGGCGGCGTAGTCGACATTGGCGCAGAATGCCGTGGCGAGCATGTAAGGTTAAGCGTGCGCGACCAAGGCGGGGGAGTGTCTGGCAAAGAATTTAGTCATCTGCGCCGTACGCTCGGTACGCAGCCTCAGCCACTACAAGGGCGTAGCGCCACAAGTGGGCTTGGCCTATATATTGCGGGACAATTTGCCGCAGCGATGGGCGGCAGTTTGGGGCTTGGCCGGGCGTCACAGGGCAGCCATTTTTTTGTTGATTTTATTCGCTCTAAACAATTGAGCTTACTGTAATGGCACACATTTTATTGGTAGAAGACGAACAATGGACGGCCGATTGTTTTACCACGTGGCTCACTGCCCGCAACCACACAGTGTGTCATGTGCGCGATGCACATGACGCCTTAGATGCTATCGACACGCAGCAGCCTCAACTTATTGTGCTTGACCTATTATTGCCGTACACCAGCGGTGTACAACTTTTGCACGCATTGCAGTCGTACGTTGACTTAGCGGATATTCCGGTGGTGCTGTGCAGCAATTCGTTGCCAGATCCAGCGGTAGACCTACGGCCATACGGCGTGCGCGCTACGGTGCATAAGGCGGGGCTTACTCCTAAAAAGTTATGCCATGCGGTCGAGGGAGCGTTGCATGCGGCCGTTTAGCACACAGGCAATTATTTTGCGCCGCACAAATTATGGCGAGGCCGACCGCGTACTTAGCCTACTCACGCCCGAACGTGGTAAAATAAGCGCCATCGCAAAAGGTGTCCGTAAGCCAAAAAGCAAACTTGCAGGCGGTCTAGAGCTTTTTGCGCTCTGCGAGATAACTCTTATAGAGGGTCGTGGGGATTTGGCTTTGGTAACCAGCGCCCGCCTTAAAGAATTCTGGGGCAATATTTTAACAGATTACGGCCGCATGCAGTGTGCCTACGAAACCATAAAAAGAATCAACCAAGCCACAGAAACCGTGGGCGAACCAGAGTTTTTTTATTTGCTACGAGATAGCTTGGGTTGGCTTAATACGCTGGCTTTTGATTGGCGGTTGTCTGAGCTGGTATTTTGCTTGCGCCTTAGCCAACTTTTGGGGCGCGGGCTTAATTTACTCACAGACCAGGCTGGCCAAAAGCTGGTTGCTGACGGCAGGTACCACTATGATTTTACCGAGAACGTCTTTTATGCCGACGACCATGGCCGGTTTACGAGTGAGCATATAAAATTATTGCGTTTGGCAAGCGTAAAAAACCCTGACATTTTGCGTCAGGTGTCGGGGGTAGAACCGGTTATTGATGATTGCTTGTGGTTGGTGCGTACAGCCGAACATTAAAGTGAGCGGGCAACCGCACCCGAACACCGGTTGGCGCTTTGGGTGCGGTTGCTCTTTTTAGGGCATCTCACTCCATTATTAGCGAGCGTACCCAGAAGTAGGGCACCTGATGTAGCGGAGATAGCTGCTTTTGCAGCATTTTCTCTGGATCCTTCAGGAGTATCAGCCGCTTGCTGCCAAAGCCTACGCACACCTGATACAGCATGTTGAGCGTTTTGTTGGTCATGAGGAACGCAACCGCCATGAGCTGGTTGGCCCACGCGTACAGATGCTTTGTCCGCCAATAACGGCGCACTGGCCGCAGGTAGTGGAGCGCGAGGCGAAGGTTCTGAATTGCCTCCTCGTACCACTGGAACTGCAGCGCGTTGTAGCCGCGCAGCAGGTGTTGGATTCCCTCTGCTGTCTGGCGCGTGTATGCAGGCATTCGTGCGTTTAGCACTTGGCGTGCCTCAGTCCAGGGCTGCACAGGCATGGTTGGCCGGCTGTGTAGTTCTTGAATCTGGCCGACCCGAAGCCACAGCAGGTAGGTAGCCGTCGCCGTGTACTTGCCGCTCCTGCACATAGTGGTGAGCACTTGTGCGAGTTCGTCCAGTGTTTGGGAGGCGCTGTGGTCGAATGGTCGCGGCGCAACCATTGCATGGACCATCATGTTGGCTAGTTCAGCTACCTTTTTTTGCAGGTCGTCATCTAGCTCGGGCGCGTGGTGGTACTGCGCGAGTGCCTTTGGCGTAAAACAGCTTCTTGCCTCCTGAAGCCCCCCATTTTTTATCAGCGAGTACATCCTGATGTGCGTTTGGGCCACGCTTTTGGCGATCATGTAACCTTCAAGGCCTTTCTCGTAAGATGCACCAAGCAGAAACTATAAGCGAAAAATAATACCGATTCAAGGTTGGGCCCCGGCAGCTGGCTGCTGCCGGGGCGGGTGGTCATTGTCTACGAGGAGAACCCCTCACGCACGGGCGGGGTGCGCTGGAGCATCGTCAGCTCGTCGGCGGTGAGGTTTCGGGAGAGCTTGTCCAGCCGTCGCTTGAGACTCTTGGCCCTGCGGGTTTGCTTGTGGTGTTCTGCGGTTCGCCAGGCCTCCCACGCCGTCGCCACGACGAGCTGCTTGACGATGTGGTTGCCTTTTTTGCCGAGTTGGCCGCTGATCTTGAGCGCCTGGTCGAGTGCCGCCTGACGTGCCTCGTCGTACGGGCCGACTTGGCTGCGGATCAGTTTGGCGAGTAGCAGGTTCCGCGGATCCTCCATGAAGCCGGCCAACAGCACGCCGTTGTCGGCTGCGTTGATGGCTTCCTGGTCGTCGCGGAACTGTGTCAGACGACCAGAGATCTGCGCCTGGCGCAGGTGCAGCATCAGGCGCAGCCCGTCCGGCAGTTCGAACAACAGACAACTCTCGATGAGGTCAGAGGCTTGCGTGATGACCGTGAAGGGCGCGTTCGCCAACTTTCCGCTGCTGAGCTTGTCGAACAGCCAGTTGTTGAGCGCCTGCGCTTGCAACTCTGACCGTTCGGGCTCGCCATGGAACTGCTGGCTCAGCAGCTGCTGTAGCTCCGCGAACCTCACGGAGTCGGCATTGCTCCATTTGCTGCCCTGATTTTCACCAGGCGCCATGAAAGTTTTCAGCGCTTGGTCAGGATCGAACGGCCGTGTGGCGTCGATGTTCGGGACGCCAGACCTCTTGGGGAAGATCTGGGCAGTAACCGAATCAGACAAAGCAGTGCTCCTCAATCCTTCGTTGGGAATGACGATGATTATTGTAAAATAAATGTAAAATTTTAGCAAACAAAAAACACCCATTGTTCAGGTGTTGAATCTTGGGCAAAACCTGCCCTGGCCGCTTTTTAGGGCAGACCAGGACAGGTAGCCTTGACACGATCCCTCCTTTTGGAGCTCGGCGGCTACAGTCGTGGGCAGTGGATGCTGGCGACCATGCGCTCGTAGTTGCGGAATCCGAAGACGCCAGTGAGAGTGCGCACTCGGTCGGGGAAGAGCGGGTGGCAACGGTCGCCGATTCGGTTGACCTCGTTCACTGCCTGTCTGGCGAGCTGCCGGGCCAGCTTGCGGTCATTTGCGTGCCACAAAATGCGCGCCAGGAGCACCAGGCACGACACGTAGTCTTGGCAGATGCGGTCGTGGCCCTCGGGGTAGATGAGGGCTTCGTCGAGCATCTCGACCGCCAGATCAGTCTTGCCCTGCGCCCACTGCAGGTCGGCCATCTGTGCACACGCCTGAAGCCACAAGCCTTCGTCTTCCCCGCGGTCCAGGTGCTTTTGCAGCTGGAGCAGGTAGGCCTGCGCCTGTTGGTGGTCGCCGAATGCGGCAAGCGCCGCTGCGTAGGCACGCCAGGCACGCATGAGGATCAGCCTTGCGGCTGGCGGCCCGTCGGCCAATTTTTCGGCCACCCTCAGCGCTGCCTCGTAGAGCGGGTGAAGCTCATCCAGGGCGTCGGGCTTGCCCTTGGAACCGAAGGCAATGCAGTTAGCCCGCAGCAGTAGCGCCATCGCCCTGAGCTCGCTGATGAGCCGCTCGGACTCTAGCTGCTCTGTGCTGGCCTGCAACAGGCTGTCGAGCACTGTGGTGCAGATCGTCAGTGCCTGCACAGTGTCAGAAGGTGCGAGCGCGTTGCCTTGCTGCAGGAGCGCCATGCATATGCGGCTCAGGTTCGGCGCTTCTGGTCTTTGCCCCTGGCCGACCTCGGCGTCGCCGTTACCGGTGCCATCTGAGTTCTTCGTTGTCACTGCGTACTCCCAAAGGTGTGAGGATCGTGCATGACATACCATAAGTTATACACCTATTATGTGTAGAATTACAATAGTAATCTTACTTAATAAAAACACGGCGCAGCACATCTCTGAAAAGAGGGTCCAGCGTAGTGCAGTCCGAGCAGATTGACCTGCCTGTTTGGCAGGGCACAG
>DASTDY010000035.1:0-3031 GCA_035710125.1 Saccharimonadales bacterium (SeqCode) | reverse complement strand
TGCTACCTTTGCACTCCCAACCAGGCAGCCGGCCTTAGGGAAAACGAGATTGACACCGCAAGCAGCAAGGTTTTTTTAGCCATTTACTTTCTAAGTGTACCACTTGAAAGTCGGGGTTAAAAAAAAGAAAAGGATTTTTCTTCGGGCGCTTGCAAAATGAGAAACTCTTCTTACCTTTGCACTCCCTTACGGCAAGAGGCTGAAAGCGGGAAACGAATTGAAAGCATAACACACAACGATCACGGCAGGTGATCTTCCTGGCAAACGCGCCGGGGCACTTTTTACAACGCAGCACAACAGGTGCTGGTAGTAGAGAAAAGTTCTTTGAGAGATTGGAATTGAAACAGACAAGCACTTTTTGCTTCTGTCGTTTAGACAGAGGTGAGAAACACGTTTTTTTGGTACCGTTTTAGAATGGTACAGGTAGTAACATAAGGGCCGGATCGGGCGAACACATTTAAAGTTTTTCTTACAATGGAGAGTTTGATCCTGGCTCAGGATGAACGCTAGCGGCAGGCCTAATACATGCAAGTCGAACGAGCTACAGGACTTCGGTTCTGTGGTTAGTGGCGCACGGGTGCGTAACGCGTATGCAACCTACCTTCCACAGGGGGATAGCCTTCCGAAAGGGAGATTAATACCGCATAACATCATTTGAGGGCATCCGAAGATGATCAAAGCTGAGGCGGTGGAAGATGGGCATGCGTGCCATTAGTTAGTTGGTAGGGTAACGGCCTACCAAGACTTCGATGGCTAGGGGTTCTGAGAGGATGGTCCCCCACACTGGTACTGAGACACGGACCAGACTCCTACGGGAGGCAGCAGTAGGGAATATTGGGCAATGGCCGAGAGGCTGACCCAGCCATGCCGCGTGCAGGAAGAAGGCCTTCTGGGTTGTAAACTGCTTTTATCTGGGAAGAAAACGCTCCTGCGGGGGTAACTGACGGTACCAGATGAATAAGCACCGGCTAACTCCGTGCCAGCAGCCGCGGTAATACGGAGGGTGCAAGCGTTGTCCGGATTTATTGGGTTTAAAGGGTGCGTAGGCGGCCCGTTAAGTCAGTGGTGAAATCCCAGGGCTCAACCCTGGAACTGCCATTGATACTGACGGGCTTGAGTTCGGTTAAGGCGGGCGGAACTGGTGGTGTAGCGGTGAAATGCATAGATACCACCAAGAACCCCGATTGCGTAGGCAGCTCGCTGAGCCGAAACTGACGCTGAGGCACGAAAGCGTGGGGAGCGAACAGGATTAGATACCCTGGTAGTCCACGCCGTAAACGATGAATACTCGATGTTAGCGATATACTGTTAGCGTCCAAGCGAAAGCGTTAAGTATTCCACCTGGGGAGTACGCCCGCAAGGGTGAAACTCAAAGGAATTGACGGGGGCCCGCACAAGCGGTGGAGCATGTGGTTTAATTCGATGATACGCGAGGAACCTTACCTAGGCTAGAATGCGCGTGACCGCTCCAGAGATGGAGCTTTCCTTCGGGACACAAAGCAAGGTGCTGCATGGCTGTCGTCAGCTCGTGCCGTGAGGTGTTGGGTTAAGTCCCGCAACGAGCGCAACCCCTACCTTTAGTTGCCAGCGGATCATGCCGGGGACTCTAAAGGGACTGCCTTCGCAAGAAGTGAGGAAGGCGGGGACGACGTCAAGTCATCATGGCCCTTACGCCTAGGGCTACACACGTGCTACAATGGCCGGTACAGAGGGTCGCCACCTAGTGATAGGGCGCCAATCTCAAAAAGCCGGTCTCAGTTCGGATCGAAGTCTGCAACTCGACTTCGTGAAGCCGGAATCGCTAGTAATCGCGCATCAGCAATGGCGCGGTGAATACGTTCCCGGGCCTTGTACACACCGCCCGTCAAGCCATGGAAGTCAGGGAGACCTGAAGCCGGTGACCGTCAAAGGAGCCGTCTAGGGTAAAACTGGTAACTGGGGCTAAGTCGTAACAAGGTAGCCGTACCGGAAGGTGCGGCTGGATCACCTCCTTTCTAGAGCACACGATCCGGCCTTTGGTTATTATCCCGTGAAAGAAAAGCGTAGGCTACACTCTGTTTCAATTCATTTCTCAAAAATCTTTTTAAAGAGTTTATTGACTGGTGCCAGGCTGCCGTGTAGCCCGGACATAAAGCGGGCTTGTAGCTCAGGTGGTTAGAGCGCTACACTGATAATGTAGAGGTCCGTGGTTCGAGTCCACGCAGGCCCACACTCCATTACTTGGGGGATTAGCTCAGCTGGCTAGAGCGCCTGCTTTGCACGCAGGAGGTCAACGGTTCGACTCCGTTATTCTCCACCAGGAAAAACATACGGGCAGCAATGCTCGGATCAGGTAAAGACGACAGGTTTTTACTTCACTACTTAAGGATAGGAAAAGTTAAAGGATACGAGTGCAAACTCCTACCTCTACACTCTTCACTCATACCTTGAGAACCGTTCTTTGACATGTTGGAAGAAAATAAAGAGAAGTAATTTAACTACTGCAAGGTAGTTGGACTACGAGCAAGAAGAGAAGTAGAAAAGACTGCGGGCCGGCATGACTTAGGTTGTGACGGCCGGGAACGCAGAGAAGGGCGTACGGGGGATGCCTAGGCTCTCAGAGGCGATGAAGGACGCGACAAGCTGCGATAAGCTGCGGGTAGGAGCACATATCCATTGATCCGCAGGTTTCCGAATGGGGCAACCCACTAGCATGAAGTGCTAGTACCCTACGGGGGGCAAACCCGGGGAACTGAAACATCTAAGTACCCGGAGGAAGAGAAAATAACTAATGATTCCGTAAGTAGTGGCGAGCGAACGCGGAACAGCCCAAACCAGTCCTGTTACGGCAGGGCTGGGGTTGTAGGACCACGCTGTGGGACCAAAAAAGGAAGTGTAACTACCTGGGAAGGTAGGCTGGAAAGGGTGATAGCCCCGTGCACGTAAGCTGCTTGGCCCTAGTGGTATCCTGAGTAGGGCGGGACCGGAGAAATCCCGCCTGAAGCTGCCGGCACCATCCGGTAAGGCTAAATACTCCTGAGAGACCGATAGT
>DASTDY010000034.1:0-2647 GCA_035710125.1 Saccharimonadales bacterium (SeqCode) | reverse complement strand
CCAACAGTTGATGTAGTGAACCTGCTCGCCCATTACAGCAAAGAATCGTCATACCCTGTATGGCAAGCTATGACATCTGTAACAGGCGCGCTCCGTCTACTAATAAATGACGACCCTGCCATTAAACCGCACTTGCAGCGTTACATTGCTAGCCTTGCGCAACCTCAGTTCGCGCGCCTCGGCTGGGAGCGCATTCCAGGCGAATCCTACTTTGACGAGCTTCTGCGCCCCACAGTCATTGGCCTGCTTGCCTATGCCGAGGTGCCAGCGACTGTAGACAAAGCACTCTCCTTGTTCGAGGCAGCCGACAAACCAGAAGATATAATAATGCCAGAACTTCGCGGAATTGTTTACAGCGTAGCCGTGCGCGAGCAAGGCCAAAAAGCGTTCGACAAACTACTGCAATGGTACAAAACTACCCAATCTGCCGACGAACGAATTACGCTTGTAGCTGGCCTTTCTGCACTCCGCGACCCTAAGCTCGGCGACCAAGCCATAACCTACTTTAGGTCAGAATTTGTCAAACCCCAGGATGTTACCTACTGGTTTATCTATTTCCTAAGAAACCGCCACTCACGCCATGCGGCCTGGCAGTGGATGGTCAACAATTGGGATTGGATTTCTGAACAGTTTAAAAACAGCCACGATTACCCTGACTTCCCTAAATATTCGTCTGGCGCACTCAGCACTGAGCAAGAACTGCACGACTACAAACAATTTTTTGAACCAAAACTACAAGAGCAAGACATCGCCATGGTCATTCGCCAGGGTATAGAAGAAATCGAAATCCGCGTAGCATGGCGCAAACGCGACCTAGACGCCATTACCACGTTCTTGCAAAACCATAAGCAAAGCGCTGCATAGGTTAGTAGATTTCTTCTACCCACTCTGTTACTTGGGGCGGGTCGTCTGTAAGTTCTATTGCCGATAGCCTGTAGTCGCCAATTCCGTTATGGCTAGCTACCCAAAACCTGGCTGCAACATCCATTTGTTGCAGCTTTTTTGGCGTAATATATTCCAGGCCTGAGCCCCAATCGGTACTACGCCGGTATTTTACTTCTACAAAATATGTAAGGGAGTCTTTGCTTGCAATGAGGTCGATCTCGCACCACCGTGTGCGCCAATTTTGGCCGATCACCTCAAAACCCTTGCCCCGTAAATATGTGGCGGCAGCGTCCTCGGCTAGCCTGCCACTTGCCGTACTCATGGCTGCGCGTACATTTTGAGCGGTGCGTAGCTTAAGCGGTGATGCTCGCATGGCCCAAACTCGGCGATCCTGGCGCGGTGCAAAGCCGTACCATAGCCAACGTGGGTATTAAAACCGTAATCCTTAAACTGGGTGTGAAGACGTTGCATGTAGGTATCCCTGGCGACCTTTGCAATGATCGACGCCGCCATTACAGCGCGCACTGTGCAGTCAGCCTTAATGATATATTCTGCCTGTGCAGAACCGAGCAGGCGGTCGCGGCCATCGACCACAATCCTTGCGCCGTCGATCTGCCCTATTTCGGCTACCGCGCATTGTGCAGCAAGTTGGAGTGCTTTTGCAATACCTATTTTATCCACAGTTTTGGCCGGCACCCAGCCAATACCAATTGCTACTGCTTTGCGACGGATACTCTTGGCGAGTTCTATGCGCTTTTCTGCGGCCACCTGCTTACTGTCGTTTAAGCCTTTAAGCCGCACCGAATCGGGCCACGCAACAGCCGCCACGCACACAGGCCCAGCTAAACTCCCACGCCCTACTTCATCGACCCCTATTACCATATATTTTTAGTATACTCCAAAATATGTGCCTATATAAAAAATACTCCTCTTTTTTGGGGAGTATTTTTTATCGCGCTATTTTTTGTCGCCAGTTGCGGCCTTTAGTTCGGCTGCGTCTTGTTTGGCGTATTCGTCGTGGTGCTCGGCGAGCTCTTCTTTAAGGTGCTCGATTTCTTCTTCGGCTGCTTTGTTTGCAGCATTTACTTTGTTGCGGTCAAAGCCGACACCTGCAAGACGCGCAGACTTACCGCTGCGTTCGCGCAAGAAGGTAAGGTATTTGCGGCGGACTTTGCTGCGCTTAGTGACCTCTACCTTAAGTACAAGCGGGCTGTGCAGCAGGTAGGATTTTTCTACGCCAACACCACTCGCAATGCGGCGGACGGTAATGCTGCTGGTGTGGCTGTCTTTGCGGTCGGTACGAATTACCACACCTTCAAAAACCTGTACGCGCTCTTTATTGCCTTCTTTAATTTTTTGGTGCACACGAACCGTGTCGCCGGTGCGGACATCGACAACTTTAGATTTGCGCTGGGCTTGGTTGACAGCCTTAATTAGTTCAAACATGTCACTCTCACTTAATTTTACTAAAAGATACTCGAATAATTGTACCACATCTGAAAGCTAGATGGAAGAGCCAACAAGGTAGTCTGCGGCGCAAACGTTGCCGCCGCAGACTACCTTTACCAGAACAGCTAGCTAGAGCGGAGGACGCGGCCGTGGTACAGGTCGTCCTGCAACCTCTTCACCAGAGGACCGAGGGAACTGCCCTTGGGCCACAGCAGTTCGACGGCATACTCACCATCGGCCTGCTCCGTGTCGGCAGTGCACACAACCACCAAGAAAGGCAGCTGAAACTTGGCAGCCCTACCCACAGCGTGCA
>DASTDY010000033.1:0-1023 GCA_035710125.1 Saccharimonadales bacterium (SeqCode) | reverse complement strand
GTGCTCGATAACAGTGCGGTCTACGTGTCTGGTCCGAGCAACACTGCAAGTGGCGACAACGGTGTTAACGGTGCAGCTATGGTCCGTACAAACGCCAACAATGGTGTTATTGTCAGCTTCTTCCCAGAAGCCGGCACTGGTACTAACCACACTCGTGCACTGCGCGTAAGTGGTGCTACATGTACGGCTGATGCTTTCCCGTCCACAAGTAATACCGACCAGTGTTTCAACTCGGCTAACACTACTCAGGCAACCTTTACGGCTGGTACAGAGAAGTTTGGCATGACTATTGCTGGTACAAACTGTGGAAGCACAACTGCATATACCTGTGTATTTGCAAGTAGTAGCAACAAACTGGCTGCTGGTGCCGAATGGGACGGCTCAGGTGCTGGTACCTTCGGTACGGCTGGTGGCTTTGCTTGGCACGAAAACGCTACGGCAACCACTATTGCTTCCTCGCCTTCAGTTGTTGACGATGAAGTCCTCATGCTGAAGTTTGCTGGTACAGCTAACATTACGACACCTACGGGTTCCTATGGTGTTACCTCTACCTACATTGCAACTGCAACTTTTTAGTAAGTTAAGAACTATATTGTTAAGTTTAGTTTTAGGTTAAATTGTCTAGTAAAGGCATTCCGACTGTGAGATTTAGAAATAATCAGAGAGTAAATGTCTTGGCATTGGTACTACTTTTAGTAGTACCAATGTTTTTTATGTTTCGGCCCAGCTACGCAGCAGAGCTTACAAACCGTACGATTACGGTTGGCACGAGTGTGCCCAGTGCAGTAACAACCCACAGATTTAATTTTGATTTGGCTTCCGGGGCTATAGTCGGCTCTATAGAACTGGAATATTGCGAAAACAGCCCGCTTATAGAGGTGCCCTGTATACCGCCACCCGGACTAAATCTAACCGGTGCTACATTAGGCGCACAGAATGGCGAAACGGGTTTTAGCATTCACCCAAACAGTACCGCAACTAAAATTATCCTTACCCGTACACCGGCAGCGGCAACTCCGCAGC
>DASTDY010000032.1:0-1028 GCA_035710125.1 Saccharimonadales bacterium (SeqCode) | reverse complement strand
TTCGTGTTACAGCCGTCTGCCCCGCTTCCGCCGTTGACGCGAATACAAGTGACCGCGGGAACAAACCTAAAGTCGGCAGCGGGCGGTTCACTCAATGCTCCGCAAACGTTTTCGTTTGTCACCGGCATCGACTCGTCGGATAAATTCCCGGCCCTCAGCGATAGCGCTCTTGTGGAACTTGTGCAAAGACAAACCTTTGCTTATTTCTGGGATTTTGGACACCCGGTAAGCGGGCTTGCGCGGGAGCGAAACACGTCAGGCAATCTCGTTACCTCAGGTGGTTCAGGCTTCGGTGTGATGGCAATACTTGTTGGCATTCACCGCGGCTTTATCACGCGGGCCCAGGGCTTGGCCCGGTTGCAAACAATGGTCTCTTTCTTAAAAAACACCGCGCAAAAATTCAAAGGCGCTTTTCCCCATTGGCTTGACGGGACAACGGGCGCCGTGATACCTTTTAGTGCAAAAGACAACGGTGCAGACCTTGTTGAAACTTCCTACCTGATTCAGGGATTGCTTTGCGCACGACAATACTTCGACGGCGGTACTCCTGCCGAGACGACGTTGCGCAGCGACATCAACCAAATCTGGCAAGGCGTTGAATGGAGCTGGTTCCGCAAGAACAACGAGAACGTTCTTTATTGGCACTGGAGCAACAATTTTGGCTGGGACATGAACCTGCCCGTTCGCGGCTGGAACGAGGCCCTTATTACCTACGTGCTTGCGGCTTCGTCTCCCACCTACAGCATTCCGAAAGCCGTGTACGACAACGGATGGGCAGCCAACGGCGGCATGCGCAACGGCAGTACCTATTACAACCACACGCTACCGCTTGGGCCACCCCTTGGCGGACCGCTCTTTTTTGAGCATTACTCGTTTCTTGGCATCAATCCGTTTGGGTTAACCGACGCATACGCAAATTACCAGACGCAAGCAGTCAATCACACGAAGATCAATTACGAATACAGCAAAGCCAATCCGAAAGGCTGGTACGGCTACAGCGATGCATCGTGGGGCTTAACCGCCAGTGA
>DASTDY010000031.1:0-12287 GCA_035710125.1 Saccharimonadales bacterium (SeqCode) | reverse complement strand
AAAAAACCTGCGTGATAAAATAGACCGGCCGTTTAAAAAATCACTCATAAAAACAGCCTATGGAATTGGCTACATGGTAGACGACAACGCATAAACCCCAAGAAGCTATGTTTCGCCAAATAAGCCACATAGACCGTAATTGCAATGCAATTTGCAAAGTAGCCCTCGTGGGGGCGTATTTGATGACCCTGGGGCTGGCAGCACTTTTATTTACGAGCGAAGCCCTACAGCACAGCGTGACCGACCAAGTGATTGGCTGCATAATTGCGCTCGTCTTCATTATTTTTGTACATATTTTAGAACGGCAGGGCCGGTGCCTGTTGGTTTCGTATTTATTAGTATTGTTTTACGTTGTAACAGGAATAAGCATTGTCTGGACATGGGGCATCAATGCGCCGCCGGGCCCTCTGCTGCTTGGCATTGCCATTGTATTTGCGGGCATTTTATTGAGCGCGCGGCATGCGCTATATACCGCTGTCATTATTGCGTGCCTGTTTATTGGCGTACAACTCGCAAATGCCGCTGGCATAACCGTGCCAACACTAGACTGGACAGGCTACGCCTCAAGCTTTGGCGATGTGTTTGCGTACTGTCTTGCGTTTGGCTTGCTTGGCCTTGGTTCGTGGCTGTACAATCGCCAAATGGAGCGCTCATTGCTCCAGGCCAAGCGCGCCGAGCATGCCTTACTCCAGCAAGAAGCTAACCTTAAGCTACAGGTAAAAAAGCGCACCGAACAGCTCCACCAGGCCCAGCTTGAAGATATGCGCCAGATGTACCAATTTATACAACTTGGCCAATGGGGCGTTACTCTGCTACACGATTTAGCCAACCACCTTACTGCCCTTACACTAGAAATCGAGGGCTTGCAGCAAAAACGCCAACATTCTGAAGACATTGCGCGGGCACACGAAATCACCCGCTATTTAGAGCAAGTGGTGAACGATACGCGCGACCGCCTGCACAGCGGCCCACGCCGCGAGGCATTTAACGTAATTACAGCCATGGGCAGCACAATCGACTTCTTGCGCTACAAAGCGAACGACACCAATGTACAGCTCCGGTGGCAACCACCGGCAATAAATTGGACATACACCGCTGATCCCGCAAGCTTTATGCAGGTTATGACAATTCTTGTAAATAACGCTATAGACGCGTACTGTCTGCCAGGGGCAAAAAGCGATAACAGGCAAGTGGTAGTCACTATGGAGCGTGACCACAACCACATAGTAGTTAGCATTGGCAACTGGGGACCGTGTATAGACGAGGCAGCCCGCAAACTTTTGTTTAAGCCGTTCCATAGCGGCAAAGGCAAAAACAAGGGTATGGGGATTGGCCTGTTTATTGCCAAACAAATTGTAGAAGGCCATTTTAACGGTACGATCAATTGTGTCTCGGACACTAATTACACTGAATTTAAAGTAACGCTCCCGCTCGCCAAAAAGCCGTCGGCAGGCGTAGAATAATAGTATGTGCAGAAACATAAAGACGCTTTTTAATTTTGATCCACCAGCCACCGACCAAGAAATCCACGATGCCTCGCTGCAATTTGTGCGCAAGCTTTCTGGGTTTACGCATCCATCACAGGCAAACGAAGCTACCTTTAACCAAGCTGTTGAAGACGTAGCCAAGGTGGCACAGTCACTTCTTGCCACACTAGTAACCCACGCGGATCCTAAAAACCGCGAAGAAGAAGTCGCCAAGGCGCATGCCCGTGCAATAGAACGGTTTGGTTCTAAATAATACCTATAAAAAACGAATCGGCCTCACCCGCACACTTGCGTGCAGGTGAGGCCGAAGCCCGTTCTGAAATCAGCCGGTGGTCGTTGCCCCGCCGCCCGCGTGGTCCCACTTGGGGCGGAAGCCGCGAGGCAGCATGATGGTCACAGCTCGGTCAGCAGCCCGGATCTCGCCGAAGTGGAACCAGTTCCAGGGCAACAAGGCTCTCCAGCTGCGCGGCTTCTTCCCCAAGAGGAACGTGCCGGGCGTCTGGACCAGCGGAGGCTGCGTTGTGTGGTTGTCACCCGTGAGCGTCAGCGCGCCGTACTCAATCGAGTACACGCACATGACTCCGTCGGGCACGTAGATCCCAACCTTGTCTCCGGCGTACACCTCGCTGCGGACCGACAGGTTGCGGGTGCGGATGGTGGCAGCCTGCGCGGTGTAGAATTCCGTAAGGATCTTCATGACGACCTCTCGATCTCGATTGAGCTTGGCACGAATTATATCATAAATCGACACATTGCGCAACATTACCTATGTTGCTGTTGGACAAAATTAGTATCTGTGATTGCATCTGCACGCGATAATGCGTGACGTTTAGCCCCTAACGCAAAAGGAATCGCAAAAGCCTGAAACGCAGCCGCTACGACATACGACTGCGCATACCCCCACATATCGGCTGCCTTGCCAAACAAGGGCTGGCCAACAACGCCGCCTGCCGAGCCAAGCAACGAATCAAAAGATAAAATAGTGGCGCGCTGCTGAGTGGGAATTACTGCGTTTAGATACGCCTGCTTAACCGGCATAATGACCGAAAATAGCACAGACCACACAGCCAATAGCGTCACCACAACCCAAAAGTGTGGCGCGAGCCCTGTGACCGCCATGACGCACGCGCTTATTACAACTCCCACCAGTAAGACTGTGCTGCGCCGCTTAAATAACCGGCTTAAATGCGGAGCTATCGCCCCACCTATTATTTGCGCGCCTGCAACCAACGCGGCAGCCAAACCGGCAATGCCATAGGCGTGCGGGTCGCCGTAAAGCTGCAACAAATAGGGTTGCATGGCGTAAAAAGCATAGACCATTGCGCCCATAAAAAAAGGTGAGGTGAGCAACACCCAGCGCACAGTCGGCCGTTTTAATCCTACATTAACAGATTGGTGTAAAAGCCGTTTTATACGCTCTACCGTGCGGCCATTAGCACTTGGCGTAAAACCAATATCTCGCATTAAAAAGTAAGCCAGCACAAATGTGGCGAGCAAAATGACCGCGCGTAACAGGTAAGGCACACCAAGGTTGGTTACTTGCGCGATAACGCCGCCAGCAACTGAACCACCGAGCATGGCGATGCCCCGAATAATCTCACCTTTTGCAAATACCGATTCTAGCCTGCCCGTAAACCCGCTCGCACGCAGGGCATCAACAAGCCAAGCCTCTACAGCGCCCGAAAAAAAGGTAAAACCCAGACCAAGCAAGGCCGATGCCACCGCCCACGCCCAAAACGGCGCAGAGACCTGCCACATAAACAGATACAAAAGCGTAGAGGCAGCCAACGTAATGGTGCCTAAAAGATACGATAAACGTCGGCCTTTAAGGTCGGCCATAACCCCTGTTGGGATTTCAAAAACCAACATACCAGCCGTAAAAAAAGCGTTTGCCGCGAAGGCTTCAAAGTTTGACAAGCCGGCATCGAGCAAAAAGATTGTATTAATACCCCAAATTAGCGATGCCGCCAGCGTATTGCAAAGCAATAAAGTTAGGTACGTACGCTGGACTCTCTTGGCCTTAGCATTCATACTTTTAGCATAGCGCACTTGCGCTTATATAAACTGATTTACTTACCAAAAGCCATACATAAACCATCACGTTCAGCCCAGGCCACCATAAAAGTTAAAGGGGGAAACGTGATGACTCATACTTTTCATTTTGGGGCGAGCCCCGGGCCGGCTCGTGAGCCAACCCGAGGCATGCCGTCATAGCGCGAGAGCGGCGCTGAGAGGCCTCGCCAACTGGGCGTTCAGCGTGCAAGCCGCCAGCTTGCGGGTCTCGCTGTCGAGCAGCAGAGGGAACGGGGAAGGGTCTTCGTTGGCGCGCGCCACCCACACCATGACGCTAGGTTCCTCTGGGGTTGCCGATCTGTCCAGGGGCGCCCTCAAAGATGTCGAACCAGGGTCGATCCACCACCGGTTTTGCGCACACACGTCAACAGTTACCTGCAATCCTTCGCTGGCCCGCACGAACTGCGGCCCACTCGACCGGTCGAGAGCGCGAAGCTGGGCGATCGGGCTCTCGTATTCTTCGCCAACAGAGGGCACCCACTCCAGGCCCAGGTCTTCAAGGGCGTGCAGCAACCCCCAGTAGTTGAAGTGATACGTCCATTCATCGAGGCAGGGCAACGAAAACTTGAGCGAAAACCACTCTACTGCCCGTTCCAAGCCCAGTGCCGCACCCACAGGGATCTCGGCACCCTCGGTGTAATGGTGCCTGATCTTGAACAAGAACCCGTCACCGTGCGTATAGATCGACAGCCGGTGGCCCACAAACAGACCGTCCGTTTCTGCCTCTTCTGCCTCGTGCAAGAACAACCGCACATCTTGGCCACACCGCGTGTACACAGCAGGTCCCGTTGTGAGCTGCGCTTCTGCTTGTCGCCACAACACGGCTGTGTCTTCTTTGCTTTGGCCGGCAAACTGCTTGGCCAACTCAAAGAAGGCGGCATTTGCCTGCTCCAGAGTGACAAGCAAACCCTTTTCGCGATACCCGAGAATGGGGAACACAGACGCTCCTCTCATAAAGCGCTTGACGAACGCTTAAAAGTATAGCACAAAATAATTTCAGACCAAGGGCCGGAACGGCGCGCAACAGCACACCATTCCGGCCCAGAAGTCAGCAACACACACCGAGAGTGGTCAAACCGAAGTTGAGGTGGCGAACTTCGATCACCACATGCAATGTCCCTCGCCCTTGGGTGGTGTAGCCACCGTGGGGCCAACTCGCCGGCACGAACATGGCATCACCCTCTGAAAGTGTGACCTCAAGGGTGGGTGGCCGTCGTTGCAAGGTTGGACTGATCGTGCGGGGCTTGTCTAGTTCATCGGTAGACGGAATGACCGGGTCCCACACCCGCCAAGTAGTTCGGCCCCTCATCTGAACGAACAGCAGCGAGCTGCTGTCCCAGTGCGGCGTGAACACTTGGGCGTTTGCCGGACTCCGGTAGGCGTGGGCGAAGCAAGGAAGGGCGATCCGGCCGTTCAGCTCACCACAAAACTCAGCGAGCCGTGGTAAGACAGCGTTCACGCCCAGGAAACACATGGTTGCCCGGTTGTCTTGCACCACCTGTTTCAGCGCCTCTGGGGTACGTATTTTCGATACTGCCGTTTCCGACATACCTGTCACGCGCAGAGCGTTCCCGTACAAGTCTGGCTGATTAAGCACACTCTCTGTGTGCCACATCAAGTTGTCTCTGGAAATCAGCCGGTCCACGCTAGAAATGACCCTTTGCTGCACACGCGGACGCCATGCAAGCGGGGACACTTTCGCCCCAAACCCTTCGGCGACAGCAAAATCAAGCAGCTCCACGAAGCTCTCCCTAGGTTGCTGGCTTAAATTATATAATACGATAATATCTAAAAAATGCAAAATAATTTATAATGGGCGAGCACACGAAACACTAGTAGGGAGAACGCGTGACGCGCATATTCAGAGAGTCCATAGCCATTTTGGGCCCAGGCGGTGCGGCCGGCCTGGCAGCAACCATGGTGGAGCGCCAGAAATTGGTGTTCAAGTGGCTGGCAGACCTGTCCCAGCTTGAGGCAGGGTCGCCCAACAAAAGTCTCGAAGACGACCTAGACGACACGCTCGAGTGGTCCATCCCATTCGGGAGCAGCGTAAGGCAGCGTTTCGACGCAAACTTCGTCTGGTACGACGCCGAGCGGCAGATCCTGCTGTTCAACAATGTTGTCGACCTGGATGGGTCGACCGAAGCACCTGACTACCTTGTGCCTTGGGAAGGAAAGGTTGTGTACTTGGTGATTCGCGTAGACACACCCGGGACTGTGGCCATCGTGGCGCCGGACACCAGCGACGCCGACTGGTGGCTCAACGACTTCCGTGACGGCAACCAGCCGTTGCCATTGGAGTTCCGCGAGCGAATTGTGGCTGCAGCGCTGCAGTAGCCACCAAGTGTGCGCCGGTCAGAGAGGCAAGCTGCATTCTCTGACCGGCAACGCCCCAGAAACGTCAAGCAATTATCTGATAATCAAATGCGAGCAACGTGCCACCTGGCAATGCCTGGCGCGTTGACACCGTAAAACTACTCGCACTCCGTGCCGAAACGTATAAATTAGCATTTATAGCAGAGTTATCAAGCAGCGTAATGCTAAGTGGCGAAGCAGCAAACGGGCGCGAAAACGTCACCGTTGCAATCGTACCTGGTGCTGTGGGACTGGGCCGTACCGCAGCAACGATATTACCTGCAACATCGCGGACTTGCACTCCAGGATTCGCATACGAAACCTGCGCCCCGGCCGTCACTTTAGGCGGTGTACCGACTGCAAACGGCCTACCATGGGCATCAAAGGCCATACCTTGTACGTGGTATTGTTCGTCCTGAAACTCCAGCAACCGGGAGTTAGAAGCAGCACTTGGCCGAACCACCGCAACACCTCTGTCGGTATCTGCTGCCGGACGAATAAGCATGGCCATGTTTACAAAAGGCGTCACATTAATACCCACGTAGCCCTTGGTGCCTTCTACCTGAAATTTGCCGCTCGCAAACCGTGCGGCACCGGTGCTACTAATGAGTCTCCAACGCTCAGTTGTATAGGCGTCTGAATATCCCACAATATCTACATTGTTGGGCAACTGGAACATCGGCCGGTCGCCTGAGTTGTTAAAATTAAACAAATCTTTGTTCGTCACATTCGACGTAAGGCGTAGTACCCCGCTCGCATCGAGAGGTAGAGTTAAGCCCTTGCGCGCACTCGCGATGAGCACATTAGAGACATCACCCTTAAATAATTTTCCACGGTTTATAATGTTACAAGAACTCACTACCTCAAAGGCTTCTGGTTCAACAATTATAGCTGCCTCTACGGGATCTTCCAGGGGATAAAACGCGTCAATCTTATAGTACATATGTGGGCCACTACGCCAAATGTGTATCAAAGATTTAGACATATTGAGTTCAAATCCCCACTGTACATACACATCAGTCATAAAAATGTGACTGCCTCGGTCTTCTATGGCGTCGAGAGGTTTTACGTAGTCCAATTCTACGGCCATGATCGCGATGTACAGTTGGTTTACAAATACTATTGTGGAGCCTTCCATAATCTGAAACGCTGAACCGGCAGCCAGGCGGGTTTCCATTTTGCACGACACAAAGAACATGCCATTTAATAACCGGCTAGAACCATTGGCTGCGCCATCGATTTTGACCGCACCATTTTTAAAACTTTCCCATCGGCACCCTAAGAAGTGTATCTGGTTGGTGCTGTCATCACCAAAACCAAATTGCCCCTGCGGCATAGTATTGCGGAATAGGGTGGCGGGTTCATCATGCGATCCGCAGTTTTCCCATACGCAAAAATACAGCCGAGTATCCCACACTTCTATGAAATCCATAGCTAATCCATCGGAATGCGCAAAGCTGACATCGCGCAAAATACAGTTGTCTGCATAATAAGACCGGAGCAACACACCTGGGCTAAAGTTACCATGAAGCGTAATGTTACCCACAGAACAGTACTTAAGATGCCCATCCATTGAAGCCGTACCACTCATATCGAGTAGTGGGGCAGTGCTGCCTTTTATACGAACCAGACGGGTGCCGTACCGCGCCTCGCCCGCCAGTGTTGTGCCGTTCCGGCGGACCTTAAGACCCCGCACCATGTACGTGCCGCGGGGAATATTCACCGTGCCGCCATTGCCTGCAAAATCTATTGCCGCCTGGATGGCGTCGGTGTCGTCGGTAATGCCATCGCCCAACGCGCCAAAGTTGAGCACATTTATAGAAGAAGACGGCCGCCACACCAGCTCGCCATTACGCCTCATAAGCACCAGACTGTCTTTTCGCTGGGTGCCGGGATCGTCGGCTTTTATTTGGTCCATGCCAACTGAATTCTTAGGGATACTGTCTGCTTTTTGTGTGCCGTCGTCGTTATGCGAAACCCGCAAAAATTCATTTAAAATGCCCGCCCATGTGTCCGAGTCGCCGCCAGGAACCGGAAGTCTTGCCATACACCCACCTTAAAGTTAAGTACTAATACCCTTAGATTTTTATGGGAACGATATTTTGACAGCCGATTTTTTAACATACCGCCGCGGTTTCTGGCGCTCAACCTAAAATAATGTATAATGCAAAACGCATATCCGCACATGAAGGAGACCGGCGTGCAGCTTGTAAGCGTCTTTGTCGCCCTGCCCGAGGGCTACGAAAACACCAAAGAGAACCGTGATGCGCTCGTGTGGGACTTGTCGATGCACATGCCAGCCCTGATGAGCCTGATTCCCAGATGGCGGGCAACACTCAACGGCCGCGATATCGAACCGAGCGTTGCTGACGCGATCAACCACGACCTGTCGCATTACTACCGCGAGCTGTCCAACATTCGAGTGCTCGCACCAGACGGCAGCAAGGTCGAGAACCTCTGTCTGGAGTTTGCTGCGTTCGACATACAGCGGCGGGTGGTGTTTGTAGATGTCCGCAGCAACCTCGCCAATGCCGAGACGATCGCACACCTCATGTTCTCACTCGACAACCTACAAACGGGAAGGATCCTGCAGAGGGGCTTCATGGTCAAAAGCGACGGCAAATCCGCCCAAGAGCTCACCGCAGCGCAACGTGCAGCGCTAATCCTTGAGATGCCCTGACATGCAACGACCGGCTGGTTTGACCCAGCCGGCGCATCTTAACATTATAATATCTCACTTCAGAGCGCGGCCGAACTGGCCGCGCTCTGACGCGCGTTTAAGCTTGGGCGAAGATAGGCCTAGGTTACCTCAACACTCAGCACATTGGGGAGATTACGCCAAATTGCCCCGTTCGGCACGTTTGCACCCACCACCCGAAAACGGTAGGCTTTGCCCTTTTCTATCGCCGACCACACGGCTGTGGTGTCCCGCTTACCGCGCCACGAGTCAGCGAGGTTAGCGAGCGTACCGCAATCCTTGGTATAGATGTACTTCAGGTTGTCCTTGTCGCTCACCGTGCAAGTGATGAGGCGTTCGTTGTAGTAGCTCACGTAGTAGGCGCTCGGGCCCCACGCCACAGTGGGCATTGCGCCGATCACCGCAACGGCGATCATCCAGAAAACCCTGGAGCCACTGTCTTGGTTCAGCCAGTAGGCAACCCCGACCGCGGCGATGGTCAGGACTCCAAACAGGCAACCCAAAATCCATGCGAACATTACCTTGCTCCCTTGGCTCGGAACGCTTTGCGTTTAACTAAAATAATATATTTTTATAAATAAGTCAACTTAGCGCAACCAATATAAAACCGTGATTAGGCCAGTAGTCTAAAACTTTTCTTGTGCGAGCTTGTAATAACGGAAAACTAAACGCTCTACGCGGTGCGGTGAATTTTTAAAACTTTCTGCCGGTAGCCACTCAATACTGCGGGCATTAACGCCCGCGGCAACTGCAAAATCGGTGGGTTCTACCTTAAATACCAGCCGTATTTGCCAAATATTTTGCGTAGACATTAGCTTAGGCTCTTCGACAGCAATAATCCGGTAGCTAAAATCACCCTTTAGGCTAACCTCTTCGGCAAGCTCTCGGGCAATAGACGCAGCAATGCTTTCGCCGTGGTCCATGCCGCCACCTGGTAAATCCCACCAGTCACGGTTTCCCTCTTTTACTAACAGCACCTGGCCTTGGCTGTTCTGCACAAGGCATTTTAAAGATACCCGATATAAAAAATCAGTTTTGCGGTTGGATTCGCCGGAATAGTCAACTACTCCTAGCGCTAATTGCCCAGACATGCAAGTATTGTAGCAGACGATCCTTCTAGAATTAACCACACACTAAGAGGAATACAACAAATGGGCGAACTTAAAACCAAAGCAACCAACGAAAGCGTAGAAGATTTCATCCACACTGTTGCCGATCCCACAAAGCGCCAGGACAGCCTGGAGCTGCTGCGCATGTACTCGCGCATTACAGGCCTCCCACCCAAAATGTGGGGCACGAGTATTGTTGGCTTTGGCCAGTACCACTATAAATCGGAGCGTAGTACACAAGAAGGCGATTGGCCACTCGTGGGATTTTCACCCCGCAAACAAAACCTTACCCTTTATTTTATGCTGGGGTTTGATGGCTTAAAGGATCTGCTTAGCTCACTCGGCAAGCACAAAACAAGCGTTGGCTGCTTGTACATTAATAAGTTGAGCGACGTAGACACCGCTGTACTCGAACGCATTATTGCGGCCGGCTATACCGCAATGAAACAAAAATATTCAGATCACCCGCGATAGGCGGCTTCTATTTCTGCTAGGTTGAACTTTTTCATTTTTAGGAATGCTTTGGTTACGCGGGCCATCTGTTCTGGGGTAGAATCCGAAAGCATGGCGTTGAGCGCAGCCGGTGAGACCTGCCATACCACCCCAAACTTGTCCTTAAGCCAGCCGCATTGTTCGGCTTCGGGCACGGCAGAAAGTTTGCCCCAGTAATAATCTATTTCTTCCTGTGTATCACAATTAATAAGCAGCGAAATCGCCTCGTTAAATGGTACATCCTGCTCAACACCAGAATCCATGGCAGCAAACCATTGCTTTTCTAACATAAAATCGGCAAACATAAGTGACCCTTTTTTGGCAGGGCCTGTGGCTTCTACATAAGGGGCGGTGATGCCGCGTTTGGCATGCTTAAAAGTATGTACGTAAAAATCAACCGCTTGTTCGGCCTTATTTGTGTTGTCGCCTGCAAACATAAGTGCTGGCACAATAAATGGCCGGTCGTCGCCAGTAGGGTCGGTAAGGATTAACTGCCAGGTAACGCCAAATTTATCTTGTACCCACCCGTAAAGTTCGCTAAATGGGTATTTTTGAAGAGGCATGAGCGCTAAACCTCCCTGCATGAGCGTGTCCCAAAGTTTTTGCAGGTTTTCTTTGGCGTGATCGTCTTTAGACGGATCAAAGTTAACCATAAAAGAGATCGACGAATTAAAGTTAAATAGAGGGCCGGCGCTGATCGCCATAAAGTCGTGGCCGTTTAAGTTAAATGCCATAAGGTCACAGTCGCCGCTTGGCGTATCGCGCAACACCATACTGCTTACAATTTTAGAATTCGGAAAGGCCTGGCAATAAAATGCCGACGCCTCTTTTGCTTGGGTGTCAAACCATAAATGGGGGACAATTTTTTGCATTCTTTAACGCTCCGTTAACCACCTTATTGTTCTTGAAACAGAAAGTTTGTGCAAGTAAAAAACCGAGTGGCTGTTCTAGTGAAATATAAAAAATGTGAGCACAGGCCCGCCAAAAAACAGTTTTTCGGCGGGCCGGTTGGCTTGTGTTACGGCGCCCAGTCCCAGCGGATAGCCACGAAGTGGCCAGGCCGCAGGTCTTGAAGGTCGTACCTGACGTGTGGGCCAGCGATCTCGTTGTCGGGCTGCCTCAACGACAACTGACCGCCGTCGAGCTCGCGTTCTGCGTTGAACAACACCCACCGCGTGTTGCACCCCAACTTTTCGGGGTGGAACTCCACAACGAGCGACACCTCAGGCAAGCCAAACACCGGCTCGCCCTGGGACAGTTCATTGAGCGGAGGAGCGGAATAGTCAAACAACGTCCGATAGCTGAGGTCTGCCACCTCACCCTCTTTGAGCGGAACGTCGAGATGAAGGTCCACCTTCCAGTAGCGTGCGTCGTGAGGGTTGGTCTCAACCTCACCCGCACGACACCCAGAGACGCCCTCGACCCGAACCTCGCCCGTGTCGAACACATACCTCAAAAAATCTACTGCGGCGAGCGCCCTGACTCGGATATTGGTGAGCATGGAGATTGGCATGCCGTCAGCACCTACCAGATAGTGCTGCGCAAGGCTCAGCCTCATCACTCGTGATCGCGACACTTTGCCACCCCTTACATCTACATGTCGTAGCTACAAGGCCTCTTGTAGGGTATCACTTACCCTGCCATCAAGCTAGCTCTCTTACAAGGCGGCAGTAGTTGGCGACTAATGTACGGCTAACCGACGACGCGCATACACGATCGCCACAACACCCACACCTAAGCCCGCAGCAAGGGCACCCGCCCCGCTAAATTCTGGAATTGCATGATGGTCATAATTACCAAGATAAAGACTAATTTCGTTGTAACTGTGTACCGTACTGACTGCCCGAGCTAACACATTATTGCTAGTATCGTAAACCACTACCGTAAGTTCGTTGCCGAGAGGGCATGTATCTGTCTCTGCCTGGAGCTTAAATTTACCCTCGTTGTTTGAAGTGTCTGATCCGCCAAACCACGAAATTCCACCACACCACGCTACCACAACCTGCCCTGATGCAGGACGCTTTGATGCATCGAAAACGGTTCCTTCGGTCACCACTGGTGTGATCGCGCCCG
>DASTDY010000030.1:0-19706 GCA_035710125.1 Saccharimonadales bacterium (SeqCode) | reverse complement strand
CGAGTGCAACAAAACTGGTCTCGCCTTTGCCATAGGTTTTTGAAATATTTGAGGCTTCTATAAGCATGTCTCTACAGTACCATAGGCCCTGTATGATATATATGGAATGGCTGTTAACCAACCAGAAGGGTTATGCCATGAGAATCAAAGAGGTCGCTGCAGCGTACGCGACACTTCAGCACGACCTGCAGGCAGCCTGTGCGGCATTCGTCGAGACGGTAGTAAAACACGTACCCCAGACAGACCAACAGGTTCTGGCCGAAAATGGCGAACAACTCGTTAGTTGGCAAAAAGACCTGATGGCTCTTACGTTGTTGCCTGTTATGCACAAGGGTTTGACAGGCAAGTTGTTGTGGCTGCTGGAGCTTCATTTTCGTTCGATGGATGCAACAACAAAAGCCGAACTCAAGCTCACCCTGCACCGCGAAAAGCAGCGTAGGGCGGCAATTGACGCAGCGAAGCAGCTAGTTCTTCGCGGCGAACCTTTCCGTGGCAACGACATTGGCCACCTGGCCGGAGTCGACACACCGTCCTTCGCCCACTTCACTACGAGGGGGTTTAACGAGATTCTCGGAGTCGCCCTGCAGGAGCTTGTCGCGGAAGCCCTCATGCATTTCGGAATTCCCACTGGCCAGCACCAGGGTTAACAAAGGCGGCGGTCAACTCGACCGCCGCCTGCACGTCTTTAAAGATATAATTTATGGCGGAGAGAGAGGGATTCGAACCCTCGGTGACCCGCAAAGGCCACACACACTTTCCAGGCGTGCCAGTTCAACCACTCCTGCATCTCTCCGTGCGGATTTATTGTAGCAGATTTTTGTGTAAGGAGTTACGCCTAGTTTTTGCTGTGTATTGGCAGCTTACCGCTTCATAATAAGTAGTGCGTTACGCGCCAAGCCTGCGCCCTGCCAAACAGGCAGGTCAATCTGCTTGGGCTGCACTATGCTTGACCCTACTTATTATGAAGCGGTAAGCTGCCAATACGATGCTTGCGCTTTACTAAAACCGTTGTGAAAAAAGGCCTATCCAGCAGCAAGTCACTCCTTTTATAATGGGTGTATTCCTTGATTAATTAAATTATGCAACCAGCAATCGAAATTTTCGGCCTTAGCAAAATGTTTGGCGTCGGCGATGCCACCACCGTGGCGATCGACAATCTTACCCTCACCATAAACAGGGGTGAATTTGTTGCGATTATGGGCCCCAGCGGCTCCGGCAAAACCACGCTCATGAACATTTTAGGCTTGCTCGACACCCCCACGCATGGCGAATACTACCTAGAAACCAAAGCCGTCGCCGACCTATCCCAACGCCGACGCGCCAAACTACGCCGAGACCACATTGGCATGATTTTCCAAAATTTTAACCTACTCAGCCGCGTAAGCGTCATAGAAAACGTCGCCCTTCCGCTCACCTACAAAGGCATCCACCGCACCAAACGTCTTACCGAAGCCAGCAAATTACTCTCTACATTCGGCCTGAACGAGCGCGAATACTACATGCCCTACCAACTCTCAGGCGGGCAACTGCAACGCGTCGCCATTGCCCGTGCCCTAGTAAGCCGGCCTGCAATTATTTTGGCCGACGAACCAACCGGCAACCTCGACACCAAAAGTTCCGAAATTATAATGGAAGAACTCGCAGACATACACCGGCACGGCAACACTATAATTATGGTCACGCACAATCCAGATGTTGCAATTTACGCCGACCGCATTATTCAAATGATCGACGGCCGCATTGCGAGCGACAGTAAGCACCCAAGCAAAGAGCTGGATGCAAGTGTAAAACGGCCGCTAAACTCCTTCCGTAAAGCACTCGAAGCCGCCGCCAAGGCTAACGAACAATATGCCGATGCAACCGAGGCCATGACCCAAATCCTCACCCCTAAAAAGGCCGCCAAGAAGCGCCGCGCCAAAGTAGCCGCTAAACGTAAAAAGGCAAAAAGATGACACGTTGGCTTGTAGACCTAAAAATTGCAGTCAACAACCTAAAGGCTACCCGTGTGCGCACGGCGCTCACTATTTTGGGGATTATTATTGGCGTTGCATCCGTAACCGCAGTGCTTGCCCTAGGTGAGGGCGCTAAAAATATGGTCCGCAGCCAGATCGACCAACTCGGCAACGACATTATTACCATTAGGCCAGGTAAAATCGCCGTCAACGAGGCAAGTTCGCTGCTGAGCTCTGGCATCCTGCCCACATTCACGTCGTCTACCCTTACCGAACGCGACTTAGAAACCGTAATTAAAACCAAAAATGTCCGCCATGCTGCGCCATTCATGTTTGTAACCGGCAGTATTGCCGCAGGCGATAAAACCGCCAGTGGCAGTATTATTGGCACCTCGCCCGATTGTGCGCACGTGTTAACGCTGGGCATGCGGGCCGGCGAATTTTTAAGCGACAATATTGTGCGCGAAACCGTAGTCCTTGGCCAAGATTTGGCGATCCAACTGCTTGGTTCAGATGTTGCAATTGGTCAAAAGGTAAGCCTTCGAGGCCAAGAATTTACCGTGGTTGGCATCTTAAAACACTTTGACTCTTCTATTGCGGTCAGTAACGCGGTAGACCTCAACCGCTCTGCATTTGTGTCTATGAGTGCAGCAAAATCGTTCAACCAAGGCATTGCCCAGGTGCAGCAAATTACCGCGCAGACCACCGGCACAAACCATACTGAAACCGCGGCCACAGATATTCGCTCTGGCCTACTAAAAAACCATGGTGGCGAAGAAGACTTTAATGTACTCCAGCCAGAAGAAGCCTTAAGGCTCACCGACCAACTGTTCCGCGTACTTACCACATTTATTGGTGCAATTGCGGGCATCTCTATAATTGTGGGCGGCATTGGCATTATGAATATCATGCTCGTAAGTGTGACAGAACGCACGCGCGAAATCGGAATCCGCAAAGCCGTAGGCGCAACTAACCATCAGGTACTTTCGCAATTTTTAATTGAAGCCTTGCTAATGACGCTGGTTGGTGGCATGTTGGGGATAGCATTAGGCTACGCCTGCGCCTTTTTAGCTGGTACTTTCCTTGGGTTTATGCCTGGATTCACCGGTTGGATAGTTGTTATTTCTATGGGAATCGCGCTCACGGTCGGCCTCCTCTTTGGTTCATGGCCAGCAATAAAAGCTGCCCGTAAAGACCCCATAGAGGCACTGCGGTACTTCCAATAACCAGCCCTGCTCCGCAGAGCCGATGCTGCGAGGCAGCGCTGAGTCTTGGAATCCGCCAAGACTAGTTCCGGTCGCGGCAATGGTGCCGCTTCAATCAAACCAAGGTAGGTGCACAACTAGTGAAACTCCAGGATTGGGCTAGGGAGCTTTGGCAGGGTGCGGATTCCACCATCAACACGCACCGTCCGCACTCCAAGGTTGCGGTTGGCGTTGCCCCCATCGACCGCAACTACACGGTGCGGATCCGCCACCAAGGGGACACCAGCTGGACTGTGCCACCGACGCAAATCGCCAGTGACGCAATCGTGCCTTTTCTGCAGTGGGCTATGGTCAGGGTTGGCATCCAGTCGGTGGCGGCTGAGTTCCACTACCCAACGATGGACAGGCACAACCGGTACCTCTTGGTACCGAGCCAAGCGCCCTCTACTGAGTCGGCCCGCAACGAAACCTCTAGGCGGATGCAGCAGCAGATGAACTGCATCCGCGTTGCCACCGCCACTGGTCTCCCCGAAGACATCTGCCAGCACCTGCTCGGCAAGGTGCAGGGCAGCCAAGTGGTCAGGAGCATCTGGCTCGCTCATCTGTTGCTGGACGAGACTGGGGGCGACCTCAACAAGGCACGTAGCCGCATGAACGTGCTCTGGAAGTTGACCAACATCCAGCTGCGAGCTGAGCTGCCTACCTACCTGCACGAACTCACCAAGGTAGACAGGGAGCACAAGGAGAACATTGGCAGAGATGTGCGGGTCTGCATGAGGGAACTCAACGCCCTAACCGCGACCGTCTGAACACCTGGCACGGCCCGTCTCACGAGCCGTGCCAGGTTGGGCACCTAGCCTATTCCTTAAAACCACTGCCACACCACAAAATTGACTTTTTTACTTTATAGTGCTAATGTTTAAATAGCTTTTTAACATAAACAAACATGCCAGAGCGCACACTCGCACCTCCCCACCCCTATAAACGAGCTTCCCAAGAACAGCGGGAAATTCCTATGCAAGACCGCATTTGGCACGGCACCGATGCAGTGGTTGCCAACCGGTTCCATGACGCAAAAGCATACCTTGAACAACAGGGAAGGCCCTCTACCCCAGAGCACGTGGCGAACTTTGCTTACGCCAGACAACTCAGCTTGTTAGAAAACGCCGACACCGACAACCTAACTACCTCGCAGTTGGCCGTTCAACGCCTGGCCCTTGCAGTACTCAATATGCCTGGTGCTGCAAAAGCAAGCGCAGAGCTGCAATCGTCTAAACAATCCTCGCCAGATTATATTGCCCGCCAATATACAACTCTTGCAAATTTTAACGCAACGCTCGGTAACGCCATTGCATACCTGCCGCAGTCTATGCTCCCTGGGTTTTCGGAACAGCTCGGCAAACGAGGCGAAAAGATTATAGAAAACCAGTGGAGACTGCCTTCGTTTAGCACAAGCGAACTCCAATCACTGCTCAAAGGTGCCGAACGCGAAATTGGCATCCGCCGCGCGATAGAGGCAGAGTTGCCAGACGATTGGGAAATCCGTCCTGCAACCCCAGTAGAAGACGCCCAGGGTACCGATATGGTCGCAACCGACGAAGAGCGCACAACGCTCCGCCTTGACGTAAAGGCGCAAGGAGCGTTTAACAAACTAATAGAAAAAATGCTCGACCAAGGCGACCTAACCACAGAAGCAGCCAAAAACGCCCTAGAATCTGGCTTTGTGTACAAAAAAATGAAAAGCGACCGCCAAAAAAGAATTTGCGCGTTTAATGCAGATAAGTTTCCTAAACGAGGCCAATTTGAGTACCAAGATACCTCTGAAATATTCGATTTCATTAAGGAACGTATGCAAGAAGAAAAAATCGTCCAAAGATTGCAAAAATTAGGAAAATCTGCTATAATAAACTAAATTGAACACACCGAAAGGGGTGAGCAATGCATTTCGATGGTTGGAAGCAAGGGCTCGACCCCGAAACGGTTGAGCAAGTGCTCGAAGCTGTGGTTCGCCTCGGCGAAAGCAGTGAGCGATGTGCGTTCCTTTCGTCGCTCAACACCGACCCCACCGAACACGACACCCAACTGCTCATGGAGCACATACTTGGGTGCCGCGCGTGTGCGGTCAAAGTGGCGACACCGCCAAGTACAACCTGAGAAACACTGGGGACGCCCGCATCACTGCGGTTTAGCGTCCCCTTTCTCATGTTTGTAGGCTATTCGTTACGCTCAATCTTGCGCTGGGCTGGAGTTTCGTGAGGACGGGCAAAATCGTCTTCCAAACGCCAAGTTGTGCCAGCCTCAGGTGTTGATACTTCTACAACATCGCTATCGGTAATTGCCCTTAGGCGGTGTTTCTGGCCAACTTGCGTACTGTACCCAACACCTGCCTGCAGCGTTGTTGTGAGCATCTGCCCTTTGTTGTCTTCCCACTCTACAACCACGTGGCCACCAACCAAAAACCAGCTTTCTTGCTTTTGGTCGTGCACCTGCAAACTTAAACGGGCACCAGCGTTTATGTGCAGAAGTTTACCCATATACGGGGCAGATTCCGGTACCCAGTGCAGTTCGTAGCCCCACGGCTTTTCTACCCGTTTTACGTAAGGATTGGTCGTAAAGCCAGCGGGGTCAAAATGAGGCACAGACAGCATTTAACCGAGCTCTTTTTTAAATTTTTCTACCAATGCAACGGGAGTTGGATCAACGCCATTTAATATACCCAAATATGTGGTGGTAAAATCACCAAACAGCACCAGGTACAACAAATGCTCGAGTACGCTTTTGCCTTTTGCCTCAATGTTTACAGAGGTTGGGCGCATGCCGCTCAGCATGCGGTCAGATACCTCAAACCTACGTAGTACACGGGGATGTTCAAAACTACTAAGCAAATCTATGACTGCGAAAGGTTTTTCTACGGGGTGGCTGCTCCACCCTAAAAATTCATTGTGGTTAAACTCTGGCAGCATGCCTGCCCATGCAGTATTTTTGGCGTTCTCGTTCACGCCTATCTTCCACTTGTACGCCGCGGGATACATAAGTGGACCACCGTAAATAATGGCCGTTTTGCCAGCCATACGCTCGGCGAGCTGTTTCGCGGGGTTATGTTGCGCAGGGATTTCTTGCGTCCACTGGTTTACAGCTTGCTCTAAAGGCGCAACCAACGCAGCGAGTTCGGTGATTGCAGACTCTGGCGCTAACTTTGCAGCCACAAAAATCTCTACCAATGCGCGGTAGGCATAAAATACGCTGGTGCGCGGTTGTGGGCAATGTGGGATTTCTGCCAGTACATCGCCGTGCGTTTTGGCATCTTCTAGTAATTTTCCACCGTGCGTAATAACAGCGATCTGGGCGCCTTTTTGGCGGGCTTGCCTGAGCGCTTCAAGCGTTTCTTCTGTGTTGCCAGAGTAGCTAGAGGCAATTACGAGCGTATCGCCGTCTACAAATGCAGGTAAATTGTACTCCTTACATATAACAAATGGCTCTTTTAGTTCTGGCCATGTACGTGCAAGCTCAGCTACGAGCGAACTACCACCCATGCCAGCAAACACAATATTGTAGATTGGTTTTTTAAACGAAGCGGTGTGTGCGATATTAAAATCGTGTTTCAATTGCTCAGGTTGTTGGGCCGCAAAACCGAGCGCATCTTGCGGGTCGCGTTGGGCGACCATATTTTTGTCGTCTAACATAATTCTCCTTATTCCCCACCATGCCTACTTATGATACAGTGGATAACATAAAAGCGTAAACAGTATTCAGAGGTGGGTCATGGACGCAAAACAGGATCAACATCCGCCCATGCAGGGCGACGACGAACTAGCCAAAACATTGCAAGGTGGCTTGCAGTTTGAAGAAACACCTGTGCCAGGTGGCCAGGCTACAGCGAGCACAAATGCCCCAGACCCACTTACGACTCCTGTTGGTGGCCCCAGCGAAGAACCGCCAACGATTGGCGTTGCGCTACCTCAACCAGAAGAAGACGAACCTGCAGACGAAGCGCCTGCCCACGCAAAAGAATCTAAAAAATCCGCCAGCAACGCAACAAGTGCAGGGAGCGGTGAATTAGATAAGCTTAAAGCATCTGCCCTAGAAGAGCTTCGGCCATTGGTTAGCAAACTTGACTTGCCTGCCGATGAAAAGTTCGACACGCTCCTTTTGATTATCCGTTCTACAGATGACCAAAGCTTACTAGACGAAGCCCACTCCGCCGCAAAAAACATCGGCGACGACACAAAACGTGCCCAAGCTTTATTAGACATTATTAAAGAGATCGACTACTTTTCTGCAAAACGCTAGCGTGAAGCGCCCGCGCTGTGCAGCAACCGAAGCTACTGCACAGCGGCGGAGACACGTCTAACTAGAAGGGACGCAGCTGGTCATGCGCCCTCTGAGTGCATGGATCAACGCGGCGGTGCCGTCCTCGCCGAGTTCACCCACGATCTGGAGGGAGCGCTCGTGGAGGCCTGGCTGGTTGGGGAACGCCCGCTTGAACTCATCGTGACGCGCGAGATCGTCCAGGCACTCCTGCACAGCAGGTGTTACCAGGAACTTCGCCCGAGTCTTAGCCGATGGCATGCCGTTAGTAATGTACTTCCTCTTCAGCGCATCGCGGATTGGGGTCATCTGGTATTCCTTCTCGATGAAGCCCAGCTCTTTGAACAGGTCAACGAGGCTCATCTTAAGGAAACCAGCAGCGTAGTACTTCCTCTTATTGCGCAGCACCACCACTGCCGCCAGCAGAACCTTCGTGCGCCTGTGCAGATGCTTCCACTGGTCTTTGGGAATGATCCCAACGACCGCGTCTACCACTGCCTGGCGGTCCGACGTAAACACGTAGCCGTCTATCGGCTGCGTCAGCTGCGTCATTAAAAACCTTCCGAAATGGGCGTGTCGTTGGGGCTATATTACATCAAAAATTTACGAAAAACCAGTTCGGCTGCGCGACTTTTGCCGCGCAGCCGAAACCGTGGTCACCTAGACCGGTGGCTGCGCGCCGGCCAAATTGGCCAGCACGTATCCCAACGCTGCTGCCCTCTTGCCGATACGAGAAACTGGTGGGGCGTCGCAGATGTCGTAGGCGAGATCCCAGAGTTCAACCCACTCCTCTGGCGGCAAATAGTCCTTGCTCTTTCTGTAGAGCTCGACGTCCTCCAGTAGTGAGCGCATTTCGTCGTTCTTAGCCAGCTTGAGGGACCCATCGTTTTCCAGCAACCCCTTTCGCACGGCGAGGGTGCTGATGGCTGATAGCTCGCTGGCTGTTGCGTCTGCTTCATCCAAAATCACCCGAGCAACCTTGGCAAAAGGCTGCTTCAAGGAATCATCGAAATCAACAAACTCCTCTCTTCTGTCGTTGAACGTCGCAACTACAACCCAGGCCTTAGCAATCGGCGGCAAGTCGCGCAAGTAGGCCTGAGGCAGCCTGCCGATCAGGGCGTCAAACGCAGCCCGGCTTGGACCAATGAAGGTGTAGCCGTTGTTGTTCTCGGGCAAGTCAGAAATCCAATCTTCTGCACCACGGGGCAAACTTACTATACCAAAGCACCCTCGCCCACACTAGCAGCTTAACTACGGAGCCGCAGTTTTATGCTGCTTTAACGCATGCAATTTTATACCAACCACGCCGCTTTGTATTTCTTGGTCGGTTGTATAATAGCGACGCATCTCTTGTAACAGATCACGCTCATCATGCACACCAAACTTATCCGGCGGATACGCCTGGGCAAGCTCCTTAAAACTTGCAAACCGCAATATGCCGACCACCTTTGTGACTACTTGGTCGTGAGTGGTACGGTTAGTGATTACTATAAGGTCGCCTGGGCGGATTGCTTTATGTGCGTCATCGTTTATGCGCGGCTCAATTACACGCTGCCCACTTTTTATGGCCGCAAACACGTGCGGCGAAACTACAGAATAATGTGTCATCTCTTTTAGTATACATGAGCGGATGCCACGCAGCAGTGGTTGCTTGCGTGGCATGTCCGTTCCTACAACGAGCGGGGCAAGCAGATCCCTGCACGATTGCCAAGAGCTTGGATAAGCTGGACCACTTGCTCCCTGCCGAGTTCTGCAAAAAGCTCATCTGCCCTGTCGAGCACCACGCGGGAAATCAGCCCCTCTGCCGGTTTGTCTATAATGGCAAGGTCGCTGAGGCAGTCTTGCACCTCTCGCGTCGCCACCACCCAGACCTTGTACTTGCCGCCCTTTAGCCCATTGCTCTTGAGCAGCCCATGACGGCTCATGGTGGTGTGGATTCCACCATTTGCATGGCCATCCTTCCCAAACAACTCCAAGAAAACCCTGCTCAGACTCATTTTGAGCGCACCGTCTGTATCGCAATACCGCGCGCGGTCATGGCACACCACCGTTGCAACCAAAAGGGCTTTGGTTGGGCATGACAGGAGCATCCAATACCCTTTGGGGATCACTCTTCCAAGAGCGTCAGCCACTGCCTGCCGATGGGAGATCATGACGTAGCCAGGCACACGGCATTCCAAGGTTCCTCCAAACGTTGCCTGATGCTAGTCGGTAGAGCAACACGAATCTTGGCAAAGACTCAGCTTGAACGGCGCAGGGTGGGCGTCGCCACCTTTTGCCGGCTCGGTCCCACACCCTTGAGTTCCGCAGTCATGCGGAAAACGAGAGCTCTGGCCCCTGTACGTATTGATGTCTTTGACCACCGACCTAATCTCATCGGTAAGCACGAAGGTGTAGCAGTTCGAACGCGGGTCGCCGATCACCTCAAACCAACCACGCTTCTTCGCTAGCCGAGTCATCTGGAGATAGACGTAGTTCTTTAGGCCAGGCAACATGGTCCGCATGATGATGCCAGGCCTATCTATAAATGCGCCACTCTGGTACACATACTGGTCGGGCTTCGGCCTACCCTGACTACAACATAACAAATCAGGTCCATCGGCAGGAGCTGTGTACGACAGTCGAGTGGCAACTTGCCAATGACCATATCGAACGCTGCGTGTCAGTGCCCAGCATAGACGTACCCGGCAATATTTGGCCGCTTTGGCATGCCATACCTACCCTACTCTAAAGGAATTTCGGACTTACTAATAATATCATTTTTGCATGCGGACGGTTGCACCCCTAGACACAAGGTGGTGCAACCGCCTGCGGTTACGGCAGCGGCGACCGCTCGTCGAGCAACAACTCGTAGGCCATCGCCGTAAGGAATGTCCTGTCGCCCTTGCCCAACTGCCGGATCTCGGCTTTCAGCAGATCAAAAATCTCCCGCTGTTCGGGGCTGAGTAACGCCAACGGGTCGAGATACGTCTGGATGTGGTTAAGCACCACCTGCGCCGCTGGTGTAGCCACCACGCGCCATCCTTCGGTGTCCTCAACCAAAAGGCCCGCCGCTTGCATGTGGCTGACAACTCCATTGCTTTGCCAGTGTTTTACAGGCGCCGCCCGCCGCACCATATTAAGCGGCGGCTCAAGCAGCGTGCCATTGCCGTGGCAGTACCCATGAGGGTCACGCAACACCACCACTGCAACACACAAAGCCTGGCACGACACCGGCGTACGGCCAAACCACTCATGGAGCAGACGGCCACGCACAAAGTCGAACGCAGCCTGCGCATCCGAGGCAAACACATAACCCTGGATATTTACCACGTGCCGCTCCAAAAAAAATCGTTCCGACAGTACCAAACTATACCAATATTTTAAGCAAACGAACAGCAGCCCATCGCCATACATGACGACAGGCTGCAATCCGCAGTATTTAGGAGCTTTGCTTTAGCTGCCGCAGCAATCGTAGCGCAACTTCGGCCAGTAGCGCTTCGTCACCGTTGACCGCGGTGTTGAGCCTTGCCAAGGCCTTGGTGACCGCTGTAGCATCTTGGCCGGACAGTTCCACGCCAACTGTCCGGCCAAGCAACAGCGACAACGACATAGTGAACGCATCGGTGGTCTGCCAACTCGCCGCAATATCTTTTAGCGCCTCTCTTGCGTCCCACCATTCGCCGTGGTCTTTGTGGCGCTCAAGAGCCTGCACAATCAGCTTGGCGACAGGGCCACACACAATCATTGTGCGGCTCGACTTGCCGGCTGTGGGCGACACCAGCAGATGCTGATATCGCAAAATCCGAATCAAATACGTAGCGCGTGTGTCATCCACACCAAGCAAACTGTGGATAAGCCTGTTCTTGGAAACATTGAGCCAGCCTTGGTCATCAAAAAATTCCTCGCGCCGCTGTTCGAGCAACACCTGTAGCACCAAAGCCTGTGTCTGTGCCCTGAGTCGCACCAACACACCCTTGTCAGCAGATGACGCGAGCGCCGAAAACGCCAGCTGCGCGTCATCGGGCGAAACTTCGGGCGCCTTCGGAAACGTCATTACTCTCCTGTTCTTTGCGGACTTTACTATTTAACTAAAAAATCCAAAAAGAACAACGGCCGTACCGTCATCGCCCTAAAGGACGAATCTGGTACGGCCGCTGCCCGTTGTACAGGTAGATCAGTCGTTGGCCATCTTGAGCAACATGGCTCCCAGGCCGTGGATCAGGTGCCGCTTGCCGTGGAGCTGGCCCGCGAGCATGGCGGCCAGCGTCTGCAACGTCGTCTCCTCACCCGGCGTGAGCCTCCTCTGGGCCGAGTAGGAGTCCAGGGTCTCGCCGATGCGGGCCATGGCCTCCTTGGCCATGGGGTCGTCCAGGTTGGCTGCCCACACCGCGAACTCGCCGGCTTCCCCCTGGAACGCGTCCTTGGGGTCGGCGTCGGGCACCAGGTTGTTCTTCTTGACCAGCGCCAGATGGCGCTGGTCCTCGGGCACGGCCGTGTCCTGCGGAAACATGGTCGCCTGGAGCGAGATGATGTCCAGAGAACGCCTCTCGACGGCCTCGTCTTCCAGGTTCAAGCGGTGCCGCGACTCGGTGCCGCGCTCGCCGTTGTACACGAACAGGCCCGACTTGTTGAGTGTGGCGATCAGGTGCGAGAGCTGGCCGTCCTCCGCGCCCACCAGCTGCTTGAGCAGGTTGCGCGTGGTGTCGGTGAACCAGCCCTCGTCGGTCACCAGGTTGGTGTCGTTGTTGACAAGTGCGAAGAACACCACCACCTTGGCCTCGGCCGACAAGCACTTGATCTGGCTCTCGGTGAGCTGGTTGGCCAGCGCCGCGGCCGCGATGGTGTCGATGTCGGTGTCGGACGTGATCGTGAAACGCTTGGACATGGAAGTCCCCAATCTGTGTCTGTGCTTCTGTACTTCGGACAGTTCTACTATTCTACTATAAATTATGGATTATGTCAATAATGATTGGCTGCTATCTTCATTGGTAAGGACCACGTTACACCCAGGCGTCAATCTTAGTAAAATCCAACAAAAAAGCTGATACGTACGTATCAGCTTTTTTGTTGAGCGCACCCTGCAATCCTGGACGGCGTCTGCCCCAAGATGCGAGCGCACCCACGCACATCAAGCAGTTTTCAGCATAGCCTCGTAGCTTTCGACCACCTTCTTTGGTACGGCGAAAAACTGCACCCACAAAACATTGTTCTCTACCTTTGCGTCGATCATTCGACCGTTGGTGTAGTAGCACTGTCTCGCCAGTTCAACAACCTCTTCGACAGTCAGGTCGCCGGTTGAAGTGAACGTGAGCCGGCACACCGCCTTACCAGGCTCGCCCACTACCTCTACCAACAAGCCCTTCATGTACGCGTTGCCATCTGGCATGACGACCTCCGCATTGGGAAGCGGTTTCTTGCTCTCCATAGCTTGGCTAAAGAGCAACTTGTACCTGCCACACACCTCACCCACACAGGCAAAGAGTGTAACCGCCTGAAGCATCTTCTTGCCCGACAAGATAGCCAAGGTTAGTCTCCGGTTCTAGATTGCAGAGTGCTGCCAAAGCAGTACTCTGCTTGGATTTTCAAATAATATAATAATTTTATAGGTCAATCAATCACTGCTTCTACAAATCCGCGCATGAGCACCATTTTTAGCCCTTAAAAGCAGATCGGCCGGCCGCCACGCCTCGTGAGAGGGGGCAGCCGGCCAGATCCGACTCTTGACTTGCTGTGGTGCGCGACCTAACTGGTGGCTTGACGCTTTTTGAGTTGTTCTTTCATGTCCAGAATGATCTCTAGGACCACGCGCGGCTGAAGCGCGTACAGCATCTGCGCCAAGGGGTGCACTGACCCCTCAATGCGTTGGTTGTGACGCAACATTTCAAAGTGGACTAACACAGCCTCCTGCCTTGTTACATCCAGCCGCAACAACGCGGCTCTCACGTAATCTGCGTCGGCCGGTTGCGACCTTGCCGGCAAAAGCGCAGCATCAGTCAATGCCAACCGTTCACGCCGTCGCCGAACGTACTCGGCCACGATTGCGAACAGCCGTTCTTGCGGCAGCTCAGGGGCGACCGATTTCATGGCGCCCAGAATGTGGTGAAGGTGTAGGCCTCCGGGCCGCGATGCAATGACCTCATCGGTCACCATGCTGTGGAGCTGACGCGCGGCGGCGGCCTCTGCTTCGATGTAGAACGGCCCACGCAGGCGCAAGCCAGAAATCTCGTCGAAGGTGCCTTCCACAACCGTGACAGTCACAACGACACTTCCTATACTGTATGTCAAGTTTCGGACACCAATACCATACCATAAACATCGTATAAGTAAAAGACTCCACAGAAGTGGAGCCTTTTCCCTAGCGAAATTTCTCGCCCTACATCATACCCATACCAGGCATGCCACCACCTGCTGGTGCTGGAGCCTCTTTTTCTGGGATATCTACTACCAATGCGCCCATGGTCATGGCGGTTGCGGCAATAGATACGGCGTTCATGATCGCCTCTTTGGTTACACGGGCTGGGTCTACAATGCCGGCTTTTTTAAGGTCGACCAGTTTCTCTGGGTCGTGCACGTTAAATCCAAAGCCTGCTTTTGCAGCCTTAATGGCGTCTAGCTTAACGTCTGGGTTAATGCCCGCATTGTTCATTAATTGGTAGAACGGCTGTAATAAAGCGGTCTTTAGAATCTGGCGGCCGGCAGCAATGCCGTCGGTGCCTTCAACTTTAAGTGTTTTACTGAGGTCTACCAGAGTTACACCACCACCGGCTACAATACCTTCATCGAGCGCGGCTTTGGTTGCGGCTACGGCGTCGTCTACGCGGAACTTGGCTTCTTCAATCTCTACTTCGCTGATACCACCAACTTTTATTACGGCAACTTTACCGCCCAGGGCAGCGGCGCGTTTTTCGTAGTTTTCTTTGTCGTATTCGCTGGTAGCGGTTTCTGCTTGGGCGTGGATTTGCTTAATGCGGTCCGCAACTTCTTTGTTACTACCCTTGCCTTCGATGATTGTTGTGTCGTCTTTAGTAACAATCACCTTGCGTGCCGAACCAACAACCTCTAGGCCGACGTTCTCGAACGTCATACCTTGGTCGGCACTAATAACAGAGGCACCTGTAAGCACTGCAAGGTCCTGCAAAATTTCTTTGCGGCGGTCGCCAAAAGCTGGGGCCTTCACGGCTACGGTGTTAAATGCACCTTTAAGCTTGTTTAAAATAAGGGTAGAAAGCACTTCTACTTCTACGTCTTCGGCAACTAGCACAAGGTCTTTTTTGCCGGCTTGCGCCAACTTTTCGAGCATTGGCAAAAACTGCTGCATGCTGCTGACTTTTTGGTCGGTAATAACAATGGCTGGCTTGTCGTATACGGCTTCCATGCGGGTGGCGTCGGTGACCATGTATGGGCTTACAAAGCCACGATCCATGGTAAAGCCTTCTACTACCTCTGATTCAAGGTGTAGGCCCTGGCCTTCTTCTACGGTTACTACGCCGTCTTTGCCGATTTTGCTAATGACGTCGGCAATTAATTGGCCAATTTGTTCGTCACCGGCGCTAATGGTAGCAACCTCGGCCACGCGTTCTTTTTTACTGCCAATGTCTTCGCGCAGTTTAGCAAGGTGTTCTAGCACTTCTGCACCGGCTTGTTCTACGCCACGGCGAAGTTCCATTGGGTTGTGGCCAGCGGCAATTAAGCGGTTGGCTTCGGCCAAAATGCTGTAAGTAAGCACGGTAACGGTGGTGGTGCCATCGCCGGCTACGTCGTTCATTTTGCTGGCGGCTTGCTTAATAAGCTCGGCACCGACTTTGTAGCCTAATGTTTCGTCGTCGTCTTCTGGTAGGTCAACGGCTTTAGCAACACTTACGCCGTCGTGGGTAACGGTTGGTGCGCCGTAGCTTTTACCAATAACTACGTTGCGGCCTTTTGGCCCCATGGTTACTTTTACTGCTTCGTATAAGGCTTTTGCGCCGCCTAGCACGCGGGCACGGGCATCGTCGTCATAAAAAACTTTTTTTGCCATAGATTGTTACGTCTCCTTTATTTAGAAAGTGTCGCCAGGACGTCTTCTTCTTTTAAAATCAAATATTCTTCGCCGTTGGTTTTGAGTTCGGTCGGGGCATACTCTTTGTACACAATACGGTCGCCAACTTTTACTTCTTTTACTTCTTTGCCAACAGCCACCACTTTAGCAATAACTGGCTTTTCTTTTGCGGCGTCAGGCAAATAAAGGCCCGAGGCGGTTTTGGTTTGGGCTTCTTCGCGGATCGCGACAAGCCGGTCGGCCAAAGGTTTGATCTGGCTCATATATACCTCCTGATTAGTCGTGTGTTATAGCACTATTACTATAGCCAAATTAGCAGTCTTAATGCAAGAGTGCTAGTCTGGCATTGTGCTCCCTCATGGTTTTGCCGTCACAAGGGAGCACTCGCCGTGATCTCACACCCGCCACTCAACCACATGGCCACTTGCCGCACGGCGGAAACCGTGCAGATTATGGCCGATAGCCGGTACGAACGCAGCGTGGTCGTTAAACGCCACGCCTTGGTTTATTAATTGCTTGCAGCAGTACAAAAACGCATCGGCCGTGATTGGCTTGCAGCCGGCCATGGCAAGGGCAACCAGAAACTTCAGAGCTGCCTCTAAATCCGGCAGCGACTTGTTGCCCGCGGGGTGCCTGACCGTACGCTGGTTCGCCACAAAATTTTCGGCCATGACCAAACTTTTTGGATCACAGTGGGTACGGCAGTCGTCAACTAACGCCGCAAACGATGCTGTGTTCTTTTTTCGGCTTAGCTGCAAAAGGCTAAGCGCAACATCGCGGTTGTTGAGCATACTGCTTGATTCAACCAGCCGGCAAATCGCCTCAATACTTGCCGCTGCTACTTGTGCCAGATCGCCAAAAGCCTGAAACGCGGCCGCCACCCCGCCGCCCAGTCTTTTTGCGCGTGCGTGCGCTAAAACCTGCTCCATTGCAACTCCTACTCGGTAGGTGTTTCACGGATCTTATAACTATATCAGACAATAATAACGAACGATCGCCCGCCCGCTGCTGTAGCGGACGGGCGTCGTTTTTAGAGAGGGCGTGATGCCAGAAGCGTGCCAACCAGTGCCAGCAAAAAACCTTCGCCGGCCTGCTTAGCCACTACTACGTTGCCACCTTCAGCCCCTGGCTTCAGGTGGCCGAGCCACAACGGTTCGTCCTGCCACACCAGGCCCATGTAGGCCTCTGCTTGGTCAGAAGCCGGCAGCCCAATGCCTGGTGTTTGCGGTTTCGGGCTGCTTTCGAAGAACTCGTACGGCACATGCCCCACCAGCACAACTTTGCCGTAGGGCTGAGGTTCCTCGACGTAGCGGTGCATGCCCACTACGCTGTTCGCCCACCACGTGTCACAATGCCACTCGGGCACACCGTTGAAATCATACGGGGTGGGCACAATGGGGTCATCCGTGAACGGATGGCGCAGCTCGAACAGCGTCTGCTCTGTCTGGCCGCAGCGCAGCACAAAGGTGTTCTGGTAGCCGTGCCGTGCGTCCACACCGGGTGCCCACGGAAGCCCAAACAGCACCTCCGATGGAACGTCCAGCTTGAGCGCCTGCCGCCAGTCCGTATACGGCAAGAACCGCCTGAGTGCTACAACCTTCGTTTCGGCCTTGATGCAGCGCCCTTCCAGCATGGCCTCGCGACCAGGAAACGCACGCACGTTGGTGACGTACCACTCAACGAGGGTGTTGAGCAGTTCGTAACTGGGTTCGATTGCCTGGTATGCCGCTGTGTACTCAACAGCCAGGTCGCCGAAGTTTCCGCTCGCAGTATCGGAATGCACCGTTTGCATAAGCGCACGGTAAACTCGCTTGGCGAGCTCATGAAGCGTACTGGCCTTTTGCTCATTAGAGAGCGTTTCGTCTGCCCAGATCGCCTTAACGGCTGACTTGGGCAGGCCAAGTACTTCCAGGGGGGTCATGGGTACTCCTAGAGCTCGTTTTGGTTGAGGCCACCGTCGTCATCCAACTCAACGTCTGGACCGCGAGATAGCTCATCCTGCGACAGCGTGGGATCGTTGTGCAGGTTGCACGCCTCAGCCCAACCACCCAGGCGTTCGATCAGATGCGCCAATTCCTCTACCTCTGTGAAGTGGTGCGGAACCAGACGCAACCGATCCATCAAGGCGAGCATCAGCTCCAGAGGGTGGGATGTCTGGTCGTGCTCTTTCATGGTCTGCATTTCGCCGACCGAGCACACGCCCAACTCGTACAGCGCCTCGACGGCCAAATGCACGTCTTCGAGGCCGCTCTCCTCGACCAAAAGGTTGAACCACGGCCCCAGACGCTCCTTGTACACACCGGCCAGGTCGGCCAGCATGTCGACACATCGCTCTGTGTTCAGGCTGGGATTCCGATCGACGATCATGCTGATATTGGCCTTCTGGCTAATACTCAACACCTCTAGGTGGTGTGGCCATGCCAACACTTCGGCCAGCGAGCCACCCACTTGCTGCACGAATACGGGCAGGTTATTGCTATCGCTCAACACTCCTCCTAAAAACGACTTGCTACATCTGTAGCACCAAAATTGTAAAACATAAGCTTGGCAAAGTCTACTACTGTGGTATAATTGGTGCGCCCGTTCCCCGACTAAGGAGAAATGTGAAGCTCAAAAAACTTGCCGGCAAATACGGCATCTGGGCTGTGGTCGCCCTGGTCGCCCTGCTCTTTGGTGGCAGTTCCATCTTCAAACAGGTGTCTCCGGAGTACACAGAGATCAGCCTGTACGAACTGGAAAGCAAAGTTGCGTCGGGCGTTGCCAAAGACGCCAAGATCAACTCTGCCGACCATCAGATAAAGATCGACCTGCACGACGGCAAGAAGTTCGTCGCGAATTTCCCCGCGGAGTACGACGACGATCTGATGACGCTCCTGAAGAGCAATAACGTCAACGGCAGCGCAGTCAACGAATCGTTCTGGGACCAGTACAAGGGCTTGTTCCTGATCTTCGGACTGCTTGCATTGCTGTCGTTCGGTTCGTCAGCCTTCTTCGGCATCAAGAAACGCCTGTTCGTGCGGAACGCGCGGGTCAAGGAGACGCCGAAGCAGCGACTGACCGACGTGATCGGAGCTGAAGGGCTCATCCGGCACGTCGAACAGCTGATCGCCTACCTCAAGGATCCGCAAAAATTCACTGCGGCCGGCGTTGCCGCGCCGCGCGGTTGGCTGATCGACGGTCCGCCCGGAAATGGCAAGACACTCCTGTGCCTCGCCATCGCGGGCGAGGCCGGCGTTGAGGTATCGGTGCTGTCGGGCTCGGACTTCGCTGCCAAGTATTACGGCGAAAGCGAAGCCCAGATCGCTGCACTGTTCAAGAAGGCGCGAGAGATCGCCTCCAAGGGCGACCCGATCATCATCGTGATCGACGAGATCGACGCCGTGGGCGGCAACCGCGACGATGCGGGCGAGGCTCGGACGGCCACGCTCAACAAGTTGCTGACCGAACTCGACGGCTTCCTGAAGGACGAACTGCGCGTGGTGGTCATTGGTACCACCAACCGCAAGGATGCGCTGGACCCCGCGTTGCTGCGACCTGGTCGCCTGACCAAGAAGCTGCACATGGCGGCTCCGGACATCAGGGCTCGCGAGGAGCTGTTCCGCATGTACGCCAAGAAGCTCACCTTCCTGGCAAACGACGTGAACTTCCCCAAGCTCGCCAGGCGGACCATGGGCCTGTCCGGCGCGGACATCAAGGAAGTCTGCAACACTGCGGGTCTGTTCGCGCTTCGCGTGACCGACGATGCTCCGGTGACCATGGCGCTGTTCGAACAGGCCATCGCCGAACACCTGGTGGGTCACGAAACCTCTCGAATCATCTCCGAAGAGGAACGTCTCACTACGGCATGGCATGAATCAGGCCATGCTCTGGTGGGACTGCTCGGCGATGGCAACGCCTTCCCCGAGGAAGTCAGCATTGTTGCCCGTGGCAACGCTGGCGGCGTCACCCACTTCTCGGACGATGACCGTCTGTTCATCGACTGGCCGTGGATCAACGCCATGCTCGAACGCGCCATGGGTAGCCGAGCGGCCGAACGCATGATGTTGGGCGACAAGTTCACGTCGGGCGCAGGCCACGACCTGGAGGTTGCGACCAACATCCTGCTCCAGGCGATCACCGAGTACGGCATGGGCGATTCGGTCTACCACTGGGTCGACCATCGTCATCTGGCAGACCACCCGTTCGCGGCAGAAATCATCGCGGAGATCCAACGACGGATCC
>DASTDY010000029.1:0-11666 GCA_035710125.1 Saccharimonadales bacterium (SeqCode) | reverse complement strand
CACCCACTACGGCCGCCTTTGCACCGTAGAAACCCCAGAAGGTGGCAACATTGGTTTGGTACTTAACATGGCCAGCTACGCCCGCATTAACGAATACGGCTTTTTGGAAGCCCCTTACCTTAAAGTGGTAAAAGGCAAGATCACCAACGAAGTCGAGTATTTAGACGCGGTGCAAGAAGCGACCGAGATCATTGCCGAAGCCGGCAACGAGATCACTGCCGATGGTAAGTTTGCCCACGAACGTGTGTCGGCACGCATTAACTTAAAACCAGGTGAAATCGACGCCCAAGAGGTGACGTACATAGACGCCGCCAAGAAAGAGATCTTAGGCAGCACTGCGTCGCTCATTCCGTTCATAGAGAAAAACCGCGTTGACCGCAGCTTGACTGGCTCGAACATGCAGAAACAAGCCGTGCCGCTTGTAAAACCAAGCGCGCCGATTGTTGGTACGGGCATGGAGGGCGCAATCGCCCAAAACTCTGGCCAGCTCATTGTTGCAGAAGCCGAGGGCGAAGTTGTAAAAGCCGAAGCATCAGAAGTGCAAGTGAAGTACAAAGATGGTGTAAAAACCTACCAACCGCAACACTTTAAGCGCAGTAACGACGGCGAAAGCATGAACGACCGCGTTATTGTTGCTCGTGGCCAAAAAGTTAAAAAAGGCGACACCCTTATAGAAGGCATGAGCATTGCAGACGGCGAACTTGCCGTTGGCCGTGACCTAATTGTGGCCTTTATGCCTTGGGGTGGCTACAACATGGACGATGCCATCATTTTGAGCCAGCGCATCGTAAAAGAAGACGACCTCACAAGCATCCACATTACTGACTACATGGTGGAAGTCCGCGAAACCAAGCTAGGCCCAGAGATTGTTACCCGCGATATTCCAAACGTATCCGAAGAATCCCTCCGTCACCTAGACGAAAACGGCATTGTGCGCATTGGCGCCGAAGTACACGCTGGCGACATTCTGGTAGGTAAAATCACACCAAAAGGCGAACAAGAGCTCTCGAGCGAAGAGCGCCTGCTCCGTGCCATCTTCGGCGAAAAAGCCAAAGACGTACGTGACACCTCACAGCGTATGAGCAATGGTAAGCACGGTAAAGTTGTTGGCGTAAAAGTGTTCAGCCGCGAAAACGGCCACGAACTTAAAGCCGGCGTACTCATGCAAATCCAGATCTTTGTTGCCCAAATGCGCAAAATCAGCGTTGGCGACAAGCTTGCTGGCCGCCATGGTAACAAGGGCGTAGTAGCCCGCGTACTGCCGGTAGAAGACATGCCATTCATGGAAGACGGCACTCCTGTAGATGTCATCTTAAACCCACTCGGTGTGCCTTCACGTATGAACCTAGGCCAGCTATTTGAGGTACACCTTGGCATGGCTGCCCGTGCCCTTGGCTTTAAGGTGGCAACACCTCCGTTTAACGGCGTTCCAAGCCAAGTCATTGAGGAACAACTTACTAAAGCAGGTCTGCCAAGCAACGGTAAAGTGCAGCTGTTCGACGGCCGCACCGGTGATGCCTTTAAAGAAAAGGTAGCCGTTGGCAACATGTACATGATGAAGCTGCACCACATGGTGGCCGACAAAATCCACGCCCGCAGCATTGGGCCATACACAATGGTTACCCAGCAGCCGCTCGGTGGTAAGGCGCAAAACGGTGGCCAGCGCTTTGGTGAGATGGAGGTATGGGCACTCGAAGCATACGGTGCGGCAAGCACCCTGCAAGAAATGCTCACCATTAAGTCAGACGATGTTTATGGCCGCGCCAAAGCATACGAATCGATCATCAAAAAAGAAGCAATCACAGGGCCGAAAGTCCCAGAAAGCTTCAATGTGCTTGTAAAAGAACTCCAAGGCCTTGGCCTTCGCGTAGACCTCATTGACCAACGCGATGCCATAATCGACGCCGAAGATGTTTTGGCTAACACTGTCCGCGAAGAAGCTGCTACGCCTGTAACAATCGAACCAGGTGAGGCCGCCAAGCCGCTCGACGTATCTGTTGCAGACGAAGTAGATGAGTTTGGCGATTTAGACCTTGGCGATGGCATGACCGTCCAACTCGCAGACGACACGACTAACGATGACAACGCAGTGGCTTCCACTGCCGACGATGAAAAGGAGGTAGCGTAATGAGTCGTTTAAGCCATATCACTACCAGCATTGCAGATTTTGACGCAGTACGATTAGCTGTTGCCTCTGCCGAGGACGTACAAGATTGGTCGTACGGCGAGGTACTAAAACCAGAGACAATAAACTACCGCACCCAAAAACCAGAGCGCGACGGATTGTTCTGCGAAAAGATTTTTGGGCCGGTAAAAGACATAAACCCACACGAGAGCAAGTACAAAGGTGTCCGCAGCCGCGAGGCAGCCGTAGATAAAAACGGAGAACTCGTTACAAAGAGCATTGTGCGCCGTGAGCGCATGGGTCACATTGGCCTTGCTACCCCTGTTGCCCACATTTGGTTCTTCCGAGGCACTCCAAGTGCCATGGGCTTACTGCTTGGGCTCACCGTTCGCAACATTGAGCGTGTAGCCTACTTTGCAAGCTACGTCATTAAAAAAGTAGACGTAGAAAAGCGCGACCAATTTGTCTCCGACGCCGAAGCCGAGTTTGAAGCCGCAAAAGCTGCAATTAAGGCACGCTTTGAAAAAGAAAGCATGGCCGATGGCGCAGACATAAAGGCGCTCGCTACCGCCCAGAGCAAAGAACTAGAGGAAGCAACCGAAGCCTTCGCCCAAAAGAAGTCACAGCTAGACAGTTTGGTAAAAGCCCAACTTATGAGCGAAACCGACTACCGCAACCTGCCAGATGACTACCGCGCAATAATCGAAGTAGGCATGGGCGGTGCTGCACTGTACGAATTGCTGTCCGAAATCGACCTAAATGCGCTTGTAAAAGAACTTGCCGAAGAAGCAGAGGCTGCAAAAGGCCAGCGCAAGAAGAAAGTCCTAAAACGCCTTAAGGTACTAGAAGGCATGCAGCGCGCCGGCATCAAGCCGACCAGCATGTGTCTGACCGTACTGCCAGTGATCCCACCAGACCTTCGCCCGATGGTGCAGTTAACTGGTGGCCGCTTTGCAACCAGCGACTTAAACGACCTTTACCGCCGTGTCATTAACCGCAACAACCGTCTTAAGAAGCTGATCGAGCTAAACGCACCAGAGGTAATCCGCCGCAACGAAATGCGCATGTTGCAAGAGGCGGTAGACGCGTTGATCGACAACAGCGCAGCCCGTAGTGGCCGTGCCGTAAGCGCGACCGGAGGCCGCCGTCGTCTTAAATCTCTTAGCGATATGCTAAAAGGTAAGCAAGGCCGGTTCCGCCAGAACTTGCTCGGTAAGCGTGTAGACTACTCTGGCCGTTCAGTTATTGTGGCTGGCCCTGAGCTTAAGATCCACCAGTGCGGCTTGCCTAAACTGATGGCGCTGGAACTCTTTAAGCCATTCGTGATTGCCGAACTCCTGGCAAATGAGCACGCCCACAATATAAAAAGTGCAACCCGTTTGATCGAATCGAGCGACAGCCTGGTGTGGGACGCGCTCGACGAAGTCATTAAAGAAAAGTACGTGCTTCTTAACCGCGCGCCTTCATTGCACCGTTTGAGTATCCAAGCCTTCCAGCCAAAACTGATCGAAGGTAAGGCTATTCAGCTGCACCCGCTGGTGTGTAAAGGCTTTAACGCCGACTTCGATGGCGACCAGATGGCCGTCCACCTACCGCTCAGCGACGACGCCCAGCGTGAAGCTCGCGAGCTTATGAGCGCCACCAACAACCTGCTTAAGCCTGCCGATGGTTCGCCGATTCTTAACATTAGCCAAGACATTGTGCTTGGGTGCTACTACCTCACATACCCTAAGCCAGCAGCCCAGCGCAAAGAGCCAATCCGGTTATCGAGCGTAAACGAAGCAATTTACGCCTACGAATCTGGCGTGATCATGCTACAGACCCCAATCATAGTGCCGGTAAAAGAAGAACTCCGCGAGACCACCCTTGGTCGTGTGTACTTTAACGAAATCTTGCCAGCCGACTTCCCATATGTAGAAGAGGTCATGCGCAAGAAGAAACTTGCAAACGTGTTGGCGCAGGTGTTCGAGAAATACGGCTCAGAAATGACTGCCAAAATCGCCGACGACATTAAAGACTTGGCGCTAGAATACGCAACGCTAGGCGCTGTGTCTACCGGTATGTCTGACTACTTTGAAGTTAGCGAAACAGAAGGCATCATTAGCGAAGGTGATGACCGTGCCGCTAAAATTTCTGACCAATACGAACAAGGTTTAATCACCGACGACGAACGCTACAGCCTAACGGTTGCCAACTGGCGTGCAGTCGACAAAAAGGTGTTAGAGTTGCTCCAAAGCCGCCTTGGCCAGGAAGACACCAGTGTTGCCGTAATGGTTGACTCCGGTGCCCGTGGTGACATGAGCAACATTAAGCTTGCTACCGCCATGATCGGCACAATGGTTGATGCATCTGGTAAAGACATTGAGCTGCCAATCCGCTCGAGCTTTAAGAAGGGCCTAAGCCCACTAGAAGCCTTCGTTGCCACCCGTGGTACACGTAAAGGTTTGATCGACACCGCGCTTAAGACTGCTGACTCTGGCTACCTAACCCGCCGTTTGGTAGATGTAAGCCAAGATGTCTTTACGGTCGAAGACGAAGCCGAAGACAACGGCTTTGCCATTTACCGCGCAGAATCCGACGAGACCATGATCGCCTTTAGTGACCGCCTATACGGCCGCTACGCCGCCGTCGATGTTAAGGGTCATGTTAAAAAAGGCGAGCTTATAACTCGCCACATTGCCGATGCGATCGAAGCCGATGACTCTATAGCCGAGGTCAAGATCATGAGCGTGCTCACCGACACCAGCCTCCGTGGTATTACACCAAAGAGCTACGGTATCGACATGGCCACCAACAAGCTGATCGCCGTACACCAACCAGTCGGTGTTATAGCAGCCCAGTCGGTAGGTGAGCCTGGTACGCAGTTAACGCTGAACACCTTCCACGCATCTGGTGTGGCCGGTGAAGACATCACCCAGGGTCTACCACGTGTCGATGAGTTGTTTGAAGCCCGCCAACCAAAAGGCCAGGCCTACCTAAGCGAAATCGCTGGCACCGTAGACATTTGGGAAGACGGCGACACCTATATTGTGCAAGTTACCCCAGACAAGGGCCGCACCGAAAAACTCGAGCTCGACGGCCGCAAAGCCCAGGTTAAGAGCGGTACAGAAGTGTTAGCTGGCGACGTACTCGCCGCCGATAAAGACGACAGCCGCCCATTAACTGCTCCGTTCGACGGCGTTGTAGAAGTAACCAAGACGCACATTGTTCTGAACCTGATCAACCAAACACCTGCCCGCTACGAAATCCCTGGTTTCAAACAGCTAACTGTTACTGCCAATGACCACATTGAGGCCGGTGACCGCCTAACCAGCGGTTCGATCAACCTGCACGACTTAATGCGCCTTAAGGGTGTAGAAGCTACCCAGCGCTACATCATTAACGAAGTACTGCGCATTTACGCCGCCCAGGGTCAGAACATTGCCGACAAGCACCTAGAGATCATTGTCCGCCAAATGTTTAGCCGCGTTCAAATAGAAGAACCTGGCGACAGCCTGTTTGTAACTGGCGATATTGTATCTAAGGCTGCGGTTGTAGAAACCAACAAACAGCTTGTAAAAGAAGGCAAGTCACCAGCCGCCTTCACCCAATTGCTGCTCGGTATCACAAAAGTTTCTATCTGGAGCGATAGTTTCCTGTCGGCTGCTTCGTTCCAAGACACGACCCGTGTGTTAATTAACGCCGCCACCAGTGGCCGTGTTGACAACCTGTACGGTCTAAAAGAAAACGTGATCATCGGCCGCAAGATCCCTGTAGGCACAGGTGTCATAACCCAAAATGTAGAAGACGAAGAGCTCTAAAGCAATCCGTCGCTTACCAAAGAACCCCGCTCGTTTGTAGCGGGGTTCTTTTGGTGTAGGCATTGTGTGATGCAGGCTGGGCGGTGTAGGACCCAGCCTGCATGTGGCACTAACGCTCAACGGTACCGGGCTGGTCTCCCTTTTCGGTATGACCGTCGGTCACTGTGCCCGTCTGAGAGCGCTCGTCGATGCGTGGGTCGGCCATGATGGCTCCTTCTCCTTGGTCGCGGTTGGGGCAGGGTTCGTCTATCCCATGCGTGCAGGTTTCACCCCTTCGATGTATGAGAGTCAGGCCCCGCCGCCCCGTGATGTCGCGGGGAGAATCAGGGTTCTGGGCGTCCATGTCGGGGTAGCGATTGACTATCTTTTTGGGCATTCGCACCTTTCTAGTAAAAGCTACTAGTTAGACTCGTCGTCCCCGGGAGGTGCCTCCACCAAGATCTCCTCCTCGCAGTCCGGCACGGTGCACTGAGCCTGTGCGTTGGTGCCTGGTGTAATGCCGCGAGTGTTTACTCGGTGCATGTGGTCTGAGCCCATAGTTCTCCTCACAATTGTGCCTGCCACTAACGTACTAATTTTTTTGCACAGCGTCCACCTTGCTTAAACCCCGTTTATCTGTTACCATTACAGATGAGTTTCACTTTGGCAAATGTGAGCAGTTTTTAAGGTGTGTACGCTGCCATATTGCCTTATAAGTAAGAAAGCACTGCCCGCACTTACCATGCGGCCGGTCTTTAACCAAGGAGAAGCACAAAAGTGCCAACAATTAACCAATTAGTCCGCAAGCCACGCAAGACTGTCTCTAAAAAGAGCAAGTCTGTTGCGCTTGGACGTATCCACAACGCTTTGAAGGGCCGCTACTATAATGCGAATGCCCCGTTAAAGCGTGGCGTATGTATTAAAGTAACAACCCGCACCCCACGTAAGCCAAACTCGGCGCTTCGTAAAGTTGCCCGTGTCCGTCTAAACAACGGCTATGAAGTGTGGGCATATATCGGTGGTGAAGGCCACAACTTGCAGGAGCACGCAGTGGTATTGATCCGCGGTGGCCGTGTGCCAGACCTTCCTGGTGTACGGTATCACATTGTCCGTGGGACGCTCGACCTTCAAGGCGTAAAAGACCGCAAAAAAGCCCGTAGCAAGTACGGTACCAAGAAGGAGAGCAAATAATGCCACGTAAAAAGACTAAATCGCTCATTCGCAAAATCAGCCCAGACCGCAAGTATAACAGCGTGCTGGTACAGCGCTTAATCAACAAAGTCATGGTTGACGGCAAAAAGCAATCTGCTGAACGCGCCGTGTACCAGGCAATGGAAATGGCTGCCAAAAAGCTAAAAGCAGAAGACCCAAGCGCCGTCTTTGAAAAAGCCATTAAAAGCGTATACCCAAGCCTAGAGGTAAAAAGCCGCCGTGTAGGTGGTGCAAACTACCAAATTCCATTCCCAGTACAAGGCCATCGCCAGCAGCACCTTGCCTTCATGTGGTTCGTGCAGGCCGCACGTGCCCGCAAAGGTATGCCTATGGCAGAACGCCTGGCAAACGAAATGGTAGACGCCATTAACCAGACTGGTGCCGCCTACAAGAAAAAAGAAGACACCCACCGCATGGCCGAAGCAAACCGCGCATTCGCGCACTTTGCCCGCAGCTAATATTCTGGCGACTATAAACAAGAAAACACCGCCCATTGCAGCGGTGTTTTCTTTATATTTATCACACCCAGAATAGTAAAATTGCTTTTTACTGCTCTGGGTGTGAGACAGGACAGGGGTGATGCCTCACACGTTGTGCGGAGAAAGCTCGGCTGGCTAGATCAGTAAGCCTCGTAGAACGTATGCAGGGCGAACCCAACCACCGCGGCCATGATTCCCCAGAACGCAAGCCAGAAGCTCGGCGTCTCGATCCAGTTCAAGAACTCGACGCCAGAGGAGAACCAAAACACAAGGCCGGTTGCGACCGCCAGGGCGCAGAGAACCAGGAAGTACACCAGCGGCGCATCCATCACCGTGCGGATCGGCTTCCACCAGGCGAGCCGCTTGAAGAAGCGAGTCGCACGTGTAGATGGCGATTGTTCGAGCCAGTAGAGGAAGCAGCCGAGCGCGTTCAGCGCGAGGCTCATGATCAACAGGCCGAGACCGGCGGTGTGCAAGAACCCGGAAGGGCTGGTTCCTGTTAGCACAACGTACGGATCGCGAGGTTCCGGTAGCGCGTGCCTGTAGACCAGGAGGATGACCCCTACGGCCATCATCCATCTGGCGAGAGACACCGCCGGCTCGCGCATCAAACTCTTGAAACTCTTGGTGAAGTTCTTCACAACGTTCCTGTCCTGTCGTGCCACCAGTTAAGGTGGCTGTAGGTGGTACGCATGTCAACTAGCGTTGTACAGCTTCAAAATGATGACATAAAAATATAAAGATGTCAACGTTTGACTAGTGCGAGTTTTTATATATGCTAGCTAATGCACAATTGTTCCAAGAGAGGCATTGCGTTGCAATTCAAGCCAGTAGGGGAGCTCTCGTTCCCCGAGTACCCCGAACTTGATCCGCTCATCGAACAGGCCAAGGATGCAATAAAGTGTCCTGGCGAGTTTGGCGCCACTGTGTGGATCCGGTACGAGGGCAAGCCCGTCATGGCATACGTTGTGGTGCGTCGCCAGCAAGGTGTACCCGCAGGCATAGAAGTGGGACTTGTCGAAAAGCCGCCAAGAAGTGTGACTGCCGCGGCCAGCTCAATTCACGAGCCATTGGCAAAACACTTGGCAATCTTCGCGGGTGACGTGCTGGCTTACGCCCGAGTCGTCCACGTGGACTAGTTGCGCTCGAGTGGCTGTATACGTGCAAAACACAAAAGCACTGGCCGCGAGTTCAAAGCTTGCGGCCAGTGTGCAACACTTTATTAACTGTTGATTTTTTGATATAATACCCCTAAATCGCTCTTTTTTGATGTCTTTAAAAAAGAGAATAATAAATAACGAGGACTCTATGGCCACAATCCCACTAAACAAATTCCGCAACATTGGTATTATTGCGCATATCGACGCTGGTAAAACTACCACTACCGAAGGTATTTTGTACCGCACCGGCCTAAGCCACAAGATTGGCGCCGTGCACGAAGGCGAAACCACTACCGACTGGATGGAGCAAGAACGCGAACGCGGCATCACCATTACTAGTGCTGCTGTTACCTGTTTTTGGAAAGACCACAAAATCAACATTATCGACACCCCCGGCCACATTGACTTTACGGTCGAGGTAGAGCGCTCTTTGCGCGTGCTCGACGGTGCCGTAGTAGTGTTCGACGGCAAGATGGGCGTAGAAGCCCAGACCGAAACCGTATGGCGCCAGGCCAACAAATACGGCGTGCCACGAATCTGCTTTATCAACAAGATCAACCAAACTGGCGGTGACTTCTACAAGAGTCTGCAAAGCATCCATGGCCGCCTGAGCAAGCGCGCGCTGCCAATCCACCTGCCAATTGGATTCGAAAAAGACATTAACGGCGTTGTAGACCTTATAGACATGAAAGCCTACACATACACCGATTTCACCGACAAAGCCCTGGTAGTAGGTGACATTCCTGCCGACATGACAGACAAAGCTAAGAACGCCCGCACTTTGCTGGTAGAAGCTGCCGTTGAAGCCGACGACGCCTTGTTCGAAAAATACCTAGAAGGCGGCGAAGAAGCCATTACCGTTGACGAACTCAGGGCTGCTATCCGTAAATCTGTACTCACCGGTGAATTCTACATTGTGACTGGTGGTGACGGCCGTGGCGTGATTGTAGAAAAGGTGCTCGACCTTATTACTGAATACCTTCCAAGCCCAGTCGACATCAGCAGCGTGTGGGGTACCCACCCTAAAACCGGCGACGAAATCGAACGCAAGCCAAGCGAATCCGAACCAATGTCTGCCCTGGCCTTTAAGATTGCCAACGACCCATTTGTTGGTAAGCTAATCTTCTTCCGCGTATACAGCGGTAAAATGACCGCCGGCAGCTACGTACTTAACGCCACCACCGGCAACAAAGAACGTATTGGCCGCATTGTGCGTATGCACGCCGACAAGCGCGAAGACGTTACCGAAGTAAGCGCAGGTGACATCGCAGCAGCCGTGGGCCTAAAAGACACCACTACTGGCACCACTTTGGCCGACGTAACCAACCCAATCGTACTTGAAAGCATTGAATTCCCAGAGCCACCTGTAAGCATTGCCATCGAGCCTAAAACCAAGGCCGACCAAGAAAAAATGGCAATTGCCCTGCAGCGCCTTGCCGAAGAAGACCCAACCTTCCGTGTTCACACCGACGAAGAAACCGGCCAAACCATTATTAGTGGTATGGGTGAGCTTCACCTAGAAATCATCGTTGACCGCATGAAACGCGAATTCAAGGTAGAAGCTAACATTGGCCAGCCGCAGGTTGCCTACCGCGAAGCCATTAAAAAACAGATTGAAGTACAAGGTAAGTACGTTAAACAATCTGGTGGCCGTGGCCAGTACGGTGACGTTTGGTTGCGCATTGAACCAAACGAACCAGGCAAAGGCTTTGAGTTTGTAGACGAAATTAAAGGCGGTGTGGTTCCACAAGAATACCGCAACCCTGTTAAAGCCGGTATTGAAGAAACACTTAAGGGCGGTGTGATCGCTGGCTACCCAGTAATCGACGTCAAAGCTACCCTGTACGACGGCAGCTACCACGAAGTAGACTCCAGCGAAATGGCCTTTAAGATGGCCGGCGCCCTTGCTGCCCGCGAAGGCGTTAAAAAAGCTAGCCCAGTACTGCTCGAGCCTGTCATGAAGGTTGTAGTAGTTACTCCAGAAGACTTTATGGGTGACGTTATTGGCAGCCTAAACGCCAAGCGTGGCCGCATTGAATCTATGGAAGACCTAAGCGGTGGCATAAAAGAAATCACCGCCATCGTACCTTTGGGCGAAATGTTCGGCTACACCACCGACCTCCGCAGCATGAGCCAAGGTCGCGCCAGCAGCAGCATGGAACTCGCTAATTACGAAGAGGTCCCGAACAACGTTGCTGAAGGTATTATTGCGAAAAAGCAGTAGTGCCTTAACGCGAAAAACAAAAAGCACCCTGTAGCTGGGTGTTTTTTGTTAAAGACATATTAAAGCGGTTTTGTCGGGCCAGCTCCTGGAAGGGAGCCAACCCGACGTCACCAGGTTCACGCGCTAAACTGGATGTTTAGGTCGTTCAGACATTCGTCGTCTGCCAGGAGGAGTGTGTACAGTTTTTGGATCCAACGGCTGACATCAAGTCCGAGGTTGTCGCGGACTGCTTTGTCGAGCCGGTTGTACGCGTTCAGTGCCTCTATGCGGCGATTACAGCGGTGCAGCGCGAGCATCAGCTTGGCGGCTAGGTCTTCGTCGTACGGCCATTTCTGGCAGGCAACCAACAGGTCGGTAACGATTTCCCTGTGGCGGCCTTGGCGCAGTCGAAGCTCAAAGCAGTCTCTTGCCATTGCAGCCACGTACTCTTTGTAGGATTCCTTGTAGTCCAAGAGAATCTCACCGCAGTGCAGGTCGCCGAACAGAGGGCCTTCGTTGAGCGGCAGGTTTGCAGCGAGAAGCTGGTCGGCCTCACGCAGATCCCCTTGCTCAAGAAAACGCCGGATTTGCCGTTGGTTCTTGATGAACACCAAAAGGTCAACCTCGTCTGGGTCGATCTTCATGGTGTAGCCACGTTCGTTGGTGCCTGTGAGTATGTCGACAATCCCTAGTTTTCGGAGATTTCTG
>DASTDY010000028.1:0-4035 GCA_035710125.1 Saccharimonadales bacterium (SeqCode) | reverse complement strand
CCGCCTTGCTTTTGCAGGTTCTCTGCAATTTCGGTTGCGTTAAACACAATGCTCGTATAAAAATACGTAAACGCCACAACCATCACAAAATAAAGGGCAGGATAAATGATTGCCGCCACATCGCCAGATAGGTACGTTTGCGCGGTTGGCGTTTGGAACCACGTTGCAAGGTTAGTGCCGATATCCCTCCACTGCGCATCTGCTGAGCCTTTTAGCACCTGGCCTATAAACGCAGGTAGCGCCAAAAAGGCAACCGCAAAAATAACTGGGATAACTCCGGCAGTAATTAGCTTGATCGGCAAAATGCTTGTGACACCGCCGTACGCACGATTACCCTGGACCCGTTTTGCGTAGTTAATAGTAACCACGCGTTGGGCCTCGTTGATTTTAACTATGAGATACAACACAATCAGGCCACCGAGCACTAGCGACAGCGTCACCCAAAAAGCCATTGCATTTACAGGTAGCGTAAACCAGTTAAATACATGAAGCTTGTCTGCGTCAGTAGCGATATTACCAAGTGAGGATGCAAGAGTGCCAAGTGTCTGAGGTAACTGGCTTATAATACCTGCAAAGATGAGCAGAGACATGCCATTGCCTACGCCCTGTTCAGTCATGAGCTCTCCAAGCCACATAAGCAGCATGGCACCAGCTGTCATGGCGCCCACCATTACCACCCACTGGAGTGCCGACGTGTCGGCAGTAATATCCGCGCCTGTATTGCCCGCAAGAATACTTTGCCGCAAGATAAAGATGAATGCTATAGATTGCAAGATTGCCAGAGGTAGCGTAATAATACGTGTCCACTGCTGGATTTTACGCCGCCCTACCTCGCCGTCTTTATGTAGCTCTTCTAGTTTAGGGATAGCCTTTGTAAGTAACTGCGTAATAACAGATGCAGTAATGTAAGGCGACAGCCCCACCAGCACAATAGAAAGGTTAGCGAGCGCTCCACCAGAAAGAATATTTATAAAACCACCAAGGTCGCTTTGGCTTAAAATGTTCGTAAGTACATCTTTAAGCTGTGCCGGCTCGGCAAGGGGCACAGGGACGTGCGCCAAAAAACGATACACAACAATAATGCCAATAACAATAAGCAGGCGTTTCTGCATATCGCGGCTTTTTAGGGATTTGAGAATGTTTTTCCAGTTCATGCTATACGGTCTTTCGGCATTATTACTCATTTAAAGATACCACACATTCGTGCCCGTATGAATGTATTTTTGCCTAATACAAAATATCCTCAGCGCTAACCGAGGATATTTTTGTATACACGAGGTTCTTATCTATTTAACTGCGTCTTCGCTGTCTTTTTTGCGGGTGCTTGCAGGCAAGTGAGGTACTTCAGCTTTAACAAAGCTACCACCAGCCTTTGCAATTGCCTCTTGTGCGCCTTTGCTTGCGCCCTGTAACTTAACAGTTACAGCACCGTTTACTTCGCCGCGCAAAATGATCTTTACAGAGTGGTACGGCGTTGCGACAAGGCCGGCCTCGAACACACTTTGGTTGTCAGCAGTCTTGCCAGCAAGCTCGCTCAGCATGTCGGTATAAATAACCTGTGCTGGAACGCGCAAACTTTTAAAACCTGGGCGTTTAGGAATGCGCTGCATAAGTGAACCCTGGCCACCCATAAAGGTAGCGCGGATTTTCTTACCAGTTCGCGCCTTCTGGCCTTTTGTACCACGGCCGGCAGTTTTACCGCCACCAGCAGAAATACCACGGCCAACGCGCTTTTTGTCTTTGTGTGCGCTTACTTCGAGCTCATGGACTTTCATTATTTATTCTCCTTCTTCACAGGCCCGCCCTCGTGCTTCATCCATTGGTCTTTTGGAACCAGCTGGCGAAGCGCGTCAAGCGTTGCATAGGCGTTGTTCACCTTATTGTTTGAACCAAGTGCTTTGCCCATAAGGTTAGTCACGCCGGTAAGGGCAATGATTGAGCGGATTGCGCCACCGGCAATCACACCAGTACCAGGGGCGGCAGGCATGAGCAATACCTTTGCACCACCGACTTTAGCGCTTACTTCGTGCGGGATAGTTGCTTTAATAACAGGGATTGTCACCAGTTGTTTTTTGGCCTTTTCTACTGCTTTGGCAACAGCCGATTGCACGTCCATACCCTTGGCAACACCCACGCCAACACGTTGTTTTCCGTCGCCAACTGCAACGAGCGCCTTAAAGCGGAACCGACGGCCACCTTTTACCACGCGGGCAACACGGTCGATACCAATCACGTATTCCTGAAAAACTTTCTCTTCTTTTGGAGCCTGGTTTCGGTCATTCGGACGGCGCCCAGCACCGCCCTGACGGCCACCTTGGCGGCTCTTTGGATCAATACTTACTGCTTGTTGTGGCATATTAGAACTCCAATCCACCTGCGCGAGCTGCTTCTGCTAGCGCTTTTAAGCGACCATGGTATTTGCGGCCGTTGCGGTCGAACACGACGGCGGTAACTTTTGCCTTTTTAGCTTTTTTAGCAATATCGGCACCTACCCAGGCGGCTTTTTCGCTCAAGCTACCCTTAAGGTCCTTGGCAGTTACAGATGTGCTACTGGCAAGGGTTGTTGCTTTATCGTCGTTTACAATCTGCGCGTGCACGTGCATATTGCTAATAAACACAGTAAGGCGGGGGCGGACTTCGGTGCCATGCACTTTAGCGCGGACCCGAGCCTTACGAAGCAATTGGTTGGCAAGTTTTTTCATAACTTTAGACATATTATTTAGCTCCTGTCTTGCCGGCCTTGCGTACAATGACCTCGTCGACGTACTTAATACCTTTGCCTTTGTAAGGTTCTGGTTTTTTAAGTGCGCGGATTTCGGCGGCTACTTGGCCAACTTTTTGCTTATCTATACCGGCTACGGTAATGAGGTTTTTTTCTACCTTGAGTTGTACGCCCTCTGGCGCCTGGTATTTGACTGGGTGCGAAAACCCAAGCGTCATGTCTAGCGACGAACCGCCGCCGGACACACGATAACCTACACCGTTAAGTTCTAGTTTTTTCTCGAAGCCTTTTGTGACACCAGTAACCATGTTGTTTACTAATGCGCGCATTAGGCCGTGGCCAGCACGGGCGATTTGCTCGTCGTTAGTGCGGGCAACGATTATTTCATCGCCTTCGACTGTCACTGTAACGAGCGGCTGACCGAATTGCTTAAGTGTGCCTTTTGGGCCAACAACAGTAACTTCGCCACTGTCGTCGACCGTGATTGTCACACCGCTGGGGATTTTAATCGGTAGTTTTCCGATACGACTCATGTTTTACTCCTTAATATACCTTACACAAGACTTCGCCGCCGAGGCGAGCCTTTTTGGCTTGTAGGCCAGTCATTACACCTTGGCTGGTCGAAACCAACACAATGCCACGGCCGTTTTTAACGCGTGGGATCTCATCTGCCTTTGCGTATTGGCGCTGGCCAGGTTTGCTTACGCGCTGGATTTCGGTAATCTTAGCGCCTTCACCTGGTTGGTTGATTGTAATGACAATAGTGCCACGAGGCTTGCCGTCTACCATTTTTACGGCAAACAGATAGCCAGCTTTTTTAAGCTGCTCGGCGATTGTCAGTTTTAACTTACTTGCTGGAACTGTCACCTCTGTCTTGCCAACGGCAATGGCGTTGCGGATGCGGGTGAGCAGGTCTGCGATTGGATCTGTAGTTTGCATACTCATTTGGGTTATCTCCTACCAGCTGGCCTTTGTTATGCCAGGGATTTCGCCCTTGCTGGCTTTTTCTCGGAACGAAATACGGTCAAGGCCAAAACGACGCATGTATGCACGCGGACGACCGCCTACAATTGAACGATTCTTTTTACGGGTTGGCGACGAATTGCGTGGCAGTAGCGCCAAGCCCTCTAAGTCACCAGCCGCTTTTAGCTCAGCGCGCTTGGCCGCAAACTTGGCGATCATGCGCATACGCTTTTTATCGCGGGCAATGATTGATTTTTTAGCCATCTAGCGGTTCTCCTTTTCGAATGGCATGCCAAAGGCCTGTAAAAGAGCCTTGGCGTGAGCGGGTTCGCTTGCTGACATTACAAAGT
>DASTDY010000027.1:0-1114 GCA_035710125.1 Saccharimonadales bacterium (SeqCode) | reverse complement strand
GAATGCGTAACCGGGTTATAAAATTTTTGAATGAACGCATTGCGAACAAGGGCGGCAGAGTCGCTAAAGGCCTTGCTATCCGCAGTTTTGCCAAGTATCGCCGCCGCCTGTTTAAGAATAACCAAGTCGTTGTAATGAAAGGCGGTGGAACTTAACGGCACCGGGCAATCTATGTTGTCAATCGTACCCGGCGGGCACCAGTCGCCTAAACCGATGTAAACAATGCGCTCCTTTGCCAGTGCGCCGACAAATTCTACCCATTGCTTCATGTCGGGGTAAAAGGTTTCAAGCGCCGAACTGTTTGCGTAATACTTGTAGAGGTACCAGGGCAGTTGCACAATGGCGGTACCCCAGTCGGGTGACGCAGCTCCTATAAACCGTTTACCCGGAGCCACCATGGTTGGAATGCCGGCTGGTTTGCGGTACTTCTCAATTCTGGGTTCCTTCAAACCGGTGTACCGGATTGTATTGAGCTCAGGTTTTGCAGTGGAATGGATATCATCCATAAACTTCAACCAAAAATTCTGCATGTCCATGTTGTAAATGGTGCTTTGCGCCATGGCGTGCGCATCGCCGAGCCAGCCGCATTTTTCACGTGCCGGACAATCGGTTGGTACGCTGTGAAGATTCCCCGTAAGTGTCCATTTACATAACTCGTGCAATTGGTTTAGCTGGGGATTGGAGGAAGCAAAACTACCGGCAACAGGCATGGAGGAATAAACCACTATCCCCGTCAACAGATCCTTCCCCGGCGGCTCTACCAAACCCGAAACCTCCACGTATCTGAAACCATGATAGGTGAAGCGGGGCTCCCATACCTCAAGGCCACCGCCCTTGCAGATATATCGCTCGGTTTGTATAACCTTGGTGGCATAGATGCCGGTGGTACCGTGGTCAAGCGTATCGTTGGCCAATTCTTCGGCCATCTTCAAGGTGATCTCCCTACCTGCAGGGGCTTGGATTTTCAGGCGGTTCCAACCGGAAAAATTCTGGCCCATGTCAAAAACATAACGGCCATCCGGCAAACGATAAAACCGCTTTGCGGAAAGCTCTTTCATCTTTTTTATCGGCTGCAGGTTTTGTGGCTTTAGCGCCGGCGGAAACCTGGTTGCAG
>DASTDY010000026.1:0-1633 GCA_035710125.1 Saccharimonadales bacterium (SeqCode) | reverse complement strand
AGCAGGGCCGTTCTAAATACGGTGCCAAGAAAGAGGAGAAGAAGTAATGCCTCGTAAAGTTACCAAGAAACTTCAACGAACACTAAAGCCCGACCGTAAATATCAAAGTGTTCTTGTACAACGTTTAATCAACAAATCGATGCTTGATGGTAAGAAATTGCTCGCCGAGCGTGCTGTCTATGACGCCCTTGAGCAAGCTGCAAAGAAGCTAAACAGCGAAGACCCTCTAGAAGTATTTGAAAAAGCGCTTAAAAACGTTTCGCCAAACTTTGAAGTAAAATCTCGCCGTGTTGGTGGTGCGAACTACCAGATTCCATTCCCAGTTCAAGGACACCGCCAATTGCACTATGCATTTAGCTGGATGGTACAATCAGCCCGTGCTCGCCAGGGTATGCCATATTCTCAGCGCCTTGCGCTCGAAATTGTGGATGCCTACAATGAAGCAGGAGCTGCTTTCAAAAAGAAGGAAGACACCCACAAGATGGCCGAGGCCAACCGAGCATTTGCTCACTTCGCTCGCGGTTAATCTCGCAAGTAATACTATAAAAACACCGCTTCGCCAGAGGCGGTGTTTTTATAGTATTACTTGACACAGTAGACATTATCATCGTATAGTATGTTTACCCTTCACGTTTTCCGAGTAGGAAAGGCAAACAAATGGCTTTCAGTAACGAGTGGGCGCCGGTTATGACGAATGGCTACCCTGATCCGATTCTGTTGCCGCGTCGGCCTGGAGGCCCCAAGCCGAGGCAACCCAAGTAGGGCGAGCAACCCTTTTAAAGGATGACGTACTGAAGGATAGGCGGAGTTCAATGCAATTGAACCCCGCCTATTTTTATTGCAAGAAATAGTTGCTAAATTATGTGTAATATGTGTTGACATTTAAGCTAGCCTAGGGTATTATGTGGTAGTCCTGTTGAATAAGCAGAAGTGGAGTCATTCATGACTGCCATGATTGACAACCCTTGCATCACCCGGAGCGAAGTGACCGAGTTCGTGGAGATTGGCATGGCCAATTTCCCGGCCGAGGTCATCGAAGCCTACGCGGACAAGTTCAAGCTCACCCACGCCACGGCTACCGCCCACGCGCGTGAACTGGTGCGCTACCTCACCATGTGCCACCTCAACCCTGAGGCGGATTACGGCATGGCGGGGCAGATCGACGAGATCTGGCACACGTTCATGCTCGACAGCATCCCCTACACCAAGTGGTGTGAGGAGCTGTTCGGGTACTACATGCATCACATTCCGACGCGGCCGGCCGACAAGGCACGACAGCTGTCGGGCGAGGCCGTGAACACGTACGCCACGTTCGTCGACCGCTACGGCCTGTTCTTCGGCGAGACCGTCGACTTCTCGATGTGGCCTCAGATCCACGGTAGTAGCTGTGGCGGTGGCGGTGGTGACAGTGGTGGTAGCTCCTGCGGCTCTTCCTGCGGCTCGGCATGTGGTGGCGGCGGAGGCGGTGGTGGCAGCACGCGCAAGAAGAAGCGTCGCCTCACCAACGAGGCGGGCTGTCATCTGCCGACCGACGAGTGCATCAGCTGCAACCCGCTGTTCAACAACGTTGCCGTCTGAAGGTGACAAAACGGTCCTGGTAGCTTGCTAGTAGGCCGTCCATGTGGGCGGAGAT
>DASTDY010000025.1:0-4287 GCA_035710125.1 Saccharimonadales bacterium (SeqCode) | reverse complement strand
TAGCAGTTAGACCGATAATTTTAAGGGTGAGTGTGTCCACAGCTATCTACAGTTCTCCCCAGGTACTGCCGGTTTTAACGTCTACTTTTAGCTTTACTGGCAGCTGCGGGTAGACGGCCTCCATGGTTTCTTGCAAAATTTTGCCCACGCGTGCGGCGTTGGTTTTTGGTGTTTCTACCAAAATGCTGTCGTGCACTTGCAGGATTTGTTGGCCTAGGTCGCCTAGGTTTTCTTCTACTTTTAGCATGGCTAGTTTCATTAAGTCGGCTTCGGTGCCCTGGATTGGCATGTTAATGGCGGCGCGTTTGGCGCCTTCGCGTACGGCAAAGTTGCTGGATTTTAGGTCGGGCGTGGGGCGGCGGCGGCCGAAGATGGTTTCTACGTAGCCGTCGATCAGCGCTCGTTTTATTACCTTTTCCATGTAGTTACGGATTGGCGCGCGGAGCTCAAAGTATTTTTCGATAAATTCCTTAGCTTCGGCAAAGCTCATGCTGGTGGCGGCGCTTAGGCCGTGCGGGCTCATGCCGTACAGTACGCCAAAGTTTACAGTTTTGGCGCTGGAGCGTTGGGCTTTGGTTACCTGCTCTACCGAAATGCCGTAAATTTCGGCGGCGGTGCGGGTGTGGATGTCTTCGTCTTTGTTGAAGCTTTCTATTAAATCTTTGTCGTCAGCCATGACTGCCGCTAGCCGTAATTCAAACTGGCTGTAGTCGGCGCCGACAAACACATTGCCTTCGGCGGGTACGAATGCGCCTCGCAGTGCGTGGCCGATTTCGGTACGGGTAGGAATGTTTTGCAGGTTTGGGTTGGTAGAGCTTAACCGGCCGGTGGCAGCGCCATCTATGTTAAAGGTGGTGTGCAATTTGCCGCCAGCATCTACCAGTTTAGGCAGCGCATCTATGTATGTGCTTTTTAGTTTGGTGTATTCGCGGTACTGAGTAATTAAGTCGATGATTGGGTTTAAATCGCGCAGTTTATCAAGTTCGCTCGCCCCTGTTGAATAGCCTGTTTTGCCCTTTTTTATGCCTTGGGTTGGCAATTGCATTTTTTCGAACAAAATCATGGCCAGCTGCGATGGTGAGCTAATATTAAATTCTTGCCCCGCCAGTTGGTAAATTTTTTGTTCAAATTCTTTAATGTTAGTATCGAACTTTTGGCTCATGTCTGCCAGGTTGGCACTATCTAGCGTGATTCCGCGGTGTTCAATAATGGCAAGTAGCTTGATAGTCGGAAAATCAAGTTCAGTAGCGACGGCCAGTAGTTTTGGCTGCTCGTCGAACTGCACTTTTTGATCGTCGTACACCTGCCAAATGCCCGACATAACCTGTTCTGGTTTGGTAAGGTCGATGCTGCGGCCAAGCAAATCGCCCAGTTCGCGCAGGCGTTCTATGCTGTTTAGCACAAAGGCGCCAATTTTGGTGTCGTGGCCGACCTCGCCTGGCCAGTCTAAACCTTTGGCGAGCAGGGCTTTGAGCGTGCTCTTTACGTCGTGGCCTATAACTGGGCCATTCGCCAGAGTGGCGATAACCTCTTTGGTGAGTTTGGGGTGTTTTGGCTCGTCGGGGGTTTCATTCACGGCAGGCTCGCCAAGCAAACTTTGTTGCACAGTGGGCTGGATTGCTTCTTCGTTTAAAAGGAGCTGTGAATAACTTTTGTTGTCGGCGCTTACCCATACAAATGCGCCGTCGGGGCTGAGGGCAACAACGCGGGGCGTGCCGTCTTTAAAGTCGGCCAAATCGAATGGTTTTTCGGCGAGCGGTGGCAGTTGGTGGGCTTGGACTTTTTGTTCGCCTTCAGCAAGTTGGGCTGGCGTGACAGCGCCTTCTACTTGGCGTAGCAAGGCGCGGAATTCTAGTTTGCGCAGCAGGGCAACAAATTCTGGCGTGACGCCGTCGTGTAATTTGGCGTGGTCAAAATTAAGCTCGATCGGCGCGTCTACCATGAGCGTCACTAATTCTTTGCTTAGATACGCCATGTCACGGCCAGCTTCGAGTTTCTTTTTAACCGTTGGTTTTATGTTGTCTAGGTTTTCGTATACGCCATCGAGCGTTTTGTACGTACTAATAAGATCTAGCGCAGTTTTTTCGCCCACACCAGCCACACCCGGAATATTGTCGGAGGCATCACCTTTTAAAGCTTTTGTGTCGATCCACTGGTGGGCTTCTATGCCGTATTTTTCCCTAAAACTAGCCTCGTTGAATAGTTCGATGTTGGTGAGGCCTTTTTTAAGCGTGTAAATGTGGGTGTGCGAATTTACAAGCTGAAGCACATCTAAATCAGATGTAATTAGGTAGCTCTCTATCCCCTTTTGACCGGCTTGCTTAGCGAATGCACCCATAATGTCGTCGGCTTCGTAGTCGTCTATTTCGTATAGCGGCCAGCCCAGCGACTGCAATAAATCGTGCAAAATAGGAATCTGCTCGTAAAAATCTGGCGGCGCGGCTTTGCGGCCGGCTTTGTACAGCGGGTACAGTTTTAGGCGGGCGCGGATATTAGTGCCCTTTTTATCCCAGGCTACGCACACGTAATCTGGTTTGAGTTTTTTTACGATCTCGAGCGCCATGGTAGCAAAACCGTACACGCCGCCGGTGGGCGTGCCGTCTTTAGTGGCAAGGTTTGGCATTGCATAGTAGCCGCGGTAAAAGACGGATTTGCCGTCAATAATTACAAGTCGTTGGGTCATGCTACCAGTATACCTTATCTGTATTAAACTGCGCGCTCCACCACATAGCTGGCAAGGCCGCGCAAAAATGTGAGTTGGTTTTTATCCCAACTTGCAGGCACATCATCGAGCGCCTTCACGGCAAGCCCCGACGCTTTTTGGGCAACATGGCGCACGTGGTCTTCTGCGCCCACGTCTTGCATAATTTTTTTACAGATTGCAGTCTCTTCCTCGGTAAGTGTTGGGGATCCAAGGTAGCGCATAAACTCGCGTTTTTGTTCGGGCGATGCGTGCGTAAGCACATGGGTCACTAACAAAGTGAATTTACCATCGCGGATATCGTCTTGCGTACTTTTGCCGCTCTTTTTTTGGTTACCAAATGTACCCAAAAGATCATCTGCCGCTTGGAACGCAAGTCCCATATATTTGCCGTACGCATACAAAGGCTCCAGGCTTTTTTGCGGTGCGCCCGCAGCTAAGGCGCCGGCCTGGAGCGGCCCTATAAATGTGTAGTAGGCGGTTTTCCAGGTGTGCATGTTGGCAACGTCTACCTCTGTTGCACGATGGCTCGCTTCGTTGTATATATCGTGGATCTGGCCAAAAGTAGTGACCGTAATAGCATGGTTGAGCAAGCGCAAAATAGCTACTTTGGTTGCGTTGGGCAAGGCCGAATCAGTAATCTCTTGCATTGCCATGTGGCAACCAAAAAATGCTGCGCAGCTGGCCGCCGATTCACCAAACCGTGCGCTATCACCGTGCCACTTGTAACCCGCATGCAACGACTGCAACATAACGTGCGCGGTAGGCCCGCCCCGACGAGTGGCGGATTGGTCGTATATATCATCGTTTATAAGCAAATACGTTTGGATCATCTCCATTGCGCGGGCAATTGGCATAGCCTTGGCCGGGTCATTCCCGCCGCACAAACCGTAGCCCGACAATACCAACGCGCCACGCAGCCGCTTGCCACCACGGCTCATAACAGAGCTGTATGCTTTGATCACGTCGCGGCCTGGCTCGCCAAAATGCTGCAAGGCGTACGATTCTAGGTTAGCGCTGGTTTTTGCAATATCTGCCTCTATTTGCGTTTGGTAGTCGGTAAGATGCTTTGTAAAATCTGTTGCGGACATGCGTTTAGTATACTCCTATCTCATTTCAAGATGTTAACCGACTTAGTTTACACCCTACCCAGCTTACGATATAATCCCGTGGAATGAACCACAAACCGCAGCTCATTGGTCTCTCTGGAACGAACGGCTCGGGTAAAGATACAGTCGGACGCATCCTAGCAGAACAGTACAACTACTGGTTTTTCAGTTTCACCGAGCTCTTTAGAGAAGAATGCCGCCGCAGAGGTATTCCTACGGCCCGCGAAAACCTACGCATGATAAGTGCGCAGTGGCGACGGGAATCTGGCCTTGCAACTTTGGTAGACCGCTCGCTCGCCTTATACAAAGATGTTGCCGCGCAGTATGACGGCGCAGTTATTTCGTCGTTACGCAGCCCTTATGAGGCCGACCGCATACACGAGCTCGGCGGCATCGTGCTGTGGGTAGATGCCGACCCCAAGATACGCTACGAACGTATTCAATCCAACGCTGCCAGCCGCGGACGCTCTCAAGAAG
>DASTDY010000024.1:0-46114 GCA_035710125.1 Saccharimonadales bacterium (SeqCode) | reverse complement strand
CGGATCCGCGAGGCCGAGGCACGGGCCCTGGCTCTGCTGGAGAAGCACCGCAAGGAGTTCGACGCCATCGTGGCGGCGCTGCTGGAAGAAGAAACCATCAGCGGCAACCGCCTCCGTGAGCTCGCGGGTCTCAACCCGCTGGCCGAGGAGGCACACGAGGATGAGCTCACCACTGTGAGCTAACCTCAAAACAGGAGTGGCGGTTAGCTGTTTGAAACCAGCCAACCGCCACTCCCGATAGTTCAACTTATTTTATTATTTTTCTACAAACGCCTGAAGCGACCTAAAAATACCGTTCGGTTCAGCAATAGCCATAGCAACAATCTGGTCGGCACGTTCTTGCGTATTTGCCACGCTGTATATGCGGAGTTGCGGCGCGTTGCCGCTAGGACGCAGGTGGGCAATGTCGCCATTGTCAAAAAACATGCGGATACCGTCTATAGTGTTAATCGCTGTCAGCGCACCAAACCCCTGCTTTGCGTTAAACACCGCTTGCAACTCTGCGCGCACCTCTGGTGTATCGAGCGAAAAACGCTGTAAAATCTGGCGGGACACCTGCATTGGAAAATCATTTATTAATCCGGCTTGCGTAAACCGTTTAGGCAGTTCGTTAAAAATTGCCGACACCGGTTTATTTTGCTGAGTAGCCGTAAGCAGTGCGCCAATTATTGGCAACAGCGCATCTCGTGTCGGCAAGGCCTTTAAGGTCTTGCCGTTTATTTTTACATTGCAACCTAGCAAAAGCCCGCCGTTAACCTCCCAGCCCACAGCGCGCTTGCTACCGCCGCGCACGGCTTCTTCCATTACCGAAATAACGTAGGGCGAGCCGATCCTTGTATGCTGCCACCGTACATGGCGGTCTGTTAAATGCTGGTCTACGGCATCGCTGCTGCTAATTGGCAGTGCGGCAAAGTCGGCCTGTAGCCAATCCGCAACCACGGCACCGAGCACATCGCCGCGGTGGAATACGCCATGTTCATCTATAACAAATGGCCGGTCACTGTCGCCGTCGGTAGATACAATTGCAAATGCATCGGGGTATTGGGCTGCTAACACCTTAAAATATGCTTGGTCATCGGGGGTGATGTTTTCGGTGTCTATTGGCACAAACTTTTCAGACCGACCAACCGACACCACTTTTGCACCCAACGCCTGCAAAATTGCCACCAAACTATCCCGCCCCACAGCCGAATGCTGGTAAAACACAATCTTTTTGCCGGCAAATGTTGTTGCGTCAAATACATCAGTATACCGCTGGATGTATAACTGCAAGGCCAGCTTTTCTTCTGGTGGCAAGTTTGGTTTTTGAACGAGCATTCCCTTTTGGGTAAAACTGGCTGTTTCACTTGCATATATCTGTTGGCGGACAGCGCCCACGGCCTCGCGGATTGCGGCCTCGTCATCTTTTAACACCTCGCCAGTAGCTTTATAAAACTTAATGCCGTTGCGGTCATCGGGAATATGGCTGCCTGTCACCATAATGCACGGCACCCCTTTTTGCAGCGCTGCGTAGGCAACTGCCGGCGTAGGAATAAGCCCGCAGTACAAGGTTTTGTACCCACTATCTGTTATGGCTTGGTGGACTGCCCGCAAGATCCGTGGCGTGCTGTGCCGCAAGTCGCCCGCCAAGTACACCAGGGAATCTTTTTGCAGGCCACCCGCCTGGGCCAAAAAGCGCAAAAAACCTACGGCGTTAATGTAACATTCTAGATCAGTCATATCTGTTACTAGCCCTCTGAGTCCTGACGTCCCAAAGGTTAGCTCAACCGGATTATACTCGAGCCAGTCACGCAGCTTCGCCATGCTACTGCCCAATCGCGGCTTTAATGCTGGCTACAAAATCTTGCAGTTCATCTTGGTTGGCAGCTTCGGCATTCAGCCTGATCACCGGTTCTGTGTTGCTGGCTCGCATATTGAACCACTTTGTTGGGTAGTTTACGGTAAGGCCATCTAGTGTATCTTGCTCGCCGTCGCTAAATGCCTGGCTTAGTTGTTGGAGGGCGGCCTTGGGATCATCTACCTCGAAGTTTATCTCGGGCCCCATTGCATAAAGATGGTATTGGTCTACGAGTTCGCTTAGCTTGCGGCCGCTGTCGCTGATGGCCTGCATGGCTACCAGGGCCGTAATTAAGCCGCTGTCGGCATCGAAGTTTTCTGTAAAAAAGAAATGGCCAGTGGTCTCACCGCCAAAGGGAGCCTGTTCCTCGCGCAATTTAGCACCAATGTACACGCGGCCGGCTTTTGTACGCACTGGTTGGCCACCCCATTTTTTGATGAGCTCTATGGTTGAACGTGAGGTGCGGACCTCGTGCACAATCTTTGCGCCAGGATACTTTTGCAAATAATAGTGCGCCACAATGCTCATGAGGTCGCTGCCCAATACCATGCGGCCACGGTCATCTACAAAACCGGCCCGGTCACCGTCGCCGTCGAACGCAATGCCAAAGTCTAAGTTTTGTTCTTTAACTTTGGCGATCAGGTCTTTTAAGTTTTCGGGTTTTTGAGGATTGGCTTCGTGGTTAGGGAACGTGCCATCTGGCTCAAAGTACATCTCTTGTACTTTTAGTGGTAGTTTAGGCAAAATATGCGGCAAAATCGCGCCTGCCATGCCGTTACCGGCATCTATTGCAATGTTGAACGGCTGCAACGTTTTTACAAAGCCTAGGCAGTGCTGCACCCAATCTTCGGTAATGCTTCGTGGCGTTATGGTGCCAGGGGTTTTAGCTTGGGGTTTAAAGGTTTTGGCAAGCACGGCATCGCGGATAGCGTCGAGCCCCGAATCCAGCCCCACAGGAGTAACCTTATCGCGGTACAGCTTAATGCCGTTGTATTCGCCAGGGTTGTGGCTGGCAGTAATAACGCCGCCGCCTGCCAGGTTGAACTTGCCCACTGCAAAATAGATCATATCGCTCGTTACTTGGCCAATATCCCACACGCCACGGCCCTGCTGGCGCAGGCCATCTATAAAACTTTTCGCTAGGTCGGCAGAATCTGGCCTCATGTCATGGCCAACAGCCACCACGCCGTCCTGGGGCAACCAATCAGCGAATGCTTTGCCAATGCTATTGCAGGTATCAGCCGAAAGTTCGGTGCCCACCTTACCTCTTATGTCGTATGCCTTAAAAATAGATGAATTCACAGGAACACTCCTCCACAAGTTACGGTCAGGTTCATTATAGCAAAGGGGGTAGTCTGTTGCAGCAACGGGTGCTGCAACAGACTACCTGGTTTGCCCTAGTAGTTCAGCTTGGTGACCCTGCCGAGAGGCCTTTCCTTAGGTGTCGGCGGCTGTGGGTCGCAATCGTTGAGCGGCGACCACATGGTGTGGTCCACCCCAAGACCAACCAAGATTCCCCGCAAGTACGGCAACACCTGACTCTCTTGGATAGTGCTAGTCATACCGAGGTGCCTCAGCCGGCCCATAGCCTCGTCTAGGGTGGTGGCCTCTGCCAGGATTTTCCGCACCAATGGCGCACTGCGGCTACCGCGGCGATCCTGGATCTTGCGCGACAAATGAAACACCGGTAGCACGTCGCGGCCCGCCACAGCCAACCCTGTTTCGATTTGTTCTTCTGTCCAGCCCTCTTTTTGGAGCACATCACGCGCATGGGCGGCGAACTCGGGGCTTACAGACTCGTCAATCGGGGTACTCAAGTTACTTCCTCCAAAAGGAATGAGGCAAACTTTTTTTGATTATATCACATTGACTTTTTAATGCGTTTGTGTTTAAATTATTAACTAGTTCAGCACACATTAGCAGCCAGGAGGTATGAGCACATGAACAAAAGCTCACCCCTTCTTCCTGGCGGACAGGGAGAAGGAGAAAGTCGCCTCGTTGTGTCGCGCCCCCTCGAGGGCATCGTACATGAAAGAGACGAGCTTTTAGCCTCCAAAGAAGATGTGCGCCTTTTGCTCACGCTCTACAGCGGCCAGCAATTCGTACACATGGAGGTACTGGTTCACAAGTTCCGCGAAGATCGTCTGCGGAAGACCGCTGTCGTCATTACCAGCGCTACGGCCTGGGAGATCGACGATGACGGCAACAGGGTCAACGAGGCCATGTACTACCACTGCAACGGCTCGTTGAACCTCGAAGTGACCGCCAAAGACCACTGGATCGGCGACCTGCTGGTCCGCATCCACCCAGATTCGCGAAGGAGCGCAAGTGCAGCAGACGCACGTGGCTGGAACCATCCTGGACCTCAACAAGGTGGCCAACCCCACTGAGTTCGGTCTGATGGTCCGTGAGGTCGAAGGCCGCATCGTGGCCATCGCCTTCGAGGCCACGCCCAGCCAGATCGACGAGATCATGAAAACCTACGTCGACCTGACAGACTTCCATCACGAGTCGCACTGGGGGATCGTGTACCACAACCCCGACGGACGCCGGATAATGGAAGGCAACAACAGCGAGTGCATCGAGCGCGCCGTCGTCGCCATGGAGATCTTCATGGTCAGCGGCACGCCGATCAACGCGATCCTGGAACCGTCCTCGGACGGCGGTGACCCGCTCGCGGCGTTCATGGCGAACCTGGAGGCCTCGGTCTCCGTGCCCGACCCCCAGCCGCCCACCACCCAAGCGGGATCCCTGCCCAGCAGGAAGCTCCCCAGGCTGAAGGTACGCCGCGTGTCACGGATCTGACCAGTGTCCGGAAGTGCCAAGCACTGCAACCCGCTGAACGCAACAACACCCCAGGAGTCTGGCTTCGGCCAGACGACTGGGGTGCGTTCATATCTCGGGATAAAACTGTTACGATAGTGTCATGAAATGGTCATCTGGCATTCCAGACCGCGAATGGGACAAATCGCTTGCGCTTGGCGGCGGACACTTTTTGCAATCGAGCCACTGGGCCGCGTTCCAACACACCTTAGGTCGGAGCGTATTTTACTGTTACGGCAGTTCCTGGCAATGCTTGGCAATCCTAGAAATATCGCGTACCGGCAAACGACTGTATTGCCCGTACGGCCCGCTGGCAAAAAATCCAAAAGGCTTAGCCGAGGCACTCCATGGTTTGCGGCAGCTAGCCCAAACGCACGGCGCTGTATTTGTGCGGATAGAGCCGCAAATTAAAATCAGCACCGCGCAACTTCGCGAAATGGGGTTAAAAGCAGCGCTAAAAAACATCCAACCACAGCTAACATGGGTGCAAGACCTTACTAAAAGCGACGACGAGCTGCTTGCAAACATGACATCAACCAACCGCAACCTGTACCGCACACACACTAAAAAGGGTTTGCAGTTACGTGCAAGCACCAATCCGCAAGATATCCGCCACTTTATTGCCATGATGCGCCAGGTGGCGGGACGCAATAATATTGTGCAGCATTCCGACCACTACTACAAAACCATGGCGCGAGTGCTGCTTACCAGAGGTGCGGGTAAAATCTATTTGGCAGAACACAACGGCAAACCTGTTGCCAGCGCACTTTGCTTCGACAGCCCAACCACCCGCTACTACGCCCACGCAGCCGCGCTTTTTGAGGCCCGCAAACTCCACCCTGGCACTCCCCTATTAGCAGAAATGATTTTCGACGCAAAGGTAGATGGCCAGCAGACATTTGACTTTGTAGGCGTAGCTCCAGCAGACGCACCACAGTCCCACCCCTGGACGGGACTCACCAAATTTAAACAGTCGTTTGGCGGCGATTACAAACAATATGTCGGTACGTGGGAGCTGCCCGTTAAACCGCTACGTTACGCCGCGTATCGCGCTGCGTATCTTATAAAAAAGAAATTACGATAATAATTCTTCTAATTTTTGGGCGTCGCTCCATGGCAGGCGCTCGGAGCCGAGCTGGCGGTAGGGCCGCCTTGTGCTCGCTAAAATAGCTATGGTGTCGCCACGGCGGGCAATGCTCAAGGCCTTTTCTAAGGCGGCTTCGCGGTCTGGGATTTCGTCTGTACGGGCATCTGCGTTCACGGCGGTAATCCCTTGCAACAGTTGCTGACGGACTACCTGGGCGGCTTCTTCGGCTGTGTGCTCGCCATCTGTAATGATGATCCTATCGGCAAAACCAGCCACAAGCTCGCCGATTGCCGGCCGCCACTGCGCAGGCTGAGATAGCGACGCGCCTATCACCACAATCAGCCGGTTTTTTGTGAAGTTTTTAAGCGCCTCGAGCGATTCGGCTAGGCCGTCGGGAGTGATGTTGGTATCTAGGGCAATCTGGTAAGGCCGCTCTACCGAGGCGTATTGCAGCACCCCTTGGCTGTGCGGCAACGCCAATGTACTGTTTTCTATGATTCCAATCGGCACATGCAACAAATATGCAGCTGAGGCCGCAGCCACAAAGCTATAAATAGCCGTTTTACCTGTGGCGGCAAAAGCCAGCTTTAGCTCTGTCTGATGGTCTACCGTAAGTGTAACCAGGCAGCCTTTGGGGCGCATATCAACCTGCGTAATGCGACATTCGGCTTTTTCGTGCGCGCCAAATGTCATGGTAGTGATTTCTGCCTGGGCTGTGCTAGACACATATGCTGGGTCGTCGCGGTTTGCCGCAACAAACTTGGGATGCAAGTTAAGCATTCTCTGCCACAGTGCTTTGCGGCCTGCAGAGTACGATTCGGGCAACCGGCTGTCACCGTTCCGGCGCGAGATCACCATTGTAGGCTGAATGCCAGCAAAGCCGTGCGGGGGCATCTGATGCAACACCTCTATAATGACTGTTTGGCAGCCTGCCCGCCGCATTTGTGCGAGCAACGCCTGCATTCGGAACGGATCGCCAAGCACATCTGCTTGGTCACTACCCTCGGCCCGCTCGCCCGCGATCTCTATAAACTGCGACGTAACGCTGCCAACCTTTTGGCCGTGGGTCCGCAACATAAAGGCCAGCGCCGCAACAGTCAGCTCACTACCGTCAGCTCCGCTCACCAAAATAACCTGCATATTTTTTGCTGGCCACCGGTGAGCCATTGCAGCTGCTTGCGCGCGCGTTTTGGCCGTTAGAATATCTATTGCCCCCATACGTACTACTTATGATACCAAATATACTCAACACATGACAAAATAAAAAAATTATGTTATAAAAGACAAGCATTATCTGACCATTTTCTCACCAAACGGAGGAAAACAGTGCCACCGGTTGACCTGGACTCGCTCAAGAAGGCTGTGTACATCGCGATGGACAACCTTCTGATCAGTGAGCAAATGACGCACACGCAGGTGGTGACGACGCTTCACCAAGACCCTGACGTGAAGGAGCTCACGAAACGCCTTGGGACTACAGAGGCCCACCGGCTGATCGGCGAGGCGCTCGACCAAGGGTGCCGAGATGGCGAGTGGGCTCTCAACCTGGCCGTAAGCGTGGGCATGCGACAGTCTGGCCTGCCCTCCCCACCGGCGTCCAATCACGGCGACGAAGCCGCGCAGTACAGCCTGATGATCCTGGTGTACTACGCATTCCGGATGCTCGCGCCCACCAAGCGGACCAAACTGATGAGCCTGAAGGATCTGCTGGGTCAGATCGCGGCGTTTCCGCACATCTGTGCGGTATTCCCGGAGCGGCCGCATGAACTGATGCCGCGCATCGAGCAAGCTTTGTCCGACCTGGCGCGGCGGCGCTGCATCAAGTACGTCAAGGTCTTCGTGCCGTTGACCCGCCCCATCTTCGGCGACAGGTGATGCACCCCAGCAGTGGGAGACGCCATGTCTCCCACTGCTGGGCCGCTGTTGCAATTATTTGTCTTTTAATAAACGGCGCGCGGTGTCTACATCGCTCCACGGGAGGGCCTTGCCCCCTACCATGCGCACTTTTTCGTGGCCCATACCGGTAATAATTACCGTATCGCGTGGCCGTGCCTCTGTAAGAGCTTTTTTTATAGCTTCGGCGCGGTCTGCCACTTCTGTTGTTTTAGACTCGCCACCACCCGAAACAATGCCTTCCATTATTGCCTGGCGAATCTTTGCAGGATCTTCGCTGTATGGCTCTTCGTCTGTTAACACAATTTTGTCTGCATACTCGGCGGCAATTTTCCCCATCAGCGGGCGTTTAGCTTTGTCGCGGTTGCCTGTTGCGCCAAACACCAGCCACACCTTACCTTTTGTAAGGTTTTTAACTGTCTCGAGTGCGTTTTTAAGCGCGTCGGGCGTGTGGGCGTAATCTACAATTACCTCGAACCGCTGGCCTTCATCTACGCGTTCCATGCGGCCTGGCACCATGGCCAATAAACCCAAGCCCTTGGCAATCTGCTCTGGCTCGAGTAGCAAATACCAGCCAACTGCCGCTGCCGCAGTCGCGTTGTACACGTTAAACTTACCCGGCAGGTTGGTATGAAACGCAAAATCGTGGCGTCCCTCTACCTTAATTTTTACATCGCTGCCAGATTGGTTCATGTCTGCCTCGGCAATCCTAAATGTTGCGTCTTTTGCAACACCGTACGTTACCTTGCGCTCGTCGGCCTCGAACTTGTTAAAAAATTCAAACCATTCGTCGTCGCGGTTTAGTACCACTAGCTTTGGCTTACGCTCAAAAAGCGTGCCTTTGGCGGCTGCGTAACGCTCCATGGTACCGTGGTAGTCAAGATGGTCTTGGGTAAGGTTAGTCATGACCGCAACGTCGCACGGCACCCCCCACAGCCGATGCTGGACCAAACCCATGCTGGTAGCCTCAAGCACAATGTATTCGCAGCCAGCGCGTTTCATTTTGGCGAACATAGCCTGGAGTTCAAATATGTCTTCTAGGGTGCGGCTGCTTGATTTCTCTACGATCTCATCGCCAATCCTGCAATAAGCTGTTGTATTTATTCCAACAACATGGCCGGCGTTCCGCAGCATTTCGGCAATCATAGACGCAGTGGTGGTTTTGCCATTGGTGCCCGTCACCATAATTACCTGCGCGCTGTGCGATGGAAACCCGTAGCGAATATTCGCCGCTACAGCCACTAACAGATGATAAAAGTTAGCCACGGTATAGCGGACGTTCTTTGGTAAAAGTTTTTTAACAATATTTTTTACATTTTGCATAGTTTTATTATACAATGTTAGGCGATCTTCGGCAGCACGTCGAGGAGAAATGGAGACAATCTTGAGGTTCTACAAGAGGGGCGTCGCGCTTACTGCGCTGGCGCTCGTTTTGGTCTCGGGCACGAGCGCGTCGGCTACGGCGCCTCTGTCTGCGGCGATCGCGGGCGACTCGTTCATCAGTGGCCAGGGCGGAACCGAAGCCGGTCCGTACCTTCCGGGCACCGACACCGAGTCCAACAAGTGCCATCGCAGCACTACCTCTCCGGTCCGGCTGCTGGCCATGACCAGGTGGATCGAAATCAAGGCGGACGCCAGCTGCTCGGGCGCAACCACCGCCAACATGACCACGGTCGGCCAGTACAACGAACCGGCTCAGATCACGCAGCTGCCGCCCGACGTCGACCGCATCTACCTGATGATCAGCGGCAACGACGCGCTGTTCGGCAAGCTGTTGGGCTGTTTCCTGCAGTACAACTGTGACCAGACGCCGATGCCCGCCGACAGCTTCGAGGCCATCCGCCTGCTCGATTCCAGCCTGGACGCCGTGTCCACGCAGATCAAGCAGCGGGCTCCCAAGGCCCGCGTGGTCGTGCAGCTGTACCCGCGTGTCCTGCCGCCGACCGACAGCCGCAGCACTCCGCCCGGATGCGCTGCCTGGCTGAACCGCGGTGAGCTGGAGCTGGGCAACGTGGTCCAGGACAAGCTCAACAACAAGATCACCGCGTGGGCCAAGCGGAACAACTTCCGCGCGGTCGACGCGAGCGGACAGTTCAAGGGGCACAGCCTGTGTGACGGCAAGAGGTCGTGGTTCTACCAGCCGAACCCTGCCGACCCCTGGTCGACGGCTCACCCGACGCTGGAAGGCCGCTCGGCGATGGCGATCGCCTTCGCCCGCGGCACTTTCTAGTTGCGTGCTGTGAAGACCGCCCGTCAGTCACCCCTGTGGTGGCTGGCGGGTCCTTCATTTTAACCTGCAAACATATCACTTGCCGATCCCCGGCTAATCCCCTACACTACCCCTTATGATTATTCTTGGCATAGAAAGCAGTTGCGATGAAACCTCAGCCGCGGTCGTTAAAGACGGCCGTGAGCTTTTAAGCAATGTAGTGTTAAGCCAAATCGATATCCATAAAGCATTTGGCGGCGTAGTCCCAGAGGTGGCCGCCCGCAGCCACATAGAAGTTATTTTGCCCGTAATAGAACAGGCCCTTCAAGAGGCCAGTACCACCTGGGACGACATAGATGCAATTGGCGTCACCTACGCCCCAGGCCTTATTGGTTCACTGCTTATTGGATCGCTTGCTGCGCGCACGCTCGCCATTCTTAAAAACAAACCGCTCTACCCGATACACCACGTCGAGGCGCATGTGTACGCCAACTTTTTGGTGGACCCCCAGCCTACGTTCCCCATGCTGTCGCTTATTGTAAGCGGCGGGCACAGCCAACTAGTGTTGTTCCGCGGCCACGGTGATTACGCCTTACTGGGCCAAACACAAGACGACGCCGTAGGCGAAGCATTCGACAAAGTCGCCAAAGTAATCGGACTCCCCTACCCTGGCGGCCCCAGCATTGCCCAAGCTGCTTTGCAAGGAAACCCCTTAGCTTATAGCTTCCCAAAAGCTAAATTAAGTGGAAAATACGATTTTAGCTTTTCTGGCCTTAAAACGGCCGTCCTACGCCGTGTACAAGCCGAATGCAATAAACCACACGACTACCCGTCTACGCAGCTTGCAGGGCTTCTCACAGCCTCACAGCGCAATGATTTTGCCGCCTCGTTTCAACGTATAGCTGTAGAGACGCTTGTAGATAAAACCGTGGCCGCATTCCATGATCACTCCCCTACTTCTGTGGTTATTGCAGGTGGCGTAGCAGCCAACCAAGAATTACGCCGCCAATTAAAAGAGCGGCTGCCGATTGCTATCAACTATGCCGCCCCTTCTTTGTGTACAGATAACGCCGCTATGGTTGCCACGCTCGCCTACTACAAGGCGCAAAACCATGACGCATGCGACCCTTACAAGCTACAGGTTATACCCAGCCTCTCTATGTAGGTTATTCGCGGCTAGCCGTAGGAATACCTTTAGCTTCATAGTATTTCTTTAGACCCTCTTTAAAGTAAGGGTCTGCATCTGGTGCGTCACATACGTACTCGCGTAGGTACTTAACTTTTGGTTGTGTGTCTACAAACTTATCGTCGTTATCGCGCGAACAGTACCGTTCTAGGCCATTTGCCATAAATAAACCGTCGAGCGAATGAGTTGCCGCAAGCGAAAACCACAACACAATAAACCCAATGTTTACCGCTACCGACGTTGCGATCAACAACCGGCGGAACGAAATGTGCGCCCCCCCTGCTGGTAGTAACTTTTGGCCGCTTTTTGTTTTTGGTTTAGACGAAGATGTTGCCATATTGCTTATGCTCCTTTAGTTCGTTTATACCACAGAATTCTCTATTTCACTACTCCCTTGCCATTCTGTGCTATACTAAAACCCGAAAACAAAAAGGTGAGGAAAGTTCGATATTTGTTCTAGCTAGGAGCGGCTGCTTCCTGGTTCATTTTCGTGTGAAACCTTACCTTACGACTATCATGAAACTCGCAAAAACATACGACCCCCAAGCATACGAACCACGCATTTACACTCTCTGGGAGCAGAGTAATGCTTTTGCGCCAAAAGGTGATCCAAAAAAAGGATACTTCAGCATTGCAATGCCGCCGCCAAACGCCAACGGCAACCTGCACGTAGGGCACGCACTAACAATTGCTATAGAAGACGCAGCCGTGCGCTACCACCGGCTCAAAGGTGTTTCTACGACATTCCTACCTGGCGCCGACCACGCCGGTTTTGAAACATGGGTGGTTTTTGAAAAAGGTCTTGAACTTCAGGGCAAAACGCGCTTTACTTTTTCACGTGACTCCTTATACCAGATGGTGTGGGACTTTGTAGAACAGCAGCGTGGCAACATGGAAATCCAACTACGCGAACTGGGAGCAAGTACTGACTGGAATAATCTTACATTCACCCTAGACGCCAAGGTAGTCCACACTGCATACGACACATTCAAAAAGCTGTGGGACGACGGCCTTATTTACCGTGGCGAAAGAATCGTAAATTACTGCACCAAACACCAAACATCATTCGCAGACATAGAGGTGGAGCATCGTCAAGAAAAATCCAAACTATGGAGCATTGCCTACACATTAGTAGATAAAATAGGGGAGGTAGTCGTTGCCACAACCCGCCCAGAAACACTTTTAGGCGATACCGCAATTGCTGTCCACCCTAACGACGAGCGCTACAAGCACCTAATTGGACACCGTGTGTGGGTTCCTCTTACAAACCGCGAAATCCCAATTGTGGGTGACGAAGCCATAGACCCAACCTTTGGCACTGGTGCCGTTAAGGTGACCCCCGCGCACGATCCAACAGATTTCGAGATAGGGGAGCGCCATAACCTACCGATTGTAGAGGTAATTGGTATGGACGGCAAAATGACCGGTGAATGCCCGCCAGAATTTGCTGGTCTCGAGATAAAAGAAGCCCGTGACAAAATATTGACGGCCCTTAAAACGCAAGACCAACTGCGGGGCGAACAAGACTACGTTCATTCAGTTGGTCACTGTTACAAATGCGGTACCGCTATTCAACCACTCATAAAAGACCAGTGGTTCCTTAAGGTTAAACCTTTGGCAGAACAAGCAATCAAAGCAATCGAGGCAGGGGACATAACCTTTGTCCCTGCAAATAAGGGCAAAGTACTAGTTAACTACCTTAAGAACTTAAAAGATTGGAACCTGAGCCGCCAGATCCCATGGGGTATACCAATTCCGGCGTTCCAAAGCAGCAACGACCACACAGACTGGGTTTTCGACACAAGGGTAGACCAAAAAACGATCGATCTGAACGGCGTAACCTACCACCGCGAAGAAGACACTTTTGACACCTGGTTCAGCTCTGGCCAATGGCCATTTATAACCACCGATTATTTACAGGGCGGTGCGCTTGCAGACTACTATCCGTTATCTGTGATGGAAACAGGCGGTGACATTTTGTTCCCGTGGGTATCTCGCATGATTATGCTAGGGCTTTACCGCACTGGCAAAGTACCGTTTAAACAGGTGTATCTGCATGGTTTGGTGCTCGACGAGCACGGCTTAAAAATGAGCAAGAGCAAAGGCAATGTGCTCAACCCCCAAGAAATGGTAAAAGAATACGGCTCCGACGCCTTGCGGATGGGCCTGCTCGCCAACCGCAGCGCAGGAGTGAACCAAGCGTTTTCGACCGCCACAATCATTGCCGGCCGCAATTTTTGCAACAAACTCTGGAACATGGCCAGGTTCATAGAAAGCAAGCTCGGCAACGACTACAAGGACCGCGCACCTCAACCCAAAACAAGTGCTGACCACTGGGTGCTTAAGCAACTAAACACGGCTAGCGCACAAATCGGTACACTTATAGAGTCGCACCGCTACGCAGAGGCTTGCGAACTCGCATACCACACCATCTGGGACGATGTAGCTGACTGGTACATAGAAGCCAGCAAGTCAAACGTGAACCCAAGCGTGCTTGCGTACACGCTAGAGACAATCCTTACTATTGCCCATCCGTTCGCACCATTTGTTACCGAAACTATTTGGCAAACACTGCAATGGGAAAAGTCGCTACTCATTCATAGCTCGTGGCCCAAACAAGCAACGTATAGCCCTTCTAAAGCTAAAGAATTTGAGCAACTCAAACAGCTAATAACAGAGGTAAGGTTTGTGATCGCCAGTTTAGGTAAAGGCAAGCAAACATTACTCTACACAAACGATGCGCTCATTCACGACAACCAAACCCTCATAGCGCAGCTCGCAAACACCAAAGCTGTGCAACAAGTAGGGGAGGGGAGGGGAATGCGCCTTGCCGTCGCTAAGCACCAAGCATGGCTAGATATTAATGCCGGTACGTTGCAAGAGCATCAAGCTAAATTGCAGGCACGACTTACAGAGGTACAAAAGGGGATTGAACTCTTGCAAAACCGCCTTACAAACAAAGACTACGTCGGCCGAGCACCTGCCCACATTGTTGAGCAAACCCGCTCGCAACTAGCCGAGCAGCAGGCAATAGAGCAACAACTCGCCCGCGAACTAGAGGTTATCAAACCAACGTAGCCTACGAGTGGTGGACCAGTAAAGACAGCTCTTCGAGGGCACGTTGCCACTTAGCGGCCAAGCGTTCGCGCAGTGATTCTTTTTTGTCGCGCCCCAACCGTAGTGAACGATTGTCTACAAACTGTTGGTCGCCTACATCTTTTATGAACTGGGCTCCAGATTTATCGGAATGGTGGTGCAAATCGCGCACAGCCTTTGAGGCAACGTCTTCATGGGAGATTTTTTTAACGTCATCAAGCGATTGGCCTAATGCGCCAACCACCTGACCTACGTGGATGCTCGCTAAAATTACAGAGGCAGCTATGATAATGCTTAAAGGTGCAATAGGATTGATTCGCATGTTTTTGTGTTACGCTTTTGTTAATTAAACGTTAGCACAATGTTGTTGTTATGTCAATTAGCACTTAAAGTAATGTGCTTCAAAACCTCAATCGGTCTGCTGTTGCGGCCAGCTCATCTTGGCTTGGCGGGTTAGCCTTGTTTTCTTCTTTCCTAAAGTCTGCTGCATCGCGGCAGGCAATAACATGCACGTGTGCGTGCGGCACATCAAAACCAATCACTTTTAAGCACACTCGTCGGTCGTCACCAAATACCTTGCTCATGCGCTGCATTACCTTTTTAACGGAGTTCATAAGCGCGGTGTAGTCTTCGGATGCTAAATCCTGCAGGTTAGATACCTGCGCTTTTGGAACAACCAGCGTATGGCCAGGCACCGACGGAAAAATGTTTAAGAAGGCTAGGGTGCGGTCGTCTTCGTACACTTTATGGCTAGGCAATTCGCCGTTTATGATTCGGGTAAAAATAGATGGCTGCATAGTACGTAGTATGGCACTACAATCTTAAATTCCCAAGCACCTGGCCTTGTCTGTAAAGGCTTGCGTTTCCCGCTGTGTGACGGCACCTCTTGTGCCGTCACACGGTCTTTACAGACAAGGCCAGGTGCTTGGGATTTTTAAAAGACAAAAAGCCAATTACTTCTTCTTTGGCACCTTCGCCCCTTCTTTGCGGGCCTCACTCAAACCAATTGCCACAGCCTGTTTTTTACTCGTTACTTTTTTGCCACTGCCGCTTTTAAGCGTGCCCTTTTTCATTTCGTGCATTGTCTTTTCTACCTTTTTGCTCGCTTTTGGGCTATATTTTGCCATAACCGCACTCCTGTTTACCCCTAAATTGTGCGACTCATACACAAAAAACGGTAGTAAAAATTGCACAATAAAAGAACGCCCCTGAACGGACGTTCTTTTACGATAACTTTGGCGGAGAGGGAGGGATTCGAACCCTCGGTGACAGTTGCCTGCCACACCGCTTTTCGAGAGCGGCACCTTCAACCACTCGGACACCTCTCCAATCTAACTGCACTATTGTAACAGATGTGTGCATAGTTGCCCTAACATTTTGCTGCTACAATATTGGTATGATTTTTTTGCGCGGTTTGAGCCGCTGGTTATTGACGCTTATCATGAACTCGGCGTTTTCTACCTGGATTCTCGTGGCTGTACTGCTTGCGACCATCCTGAGCGCCGACACCGCCAAAAACTGGCTAGCTACGAGTGGCATTTACCAAAAAGCACTTCCCACCGTAATTACGTTTTCTACCGGTCAAAATACAGGCGCAGCCAGCAAAGACGACTTGCAAAAAGCCATGGTAGCTACATTCACGCCTGGCTACGTTCAGCGCCAAACAGAAACAATTGTTCAGGCAACGTACGACTGGATTCATGGCAAGACCAAAGATATCTCGTTTTCGATTCCTGTAAAAGACAAGCGTGCCGATTACAGCGCTAACCTGCAAAAAGAACTCGAGGCTAAGTTTGCTAACCTGCCTGCCTGTACTATGCGCATTGCGCCTTCAGAAAGCCCAACCTGTATTCCCCAAGGGTACGACGCTAAAAAACTGGCAAGCCAGTATTCACAGATTCCCGAAAGCAGCGACTTTTTAAACGCCCCCATTACACCTCAGAGTGTGCAAAGCTTTATTTCTGTTCCCAATGCCAGTTCGCTGCCTGGAATCGTGGCGCTAATGAACACGGCTGTTTGGGCGCTACCCCTAATAATCGTGGTGTGTGGCGCGCTGTATGTGTTGGCGTCAGACAATAAATTACTCGCGCTTGGCGCAGTAGGCCGCCGGTTATGCATTCATGCCGCTATTTGGACCGTACTAGGTGGCGCTTTGTGGATTTTTGGCAGTGGCGCAGACCTTTCCTCACTACAAGGTGCGGGTCCTAGCCAAGCTGCTCTATTAACGCCACTCGTGCAGCGTATACTTCCAGATATAGGCATTGTCGTTGTGCTATATGCCGGATCTGCCCTGATAACAAGTGGAGTTGTGTGGATTACAACGATCTTTATACGGCGTCGCTCTACAATTATTCCCGACTCACCGCGCATGCCGCTATAATTTAAATTATGGGACATCAAGATGAACTGGTTGTCATTCTCAACAAAGAAGGGGAGGTTGTTGGCTCCAAACCACGCAAAGAGCTCAACAAACGCACAGACATTCACCACACGGTGTTCGTGCAGCTCATCACGCCAGACAAAAAACTGGTAATGGCCCAGATCCCTCAACGAGAGGATCTACCCAATCTGTACCCGTACCGGTGGGGCACCACCATGGCTACAATCGTGCGGGTAGACGAATCGGCGCTAGGGGCTGCAACTAGGGGACTCAAGCGGGAGCTACATTTTCAGAGGGCGACTCCAGAGTTGCTGGGCGAAAAAATGCTGCAGCTTCCAGACGGCGTACACATAAAGGCCACGTGTTACCGCATGACATCAGAAGTTCCCCGACTGTTCAGCGAAAAAGACATTGCTGAGCTGCGAACCAGAAGCCTCGAGCAGGTCAGGGACTTGGTAGACAACCACCCTGCAATGCTGACTCCCACGTTCATCGAGCTCTGGACCAACCACCTGCACGAAGCGGTGTAGGCGGGGCGGGGGTGTACAGACACACCCCCGCTAGCCGAACTTGAACAAGGTCAGACGCTACAAAACTGGATCACGGCGGCCATAAGGCCGCGCGTTGTTCTTGGAGCCTTAGCGGTAAAGCTAAGGAGGCGATCGGCATCCCAGCGGGTGTAACGCTCCAAAAACGCTTTCATGAGCTGCACCCGCAGGTCAAAATCGTTTTCTTGCAAGGCGTACGGCAGCGTTGGCAGGTAAGACACACTCACCAGCCGGCAAGCCACCGCCCGTGATTCCACGAGAGGCGCCCACAAGTACGGCTCGTAGATTGGCACAAACAGCGCGTGCGGCGGAGCCTGCCACAAATCAAACAAGCTGTCGTTGTGCGTAACGACCAGTCTAAACCGCAGCTGTCCGTCCTGGAGCATCACCTGCTTACACCCATCGCACACCACCGCACGCTGATTTATGTGGCCGCAGCTGTTGCACTGGTACTGCGGATCTTTAGTGGCCCACCGCAGGTAGCCGCCATGTTCCAAAATTTGGCTTCTTTTTGGACCAAACCGCTCCTCTCTAAATACCCTGATCTGGTAACCACGATCCTGCAATGCGCACTCAAAACCAGCCAGGAGGCCTGGATCCTCGCAAAACGCCTCGTAGCCGAGCCGCACGGCGCCTTCAGGGAACTCATCGCTCATTTGTAAGACCGTCCTTACTAAAGTTCGCACCCCTAAAAATAGCATTGAGGCAATGATATTGCCAAATCCTCGCCCAAGAAAAATAGACAGTATAGCACTGTCTATTTTTCTTGGCGGAGGAAGAGGGATTCGAACCCTCGCACCAGATTGCTCCAGTCTAACGATTTAGCAAACCGTCCCCTTAAGCCACTTGGGTACTCCTCCGCGAATGCGGGTAACCGGTGTTATTGTACCAGAAAATAATCTGTTACGCGAGTAAAAAAACGAGGACAATAAAACCTACCAGTGCACCCCACCTCTAAGCTATAATTACCATGTTCTAAGGTTACACAGTAACACCGCAGCGAATGTGTTGTAAGCGAGGTTAAATGGACTACGCCGATCTTGCTGAGCTAGGCGATATCCGTCGGACACTCCTTAGAAACGTACAGCTCGCGCAACAGGAGTTTGCGGCTCATATTGCAAGTATGTACCCGCACCTGAGTGCGCAGCTTCAGGAGTATGTCGAGTGGCAAAACGCCTACCTGCAAAATCTGACCACTCTGTTTCTGGTACTCGCCGAACATCCTGATATGCCGATTAAGGACGTCCTATTCCATTACCACAGCCACCTATCAAACAAAGCCAGCACCGCGCCACCACGCCCACTCACGCTCAACCTGAACGGGGTGGGTAAAAAAACCTACGACAGGTTGGTATATGCGGCGGCAGTTCAAATTCTTAGCGGGGAACCTGTCAATCCGGCAAGCGTCACTCGTGTGTGTGGAATCACCAGGGGCGGACTTATACGATACTTTTCATCGCCGCTCATGCTGGCAGATACCGCCTACCAGCACATCCTTGCCGAAATAAACGCTGAGTAACCTGGAGCGCGCGCTTGCCGTGCATGCCTTGTACGGCAGAGCGCCCCTTACGCATACCAAAAACGACAGCCTAATGCGACTGTCGTTTTAATAATTTCTGGCGGAGAGGCAGGGATTCGAACCCTGGGTACCCTTGCGGGCACGACGGTTTTCAAGACCGTTTCCTTAAACCACTCGGACACCTCTCCGTAACTTTTTAGGTATTGTACCACATCTGTTCTTATAAACGGTATACCGCTATGCCAAACCGAATGTTATACTACGTACATGCAGCCTGAACCGCAGCAGCAAAACGGGGGACAACAAGGGTTTTACCGCCCCACACAAACACCGCAGTACAACGCGGACTCTGCTGACGATGGCAATCTTCCTATCCATGCGCCGGTTAACCCAGAGGCTGTTGTAGATTGGGAGGCATCAGAATATATCCACCGCTCCAAAAGCGCGGGTTGGATTATTATCTTTGGTATTATCGTTGCGGCAATTATTGCCGTCTCTGTTTTATTACAAGCCTGGACATTCACCGCACTCGCCGTTGTAATGGCCGTTGCCTTTGGTTTCTTTGCATTCCGACAACCTAAGACCAAGCATTATAGCCTGTCCCACCAAGCACTTAAGGTAGACGACACCACCTACGAATTATCCGAGTTCCGTGCCTTTGGAATTGTCGCCGAAGATGCATTCTTTTCGATTATGCTCATACCTGTAAAGCGCTTTATGCCGGCAATCACCATGTACTTTGGCGAAGAAGACGGCGAAAAAATCGTAGATATTTTAGGCGCTCATTTACCTCTGCAAGATATAGATCCCGACCCAATCGACGCATTAATGCGCCGTTTACACTTTTAACCCTTCGCAATCTGTGATATAGTCGTTTCTGTTCTGTATAAATACAGAAGGTACCTTCTAGTTCAAGGTGCAGCTTTGAAGACGTAGTAATACATCTTTGGGGCTGCAACATGCACCCGTAGCTCAGACGGATAGAGCGTTGGCTTGCGGAGCCAAAGGTCATAGGTTCGAATCCTGTCGGGTGTACCATGGAAAAAGCCTCACTTATGTGGGGCTTTTTCTTAGGTAGCAATCCGCAATGAAGGCGCTATAATCCAAACCACGTCCACGTAGGAACAACAGAGTAGGTAAGCGTGATAGTCTGGCTCGGCCCAAGCTGTATAGAGCCAGCGATTATTCCAGTGGTTGTATTATTTACAGAAATTGCTGTGACAGTACCACCATTTACGTACACTGTAACCGGCACTCCCCATGGGTTTGTAAACGGCGTCCCGCTTGCCGGAATAGGGTAGTTAAACAAAGGGCCAACGGGGTTGAACCCTGGGTTGGCCTCGCAGTGGTCTGTCTGTCCAAATCCATTAATAAGCGTATTCGATGGCGCCCAACTGGCCTGGCTACCGGCAAAACCAACCGTGTTGCCAATAAATGAACAGCGCTGATGATCTGCGCCCAGGTTAATTGCGTGCGCCTGCACCACTCCTCCCGCCAAAATACTAGAGTAAATAAAACAATCCCGCAGCATAACACCAGTTACCATCTGGCCGCTCACGCCATTTATATACACGCTGTCGTAGGTGCCGCTGCTGGCTTGGGAATTATCGTAAATTTTGCACCCGCTCATTAATGTGTACGATCCGAATTGGTTCACGACCACACCTTGTTGGCTGTTGCCCTCTATATTACAACCCGTAATTTGGTTGGATGGCCCGCCCACGAGCAGCCCTGGGCCGCCAGTTGTACCCCACAGAGTTGCATTACGCACGGTGCTTGATCCGGCCTGGTAGGTAATGGCCGAGCCCCCGTTAGACCCGTAGTCACCACCATCAACATGTATATCTGCCGCAAAACTTGTGGCCACTAAGCCGCTGTTAGAGTTACCGTACGCCCAGCATTCAGCTAAACGCACAGTAGAACTAGTGTTAGCAAACCCACCGCTTGAGCCGTCTAACCGGTAGCCGTCACCGTTTACTTGTTGCACTCGGACATTGCGTAGTACCGAATATTGCAGCGCAAAACCATACACACCATAACAGGTTGCACTGGCGTTTTGGGCTCTGTTGCCGTCAACCATAATATCCGCAAGTAAGCAATTAGACGCCGCGCTACTCCATTGCAGCAAGCGCGTTAAGTTTGTGGCATTTTTTTGTTTAATGACAGATGACCACCCACTGCCAATATAAGCTCCACCAGACGCCAAAGAAAGTGGGGCGCTAATAATATACGTTCCAGCCGGAAAATACACCACCGACTGCGAGCCCGCAGCATTTATAGCTGCCTGGATTGAGGTAGTATCATCTGTTGTTCCATCGCCAAGCGCGCCATGGTCCTTCACGCTCACAACGAGCGAACCTTTCGCAACACTGGCATCTGCTGCCGCTAAAGAAGCCTGCACGCCACTGTCGAGCGTTGTACGGGCGACCGGCTTTAGACTGCCGTCACTGGCATGGGCCACGCCCAAGTAGTCGTTTAAAACGTTACCCCATGCATTTGCATCACCACCTGGCGTTGGAAGCCTCGACATACTGAGCACCCTTATATTCTGCTTTTAGTATAAACTACCTGCGCGGAGGCTGCCAGGCGGCAACGCAGGCGTGGATTTCTGCCGCGCCAGCAGCATGCAGTGCTTTGGCCGCGGCGGTGAGCGTTGCGCCCGTGGTGCACACGTCGTCTATGAGTACAATTTTTGCACCTTTTACATTAACGTGCGGCGACACAGCAAACATACCATCAGCCTGAGCTAACCTTTGAACACGATTTTCACCCACCTGCCGCGCACGTTGAACACGAAAAAGCACCTGCGAGTAGGGAAGGGCCCGCAATTGCGCTACGCGCTTGGCAATAAGGTGGGCTTGGTCGTAACCACGCTGCCTTATCCTCCTAGGTTCAGTTGGTACCGGTACAAGCAGCCATTCACCAAACGGCATAGTATCTTCAATGAGTGCCGCTAATGGTTGGTGCGCGGCCTTGGCCCGTTCGTACTTTAAAAGGTGTAGAAGCTGCTTTACCGCACCCGAATATTCACTCGCTGGCCAGATATACCCTAGCTCTGCATTAACTCGGCATTTTGCGCACACCCGCCAATCAGCAGTTGGCGTGGCACATATACAGCACGTGGGCGATAACAATTTTTGTTCACTATATAAACAATTTTCGCAAATGATGTTGTCTTCTCTACTACATATAATGCAATGGTGCGGTGCTAAAATAGCAACCATCTTCTCGAGTAACGATGTCATTTTTACTTCCTTTGACTATAATATTGCCATAGTTTGCCCCTTTCGGCTATAATTAGCCTACAAGTAACCATGTGAGCCAAAAGAAGAGGAAGTGGAGGAGTGCAATAATGGCACGAGGACAGAAGCAAAATGACGATTTGCTGATGGAAGATGAACTTGCCGCGGCCTTCTTGGGTGATGACGACGCAGCACAGGTGGGTGATGATGCGACTACTACTGTCACTGAGGAAAGCTGGCAAGAAGAACAGCCTGTAGGTCAACTCGCAGTCGATGTTTTTGAGACTAAAGAAAAATTGGTTGTCAAAGCCAGGACTGCAGGTGTTAATAAACAAGATTTAGATGTAAGTATCTCTGATGGTATTTTAACGATCAGCGGTATGCTAACAAGCGACGAAGAAGAAGCAGAGCAATGGCATTTGCAAGAATGCTATTGGGGACCGTTCTCGCGCACAATTGCACTACCTGTGCAAGTTAAAGAAGAAGAAGTCGAAGCCGTACTTAAAGACGGCGTACTTACTATTAGCTTTGTAAAGATCAAGCAAGAGCAAGCACGCAAAATAGAGATTATGTAAATCTCGCGAGCTGACACATAAAAAGACCAACCCTAATTTATGGGTTGGTCTTTTTATAGCTTATGTTGCGCTGCCCAATCAAGATAGCGAGTAGTGCAGACAGGCTGCATAAAGACATAAAAAGAACCGCCTCATCTGAAAGCGGTTCTTTTTATACAGTATGTGCTTTTATGCTAACCCAACGAACTCGTGGATGTTGGAACGGCAGTCGTTGCAGGTGGCTTAAGCTGGCCAGTTACAAAGTTAACAGCAGCGTAGGCAAGGAACGCAACAATAATACCGATTATCGCGTACAAAATTGTGTTTTTTGCACTCGTAACAGCGTTTTGGTCGCCAGCAGAAACGACGTAACGGATACCGCCGACGATCAACATTACAACTGCGATTGCACCAATAACGAACAACAGTATGTTAGTTACGGTTACAAATACACCGCCGGCACCAAAAAGGTTGGTTGCTCCAGCAGCAGGTTTTGCACAGGCGGCACCACTGTTAGGGCCGGTCTGTACGGTTGCTTGTGAGTTGCAGTCTGTCTCAGCTAAAGCAGGTGCGGGTGCACTCAGACTAAGTGCGAGTGCGAGGGCTGGCGTAAGCATTAGTGCTTGGCCAATTCGTTTAAGAGCTACTTTCATGTAGGTTTTTTCTCCTTATATACTTTTATTTTACCACTTGTAATTTGTTTGCCTAGACCTACTTAACGAATGTGGTTACAAAGTTGACTATAGCATAGGCGGCGATAGCAACAATCACACCAACAATCGCGTACAAAATTGTGTTTTTTGCGCCAGTAATGGCTGCCTGCTCGCCAGCGGAAGTAACATAACGGATGCCTCCGATGATAATCATAATCACTGCGATAGCGCCAACAACAAACACCAGTAGGTTTGTGACGTTTTTAATTGTTGTCATGACCGAAGGTTGCGTGTTGAGACTGTCTGGATTATTAGTACAGGTACCACCAACGAATTTTCCGCCAGATCCAGTACACAATGATTCAGCAGAAGACCCTGCCGATGCGGCTAATGGCACAGTTATAACAAAAGCCAGGGCAGCCAGGAGCGCAGAGATTTTCTTACCTAAAGTCATGGTTTCGTTTTTACTCCAACTAAATATTAGAAATTACAAACCGCACGATGCCGTACGACATAATGGCAACTATTAATCCTACGACCGAATATATAATAGTATTCTTTGCGCTGGTAACTTGGGCTTGTTCGCCGTTCGATGTAGTGTAGCGGATGCCGCCAATTATAATCATGAGTACCGAAATAGCGCCAATAATAAAGGTAAACGTCTCTAAGATTCGGTTCCAGAATCCACCGACTCCAAAAAGTTTATCAGACGTAGCAGAACACAAAGTCGTACCGGGGTTGCTTGAGCACTGAGGGAACAAATCGATTGCTTGCGCCGGCGTGGCAAAAGTAAAAATAGCCATGGCGATCAAACAAAGCGAGATGGCAAAAAAAGTAATTTTTTTCATGTTAGAACTCCTGTGATCCTTCCTAATACGAATTGTACTATGACAAACGCCAACGCAGAAACAACCATACCAACTAGCGCATAAATAATGGTGTTCTTAGCTTGGGAAATCTGTTTTGCATCGCCATTTGCCGTAACGTACCTTGCAGCGCCAATAAGCAAAAAGAGTACAGCCATAGCACCCACAAAGACGAGCACCGCACTAAATACATTCGCCAGCGTATTGTCTGTAAGCTCTACCTTTGGCACCCCAATATCTGAAGGGTTAATTTTAGTGTCGGCTGCAAACTGCTGGAGTAGGCTGACCATCTTAGAATATCCCAACAATAAACTGAATTATAGCAACGCTTAAAATCGCCAGCACTAGCCCCATAAGTGCATTGGTAATAATCTGGCGGGCCGCAGCGGTTTCGCCTGGTTCACCTTGGCTCTTCAGATATTTTATGCCACCCCACACAATAAAGCCTACCGCAAGGTAACCAATTAGCTTAATAAAGAACTCTACGACCATGAGGCCAATTTTTCCAACATCTTCAAGTGATTTTATTTGAGGCACGCCCTTTGAGTCGTGTTCAAGGCATGCGTCCCACGTCCTAAAACCTAAAAAGGTATCTACGCCAGCCTTACAGTTTGTAGGAGGGGTGCCACCGCCGCCAGTCCCACTGCCAGGCGTACTGCCTCCACCAGGGAGTGGATCCGGGATACTCGGATTACCGCCACCACCAAAACCAGGGTCGCCACCTCCGCCCGTAAGACCCATAAACTGCGGCTGTAAGGATTGCGCTTTTACTGCCCCTGGTACAACAAGGCCAGCTAAGATAGCCGCAACAACTAAACTGAGTATTATTCTTCGTATCATGTAAACACCCCTCCTGGCACTAAGAACTGCAATATTGCAAACATAAATATAAAGAGCAGCAAGCCAATTACAGAATTAAGCATGATCATTCGGCCTTTCTCTGTCTGTCCAGCGTTAGCCCTGGCAGTTGCATACATGGTGGCTCCCCAAACAAATCCGCCCACGCAGGCCACGCCGGCCAAACCTGCTACAACCTTTAGGATTGCGGATAGGTAAATAAAGATGGGGTTAGTTTGGAGTTCAGAGCCGCCAATTGGCACACAATTTACTCCACCTGCAGAGATTGCCACCTGCACACCACTTTTACCATCGGGCGTTTTGCAATCGGCAATTGGTGTTTTCACTGGTTCCTCGGCAGAAGCGGCAATAGGGGCGCAGATTAAAACAAATACCGCTAATAAAGCGGCAAGATAAACCCCTGTACGATGCTTCTTTTTAAACGTAGGACTATGCACGATCTTTGTTTCTTATAACTACTATATTTATAGCACGCTTTGCGCTGTTCCGTAAAACTTTCGCCATATAAAAACAGGGTAGCCTTTAAACGATCGCGTTTGTAATTTATAGTAAAAATAGCCAAAGCTAAGGCTGTTCATAAAAACGGAGGGAATATATGCACATGCAATTTGCCGAACGGGCATCTTTTACAGGAGGTCCAAACGCAGAAATGATCGGTTTCGCTGGGGGGCTAAACGACATCTCTGCGCCTGTAACACACGAAAATGATCATAGTTTACCGGAAACCTTAATGTCAAGGCTCGACCATGTCTGGAGAATGTCCGCCAAAAAACGCCTCGCACAAGCTGCGGCGTTTTTTGTTTTTAGTGCAGGAATTTCTGCATGCACAGCTGGTGAGACAGACACACCAACCACCCATGTGCCAGGGATTGAGGCTTCGCCCGTACCTGGCCAACAATCAGCCTCAGAGACTGCTGCCCCTCAGTTGCATGCAGAATGCTATAACGCCAGCTATGCCAACCTAAGCGCCATCCAGCAAGAAGAGTGCCGCCGCACAATTGCCGACTTAAGCCTGAATGAGGTAGCGCAGTTACCGCCAATCGACCAAACTCGTTGGGCGCACTACTACCGTTATGTAGTTGCAGGCGAGCCGACTCCTATTAGCAACGAACTAATACCTGCTGCCACCCTAGAACAAAACGACTCCGCAGCAAGCATCGCAGGCGCGCTCCTGTTCGACTACCAAGAAAGTGTCTATAAAATGGCATGGCTTCTACAAAACAACGCGTCTGTTTGTGCCGATAGCCGCACGCTCAAGGCTATGCTTGGCTCAAACGACACATCTAACCCCGACCTTTTGCTCGCGCAAAATATCGCCAGGGCATTCCCGTCTGGAACAAAAAACATGCAGGATTACGCCGCTAACCTATATACGGATACGCCGCTCTTCAAGAACCAAGCCATTACGGATGCGAAAGTATCTAAATCTGGCGAGGTTTACCATCTGCAATTTACCGCAAAATCAGTACAGAGCCGCACCGACCAACAGTTTACATTCGCACTATTCCCGTATGTTAACCAACTCTCGAAAGAGAACGGGGTATTTAAGGAAGGCATGATTACTTATGATTCACCTGACGCGCAAAAAGTGTTCGAAAAACTCCACAAACGACTGATTGTTTCGACACCGCAAATTGCTCGCTAGAACGCTAGTATCCGCGCGGGGAGTGGTATATTATTGTAAGTAATGATTGGGTTTTCTATTCCAAAACGATCGGCTGTATGGCTAGCTGGCCTCGCGCTCGCTGTTGTCGGTGTTTTGGGATTCGCTGCGCCAGCTAATGCTGCCGGCACCGTAGAAGGCGGGTATTTTTACGTTGATGTTGCCGGCACCCATATTAAAGTAAACAGCGAAAACACCACACTTTCTTTACAGCCGCCCGTCAGCGCCGCACGATCATCCATAAGCGACGCCGGCCAAATTAAAATAGAAAACCTCCCTGCAGGCAAATATGTTGTTACTGCCAACTTTGAACTCACCACAGACGACTGTGACGGCCTTGCAGGCTGGGCGCTTACCGCTATTAACCCATTGCTTAAGGTGTTTTGTGATACCTCAGACATAGGTAAAAGCTCATGGAAATTCAACAAAAGCTGGACTGTAAATGTAGAAGATGGCAAAACAGTGCTACTAGAGGGCGCAAGCTCCACCGCCCAAGGTAGATACATGGGCACTGCAATAGAGACCAATGCAGACGGCTCAGCCCGAGTAAACTGTGAAGGTAAAGGCATTTTAATGTCTTTTATTATCTGTCCGATGATAGAAAACATTCTGGGAGTAATGGACTGGGCGATCATTAATTTTATACAGCCATACTTAGCCGTCAACCCACTCACGACAACAGATAAAGAAGGCAACACGAGTAAACTATACGAAGTATGGAACAACATCCGTAACTTTGCGAACATTATCTTTATTGCGACTTTCTTTGTTATTGTATTCTCGCAAGCTACCTCTGTTGGAATTACCAACTACGGTATTAAGCGCCTGCTGCCGCGCTTGGTACTTATTGCCATTGGTACCAACATCTCATTCTTTGTATGCGCCTTCCTAGTAGACCTATTTAACGTGTTAGGGGCTGGCGCAGCATCACTCATGATAAGCTCGCTGGTAGATGGCGCCCCAACCGTAACAATAGGCGCAGACTTCTTTAACAGATTGATCGACTTTGGACCTGCCGGTCTTATGAGTTCGTTGCTTGCGCAAGGTGTACTGAGCGTGGGTATTATATTTGGCATGTTTATATTCTTGATTATTGGTGCGGCTATATTGTTTGTTGCCGCAATAGTCATTCTGCTGAGGCAAATCGCAATTATATTCCTGATTATCATTTCTCCTGTAGCCTTTGTTGCAGGACTCTTGCCAAATACACAAAAAATGTTTACGCTATGGTTTAGCGCCTTTGCGCGCCTTTTGGCTATGTATCCGATCCTTATACTTTTATTTGCATCAGGTAAGGTAGCAAGCTCAGTTTTATCGGAGATAAATAAATAATGAATGATACACACGCAGGTGAAGCAGTAAGAGCAGTTTTTACACTGTTAGCGTTTCTTTTACCTTTGATTGCCGCACCGTTTGCATTTAAATTTGCGGGCGCAGGCATGAATAAGCTCTACAATGGAGCTATGAAGGGTCTGCAACGGGCCACCAGCAATGCTGCAAAAGCTGGTAAAAAGGGCGCCATGAACACCAAATATGGCCAGATGTTCCAACAAGGCATGGCTAATCGCAAAGCAGTTACAAGTATTCGTGCAAGGGAAGGCGCTCTTGACCTCTATAAGAAAAACCCTAAGCTTATGTCTACATTAATGGGTGGTTTAAGCGGCCAAGAACACGTCAGCCGCCACTTCGATAAAGAATCGCGCGCCAAACGCGCCGAAGATATTACCAACCTGCAGCGTGGCTTAACCGCCAACATGGCCAGTGCAATTGGAGAAGGCGACAACCTTACCGAAAGCATGCGGCGCGGTGTATGGGGTAACAGTGGCCGAAGGGTCTCAGCTGAAGACCAAGCAGCTTACCAGAAGCTACAGCAACAAGGTTATATTGGCCAAAACGGTTTTGCACGGGCTGATTCTATGCTTGCCACTGCCTCTATGCACTCGATTATGGACGCAGAGATTGCCAGCGACGACAACATTCGCGGCCTCTCTAGCATGTTAAAAGGGGCGAGCGCCGAAGAAAACGCCGACTTCTCGAACGAGCTTCGTAATGCTGCCGCCAAACACAACTACAAGAACTTCTCGACTGCATCTGTTACAGATGGCGTGCTCAGCAAGTACTACAACAAGACCGGTAAGTTCGAAGACAACCCAGTGCCTGGAGTGCCTAACGCACCAAGCTCTATTGCCAACAAGGCACAGCGTATTGCTGGGGCTAAAAAGGTGCTTAAAAGCGGTATTCGCGGCCTTAACAAAGATGCGCTCGATGAGTCTATGGAAACTGACTTCCTAGATGCCATAAACGAAACGTATTCGGCAGATATTGCAGCTGAGGCCAAGGCAGCCAATAAGAACGTCTCTAACCAACAGATCGACCAGCTTAAACGCGATTTCATTGTGCGTATGGCTGATCAAACAAGCGGCATTGAGAAAACAGAGGTTATCGAAGGCATTGTTAAACAATTCAATGGCGATGTATCTGTAGACGACTTTGTGGCAATTCAGCGCAGTATGAAGTCTGGCGGTGCAATCCAAATGCCCCCAAACTATACATCTGCAGCTGCAGCTCCCGCACCAACCCCAACCCCTGTTGTTGTCACACCAGCACCAGCCGCACCTCAACCTGTAGTTATCCAGGCACCGCCACAATCTGGGATCAGCGGAAACTTCACGCAACAACCAAGCGGTCTCGTGATCCCTCATGGGACTGTCACTATGCCAAATCCGACACCTCGTATGCCATCTGGTGGCTCAACCCCGCCTTCTAGGCCTCCGAGAGGTGGCGGCCCTAGTGGCCCTGGGGGCACAGGACCAAATCGACCATAAACCTAAAGGTTACAAAAAAGCAGCATACAGCTGCTTTTTTGTAACCACGCAGTTTACTAGCGGACTGTGACATAGGGATCTTAGACCAGTAAAACCATTGACATTTGATCTATTTTATACTATAATTAACACGCTACGAAAAGTTCTCTCCGCCTAGGAGCGCACATGTCCAATCCGCACCAGCCGAACCACAATGTGGCCCTTCCGCCCTGGCAACAGCAGCAACAGCCGCCTCCGTGGCAGCCCTCGCCGCAGCAGAGCGGACCGATCCCGATGCCGCCCAATCCGCAGCACACGGGATACGGGCCGACAGTCGGCCAGACACCTCACCAGCCGCAACAAAACACCGGTCAGCAGCGACCTCCGCACAACGGCGGTCAGGGAGGCGGCCAGAGGCATCAGCAACCGCCGCGGCAGAATGGTCCGCAGCAGGGTCAGCGCCAGCACCCGCAACAGGGTCAACCCCCTCAGCAGGGCAAGCGCCCCCAGCAACACCCGCAGACGCAAATCCAGCAGTTGCCGCCGCAGCCACCCCCTCCGCAGCACCCGCAGGCTCCCGTGAGCCCGCAGATGTCGCCGGAGGAGCTCGCTGCGGCGCAGGAGAAGGTAAGGGGCCACATGTCGTGGTACTACTACGCGTCTCTGGTCGGACTCTTCTTCTGCGGCTACTTCGGCATCGGAGCGATCGCCATGGTGATCAAGGGCGTCCTGCTGATGAAAGAAGCCAACTCCCTGGGCGTGAAGGTCGAGCCGAAGTTCCAGATCGCGTTCATTCTGCCCTGTGCTTCGATCGGCCTGTGGATCTTGAGCCTCATCATCAGCCTGGGCTGGAACAACTAGACCCACAGGAGGCACGTTCGTAGCAGTGCCACACCCCTCGGGGAGTGGCCGGCCGAGAGTCTCGATACAACGAGACTCTCGGCCAAAACTGCGCCAGTAATCAAACTTATCTTCACGCCAGCAGGTGCACATTGTACCGTAACTGGCGTATAATAATGCCTAAATGGCAGTTTATAAGGTACCGCAAGATGTCGAGGCAGAGGACAAACTAGTTGGCCCGTTCGGGTTTAGACAGTTTGTGTATTTAGGTATTGCAGCTGGCTCTGGGTTTGTGGGCTATTTAATGATTAATATTTCGCCGTTTTTGGCGATCATTCCGCTGCCGTTTATTATTTTTTTTGTTATTCTTGCCCTGCCACTTCGCAAAGAGCAGCCCATGGAAACATATCTTTTGGCGCTTCTTAGGTTTTACCTAAAGCCAAAACTCCGCTTATGGAACCCTGACGGCACTATTACGTACGTAGAAATCATTGCACCAAAGCTAGTAGAGCAGAAGCTCGCTAAAGATATCTCAGGCGAAACAGCTACCGAACGCCTTGACTACCTTGCACGGCTCATGGACACCAGGGGATGGTCATTAAAAGGCCAAGCGCAGCCATCTAACAGCTTAAAAGAAGATGTCGCTGCCGAAGCCCAAACTGCCACTGACGTACTCGACGAAGACGCCGCGCTCGCCCAAAGCTTTGCGACTAAAATCGCCCAAAAAGACCAAGAACGGCGCGAGCAAGTTGTGAGCCAAATGCGCCAGGCATCAACGCAAGCCTCAATTAAGCCAAGCCCAGCGATTGCCAGCGGCCCCAGGGCACAAACACCACAGCAGCCAGCCCAAAGCTACCCCCAATCCGCCGCCCCGGCAGATGATACCGGCGTGGCAGCACCGCATTTTAATCCATACCCCAATTCTATGCACCAACGGGTGATTTTGCCCATGGGCGACCAGTCGGCAGCACAAGCAGCCGCAGCCGCCCAACCCCAAACTTCACAAATTCCAACCACAGACCCCGCAAAACCTGTACCTGAACCTGTATCACCTGATATAATTAGACTTGCAAATAACGACGACCTATCTATTAGTGCGATTGCACACGAAGCGCATCGTTTGGCCGACAAATCAAACGAAGAAGTGATAATTAAATTGCACTAGGTCATACTTAAAGGGTGGTTTTAGGGTTTCATGCAACCGAATCAGGGACAGCACATGCCAAATCAGGCTCAACCAACGCCACAGCAGGCGCCTCAAAACATGCCCCAGCCCCAGGCCCAGCAACCTTTACCTCCTTTACAGGCATCACATGTACCAACGCAGCCTGGGCAACCAGGGGTACCACAAGCACCACCACCTCAGGGGAACCCAAACAGCACCCAAAATGCGCTGCTTATTTCTGAGATTCGCGACAACATGGTAATCATGAACGACGGCACCATGCGCGCCGTAGTGGCCTGCCGGTCTATTAACTTCGACCTCATGAGCGACCGCGAGCGTGAAGCAGTTGAATATTCGTACCAGCAATTTATAAATTCGCTGTATTTTCCGATTCAGATTAGCATTCGCTCCCAAAAAGTAGATATCGGCCCATACCTGGAGCGGCTTAGCAAAATCCGCCGCGACCAAGACAACATGCTACTGGGCGTACTCATGGAAGACTACATAGCCTTCGTATCGGCACTCGCCCAAGAGACTAATATTATGGAAAAGAGCTTTTTCATAGTGATCCCGTACTATCCAGCGGGCGACATGAACAGCGCTGTGAACAGCAGCAAAAACTTTTTATCTAACTTATTTGCACCGCAAAAACAACAGCATATCCGTATAGACGAAAACTCGTTCATGAAGGCCAAAGACGAAATTAAAAACCGCGTGAGCACAGTAGTGAACGGCTTGATCCAAATGAGCATCCGCGCCACCCAGCTTAACACTAAAGAGCTTGGCGAACTTTACTACAACGCTTACAACCCTGACACTGCCGTGCGTGAACCGCTTGGCAACTTTGAAGACCTAAACTCTCCGATCGTGACCAAAGGGCAGGGGAACGCGCCGCAACCTCATTTAGATAGGGAGTCACACTGATGGCATTTGGTAAGAAAAAAATTGACCCGATCGATATCGCCGAGCAGCAACGCCTTCGCGAGCAACAAGAGATCGAACAAGAATTCCTTAAGGGAATCACTACCCTGCGCGATATTATTGCGCCAAGTTCGCTCGAGATCCAGGCGGCGTACTTTAGGCTTGGCACCAAATACGCCCGTACTATTTACATTTATGGCTATCCTCGCCAGATTTACACAGGGTGGTTGAGCCCAATTATTAACATCGACGAAGTAATAGACGTAAACATGTTTGTTTACCCTGTAGAGAGCCAGGTGGTGCTTAATAACCTGCGCAAAAAGGTGGGGCAACTAGAGGCCAGCATTAATGTTAACTCCGAGCGTGGCAAGGTCCGCGACCCCGGCCTCGAGGCTGCTATCCAAGACGCAGAGGAACTACGCGACCAGTTACAAGTGGGTGCAGAGCGGTTCTTTAGGTTCGGGCTGTACATTACCGTGTACGCTGACAGCCTAGACGAACTACAGTTTATCCAGCACAAAATAGAGACAATTTTGGGGCAGCAGCTAGTATTTAGCAAGGTTGCCTCTAGCCAGATGGAGCAGGGCCTCAATAGCACAATCCCCCAAATGACCGACCAGCTACAGATTAGACACAACATGAACACCGGTGCGCTTGCCACCAGCTTTCCGTTCACGAGCGCCGACCTTACCCAGGAAAAAGGCGTACTCTACGGCATTAACATGCACAACAACGGCTTGGTCATTTTTGACCGGTTTAGCCTAGAAAACGCCAACATGGTAGTGTTTGCTAAATCTGGTGCGGGTAAATCGTTTACTGTTAAGCTCGAGGCACTGCGGGCCATGATGATGGGCACCGAAATCATAATTATCGACCCCGAAAACGAATACCAACGCCTGGCAGAGGCTGTGGGCGGGTCTTATATTCACTTAAGCCTTAACTCCCAAACTCGGATCAACCCTTTTGACCTGCCGCGTGTCATAGAAAACGACGAAGCCCAAGACGCCCTCCGCGCCAACCTTATTACACTGCATGGTTTATTGCGCCTTATGATGGGCGGGGCACAGCTCATGGCTACTGGCGTAAACTTGCCAGCACTCAACCCTGTAGAAGAATCCGACCTAGACCAAGCCCTCATAGACACCTATGCCCGCGCCGGCATTACGAGCGACCCGCTTACGCACAATTCGCCAGCTCCAACCATTAGCGACCTGTACGAAACATTGCTGCACATGGGCGGGAGCGGTCCACAGCTCGCCCAACGTCTGCGCAAATACACAACAGGCACCTTTGCGGGCATTTTTAGCCAACAGTCTAACGTAGACATTAACAACCCTATGGTGGTATTTAGTATTCGCGATCTCGAAGACGAACTCCGGCCTGTAGCCATGTATATTGTGTTAAGTTACATCTGGAACAAAACCCGCAGCGACCAACGCAAGCGTATTTTGATCGTAGACGAAGCCTGGCAGCTCATGAAATACGACGATTCCGCTAACTTTTTGTTTAGCCTGGCAAAACGTGCCCGTAAATACTACCTAGGCCTCACTACAATCAGCCAGGATGTCGAAGACTTCATGGGCAGTAAAATGGGCCGTGCAATTGTGGCGAACGCCTCTATGCAAATGCTGCTCAAGCAGTCTACCTCTGCGGTTGATGTACTAGCCGACGTATTTAAGCTAACCGAAGAAGAAAAGAAGCGCTTGGCGCAATTCCCAGTGGGCCAAGGGTTATTCTTTGCGGGATCAAACCACGTGCATATCCAGGTTATTGCAAGTTCGACCGAAACATCACTGATCACCACAAACCCGCAACAGCTACAGCAACTTCAGGCAATTTTCCAACAATCGCAACAACCCTTGCCACCAGACAACAACGTGTAATAGGCTAAGATAAAAGAAGGTAAATATCATGCCAACTGCTCTCCTAGACCCAAAAGATGATCTGCGCAACCGCGAAGACGGCGACTTTGGTGGCCAACCTGGCGGTGATGAACTTGACTCCTTACAGGGCGACAATCAAGGTTCTGGCGGCGGGCGCAGTATTGGTGATACCGCCGAGAACGCCCGAGACATATATAAAAAGTTTAAACCAGAAGGTGGCGCTGGTGCCGGTGCGTCAGAAGCCGGTGCAACGGGCGCTGGTACAGGTGGCGCGGCAGCTGGCGCAGGCGCCAGTACTGCAGGTGCAGGCGCGACTGGAGCTGGAGCAACAGGCGGTACAGCCGCAGCGGCGGGTGCAGGTGCAGCCGGAACAGGAGCAGCGGCAGCAGGGGCAGGAACAGGAGCAGCGGCGGGTGGAGCCGCAGCTGGTGCGGCGGGTGGCGCAGCGGCAAGTGCAGCCGCTGGCACTGCTGCCGCTGGCGGTGCAGCAACAGGAGCCGCTGGTGCAGCCGCCGCGGCTGGTACTGCAACCGCAGAAACAGGCGTCGGTGCTGTTATTGGATATGGCATAGCCCTTGGAATCCTTATTGCACAACACCGCAAAGAAGTAGCCGCCATTGGTTCGATCTTGTTTGTAGGTGGCCTTATTGTTATTACTGCCTTCTTAAACAGCCTTAAACCAATCGCAGCGGCTGGCGAAACAAATGACACCTTCGCCGCACCTGTGCAACAAATCGTAGATAACCGCACCGTACAGGTTTTGGGGTCATATGTTATGGAAGCCACAGGCGTGGGCTCAACCGAAAACCAAGAACACGTTGCGTCTACAGACAGCGGCCACGTGTTACCAGCAGTTACAGCAGGCGGCGGCAAGCTTAAAACGCTGTACGAAGCCATGAAAACTAGCGGTTTCGAGGCCAGACTAAAAGACAAATACGCCCTAGAGTTCAAACCCAACGGCGGCGTGACGCAAATTATCCATAAAGGTAAAGTCCTTGGCGATGCACACAACAAAGAAGAAGCAACAATTATCTTAAAAACCAAATTCCCCGCAATCCAAGAACTTTTAGGCGAAGATATTAACGGCTGGTCCTGGGCGCAGCACACTAAAGTTGCGCGCGCAGTTAACAGAGGCGGATTTATTCCTTCGCTCGCCATTCCTAACGCCGAAAAAGCCAATAGCGACCCAGAGGTTACTGATGTCGTTAAATATCAGTATTCAACAATTCAACAACCGGGCCTTTCTAACATGCAACAAGGCATAACATGCTTCACACAGGGTACAGGCTGCAATGCCGCAAACACAGCCGTAGAGCCTGAGGCTGAAGCTGGCTACCAAGACGACGAACGTTCGTCTATGACTAAAAAAACCCAAGCTACCTACAACGAGAACCTAGAAAACATTAAATCAGAAAACGGATTCCAGACACTCCGTCTCGACACCACCGCCGGCAAAAAGGTGAGCGACACACTAGGACAGCAAGCAGTCGGCTTGCTTGGCTGGCTCGATATTGCCGCGACCACCCTTAAAATGTCACAAAAAGAAGGCGCACAACAATTGCCTGCAATGCTCCGCGCCAAACAGGCAGGGGCAATGTGGGCGTGGAACATAAGCGCCGTAAACCAAATGCTTGCCGGCGACGTTTCTTCACGGTCGGCTGCTTTAATTACCCGTAACTACGCCAACATAGAGGATTCGCAAGGGTTCAACTTTGTTTCGTACAACGACACCTCGCGCGGGCAGGGCATGGCCGAATCAGAAAAAGTTAACAGTAAATACAGCAATGGCTTTACCTATACATACCAGGCCCTAAGTTCTGAGCGCCCAATTTTGCAGGCCGCTATCCGTGTTGCCTTTGAAGCCTGGCTGATTATTCATGGATCGTTTGTAGGCACCATCATAGATATTGCCGCACGTACGCCAATTGGCGGCTTCATAAACTACATCGCTGCGGCGTTACTCGATAAAGTAGGTGTTCTGCCGTTTATTGAACAGTCTATTGGCGTTTCTTCGCGCATTCTTTTGCCTGTATGCGACGCCGCAGACGCAACTTTAAACTTCTTTAACTGCATGACAACGGGCGCCCACGAATCCTACAACCGTGCCTGTGTGGCCATGGGCTGCGGCAACATTACAGTAGCCCAAGATAACGCCCTGCGAATTGCATCGCGCCAAGACCGACAAGCACGGTTAGCTGCAATGCCGCTCGAAAAGCGCTTATTTGACCAAAAAGTCCCCGGCTCGTTCATAAATGTGGCAGCGCTCAATTCGCCACTACCAATAAAAGCAACCAGCAACATGGCCTCGTTAGTACAAGGCGTGTTTGGTGCTGTGTGGAGCGCGCCAAGCAAGGCCGCATCGCTCGCTGCATCGCCGGCCAAAGCTGCAAGTGTGGATAGTTCGGTTATAGATGGCATAGGCCATGTTGGCATACCGCTCGAAACGATTAACTCTGCACCTCTTTCGGCAGAAGTTAACACAAACAGCGCCTGCCCCCAAAAACCAGCAGGCGAAGTTAACCTATGTCTTGCCGACATGGCAACAGTCGATTCGCTGATTGCCCGCTACACCCTTAACCCTGCGTACGGAGGATAACATGTCACGCGCAAAAATAAGTACGTTTTTAAAACGAATGACCTCTGGCGTTATCCTGACGGCCATTGTTGCGACATCGTATATCCAGCCGGTATTTGCAACTGAGTCTCTTATAGACTTAATCCAAAAAGGGCACCTGTCTAACTATATCCCTGGCGATGTATGCACCGGCCAGAACTCACCGGTAGGATCTGTCCTTACCGATTCCGAACTACCTACTGACATAGGCGCAAGCATCGAAAAATTTAAGCCAATGTACGAAGCTGCAGCTAAAGAAGCAGGTATTCCTTGGCAAATGCTGGCCGGTGTCCATTACCGTGAGAACACTTTTGCAGAAGATGCCGACCTTCAGGCAGGCAATCCCTTTAAGGGCGACAAACCTCGATACTCTAGCAGCTATGCCAAGTATGGCTATCCTAACAATTTACAAGATTCAATGAATATTGCAGCTAAGGTGATACAAGACGATGCACAATCAAAAAACCTACCAATTTATAGGAAAAAAATAGATGTAGCTAACATAAACATTGAACAAATCAAAGACACATTATATAGCTATAACGGTAGGGCCGGGGTGTACGCCCAGGAGGCTGCAAAACTTGGTTTTGACCCCGCAACCCAGCCGTACGAGGGCTCACCCTATGTCATGAGTCGTTATGACGCAAAACACACCGACATGAAAATCATCACAGAAGATTTTGGCCCGGCAAATGGCATAGACAAACGCTTTGGCGCCTTCACCATCTACTTCTTAATAGGCGGCCCAGCCGATGGCGACTCAGCGGCAGTTGGCCGTGGCGACTGCGGCGGTGCAGGCGGAGGGGTAGGGGGCACGTTCGACGAAATTATTAAATCGTATGCTTGGCCGGATTACCACCCGCCATTGTTTGTCACCATGAAAGATGGATACAGAGAGGCTGTAGCCGCAGCAAAACTCAACCGCGAATACATTGGCGGCACAATCTACGAAGCAATCGACTGCGGCGGTTTTGTAACCCGCGTTATGCGAAATAGCGGCACCGATAAAAACTACAACGCATACAATGGCAACACTATCTACCAAAAGAGGTACATGGACGACCACCCAGAACTTTACCTAAAAGTCCCAGATGTCAATGACAACACAGGTACCAAAAACTTGCGCAAAGGCGACATAGCAATGAACGCCACACACACCTACATTTACGTTGATAAAATCGAAGGCTTTAACGGCAACTCAGCCTCGGCTTCTTGGGACGAACGTGCCCCGATGGCAAGCCCAGCCTACGGTTTTTCAGATTTTACCTGGTACAGATATAAACAACCGTCTACAGGAGGCAGCAGCAAACCATTATGAGCCCACAACAACGTAAACTTATCCTTGGCATTGGCGGCGGTATTATAGCGCTGATTGTAATACTGATACTGGTTACTACTGTGCCTAAAATCGGCAAAGTAGAGGTAGACGTACAAACCGCGCCAAAAGAGGCAACGCTTACTATAAATGGCCAAAAAGCCACTCCTGGCAAACAATACCTTGCACCTGGCGAATACACCCTTAAAGTAAGCCTGGAGCATTTTACCGACACCGAGAAAAAAATTAACACCAACAACCTAAAACCAGGCGATAAAATCTTTCTTTTGCCAAAGGCAGACTCCGAGGCTGCCGAAAAGTGGTTGCTCGACCACCCTGACGCTGCCAAAGAAATGAATATTGCAGGTGACGGCCAAGCATCAGCGATCCAAAAAGAGGTCATCACTAATTTTCCGATTGTGCAAGACTTACCGTACGAAAGCGCTACATTCCGCGTAGACTACTCTATAAATACCGAGCGCACCAAAGTGACTTACCACGTCACTCTCTTGCCTTATTTGTTGACAAACCGCCCAGGCTATAAGGAGCAGCTCTTAGAATTTAAGGCTAATGCAGACGCCTATTTAAAGAGTTACGGACTGGATCTCTCTAAAGAATCGGTCACTTACACGCCAGACCCCGCAACCGTTAACTAGCAGCCTGTTCGGTACGAATAATATTGTAGCCATCTTTAAAATGGCCAGTTATGGCATCGGCATCGGTAGTGGTAATGAGCGTTTGGTACGATTTTGCCAGTTCGGCAAGCGCCTGGCGACGGGCGGAGTCTAGTTCGCTAAACACGTCATCGAGCAACAGCAGGGGAGTGGCGTCTTGGTGTTCGGCCACTAGCCGTAGCTCTATAATTTTAAGCGCTAAGAGCAAACTCCTCATTTCACCGCGCGATGCGGCAACTGCGGCCTGGGCACCATTGAGCACAACCGCAAAATCATCGCGCTGCGGGCCGACGCCCGTAAAGCCACGCTCTATATCACGCGTCACGCGCTCGCTAAGCTGCCGTAACAATGCGGCGCGATAATTATCACCCGTCACACTGCTTTGGTACTCTATGGCGATTGTGTGCGGTCTGCGGGCAATTGCAGAGTATATGCCTGCGGCGTCTTGCTGCAGAAGGCCTATAAGCGCTTTGCGGCGCGCCACTATGTGCTGCGAGAGCTCTGCGAACTTTACATCCCACGCAAACAACTGGTCTTCTAGTTGAGCAAAGGGGATTCGGCGTTTAAGCACCGCATTTCGCTGCACCAAAACGCGCTCAAATTGGTGTTTAAGCCAGGCATAATCAGGCTGCAATGTAGTTAAAAGCGTATCTAAGTAGTCGCGGCGTTTCGACGGCGATTCGCGTAATAACCGCAAATGGTCTGGCTCAAACAACACAACTGGCACCCTAAACTGGTGCGTCAGACGCGCGCGTTTTGCACCATCGAGCGTAAATTGCTTTTCGGGGGTGTCGCCAACTATTTTAAGCGTCATGCTGCGGCGCTGCTCGCCGTATATGCCGTCTAAACGGAACCACTCCTGGCCGCGCTGCAGCAAGTCGCGGTCATGGCCACGGAACGAGCTGCCGCTCGCCAACACAAAAAGCGCTTCGAGCAAATTAGTTTTACCGCTGCCGTTAGGGCCAACAATTATGTTCACACCACTGCCAAAAACAACCTCGTGCTCGTTATACGACCTAAAATGTTGCAAATGTAGGGAATCGAATACCGCCACGAGTATCCTAGCTCTTGAGCGGCATAATAATGTGCTGGTAGTCTGGTGCATCGCCAGCTGGTGTGAGCACGCAGGCCGCAAGCTTGCCACTACAGTGGAACAACACTTGCTTTGCGTCTATACAACCCAACGCTTCAAGCAAATAACGCGAGTTTAAGGTTACCTGCGTATCGGCAGTGACGGTCGCTGTAACCTCAGATGTATTTTCGCCTAACTGCGAGGCCACCGAATGGATCCTTAGCGTATTACTGCTCGCCTCGCCATTAAGGGTCACACTGCCGCCAGATTCGCGCGCAAATAAACTAGCTACTTTTGCCACCCTCACAAATTCATCTTTTTGCAGCGTAATTGCAATATCGCTCTGTTTAGGAATTAGTGTTCGGTAATCAGGAAAAGACCCGTCAATCAGTCTCGATGTAATTTCTACATCGTCTAATAAGATACGTACCTGGTTTTCGTCGAACACTAGTTTTACCTCGTTCATGTCGTCGTGCACTACACGCAACACATCGTTTAGGGTAGAAACTGGCACGATTGCGCTTATATCTTGCGACGTTGCAATAAGACGCCGCTCGGCCAGGCGGTATCCATCGGTTGCCGCCAAATACATGTGGCCTTCGAAGCTATGGCAAAACACTCCTGTTAAAACAGGGCGGGTGTCGTCTGAAGATGCTACAAGCACAGTTTGTTGTAGGCCTCGCTTTAGGTCTGTAACTGGGATTGTCACTGCCTGTTTTTCTTCGATGCTTGGGAGTTCAGGGAATTCATCTGGCGCCATTCCGTTAATGGTAGATGTGTATGTACCGCAACGAATATGCAGTTTTGTGCCCTCGGCTTCGAGCTCAACGTTACCTTTGGGTAGGTTGGCGATAAATTCGCTCATAAGTCGTGCAGGCACGGTAATGCTGCCTTCTTGGTCTATTTTGCTGCCCACATGTTGTGTAATTGCTAATTCAAGGTTAGTTGCAGCCAGCATAAGGCGATTACCTGTGACTTTGAACAAAATATTATTCAATATTGGCAGTGGCGTTTTGCCAGAAGCAACGCGTCCTACGACCTGCAACGCACGGTTTAGGTTTTCTTGGGTGACTGTAAGCTTCACTTTTATGCGTCCTTTCTTATTCTATATGTATATAAAAGTAGTAATAGCAGTAGTAGGGGGTGTGGATTGAGTGGAAATGTGTGCAGTTTTATCTGTTATTGCAGCTAATTTTGTGTGCACAATATGTGTTCGGATACGGGTAAGGCTTGTGTGGATTGCCCGCACGTATGGGGGAAGTTTTCCATGCCCATCGGCATAGCCGTGGACAGTGTGGAATGTTTTGCCCGTGTTTTGCGGCTGTACTCCCACACGTTTTGCACATGTTTTAAACATACAATTTGTCTCGGATTTCGGTAATTTGTTGGCGGATTATGTAGTCGAGCTTGAGCGCCTTTTCTATTTTTTCTACTGAGTGGATTGCTGTAGTGTGGTCTTTCCGCCCGAGCTCAATCGCAATTTTAGGAAAGCTTAGGTGTAGCTCAGACCTCAGTAGATACATGGCAATTTGCCGTGGTACCACAATGTGCTTGTCGCGTTTGGGGCTTGTGATATCGGTGGATTCTAGCTGGAAATGCTTGGCAGTCTTTTCTATTACTTGCCGTGCGGTCAAGTGGTGTGGGCGGCTGGCGCGTACGTTGCCGAGCATACCTTGGGCGGTTGCAAGGTCGGGTTCCATGCCGCGCATCTCGCACAGTGCAAGCAGCTGGTTGAGGCCGCCTTCGAGTTCACGTATGTTGGTTTGGATTGCTCCGGCCAGGTATTCAACGGTGTCCCGCGGCAGGCTGACGCCGGTTTGTTGGGCTTTGGTTTGTAAAATGGCGCAGCGGGTCTCGAAATCTGGCGACTGTATGTCGATTGCCATACCCCATTCAAAGCGCGACCGCAGGCGGTCCTCTAGGGTCGGAATGGCTTTTGGCGGCTTGTCGGAGCTTAGAATGATCTGTTTGTTTGCCTGGTGCAGGGCATTAAAGGTGTGGAAGAACTCTTCTTGGGTTTTTTCTTTGCCGGCAATAAACTGCATGTCGTCCACAATTAAAACGTCTACGTTGCGGTAACGGTCGGCAAATCCCTTCTTTTTAAAACGGATGTGGTCTAAAAAGTCGTTTACGAATGTCTCGCACGAAATATACAAAATGCGAGACCCTGGCAACTTGCGACCGACTTCGTTGCCAACAGCCTGTATTAGGTGGGTTTTGCCAAGTCCTACGCCGCCGTACAAAAACAGCGGGTTATATTTTGTGCCGGGATCGCGCGCGACTGCCATACATGCTGAGTAGGCGAGTTCATTGCTTCCACCTACAATAAAGCTGTCGAACGTATATTTAGGGTTAAGGCCGCTCGGGTTGGCTTTGTTGGTAGGTGCAGCTACGACTGCGTCGGTGGCGAGCGGCGTCGAAGCGAGCGGGGGTTTGTCGGCCGATGGCCTTACTTTTTTTGCTTGTGAGTTTATTGCGTAGGTTATGTGGCGTACGTCGACACCGTTTTTACGGAGGGTTTGTGTAATTTGGTCGTTAAATTTCACCTCGAACTGCTGCTTTGCAAAAACATTTGGCACGCCAATGGTGACGTTACCTTCATTTTGCTCTATGAGTTCTGTATTTTTGAACCACGTTACAAAACTGGCCCGTGAAACGCTTAATTCGATCTCACCTAAGACTGTTTGCCACAGCGCGTTTTTCATTCCCCTCCAGGTTGCCTTTCTAAGCTTGTTGCTTGATTGTTCTTACTATACCGCGGATTTTGGGTTTTCCACAACCGTAAGCCTTATTTTTATTAAACGGTCAATAGTGGCGGGAGTTTTACACAATTGTATATCTCATCTGTGAAATTGTGGAAAAGTCCTTGTGATATGTGGATAAATGTGGCAAGATAGTGGGTAGTTTTATAACAACAGTTTGCTACCACGGTAGCCTTAGGAGAATACATGCCAAAACGCACCTTTCAGCCAAAAGTTGGCCGCAAGCATAAAAAGCAAGGATTCCGCGCTCGCTCTGCTAGCAAATCAGGCCGTAAAGTTTTGGGCGCCCGCCGAGCTAAGGGCCGCCACACAATCGCCCTGTAATTAAAACGAGCCACTATGCACAACTTAGGTGGCTCGTTTTGTTTTGAGGCAAATTCATCTACTATAAAAGCGTATCATGATCACAAATCCACAGGCGAAAAGAATCCTTTGTTTCGGCGACTCCAACACATGGGGCCAGCGTCCTGATGCGAAGGCGCGTTTTTTTCCTAACGAGCGTTGGACGGGCCAGCTTCAGCAGCTCCTTGGCGATAATTTTGACATCATAGAAGAAGGCCTCAATAGTCGTACCACTAACCTTGAGTTTAGCCGTAAGCCAGGCCGCAACGGCATGGAATATTTTAGGCCGTGCCTCGAAAGCCACAATCCGCTTGACCTTATAATAATTATGCTTGGCACAAATGATTTTAAGGTAGAGTTTGGCCCACGCCCGCCCCAGACAATTGCAGCCGCACTTCAAGATTATGTGTACATTGCCCGCGAGGTTGCTAAAAATAATGGGCGGAACGTGCCTTCGATTGCTTTTGTAAGCCCAATTTTAATCGCTGCCGATGCTCCTGATTTTTTGCAATCGTATAGCGGGATCTATAACCAAGCATCGGCTGAGACATCAGGCCAGCTAGCTGTTATATTGCAAGCGATGGCTTCTGCAAACAGGTGTGGGTTTGCCGATGCAGCCCAAGTTGCAAGCCCTGGGCAAGACGGTATCCACATGTCACTGCAAGGGCACCACAAGCTTGCTCGACTACTCGCTAAATCTGTAGAGGAGTGGCTGTAATGATCTCAAGTAAGTTCCGGTTCCACGGCTACGGCGCGCTAAAATATTTGTTTGGCCACGGCAAAACATATCGTTTTAAAAGTGTGTCGGTCCGTGTGAGTGCCAATTCGCGCCGCACGCACAGCCGAATTGCAGTGGTAATCAGTAAAAAAGTCCTTAAAGCTGCACCAAAAAGAAACCGCGTGCGTCGCCGTGTATTCGAAATTATCCGAACGCACTGGGATTCTATAAAACCCTCCCACGATATCTTGCTTACCGTGTATGACCCTAACCTGTTAGATATGCCTTCAGAACAGATGGCGACCGAGATCGTAGACGCTCTTCAGCGTTCAGGTGTGTGGCACGAAAAGCCCATCCAAAAATAGTTACCGTTTTACCTACGCCACAACTCTGGTATGCTAGATGGCAGTATGAATATATTCGACCTTATTCTTGTCCAGCCAATCTTTAACGTGTTAATGCTGATATATGGCCTGATCCCTGGCCAAGATCTTGGCGTTGCTATCATAATCTTTACAATAATTGTGCGGTTAGCCATGTGGCCCATGGTCAAAAAGCAGCTGCACCAAACAAAGGTTATGCGGCAATTACAGCCTAAGCTTACGCTTATTAAAAAGAAAGCCAAGGGTAACCGCCAGTTAGAATCTCAGATGATGCTTGAACTCTACCGCGAGCATGGCATCAACCCATTCAGCCAAATTGGTCTTTTGTTGGTACAGCTCCCTGTGTTTATCGCATTGTTTTCTGTCGTTCGCCTTATTACAGAAGAACATTCGCGTATCGGTTCGTTTACGTACGACTTTTTAGAACAAATTCCGGCAGTCTCTAACGCCATTGCCACAAATGTAAACCACCATTTGTTCGGATTTATAGACCTCGGCAAGCATGCCACCGAATCTGGTGGCAGCATTTATTGGCCATTATTTGTGCTAGCCGTGCTAGCGGCGGTACTACAGTACTACCAGACCAAACAACTTTTGCCGCAACCAAAAGAAAAGAAACGTCTGCGCGATTTGCTAAAAGAACAAGCCAGCGGCAAAGAGGTAGACCAAGCCGAGCTAAGCGCACTTATGACTGGCAAAATGAGCTTTTTATTCCCAGCGCTTACGTTCCTTATTAGTATGTACCTGGCTGGTGCACTTGTGGTGTACTTGGTGGTTAGCAGTGCGGTAGCGATCATCCAGCAGGACCGTGCCTTAAAACAAGACGAAACAGACCTTGAAAAACTTAGCGAAAAAACAAAAACCAAAGTTAGCAAGGCGAAAGAGGCGGTCGTAGTAGACGCCCCGCCAGCCGCCAAAAAGAAAGGCCGCACTACCGCTAAGAAAAAGAAAAGGAGCTAAGTTATGGACCGTAGCGCTTCAATCGATTTTGCCAAAAAATACCTAGAAGACCTATTATCATTCTTTGGGTTAAATACTACTGTTTCGGCGCATTGTGACGAAGACGAAGAAGTTATAGAACTTACAGTTCCTTCTACCCATTTAAACGGCTTTTTAATAGGCCAGCGTGGCGAGACACTTCGGAGCCTGCAGTTTTTATTGTCTATGGCGCTAAAGAATAAAGAAGCCACGCTCACGCGAGTAAATATAGATGTCGCAAATTACAAACGCCACCGCGCCGAGCGGGTGGCCGAGCAAGTCCGCGAATGGTGCCAGCAAGTTATGGATAGCGGCGAAGACATGCATCTAAAACCAATGAGTCCAGCCGACCGCCGCACTGCCCACCGCGTAGTTGCCGAATTTGGCCAGCTTACCAGCCATTCAGAAGGCGAGGGTAGGGAACGTCATTTGGTTATTACAAAAGCCGCTGAGTAGCTAAAAAATTGACTAAATTTATTTTATAGTGCATAGTAGTATTTACTCACTGTTTTTCAGTTGAGAGTCAGATCTAGACCCGCATAACCCCCAGGAAGGGGAGTTTTGCTATGAGTGGATTGTCGGATTTGTTGGACTACCGCGACGTGCACGTGCTTGGCAACCTGCCGAACCAATTCTGCGATGGCGCAGTGTTGAGGACGACCAGGGGAATTCCGCACCTGACAGACCACGAGTACGCGAAGAGCCTCGAAAGGTTCATCAAGGTCTGCGGTGACGTTCTGTTCTACTACAAGGACGACGCTGACAGGGTCGTGGTCTTTCTGCCCATGCGCGCCCGCAGGCCACAGCGGGGAAGGTGGGTCGTGGGTGGCCAGCGAACCCCGTTCGTTCTGCGCGAGTTCTCTGTGCACCAGAGGGTGACTGTCGAGACCGGCCTGCAGGTCAAACCTGGCCGGTTCCAGGAGGTGCCCGGCGAGTTCGAGTACCAGTGGGCCGAGAGCGAGCAGGGCACGCAAGGCCAGCACGTTTTGGCCAAGCTGTTCTGCTGTGAGCTGACGGACGAGGAACGGGCGCGAATTACGCTCGACAACGAGTACGACTGCGACCCCGCAGACTGTTGGTTCCCGCTCGACGAAGCCCTCCAAGAAGTGCACAACATCCATCCTGCGCTGCGTGCCATGTTGCTGGCGTTCCGCGACCGGAACAGCAATTTTGTGCACAAGCACTCGGACGCGCGGCGCTCCATCTACGAGGCAGTGCACAAGTTGGAC
>DASTDY010000023.1:0-28417 GCA_035710125.1 Saccharimonadales bacterium (SeqCode) | reverse complement strand
GACGCAGATTTTTATGCTGCAAACGCTGTTTTCTGTGGTGTACATGGCGCTAGAAATCCCCAGTGGATATCTGGCAGACCGCATTGGCCGCGCCCGCAGCATTCAGCTCAGTATGCCCATTGCGGCTACTGGCATGCTCTGTTACGGCCTGAGTGGTGAGCTGTGGCAGTTTATTGCCTGTGAGCTGGTTTTGGCGGTTGCGTGCAGTTTGCTAAGTGGCGCCGATACTGCCCTGCTGTTCGATTCGCTCAAGGCCAGTGGCCGTGCAGAGCAGTTTGAGCGGCTATCGCGGCGCACAAACTCGCTGTCGTACCTGGCGGCAGCACTCTGCATCCCGCTTGGCATTGGTTTGGTGCACTTTTTTGGCCTGGCTGCAACGCTCTGTGCAGACGGTGTTATGTACCTGTGCAGCATGGTCTTTGCACTAAAGCTGCGCGAGGTTCCACGGCAAAAAGAAGTAGGGAAACCACGCATTGCCTGGCAAAATGCCAAGGATTTGGCCCGCCGGCCAGAGATACGGTGGCTGGTGCTGCTTAATGTCACACTGTCTTGCGCGACATACATCGGGTTCTGGATGGCAACACCTGTGTACGAGTCGCTCGGGATCCCTGTGGTGATGTTCGGGGTGTTGCTCGGCTTCCGCTGTCTCTGGAAAGCTGCTTGGGCACGCTGGTGCCACCCAAAACTGGGCCTGCTCAAGGCTATGTCTTTGTACGCGCTGCTGGCCGTGGGTGGATTCTTCGCCCTTGCAAGCGGCGCCTGGTGGGCAGTCTGGTTGATCTTGGGGCACGATGTCGTGCAAGCGCTTCACGGTCCAACCACTATCCAACGGCTCAACAACCACATAGACGATGAGCATCGCGCAACGCTAAACAGCGTGGTAAACCTGCTCCAACGTTGCATGTATGCCATCGCGGGTCCTGCGGCAGGTTTTGCGATTGACAAAACAGGCCTCACAAACGGTTTGGCCATAATCGGCGTCGCATGCGGCGCAGTGGCCACGTTGGCTATTGTGCGCCTTAAGTTCAGCAAGAACCTCGCAGCTATTAGTTGATGCATGCCCAGGGCAGCCAGCCCTGGGCATCATATATATTTATTAAAAAAATATGAATTTTTTGTGCATCAGACGTATACTAAATGCACAACCTTGAGCAAGGAGCCGCATGTGTCAACAACGCTATATAATCAATTTATTGCCGACTTTCCCCGCTATGCATCAACTCATTCTTTAGACACTTTGCGTGCCCTGGATTTCCCCGACAACGGCGACATTTATTTAGATTACACTGGTGGTGGCAGATATGGCCTCTCACAACTACAAGCCCACAACACACTATTGCAATCGCATATCTTTGGTAATCCGCACTCAGACAACCCTACCTCCCGCCGCTCTACTGAGTGGGCAGATCGAGCCCGCAACGCAGTACTTCGGTTTTTTAACGCATCGCCTAATGAATACTGTGTTATTTTTACAGCTAACGCATCTGGCGCCCTGCGGTTAGTTGGCGAATCTTACCCATTTACCACCCACAGCACCTACTTACAATTGACCGACAACCACAACTCGGTAAATGGCATGCGTGAATTCGCCAGGACAAAACATGCGCGCATTCAACTGGTTCCAGTCCAAAAGACAGATTTGCGCGCAAAGACAGCCAACATAGCCACTGCGCTCGCAGACCATTCGGATGCACCTAACTTATTCGCCTACCCTGCACAATCTAACTTTTCGGGCGTGCAACATCCCCTTAGCTGGATTGCCGATGCACACGCACAAGGGTGGGACGTTATGCTCGACGCTGCTGCATTTGCCCCGACAAACCAACTCGATTTAAGCAAATACAAACCAGATTTTGTTGCGCTGTCTTTTTATAAAATGTTTGGTTGGCCTAGTGGTGTTGGCTGTTTAATCGCTAAAAAAGACAGGCTTGCTGCACTTTCGCGGCCGTGGTTTGCAGGCGGCAGTATTTGGGCGGCAAGCGCACAGGGTGATTGGTATATCCCTGCGGCCCTTCACGAAGGGTTCGAAGACGGCACGATTAATTACCTTAACCTTCCGGCGGTCATAATTGGCCTCGACTACATAGCAAAAGCCAACCTAGCTACCATTCATGACCGCACTACAAGCCTAACCGGCTGGCTTTTACAGCAAATGGCCAAGCTTACCCATAGTAATGGCGCACCGGTTATAGAGGTGTACGGCCCTACAAACACTAAAAACCGTGGGGGCACCATTGCCTTCAACTTTTTAGACCCATCTGGCCGCATTGTAGACGAACGAATAGTAGAAAAGGCCGCTAACTCCAAAAAAATATCGCTCAGGACAGGCTGTTTTTGCAACCCTGGTGCAGGCGAAACCGCATTTGCGTTACCTCTTAAAAAGCTTCAGGCTGGACTCTCTGAAGGCCGCTTGCAAACCTACGACCCATACCTTGCGGCAATCGGCCTGCAAAGCGCTGGCGCTATTCGTATTTCGGTAGGGCTGGCTAGTAATTTTGCTGACGTACAGGCTTTTATGGCACTCGCCCGCCAATTTATTGATTTTATTCCTTCTGCAAAGGGGCTGCCGCCGCGGACACATTGTTAATCAGCAGGCTCTAAAGCCGCAACAGGAGTTGGCTGCTCAGGTAATGGTTGCGCGCGCATAAGCCGCTTGCGGCGCACAATGACCACAGCAGCAATAAGGCCTGCATTTAACGCGGCGTAGATTGGGTAAATCACCAATACTGACGACATATCCTTTACCGCCAATATAGAGCACACCCCTGCGACTGCGCCCAACACCCAAGTCATAAGGGTTTCTTCAAACGGACGCTTGTAGGCTTTGATCCCTATCAGTACCGCGCCGAGCGCGTCTACCGCAATTGCAATTAATAAGGCGAGCACAGGTTCGTTGGTAATAACCCAAAGCACAATGCCAAACGCAGCAGCTATGAGGGTGTAATAATCACGGCGCGAAAAGCCGCTCTTGTCGCCATATTTGAACGACAGCAAAAAAATAAGGCCGTTGCCTACGATGTGCACCAATACAATCCACAACGACGCCTCACCTCCTTTTGCCAGCTGCGACACAAACATAACTATGCCAAGCACAAACCAGATAAACCAACCAGCGCGCTGGGGCTGCGTTTTGCCCTTTAATACATTAAAAATATAGGGAATGTACTGCATGGTTGAAAAAATTGCCGCGAGCAATCCAAAAATTATAAGCATAAGCACTACGTTACCACACATACAGTGCGTATGAATATCGGACATTTTTAGAAAATTAAAAATTTCTCAAATACACCGTTTTTGTGGCATTGTGCGCTATAATCCGGTAAGAAACATAAGTACCTCTAGGAGTTTCTATAGAATACTTTCAGCACCTTTTACTTACTACACCCCTTGAAGCATTTGTGTTTATTGGCACATTTTTAGAAGAGGTGTTTTCGCCTATACCCTCGTTTATAGTGTTGGTCCCGGCTGGTGCGGTGGCGCAGGCCCAAGGCCAGAGCCTTATATATTTAATGTTACTCAATGTTATTTCGTGCGTCGCAAGGGTAATTGGCGGACTGTTGATCTACTATTTAGCCGATAAATTAGAAGATATTATCTTTGCCAAAGGCCGCTCATTTTGGGGAGTTACCCACAAACAAATGGAGCAGGCAGGCGAACAATTAAAGCAAAAGAAAGGCTCGCAGGTGTGGCTTGCGCTGTTTGCCATGCACGCGGTGCCAGTGTTCCCGTCTGCCATGCTTTCGCTGGCAGCAGGATTTATAAAAGTAGATCTAAAAACGTTTGTTACATCACTGTTTTTAGGGTCGATAGTTAGCACGCCCTTTTACCTAGGAATTGGCTACTTTGGCTTACAAAGTGCAGCACTGTTCGATAGCCTAGAAAAACTAACCTATATAATTGCGGCTTTGTGTGTGATAGCTATCGCCCTTTTTGCCTGGAAAACAACCTACAACCGCAAAAAACGAAATAAAAAGTAGCACGCGTGGCTACACGTTTGTTAGAGCACTCGCATTTTTCTTAAAAGGGTGACGAGCGCGGCCCAGCCGTGTAGGCTGGACCGCCACTCTGGCGTCAGGCAGGAAGGGTAAACGCGACTGTCCACGCTGCCCGGCAGAACATGTAGAGCGAAACCACTAGCGCGGCTACTGCCAGGGCCAGACACACGCGCGCCCACCACAACCCAAAGCGCTGCTTCATGGAGCGTCCAGCGAGTTCGGCGTACCAGTCGAACGGATCGCGTTCAAGGCCCTCCAGGGCCTCGTCTTTCCTGAAGCTCGGCAACAACCCCCAGACAGGAAAAATGCCCACTAGCACAAAACCAAAGCCAATCGCCCCGGGGATGGTCGCCTGCACCATCAGGCGCGACTTAGCCGTGAACCCCATGGTGACAGTCAACGTAGCCAACGCCACTGCTGCGGCGCCTGTGAGCGCCATAACAATGAAGATGTTGTTGACGCTGATACCACGGAATCCAAGCCTCGCTTTCAGGCCAACGGCCGCCTGTTCCCGACGCTCAGGCGTTGCGTTGTCCCAAGCCTCTCGGACAGCTTCTCTTGGTACACGCTGATGCACACGGGGGAATTTTCCACTTTCTGCATCTTCAGACTTCTTCTTGCCAACCAATTAAAGCACCCCTCTAGTTCTCGTAACGCCTAGACATGTATACCATGCCCCCGCAACTTAGGTCAATTAACTACAAGCTTACGGCTGTGCCCTGGTTGTTCGCAGCCGCCGGATCATTCAAATAATTATTATTAAATTCTGCCCAGCCGTAGCCCAAGCCTTTATCGTCGACGTATCCCGCACCGTACCCAGTGCCGCTAAACCGGTTGTTGTTAGCCCGCATATTTTGGCCGTAAATATTGCCGTGGCCTGCCTCTAAGACAAGTTGGTAACCATAGCCCTCTAGCAGGTTGCCTTGAATTGTTACATGGTCTATATCGTCGCCCAGCGTTTGGATAAACAAGGCGCCAGTATCGCTGCCCGAAGACGAATCAAACCGGTTATTAATTACCGTGAGTCTTCTGTTAGGGTTCGCTGCCGTAGGAAAATCACGAATTGTAAACGATTCGTTATGCGATCCGGTGGTGGCAGGGTCTCCGTAGGCACGCAAGTTATGCACGTAGTTGCCCTCGGCCGAACCGTTCAATTGCCCGCCGGTGTTATAAAAACAAATGCCGCTGCCTGTATTGTGTATGTACGTACGTTGGATCGTGCCAATACCTATAAATGCACAGGCGTATGCAACCTCTTGCAAGGGCACATTAGAGCCGTCGATTTCGGAGTCGCGCACCACCACCGGCCCACTTGTGACAGGGCAAGTGGTGGTGCAGTTGTCGTAATCAGTCGTAGAAAGTAACCCAACACCAAATGTAGTTGTTGGCTTTATACAGCTCTGCTCGATTGTAATATTTCCGTTTATTAAGTTAAGCGGCGTGGTAATCTTTTTTTGGCTAATTACTGTCCCAGAGGCCGGCTTGTCAGCGCCGGCGTAAACAGGCAACGAATCGCAACTAAGGCCTTTGGCCGCCAAGCCCGTGTTGGCAGCGCTGAGTTGCCAACCCAACAGAGTTGACGCTGAAGTCAGACCAGCATCGGATACACCCGGCGCCGGCCCACCTGTCTGTGGCTGAGGCTGAGCGATGCTCGCAGGTGGATTCTGCCTTGGGCTGGATTCAGCTGGCGTACTGCTTGGCGAATTTTGATTAGACGCGTCGGATTTTTCTTCGGCCGAGGGTTGACTACTGGAAGTATCAGGTGTAGTTGCCCGTTGGTTCGAGTCGCCGCTGCCGCCCGGTTTTGGCTGGGGCAAAACGGCTGGCTTTTGCACTATCGGCAATATAACAGCCACACAAACACTGCCTACAATCAGTAATAGCCAAAAAAACTTGGGAATTCCCCATAGCCGCCCAAAAAAATTTTTAAACATGTTTGTTTTAACGTATTGCTTATACTTTATAATGAATGCATAAAAGGATCAATATGAACGCAGCACAAATCAGCCGCTATGGCGATGCCTCGACTGTTTCTATCAACAATATACCAACACCAACCCTTAAAGATTCGCAGGTTCTTGTACGGGTGCACGGGGCTAGTATTAATCCTTTCGACACAATTTTGAGGGAAGGGTTACTAAAAGATTCGCTGCCACTTGAGTTTCCCTTTACGCTCGGTGGCGATTTTGCTGGAGAGGTGGTCGAGATGGCGCCAGATGTTACTCACTTAAAAATCGGCGACCACGTGTATGGCCAGGCCTACGGCTTTAAGGGTGGTGGCACCTTTGCCGAATTTGTAGCCGCGCCCGTCAGCCAAACTGCCATAATGCCAAAAAACCTTACGTTTGCCGAGGCAGGGTCGCTGCCGCTGGTTGGCGCGAGCGCAATCCAGGCTTTACAAGATAAGTTAGGCCTTAAGGCTGGCCACAAAATTTTTATTCATGGCGGCGCAGGCGGGATTGGCTCTATTGCAATTCAAATCGCAAAACACTTGGGCGCATATGTGGCCACTACCGCCACTGGCCCTGGAATAGACACAGTAAGACAACTTGGCGCCGACCAAGTCATAGATTATAAAACACAAGATTTCTCTACCCAACTCAGCGATTTCGACGCCGTGTTCGACACCGTAGGCGGCGACGATTTTACAAAAAGCTTTGCTATCCTCAAAAAAGGCGGCAAGGCCGCTACCATGGCAGCCCAACCTTCGGAAGATGCCGCCAAGGCGCACGGCATAACAGCCGTCCGGATGAGTACAAAAGTAGACACCGACACCCTCAACAAGCTGCGCGAGCTTGCAGAGCAAAGTATTGTAAAACCTCAAATAGGCAAAACATTCACACTAGACCAGATTGCACAGGCATTTACCGCCCGCGAATCCGGCAGCGTATCTGGCAAGGTTGCTCTTGAGGTTACACACCCATAAAACCAATGATTGCGCCCATTACCATGAGCGTTACAAACTCGTGAGCTACGTTTATAAGGGTAAGCTTGGCTGGGCGGCCTTCGAACGCATCGTGCGTTATAAAACGTGCCGCGATAAGCCCAAGCCATAGCCAAAACGCAGTTGTGAGCGAGTCTTGCAGAAACGAATTATGAAAGAACTGGTTCGACAAGAACGCCACATGGGCGAGTACATACGCCGTAACCAAACTCACTACCATTGTCGTTATAATCGGGCCGGCAACATTTTTACTACTTTTAGTAAGGTCTACTTTGGCTAACTTTGCCCAAGGCCTACCTAACACGCCTTGTGCATACCAAAAGCTGCCAACAACCAAAGAGCTAACCATGGCTAGTATTACTGCAATGTAATTTACTTGTACGTCCATTACTTGAATCCCCGTTTATATATTTGATTGTAAGCCTAAGTTGTAAAATACACTATTACAAATTACGTAGCCTAAACTTCACAATGTCGTTCAGTATATCGTCTGGTATCTTATTTTTATCTGTAAAATGTAAGGTCCCTTTAGACACTCTGAACTTTTCTAACCCTTTGCCAACGGTTTTAACCATAGCGTCCGACGCAGGGAACACGCTCATATGGTCTTTAAAGGCGCCAAAATATAATAACGGCTTGCCATCGACCTTAAATGTTGGAATGCCGTAACTAATAACTTCTTCTACATTGGGTGCATGCACTTTTACGATGGTTTTTATGCGCCCGTACTCTGCCTTTTGGGCTGGCGTACAAGCATCTAGATATTCTTGGATGGTAGTCATGCGTTTATTTTAACAAACATAAGTTTTTCTAGATGCATTCATACAAGAAAGTTGCAAAAGTATTGAACTTATTATATAATCTCACTGTCAGACATTGACACACAAGGAGGGTTTCCATGCCATGGAAATCGGGTGACAAGCCTATGGAGCCGGACCAACCCTCGGCCCCGTAAACTTTTTAATCCCGCATCTTGGCAAGACGCTGAGTGTCCTTCGAGGTGCGGGGATTCCCTGCACATCGTTCAACCGAACAACTCGAGGAGCACGCAGTGAGCTACATCCAGTTCGACGAGCACGACCAGGCCATCGCCGACCAGATCACCTCTGAGCTGGGCGACAACTCCGACGCGGCCACGCTGTTCCAGCGTGCGCTGGAGCTCGGAGCTGGCAGCCCGCTGTTGCAGGCTGCCGCCCTGAACTGGGTGGACAGCGTCAACGACGAGCCTGTCCGCCTGCCCTACGTCCCGCTGCTGCTTCAGCACCGGGACACCGAGTTCGCCCGCGAGTTCGTGAGTGCCATGTGCACTACCGAACGCGACTACGGCCAGGACTACCTCCACCGCGAGGCATTCTGGAAGGACTCGACCGCTCAGGAGCTGTTCGACACGGCCGACTCCAGCCTGAACTTCGGGCTGAAGCTGGCCGCGGCCGACCCGAACAACCTGATCACCAAGCACGGCAGTGCGCTGTGCACGTGGTTCATGCGCGTCGGAGCTGGCAAGCTCGTGATGCGCGTGAAGCAGGAGGCTGCACGCCACCTGACCTACATCACCAGCGCTCACGAGCTGTCGCTGGTGCTGAGCCTTCGTTCCAAGACGGACCTTCTGAAGGTGGCGACCCAGTCGCCGCCCAACAGCTGGAACCTGGTTCTGAAGGCCTGGGCACTGGAGGCGTACGGCAACAGCAGCCGCGAGGCACAGCACATGCTCAACCAGATCTACACGCAGGCGATGGACTACCCGCACCAGGGTGCCATCATCTACCGCTGGCTGATGGAAGGGCTCGTGCGCTACGCCAAGCACATGATCGACACCCATCCCGACCCGCTCACTGCCACGCCGGAGCAGTTCGCTGCACTCTACGCGGACCGCCTCCTGCGCACCATGGCACTGAGCGAGAACGGCTGGCACATCCTGGAGCTCGATCGCCGCCTGCGCGTTCAGCTTCCGGGACGCAACGGCCTGCCCATCGTTCTGCAACACGACGCATCCGGCGCCGATGCAGAACCGCTGGAGCCGGGCGACAAGGTGATCGTGGCCAAGCTCCAGCTGGAGAACCTGAAGCCACAGGTGACGCCCGCTGGGCAGATCTACACCCTTCCACTCCAGGCTGCCCGCAGGCCGACCGAAGAGATGCTGGCGCAGTCGCGCCACATCTTCTACGTCGGCAAGATCCGCCTCGCCAAGTGGCGGAGGTGACATTCCGGTCTGACAACCGCCCGAACCCGCGTTCACCGCGCGGGTTCGGGAGTCAACCTTGCAATGCAAAATTTGCATTTTGTGGTTGGCTTACTACTTTTTGCTTTGCGTTACCCTGATGGTCGGCTATAATGCCTAAGAACAAACGGCATCGTGGCGGAGTGGTTACGCGAAGGTCTGCAAAACCTTTTACACCGGTTCAATTCCGGTCGATGCCTCCAGAAATTATAAAAAGCCCGCCGCCCTGGCGGCTTTTTGTTGATATAATAAGCGCAAAAGAACAAACATAAGGATTTATATGCAACCCCAACAAAACATCCCAAATATTAATCCTGCCAGCCCGCCGCCCCAACCCGAACCGTCTAACACGCGAATAATCATAATTGCCGCTATCATAGGTGTGGCCGTGCTTGGCATAGCTGCGTTTTTACTCTTTAAACCAAGCGCTCCGCAAAACTCAAACCCAAACAGCGACCCTAAAGCCGAAGCGCTTTTTTACGAAACGCTTAAAAACGCCTCGGCTCAGAAAATTTTTAGAGTAGGTATGTACAGGGGTTACTATGCGAGCGAAGAACACGCCAATGCCAACAACCTGCAAACCGAATGGTCTACAGTAAGTGAACTAGACACCGCCAAACGCGACTACCGCAACCTTTACATCTATAAACTGCCAGGGTCAGACAAATACACCGTTGGTCGCTGCTTAACCGGCCAGGAGTTGCAACCATTTTTAACTCCTAACGCCGACATGCCTACCACTATGGATGGAGCGGTGGCTCTACTCGGCAAACTACAAGCCGCCGTTGAACGCCCCTCAACAACTATCTGCAGTCTGCTTGGTGTGCAGCCTGCGGGCGCAATCGAGCTTGCTGCCGCCCGCCTAAACGATGGCGTATTCCCTGTTGGATTTACAGAGGCCGAGGCCACCACTTGGATCGATGCCATAAAGTCCCAAAACTTATTTGCCATAAAAGACGAAGGCACTGTTGCAAAAGACGGCAAGACTCTGCGCAAAATTAGTTTCGCCCCCAAAAAAGACGCCACAAACGTAAATAAAAAACTGTACGACGCGTTCGCGAATATTGCCTCAGAAGGAAAGGGCGAGGTTCCGATACAAGCTAAATTCTCGTTCATTACGATTTCTTATTCAAACGAGGGCGGCATAAAAGGCTATTACTTAATCGACGAATCAACCAAACTGCCCGTGTATAGCGAGCTTTCTAATACAGATGTGACTCCAAGCGACGGCCAATCCTTACGTGCCTTCAACGTGGTGCGCACCAAGCAAAACTACTCGTACGGCGGCCCGCTCACTCTAAACGCATCCAGCCAGCCAGATTTTGTAAAATAAACCTATCTGTAAAACGCGAGTAAAGTGGTACAATATGTGCGTACCATTTTACTTACTCTTGGGCGAGTGGCGGAATCGGTATACGCGACGGACTTAAAATCCGTTGGTCTTACAACCTTGTGGGTTCAAGTCCCACCTCGCCCACCATGAATTTATTAAAAACACCTGCATGCTGTTGGTGTTTTTGTTTACCAAGTATAATAGTGGGGCACAGTCCAAATTTGGAATTCAGGGGTAAAAATGGATTTTCAGCCCACGGAGTTGCAAAAGCAATTCTGCGTGGATTCGCTCAATGAGATCAAGGAGGGCGCCGGCGATGCACTACAGGACAATCCAGGAGCACTCTATGCCGTGTTTCTTGTAACGCAGAGGTCGCTCAAAGCTCTGGCAGCAGTAGGTAAGGCGGCAGTGCGTGGCGGCACAAGCGACTGCACGACCATGATGCAGGACTACAAGGTGGCCTTTTCAAGCATGCCTCCTATGACCGCCGCAACGTTCATGCTGCCCTGCTTGAAAAACGCATATCAGCCGCGCATCCTGGCCCGGCTTGACGAAGTGTCCATGAGAGAAAGGTTCGTGGCGTTGTCCGAGATCGCCAACGGCCTCTGATATGTGCGGCGCCAGACCTAAGGCCATGCGCTCGGGGTCTGGCGAGCCCAACAGAAATATCCTTTTTCTGCTCTGGCATATATACTGAGAGTAATCTATGACTACACATCTACAAGGCCTCTCATCAAAAGAAGTTGCCGCGCGTATTGCCCAAGGTAAAACAAACGACGCCCACGAACAAACTAGCCGCTCACTCAAAGATATTCTGCAGGCAAACTTGTTTACCCGTTTCAATGCCTTGCTTGGCGTACTACTTATTATTGTGCTGGCCGTAGGGTCGCCTATAGATGCCCTGTTTGGCCTGGTGGTCATTATTAACAGTGCGATTGGAATTTTTCAGGAAATCCGCGCTAAGCGCACGCTCGACCGGTTGGCAATTATGAACAGCCCTTCTGCAACCGTGCTGCGCGACGGGGCGCACCACACTATTCCGATCACGCAGGTGGTGCTCGACGACGTACTAAAAATCTCAGCAGGCGACCAAATACCGGCTGACGCTAAGATTTTACAAAGCGAGGGTCTCGAAATAGACGAGTCACTGCTCACCGGCGAGGCCGACCCCGTAGCTAAAAACAAAAACGACGCCGCGTTATCGGGCTCTATTGTTGTAGCTGGATCAGGATACGCCCAGGCTACAGCTGTTGGTGTAGATTCTTACGCGCACAGTATTTCATCGCAAGTAAAAAAATTTACACGGGCACGTTCCGAGCTAATAGACGGCACCAACAAACTGCTCACCTACATTAGTTGGGTCATTTTAATTGTGTCGCCTCTATTAATTTGGGGACAGCTAGCCCACAGCAATAACAGTTGGCAAGAGGCGTTAGTACGGTCGATTGCTGCGATCGTTGGCATGATCCCTGAAGGCTTGGTGTTGCTAACTTCGCTGGCATTTATGCTGGCCACGCTGGCCTTAGCGCGCCGCAAGGTGTTAGTGCAACAATTGCCAGCCGTAGAAGGATTGGCGCGGGTAGATATAATGTGCCTCGATAAGACAGGCACCTTAACCGAAGGCAAAATTGTGTTCGATTCGGTGGTTGAACTCACTCCAAACCGCCTGCAAGATGCCGAACATGCATTGGCGACATTTGCAGCTGAACCAAACTCGCCTACACTGCAAGCCTTGCATGCGGCATTTAAAGACGGGCAAAAACCCAAATCTGCCATACCGTTTTCTTCCGCCCGTAAATGGAGCGCTGTTCAAACGGCAGATGGCGTGCATTGGGTGATGGGCGCGCCAGAAGTAGTGTTGCCAGACACAAAAAGCACAGCCTTCACCAGGGCCGCACGTGTTGCCGGCTCAGGCAAACGTGTCATGGTGCTACTTACTGCGAGCACCAGCCCAAAAGTCGCTAGCTTGCCTGATGCCATGCAACCGGTCGCGCTGGTTGTGCTTGCCGAAAAGGTCCGCGCAGACGCCAAAGAAACACTCGATTTTTTTGCCTCGCAAGGCGTGGAGCTTAAAGTTATATCTGGCGATAGCCCGCGCACCGTAGCGGCGATCGCAAAAGAAGTAGGGCTACGCATACAAGGCGAGCCGATCAACGCCCGTACGCTCACCAATGACCCTACCCAGCTTGCCGAAGTACTAGAATCGCATAATGTCTTTGGGCGCGTAAACCCAGACCAAAAGCGGGCAATCGTAAAAGCGTTGCAGTCTAAGGGCCACGTTGTTGCTATGACTGGCGATGGCGTAAACGATGCCCTCGCCCTAAAAGATGCCGACATAGGCGTTGCCATGGGCAGTGGCGCACAGGCTACTAAAGCAATCGCCGAGCTCGTACTGCTCGACAACCAGTTTTCCCGCATGCCGCGCGTGCTTGCCGAAGGCCGCCGTGTAATCGCTAATATAGAACGTGTTGCCAATTTATTCTTGATTAAAAACGTGTATTCATTGGTTTTGGCACTAGCTGTGACTGTGGCGGCCATGCCCTATCCGTTCTTACCAAGGCACCTCAGCGTGCTGTCGGCGCTGACCATTGGGATTCCGGCGTTCTTTTTGTCACTTGCGCCTAACAACCAACGTTACCAGCCAGGATTTCTGCGGCGGGTACTTGGGTTTGCTGTGCCATGCGGCGTTACTCTTGCGGCACTCATTTTTGCAAGCTACTTTGTTGTTTTGTCCCAGGGTGGTACCTCTGAGCTAGCCAGCACAGCCGCTTCACTAGTGGTTATGCTTGTTGGCGCCTGGATTCTCATTTGTCTTGCGCGCCCGCTCAAAACCTGGAAACTCGCTATGGTGGCCACACTCACCACACTATTTATTGCCTTTGTCGCTGTGCCTATCAGCAGGGATTTCTTGCAGTTCGAGGTGAGCGCAACGCAGCTCCCTTGGGTTATAGGTTTCAGCCTGGCGGGTGCGGCAATTGTAGAGCTTTTGTGGCGGCGTGACCACCGCGCCCGGCAATCCGCCCAAACCAAAACCAGCGCAGCGTAACTTTAACAGCCATATCCCAAAATAGAACACTGTTGCAGGGCTGCCACCTATGGTATGATTGAAGTAAGAAGCTAATAAGGAGCATTCATGGAACTAACTTGGATTATTGTGGCTGTCATTGTGCTGCTAGCCGTGGTGGTCATTTTTATCTACAACGGGCTGGTAAAAACGCGTGTCCGCGTAGAAGAAGCCTGGAGCGATATCACTGTTCAGTTAAAACGCCGCCTCGACCTCGTACCTAACTTAATAAACACCGTAAAAGGCTACGCCACCCACGAAAAAGAAGTATTCGAGAAAGTCACAGAAACCCGCGCCAACACCCTTAATGCCCAAGGCGTTGCCGCCACCGCCAAAGCCGAGGGCGAGTTCGAGCAAGCGCTAAAAAGCCTGTTTGCCGTATCAGAAAACTACCCGCAGTTACGCGCAACCGAAAACTTCCAGCAATTGCAGGCCGAACTCACCGACACCGAAGACAAAATTATGGCATCGCGCCGCTTTTACAACGGTGCCGCACGCGAACTTAACATTAAAATCGACACATTCCCAAGCAACCTCATTGCCGGTATGTTTGGTTTTACTAAGCGTGAGTTCTTTGAAGTAGCCGACCAAGCTGCCGTAGAAAAACCTGTTGAAGCCAAGTTTTAATACGCCGTAAGGATTTAAAGCATCATGTATTCGGCAATTGCCGCCAACAAACGTAATACTTTGCTAATTATGGTCATTTTTGTGGCCATAATTGGCGCTTTGGGCTGGATTTTAAGCAACGTGCTAGGGAACGGACAGCCATTCTTTTTGTATGGCTCTCTCATTTTTGCCCTTGTGTATACGCTTATCCAGTATTTTGCAGCGTCAAAACTAGCAATCGCTATGAACGGTGCGCGCGAAATCGCCAAAAGGGACAACCCCCGTTTATACCGCACAGTCGAAAACCTAGCTATCACCACTGGTCTTCCTATGCCAAAGGTGTACATTATTGACGACCCTGCCCCAAATGCATTTGCGACCGGCCGCGACCCAAACCACTCACATGTAGCAGTCAGCACTGGGCTGCTCGACACCATGAACGACATAGAGCTAGAAGCGGTAGTCGCGCACGAGTTAGGCCACATCCAAAATTACGACATTCGCGTAAACATGATAGTGTTCGGCCTGGTCAGCGCCATTGGGTTCATTGCCGACATACTCACCCATATTATATTTTGGGGAGGTGGCGACGATGAAGACCGCAACCCGATCTTTATAATTTTGGCAATCGCTGCTGCAATTTTAGCGCCATTTGTCGCATTTTTAGTACAAATGGCTGTATCGAGACAACGCGAGTATTTAGCAGACAGTACAGGGGCCATGACCACGCGCCATCCAGAAGGCCTTGCCAGCGCACTCGAAAAAATAGGCCAGTCCGGATCCGCTATGCGCCGCCAGAATACCTCGACCGCACATCTGTTTTTTGTCAATCCGCTTAAAGGCAAATCGTTTGCAAAACTTTTTAGCACCCACCCGCCGCTCGCCGACCGCATTGCCCGCCTGCGCACAATAGGAACCAAACTCTAAGAGGCCTCAGGGTTATGCCAAAAAACAAATCAAAAACAAAAAAAAGCAGGCTGCCGCGTTTTTTGCAAAAATATATCGCCGAAGGACGCGTGCACGCCGAACGCTACCTTGCAAGCCGCCCACACCGTAGCTTTAAAATAACCCCCACGCCAACCTACCGTAAGGGCAAAACAGTTGCAGGGTTTTTTGAACTTATCTTTGGCACGTTTAAAACAATCCGCCGCGAAAAGAAAGTGCTGCTTCCACTTGGGTTTTTGTTTATTGCCTCGATCCTTGTGGTTGTAGGGGCGATCTCGCAAATCAATTTTGTAGAGGTGCGCCAAGCCACACAAGACCTTTTTAGCGGCAACCTTGGTGCCGCAGGTTCGGTTATAACGCTCTTTAACGCCGCGATATCTGGCAGCTTAAACCCAAGCATTTCGCCATTGCAACAGCTTTTGGCGGTGCTTTTAATATTTTTATTCTGGCTTTCGATACTGTGGGCGCTGCGCAAACGGTTCTCAGACCAGCCAGTAACCGCTCGTGAGGCTTTGTACAATTCGGGCGGGCCAATTGTGCCCACATTTGTTGTGGCGCTAGCAATCATTTTTCAGTGTATTCCCGGGGCACTTGGCATTATTGGGGCGGCGCTTACTTTTAGTGGCATTTGGGTACAAGGCGGCGTAGAAAGCATGTTGATTGCGGTTGCCGCTGGCCTACTTTGCACACTCTCTTTGTACTGGATCGGCGGATCAGCGCTTGCCTTAATAATTATTACGCTGCCAGGTATGTACCCCTGGCGGGCGCTCTCGGCAGCAAGCGACCTTGTTATTGGCCAGCGGTGGCGTTTGATCCTACGCTTTTTAAGTATGGCAGCTGTGGTAGTTGTGGTGTGGTCGGCGGTACTCTTCCCGATCCTTTTGCTCGATGGCTGGCTAAAGTTTAACTGGCTGCCTTTGATCCCCGTGTTTGTACTGCTCTTGTATGGCTTCACACTAGTGTATTGCTCTACCTTTATTTATAAAATGTATAGAAGCATGCTATGAACAAAACAGCTGCAAAGGCCCGCGTGGCAAAACTGCGTGACCTTATAAACGATTACCGCTACAACTACCACGTGCATAACCGCTCTATTATGAGCGAGTCTGCCGCCGATGGCCTAAAGCACGAGTTATCAGAACTAGAGGCGCAGTTCCCAGAACTTATCACACCCGACTCCCCCACCCAACGCGTTGCTGGTGCGCCATTGCCGCAATTTGTATCTGTAGAACATAAAAACCGCATGCTCAGCTTAAACGACGTGTTCAACCAAGAAGAAGTACAGGCCTGGCAAGAACGGATCAAAAAACTTGCACCAACTTCACCCTTAGAATTTTTTGTAGATATTAAAATGGACGGCCTCGCATGCTCACTAGTTTACGAAGACGGCCTATTGGTGCGTGGCGTGACCCGCGGGAACGGCCTTGTAGGTGAAGACGTTACGCACAATGTCCGCACCATAGACTCGGTACCGCTACGATTGCACGAATCAGCCAACACAAAGTCCTTTCTACGTGGCCGCACCGAAGTGCGCGGCGAGATTGTTATGTACAAATCAGATTTTAACGCCCTTAATGAGGAGCGCAGAAAACAAGACTTACCTCTGTTCGCAAACCCACGTAACCTAGCCGCCGGCACCGTACGCCAGCTTGACCCTCGCCTGGTTGTGGCACGGCCGCTCCATTTTAGGGTTTGGGATGTGCTTCGCGATGACCCCACCGAACTCTCTACCAACATGCAAGCCTACAAAATAGCAGCGGAGCTTGGCTTTTTGGTAAACAGTGCTGCAACAGTGGTACCAACTGTCGATAAAGTGATGGATTTTGCCCGCCAATGGGAAGAGGCACGACACGACTTACCTTTTAATACCGATGGTTTAGTCATAAAAGTAAACGACCGCTCCGTGTTTGCTGCGCTTGGCGTTGTCGGCAAAGCACCCCGTGGGGCAGTTGCCTATAAATATCCGGCCGAACAAGCCACCACAAAAGTAAAAGATATTTTTATTAGCATTGGCCGTACTGGTGCAGCCACACCAGTGGCCGTGCTTGAGCCAGTAGTTGTGGCCGGCACAACCGTGCAAATGGCTACGCTCCATAACGAGGGTGAAGTCCTCCGCAAAGATGTCCGCGTAGGCGACACCATTATTGTGCAAAAAGCCGGCGATATTATCCCAGAGGTGGTAGAATCGCTCAAAACCTTGCGCACCGGCAAGGAGCCACTCTTTAAAATGCCCAGCCATTGCCCAGAGTGCAACACACAGCTTGTAAAACTACGCGAGGACGACGCCGTGTGGCGATGCCCCAACAGCGCCTGTCCAGCAAGGGTACACAACCTAATTAGGCATTACGCCAGCAAGGCTGCGCTCGATATAGACGGCTTGGGCGAAAAAAACGTACTCGCGTTACTAGACGCCAAATTAATACGCGACGCGGCGGATCTGTATTCACTCACAAAAGAACAACTGCTCAGCCTGGACCGCTTTGCCGAAATTTCTGCTAAAAAACTGATTGATGCAATTCAGGCTAAAAAACAACCGGCGCTCAACCACTTTATTTACGGTTTAGGCATTAGGCAGGTTGGCGCACAAACTGCGGTTGACCTTGCAAACCATTTTGGTACGTTCGACGCGCTGCGGCAGGCAACAATCCACGAACTCCAACAGGTTGACGGCATTGGCGAGGTAGTCGCCGAGAGCATTGTGGCCTGGTTCGGAACTGCCGAGCACCAACAACTGCTTGTTAAGTTTGCAAATGCTGGTGTCGTGCCACAAAAAGTAGCCAAATCAGACGGGCGGCTTAAAGGCCAAAACTTTGTAATAAGCGGCACGCTCGACACGCTCGACCGTGAAGCCGCCGCCGAAAAAATAAGAAGCCTAGGCGGCACGTTCCAAAGCAGCGTTGGCAAAACGACCACCTACTTAGTGCTCGGTGACAACCCTGGCAAAAGTAAGATAGAAAAAGCCGAAAAACTAGGCATAAAGACAATCGACGAGCAAGAACTGCTAAAGATTTTAGGCTTATGAACATTACATTTATAACTGGTAACCAGCACAAGGCAGACTACGCAGCAAAATGGCTAGGCGTTCCAGTTGCACACAAGAAACTGTCTGTAGACGAAATCCAATCTGTAAACCTACAAGAAATAGTCGAGCATAAAGCCCACCAAGCATTTGGGCAGATTGGTTCACCGGTACTCGTAGAGGACGTGTCACTCGAAATGGCCGGCCTAAACGGCCTACCTGGCCCATTTATAAAATGGTTTTTAGAAGGCTTGGGGCCACAAAGGCTAGCCGACCTTGCTACAAACTCTGGATCTACGAAAGCAACTGTGCGTATTATGTTTGCCCTATACGACGGCACATCTATGCATATTTTTGACGCGGCCGTAACCGGTACCATAGTCGCCTCGCCACGGGGCAGCAACAGCTTTGGGTTCTCGAGTATTTTCGCGCCAGATGGAGCCGGCGGCAAAACCAACGCCGAAATGACCGACGACCAAGCCAAACCATTTAACCACCGCGCGCTCGCGCTACAAAAATTTGCAGACTTTTTGCAAAAATCAACATGAAATACTTTGCCACATTTATACCAGGCACGCGCGATATTATTTACAAACGCCTAAATGCGTTTTCTAACCAGTCGTTGTCTGTTACAGAAATATCCGATGGTTTGGTGTTGTTTGAGTCTACCTTAACCATCCCGCAGTTGAGCGAACTACGTTTTTTTAACAATGTGTTTCTTTTAATCCACGATTTTGGCATTGCTGCGACTCCTGTAACCGAGCTTTTGCCGCGACTCACCGCATTCCCTTTGCCACAGGCGCCGTACGGCACGACTTTTACACTAAAAGTAAGCCAAGCCAACGAATTTGTGGCCGCCCCACGGCAAAAAATCCTGGACTACATTGCCGCACAAACCGGTAAAACGGCAACTTCACACAAACCAGACGATGAGTTTCTTTTGCTCGCACGCAGCGACGGACGCAGCCTATGGGGCTGGCGGCTACCCCGCGCCGGTTTTAAACAGCGTAATCTAGAACAAGGTGAAATCCGGCCAGAACTTGCCCACATTATGGGCTTAGTGGCAGGAGTAACGCCAAAATCTACTGTGCTCGACCCGTTTGCTGGCTATGGCGGCATTGTACGCGAATGTTTACAAGGATTCCATGCAAAAGAAGTAATCGCAATTGAGCAAAACCAGCGTTTAATACCGCACCTAAAATCTATCCCAAGGCTCATTGCCTTGCATGGCGACGCTAAGCAATTAGGCCATATCAGCAGCCGCAACATAGACCGCATTATTACGGATCCACCTTGGGGTGAGTTTACCCAGGCCGACCCAAATGAACTACGAGCCCTGTACCGGCACGCGTTAGTCCAAATGCACCGCGTACTGCGCGCGAAAGGGGCAGTTATTATGCTCACAGCCGCACCTTTTATGGCCGACGTGGCCGCAGAAACCAGTTTTGATATCGTAAAAGAATACCCTATTTTGGTTTCTGGCCGCAAAGCAACCATCTACAAATTGCGACGCTTAGATTGATAAACGCAAGGCAAAAATAATCTTGAACCATAAGCACAAACGTGTAATAGTATAAGTAGGCTAGTACGCTAAGGGGTTCTTGGCGTATTCCATAAAATAAAAACTGTTTACACAAAAAGAACCTCGGGTGGGCGCGCACTAGCTTTTAAGATGCTATGCCAGATCCAAATTTAAAACCACAAACCCTTAAAAATGTTTTGCATGTTGCGCGGGCCGCGGAAGGCTCGGCCATGTTCCAGCATTTATTCGTTAAAAATGTAAAAACGGGCCAAGAGTTCGACGCGCTGGATGGCGGCGATTTATCTTGTGCTTTCTTTGTGTCTACCGTGCTCACCATGGCACAATTAATCGACCGGCCGCATGCCACAGTAGAAACTACGCTGCAAAAAATGCAAGAAGCGAACTGGCGCAAGGTAGCCGACCCATCTGCGGGCGCAGTTGTGTATTGGCCAGGCAAAGACCAGGCTCACAGCCACATTGGTTTTTATTTGGGCGATAGCGAATGCGTAAGCAACTCGTCGACCGACCGCAAACCTAAAATCCACGGCCTCATGCTTGCAGATGGCCGGCAACCAGAATGTTTTTACCTGCACAATTCGCTTCATAACCCTTTCCCTTCAGATCAACAAATGGTATAATCGCCAAAGTCACGTACGGGGCATTAGCTCATTTGGTAGAGCGCTTCCATGGCATGGAAGAGGTGATCGGTTCGAATCCGATATGCTCCACCATAAATTTATTTGCAAAATCCACCGCTCATGGTGGATTTTAGCTAGGCAGTGGTTATAACAAACGGACAAACTTTAACATGGCTGCGGAGCGACTCTATTCCGCCCAGCAACTTATCTTTAGAAATTTTAATTGTCTTGCCCTGCCACGGGTCGAACACGTTGTAAAACTTTGGCGAGCTACTAGTTACCAGCATAAAATGCGGCAGATGCGTCCAGCCATCTGTAATATTGTTGTCTACATACACAATAAACGGAACTGTTAGCGAGCTTAGTAGTTCGTTGTCGTTCTTTCTGTGTTGCATAGTAATACGGGGATGCGCCACCCACTTTTTTAAGACGCCAAAAAAATACTTATTGTCAACGTAAAGGGTTATAGCCTTGTCTGGATATCGTTCTAAGAAAGCCAGGAGACATCCGAGAGTATAATTTTCGCGTAGGCGGAATAGGCCGTCGCTTAAAATAGCTTTCTCTTTCTGTTTAGTTGGTCCGATGCCACATAAGTACATCAAATCAACAACCAGACAGCCTTGGTTGCTTTGCTGTTTGTAATCCATACGTTTTATTGTATGTTTTATAATTTTATTATCAACTTACTGCGTTCTCTTTGCGGCAAAAATGCCACAACCCCTTGAGGTTTTCGGCAAAAACAGATACAATAGCCGATGTCCATTTAAAAAACGGGCGATTAGCTCAGTTGGTTAGAGCGCGTCACTGATAATGACGAGGTCTCAGGTTCAAATCCTGAATCGCCCACCAGAATTTATACCTACATATCATTACAATACGGGCCATTAGCTCAGCCGGTTAGAGCACCTGCCTCTTAAGCAGGGTGTCCTGGGTTCGATCCCCAGATGGCCCTCCAAGAAAAACACTCACAGATGATCTGTGAGTGTTTTTCTTAGGTGCTGATTGTGTGCGCGGGTTGCCATCAAAAACTGCCGTATGACGACGAATTTGACGGCAACCAGCTAACGGATGCGACTGCTTGGTTCAGCTGGGCGAAAAATTTGTCGCGGGGTGTCTCTTTTGAACTAAATAAACGGTGTGATTTAGAAAAATGTACCTGCGTGGTACGCAGGGTGTCCTTTCAGGGAGTAAGCTGTTAGAATTTTTGCATATGATATTGCTCGACCAGTCATTCACGCTATCCAAAGAGGTCCAACAGCTCCAGGTAAATGGCTATCCGGTTTCGGACGTTGCCGTATTGATTGCTGTCCTGGTGGCGATATTTGGGCTGGCGCCTACGCTCTGGTCAAGCTTTACGGCCAATAGGGCGACTAAACTAAGCAATCTTCCGATATTGCGGATTAAGCATAAGAGAGACGCGGAGCGTCAATCCTTCTTCGATGCGTCCCTTATTTTGGACAATATCGGTAAAGGTGTTGCATATGACATTAAGATTGAAGGTGGCTACATGTATGTTAAAGGTGAGCTTTTCGGTGTCTCAATCGAAGACGTCTGGGGCATTAAATTTTCGGCGGGCAGACAAGAGCTAGCACAACATGAATCTCGAACCCTGGAGGTTGAGGGTTATGAAAAAGGCAAGAAGGCTCCTGATGGTCAAGCACACCTTGATCTTGCTCTCGTGAGCGAGTCCATCATTAAGATCCCAGTGCTCTATCGCGACGTCACAGGACAGCGCTATATAACTCTCATTGGAATGGGCAAGGGAGAGGTTTGGATAATTCGGCCTTCACGAGTTTATCGTTTAAGATGGAGACTTTGGTATTGGGTGAAATATAGGATATTGTCGGGTATAACGCTGCTTTGGTGGAAAGTCCTGCTCCTCTTCAAGGATCGTAGGAGTTCAAATAAAAAACCTTGATTCAGCGGGGGGTAATATATCAGCATCCCATGCCCGCTCTAAACCCAACCACCATCCAACTAAATCTTCGGCTCCACTCAGCCTGCACACTAGCCCAGCTTCGCTATACCACTATCCGCCGCACCGAAGCTAAAGCCCAGTCCTTCATCCGCGAGGCTCAAATTCTCGACGCGCTCCCAAGGCCCAAAGACAATTCAGACTTTCGCGCTGCCTATCTCCATGTAACCCAACACCGCGACATCTTCCGCGCCCAGCTCGAACGTGACACTGAGCGCTACATTGCCGCCGTACTAAAAATCCACGATGTCGTTATCGACATCGCTGCCTACTACCCAAACCGTAAAGTTCTACAAAAGCGCTGCGCCAAGCTGCTCACGATCACATTGCCGCCACCCGACATCCCGCCAGATAACGTGAAGACCCAGGCCGCGGTGGGTGAGTGGTTGAACAAGGCCTTGGCGAAAGTGAAATTCAGGTCGACCCATACGTCAAAAAGACCATGAAACTTATGGCGTTCGTAAGGTGAAAAAGGCCAGTGTATGTGGACACGCTTCACCAAACTTTTAATGATCTTGGTACGCCAATGGCACATGTGGTGGTGGCATGAGCTACAATCAGATGGGACAGCGGATGAATACGATATTCAGTTTATGTCTGGTTGTTTCGCTTGACCCTGACGGGGGGTGACAGGCATCGATGTCGCATCTAAGGGTGTGGCCGACGCATCCCTGAAATGGCGTCGGTCAATCCAACCCGTAGCGCGTATGTGCTGCGGGCTTCTAAAATCCATCGACTGAGCTCTTGGAATACCCGGCTGCCTGAGCTTCGCCTTCGGTGCAAAAATATTCTGCTACCAGATAGTTAGGACCGTACTGCTTGTTCTGTGGCGTTATATAAGACCGACCGGCAAGCTGATATGCAATCACTGGGCTGTGCCCACACTTCGCAGCGTAAAGCGGGAACCTTGTGAATGGATAAATCCCTGGTATGACCAGTGAGACCACGTACAGGCCAGCGATGGCCCCGGCGATTATAAGCGCCTTTTTGCGTTTGGTAGCGGTTGAGGGTGTTTCTTTTTTCATAACTTCATTCAATATAGCATTCATGTCTTTTGCGGAAAAGCCCACGCCGCCAGAACTGACGACGTGGGTTGCTCTCCGGCTTAGCGATGCTTAGCTGGCTAGCCGCGTTTCAATGAGCTGTCGGTATGCCTGCTGGCCAGCGGCGTTCGGATGGAACGTGTACCCCTGGTTGAAGGGCCACACGAGTCCGTGGAAGTAGCTGCCACTCTTGCAGAGTTCGTGACCGATGAACGGTGAACCCGGTGCATTCGGATCAACGTACTCAAACGGTGATCCAGCCCTCGACACTGCCGCTTGGATGGCTGCGTCCAACTCCAGAATGACCGACCGTGCTGCATCCTTGTCGTCTTGGAGGTAGAAGCAATTTGGAAGGTTCTGGTCTACCACCTCGGGTATCAGCAGGGGGTAGCCGACTACGAGAATGCGTGCATTCGTCGCGGTCACCCTGGCGCGGATTTCGGCGTACAGGGTATCCAGCTTGGATGGCAGTTCTTCCCTGATCTTCCTGATCGCTTCGGCGCTCTCGCCGTCACCACAGTTTCCGGTAACGCATGCTGTCGCAACACCCACGAAGTCAATGTCGTTTCCACCAGCGGAGATCGTCACGCGACGAGCCTGATTGGTGGCCAGTGCGTTGAGCTGTGACGGCTCACCGTTCTTGCCGTTGATGACGTCCTGGGTCGTCGCACCGCTACATGCGACGAAGGACGTCACATTTAGCCGCGACGCAGGCGACCCGTCCAGAAGCTTTGCATAAGCATCTCGTGAACGGTGACAGCCGTTGGTGTCGCTTGGTGCGATGAACGGTTCAACGCCCTCACCAGACGAGTACGAGTCGCCGAGCGCCACGTAACTCAACCATGGTTCGTTGTATTTCAGCACCGCGCCACGTGGAAAGTCCAGGTCGACCCCTCGAAAATCGAGGGCGTACAGCTTCCTTTCAGAGCCACAGCTATCCCAGATACACCGAGCAAGTGCAACGTATACTCGGTCATTGGTCATGGCGGCCGTGACGTTGCCGTGGACGATGTAACCCTGGTTCTCGCCTGTAAGTTCTTTGGACGCGATCACCCATCCGGTAGCACCGTTCACGAGAGTCATGCCTACTCGTCGTGCGTTGATCGAACTATCGTTCGCGTTGAAGTACGACTGCTGCAATAGGACATCACCGCGGATTGTGACACTGAAGCTGCGGTTAATGTAGTACCTGTCTACAGAGGCTGACGTCTCCAAGATCAGTTCCCACAACTGCTCACCGCTGCCACCAATTGACACCAGCTTGCGTACGGCCGGACCCACTCCGCCGTTGGTGTGTTCCTGGTACAGCTCGGCGATGACTCCACCGTTGATTGACGGCCGCAGAGATATGACGCGCGCGCACTCGGGCAACAAGTGAGCCCATGCTGGTCCATCCGGAGCCATTGCTTGGATTTGCCCCATGATGCCTGGGGGCGGGTTTATCCCGCAGAGACTCTGCTGGCCGCTAGTTGCAGCGACAGCATAGAACGTCCGGCCCCCCGTATCGGCCGCGATCGTGCGGTCAGGAATCGTCCCAAAGTTGGAGATTACCACCGGGCCGCTCGTCGATCCCTCGTACGAGAAGTACTGCACGCCGTTGGCGAGCTGTACCACCAGGCCGTTACCGAAAGTCGCGAGGCTATCGTTTGGTTGGCCGCCGAACTGCCCGGTGATTGCCACGTCCAACGGAACACTTGGCTCCGTTGAACCTGGTGCAACTTCTGGCGTGTACCCCACGAGCCGGTACGACCCGTTGCAGTGGACGACCCCGTACACGTGCCGTTGACGCCCATCGCCATGGCGTAGACGTCATCACAACCAGTTGGGAACGTCTTGCTCCACTTCAGCTGGCCGTCCTTCAGCGCGAGCAACCTGGATTGGTTGCCCATGACGCCAGAGGCGTACAGCGTGCCGTCCTTGCCGAGCGTTGATTGCCCGGTACATGCGTACAGCCGCGGGCCGGTGTTGTTTGGCACATCTACGATCCAGCCGGCCGGGCTGTAAGGTCCGTACGTCCTTGCCTGCGCGGTGTCACCGCTTGGTGCCCCGCAGGCTGCGGCGGTCACCTTGCCATCCATGTGGCCGAACATGCGCGTAGGCGTCAGTTCGTTGGTCAGGCTGGATTCCCAGGCAACCGACGGCTCTGCAAGTGCCGATGTCGGCGCTGCAACCAGCGAGGCGGCGCACACGACAGCGGCTGCTGCCAGTGCGTTAGCTATCCTAAATCTTCTTTGGCGCACGGTTGGAACCGATACCTTTCGTGAAAAGAGCGAGCGAGACTAGCCCGTCTATGGGTTGGTTCGCTAGATGCCGGAGAGCGCCATTATTAATTACATACGTTGCCTCGCGTTACAAGCTTTTTGTGGATGCTAGAACCCAACTCTAAGATACCTAGCTTCGATATTGCGTTTTCTGTGGCGCCAAAAGAGAGGCTTGACGCTAAGTTGACGGCAACCGCTCCCACTATTCTGCAACGCATAGCACGCCGCAACATCATTTTTACTCCTGTCGCACGTAAAATTAAGGAGTCACTGGGCTGCCTCTTAAGCAGGGTGTCCTGGGTTCGATCCCCAGATGGCCCTCCATGGAAAAAGTCCGATTGAATAATCGGGCCTTTTCTTTGGGTATAATAACAACACATGAAAGAAATAAATATCCGTTCCCTCACCATTTCGATAGCTATATTTATTGTGAGTGGTTTTTTAGTTCACTTACTTTTTAACCCAGAACCGACCATCTTGGGAACCTTAGGTTATAGCATCTTTGCTGGCATTATTGCAGGAGTAGCTTTTTACTTTATTGATAGAAAAAATAGAGCAACGCAGGTAGTAAGGCCTAGTGAGTCGATATAAGTTGGTGTGCGACTGGGGGTGTCGATTGCAGTATGGCCGACACTCCCAGGCAAACTACCTTCTGAATGTAAGTTTTAATAATCGGAATCTTTCGAAAACTAGCAGATTCAACCAAAACCACCCTCCACCCAAGTCACAATTAAGGATGGAGGGTGGCTTGCGCCTCACAAAGCCAACAGTTCGTATCTAAAAACGGCTTTACCCATTGTTTCGGCCATTTCTGCTTCGCGCAGGGATTGGGCGCCGCCCCCGAACTTCAGCAGTTCGGTGATATATCCCAAAAATTCGACGCTCTCTTCGCTCTCGTTGTCGATGATGCGTGCCTCGTTTACCGGAAACAATGGGTACTTCTCTGCGCGTCTCCGGCATACGACTCCGACAGTACGCCAGCCCCGCTTGGTGGCTTCTGCGTATGCAAGTCCTGGCACGCCCAAATCAGCAAGCCCCGAAACCACCGCAATGGCAACTCCTGGGTGCCGTAGCTCAACGGCGTTGAACGCCGCAACAATAAGCTGTTGCGCCTCATGTGCGTCAAACTTTGTAGGCGGGCAGTAACCAACCACGCCAACCCTGACTTCACCCATTGCAACTCCCTGTCTGTTTGCAAGACAGCTATATTATATGATTTTTATATGCACAAAAACTCTAAGATGCCCACATTTCTCATTCCTGCTATCATCTTTGTATGTATCCCAACACCTTTTACCGAGTTTCTGTTAAAGCAATCATTAAAAACAAAGAGGGCCAGGTTCTTGTACTCAAAGAAAACCAAGACACCTGGAGCCTTCCTGGCGGCGGGTTAGACCATGGCGAAGACCCAAAATCGGGTATTGCTCGGGAGTTAAAAGAAGAACTCGGCATTAAAAACCCCAACATTAAAGACGTTGCGACAGTAAAAACTTTTTACCTTGAGCATAAATCTGCCTGGCTGCTTTGGATTGTATACCAGGTAGAAGTGCCAGAGCAAAAGCTGGCGCTAGGCAACGGTGTAACCGACGCGCAATATTTAGACACCTCCGCATTAAAGCATAGCGAAGACATTTTTGAGCAGATGGTTTATATCGTCACTAAAGATGAGACTTGATGTACAATTGGTGTTATGAAACTCTACTGCATTATCCGCGACCTAAATAAAGAGCCAAAAAACACCATGCGTTTTTTTAACGAGGCCGCCAAAACCCGAGGCGTAGAGATAGTCGTTATAGAATCTGAAAAAGTAAGGCCCTCGCAGCTTCCTACCCTTTCGCCAAATGATTTGCTGTATATGATCCACCACGATGCAGCATCTAAGGCAGTAGAAACTTTCCTTTTAAAAGGCAATCCTACCACCTTTTATAAGAATGACACTATCGGGTATTACGCATGGGAAAACGTTTGGACATGGACGCTCCTGCACGATAAAAAGTCGCTGCCAATCATACCGACTGTATTCGACCTACCGCGCGACCGCCAGGCGCTAGGCGAAGCAGCCAACGAACTAGGCGGGTTCCCTATTGTAGTTAAAGCAGAAGGCGGCAGCCACGGCGTGGGAGTGATGATTTTAGACAGCATGGCTTCGCTCGCCTCGGTAGCAGATTACTAGCGGTCCTCTCAGCCAAACCAGCAATTTATTATGCGAAAATACATAGACTACACTGCACACGCACGGCTTATTGTGCTGGGCAACCACGTTATTGACAGCATAGAATACAAACGCGAACCCAACGATTTTAGGTCTAATGTTGCCAAGCAGCCATCTGTTTTGGCTAAAGAATTCTCGCAGGCAATACAAGATGCTGCAGTGCAATCGGTACAGGCGCTCGACCTAGAATTTGGTGGAGTTGATATCTTAATACAAGATGACGGCCAGTTTTACATTGCCGAAGTTAACTTCCCATGCAACTTCTCGCGGAGCCAAATGACTACCCAAACCGATATTGCAGGGGCGATTATTGATTTCCTTGCAACAAAATCCAAACAATAGCACCAAGATTTGTGCCGGAATACGTTCCCGGCTGACGCCACTAGAAATGAGTAGTGGATTTGGTCGTGCTGTTCAACCTGGCAGGGCTGCACACGCCGGTCCACCCGCCCAGAAATCTGCTGTCTGTACGTGGCCTGCGGTTTCGCCTGCGGGCACAGTCCAGACATGGAATTTCTTGAGCTGCGTGGTGTACGGGTCGGACACACACAGGCTGCCCACGTGCTGCTTTGTTCCGCCAGCACGCACCAGCCAGACGGTGGGGCTGCCGATCTCTTGCACAAAGTTCAGGCCCACCTCGCG
>DASTDY010000022.1:0-11593 GCA_035710125.1 Saccharimonadales bacterium (SeqCode) | reverse complement strand
AACAAGACATTTGAACAATTCTTAGAAGAAGAAGCCGCCGAAATGCACGCACCTCCAGGCTCCGACAAAGCAGTCATAAGCACTGCCTCAGTTAAGGAACGGACCGACATTATACTTATAAACAACGACGAAGGCTTAACGACTCTGCAAGAGCATATTGCAGAGTCGCTTGGCCTTGCTGTAAAAAAGTAACCTACGCGGGTCTTTGGCGCACCGCCATTTTCATTGTAAAAACCTTAGCATTTGGTATTATAAAAATCGTCCTTGCACAAATAGCAAAACGAAGGCGAGAAAATGTCTCGTATTCCCCCGGTAGACTCAATCTGCTTGACCGAGCCCGACCGGCTCATAATAATCCTGGCAGGCAGGCCAAGGAGCAGAAAAGTTGAGCGCTTTGCAACGTTTATTCGGAGCCAGCCAGATGTTAGTGCGGTGAGCGTAGTGTATGGCGTACGCCACCCCGTGCTTTTCGTAAACCCAACCCAGCCAGTCAAAGCATTGCAGCTACTAGCATACCTCAAAACAATCCTGAACCCTCGGCGACCGATCAACGTACATCTTTACCAGGGGCGCGTGTCGACACCAACCGAATCAGCCCAAAAACAAGTGGTCTGTGCCGTGGAGTTTGTACTACCCACAGACCGTGCAACGGTAAACGACCTGTGTGAGCAATTCCTAGATTGGGTCGAACACTACAAAGGGCAGGCAACGCTTGTAAGGCGTCATGAAAGATTTTTTGTTGTCAGTTTTTGCGAGACGCGATCTGGCCGGGCACTAGGGGTAATCCTAGAAAAAAACCTTGGACTGGCCGTAAACCTTCACCAACCGATGAACGAACAAAACGGCCTCACCACGGTCGAGTCAGTAGTTGCATCGCTACTCGGCCGTCACAGCTAGACCGTGCAGGGACGGCCACGGCGGCGTGTCGCAAGACCGCCGTGTGGCCATCCCTCCTGCCGTAGTTAGTACAGAACCTTGGTTTCTGACTTAGCAGGGTGTTGTTTAGCCTGGTTTGTTTGCATCTGCTGCGTTGGCGCATCACCAGCGAACCGCAAGATGTACTTACCCATATCTTTTAGCGATTGCTCGCCGCGGAGAGTTGCAGATTCGTTATCGCCAGGGGCGGTTGTAAGCATAGAATACCCGTAGGCTTTGCTGGTCTTGGTGTTATATACAATACCCACGTCGTGCCAGTTGTTTCCGTCTGGATCATAGAGTTGGCCAGTTTTATTAACTAGGGTAATATAATCGTTACCCGCAAGCTGGCTCCTTACACCATCTGATTCAAAAATATTAGTAGCCATGAGCTGCTTAACATACGCGCCGTAAGTGTCTTGCGTTTCTAGCACTTTGCGCAGCACAAACAGCGCTTCTTTAGAGGTTGTGTCGCCCAAATAAAAACGGTCGGCATCGACTGGGATTAACCGCGTATGCGGAATTTCGGCAATCTGCGCCAGCCTTGCGTTTACTGCTGCGTTACCGCCCAGCACTTTGTTTACGGCCACTCGCACGGCAGTATTGCCCGACCTGTTTAGCAAATCATGCAGTACATCTCTGAGCGTCGCTTGCAATGGCGAATTTGGCGTGTCGAGCAAGCCATTACCTGCGCGCCGGTCGCTCGGCTGCCACGTAAGCATAGTGTCAAGGCTTACTCTGCCCGCCCTTAGTTCTTCTAGAACCAAAAGCGTAACCGGTAATTTATTTACGCTCGCGGCAAAATGTGGAGTGTCTTCGTTATGCCCCAAAATTGTTTTGTTTGTCTGGAGGTCAATAATAGATACGTCGGTCAGTACATGCTGGCGTTCGTTTTCGCGGATCTCTTTTTTTACAAATTGCCTTAGCAAAAACTGTTTTATTACATCAAGCGTGCCGCTTTGGTTAAATTCGGCAATTCGGCTTTGGTCGGGCGCGATCTCCGAAGTAGCCGGCTGGTCTGTGTGTACGGCGGGTAAAGTTGGTGTTGTCATATGTCTCCTTTTTAGTCTTCCATGGCCGATTATAAAGACGGCTGGTTGTGTAAATGTGAAATTTTTATCCCACACAAAAAACACCTCTGATTACGCAGAGGTGTTTTTGTAATTTTTACTGTAAGTATTCGTACAGTTTCTTGGCGTCTTTGTGTTTGCGGAGCTTACTGAGCGCCTTAGCCTCGATTTGCCGGATCCGCTCACGGGTCACGCTAAACTCCTGTCCTACTTCTTCTAGAGTATGGCTCTTGCCGTCATCTATTCCAAAACGCATTTTAAGGATTTTCTGCTCACGCTCGGTAAGCGCGGTCAGCACATCTTTTACCTGCTCTTTGCGCAGTTGGGTGGTTGCCGATTCTTCGGGGCTTTGGGCGTCTTCGTCTTCAATGAAATCACCAAGTACGGAGTCGTCATCGTCGTCGCGCACGTTGGCGTCAAGACTAGTGATGTCTTGCTTGATCTTCATGACGTATTCGATTTTTTCTGGCTCCATTTCCATTTCTTTGGCCAGTTCTTCGATTGAGGGCTCGCGGTTTAAGTCTTGCGTCATGCGGCGCTGGGTGCGCAGAAGCTTGTTGATTGTCTCTACCATGTGCACAGGGATACGAATGGTGCGCGCTTGGTCGGCAATGGCGCGGGTAATAGCCTGGCGGATCCACCACGTTGCGTAGGTGCTGAACTTAAAGCCTTTGTCTGGGTCGAACTTCTCTACTGCGCGCAGCAAACCGGTGTTGCCTTCTTGGATAAGGTCCAAAAAGTCGAGCCCACGGCCACTGTAACGCTTGGCAATGCTCACAACCAGGCGCATGTTAGCTTCGGCCATCTGGTCTTTGGCGATTTTACCGTCTTTAATAAGGACATCTAGCGCTTCTTGTTCTTGGGACTTCTTTTTAGATACCTTTTTGCTGTCATCGGCAGCTAGGGCATCCCTTTCGGCTTGGGCGGCCGCGCCTTTTTTAATTCTTTGGGCAAGTTCAAATTCTTGCTCTGGAGTGAGCAGCGGGATTTTACCGATCTCGCGCAGGTATAGCCGCACGCTGTCATCGGAAATGTCGTCTAGGTATGACGATCCTTGGGTGTCATCTTGCCACTCTTCTTCGTCTTCGTCTTCAAAGTCGCCTGGGACTGGCTCGAGTGAATCATCGCTTAGGTCGTCTATAACAGGCACGCTTGCAAGTTCGTCTTCGACGTCTGTTATTTCGTCTGCTGCCTGCGGATCAAAATCGTCGGCAGGTTTTTGGTTGGTTGCTTTTTTTGGCACGAGGTTCTCCTAATGTTTGAGTGCTTCTATTTCTTTGTCTAGCTGTTTGATATGTTCATTAAGCTCTTGGCGTTCAATGTCGCTCTGGCTCTGGGTAAATTGTTTCTTCGCATTATCACGAAGCATTGCTTTGTGTTCTTTTTTGATCTTTTTTGCAATGTCGGCTGCAATGTAATACAGCTCGTCTGATAAACTCGGGTACTTTGCCTCGGCTATCAGTTCTAACTCATTTATCTTGACATTAATTTGGTCAGATTGCAACAGGGGCGCGCCAGTTTTAATATGCGCGGCTATCACCTGGCGTAACTCCCCGCTAAATTCTTGCGGCTCAAGTTTTTTCAGGCTATCGCGGAGTTGTACGTGTGCTAAAGCGAGCGCTAACAAATGGTCTTGGTAGGCAGCAGGGTCGGCATCTGTGGCTGCGGCAGGTTGTGCAGCCGGCCTTATTGCAGGCTTGGCGTCAGGTTGCTGGTGCAATTTTTTATCCAACGCTTGGTACGATGTATTGATTCGCGCGCCGACCACTTGCAAATAGTGTTCACACAGCACGGGGTCGGCAATGGTACGCACAATAGTTATAATGCGGTCGGTTAGGCGGCGCTTACCGTCTGCACTGGTTAAATCGTACTGCTGGGCGTAGGTGTCGAGCAACCATTCTACCGCGTCTTTTGGCTGCTGGATTGCCGCCTGCCACAGCGATACATCTTTTTGGATAAGCTCGTCGGGGTCTTTTGCCCCGTGCGACAATACAATAATCCCAAGCGTTATGCCCAAATTGCTCGCCATGCCAATTGCGCGTTCGGTGGCGGCAATACCGGCTTTATCGGCGTCGAAACACAGGCGCACATCTGGGCTAAAGCGGCTCAGGGTGCGCAGATGGTACTCCGTAAGCGCCGTCCCTGCCGTGGCTACTACGTTTTTTACGCCTACTTGGTGGCTGGCAATGACGTCCATGTTACCCTCTACTACCACCGAGAAATCCTGCTGGCGGATTTGGTCTTTTGCGGCATGTAGCCCGAACACGTGGCGGCTTTTATCGTACAGTAGCGTTTGCGGCGTATTTATATATTTTGGCGCATTAGGTTCGTCTTTAATGAGGCGCGCCGTAAACCCAATCGGATGGCCTTGGGCGTCCATAAGTGTTACCATCATACGGCCGCGGAACATGTCGCTCGGGCGTCCGCGCCGAGTTACTAATAATCCGGCATCACGAAGTTCTTGTTCAGAAAATCCGCGTTTGGTGAGCGCTTTAAATAATTCGTCGTTTTCTGGCGAATAGCCCAACATAAAATCGGCAATTACCTGTTTGTTGAGACTACGCCTTTTAAAATAATCTATGGCCTGCGGGCTGCGGGTAAACACCTGCTGATAAAATTTGGCCGCCAGCTCGCTTGCGGCTAGTAGCCGTTCTTTCTTTTTGGCAAAATTACCGTCGCCAGAACTTTTATACTGGCTTAGGTCAACGCCGGCTCGGCGCGCCAAGATATCCATAGCGCCTTTAAAATCAACGCCTTCCATTTCCATGACAAAGCTAAATACGTCACCGCCTTTGCCACTGCTAAAATCATGCCAGATGTGCTTGTCGGGGCTGACCATAAAGCTTGGCGATTTTTCTTGGCTAAATGGCGACAAGCCCTTAAAATTGCGGCCGGCGCGTTTAAGCTGGACGTACTGGCCCACGACGTCTTCTATATTTAAACGGCTCCGGATTTCTTCTTTTGCTTCCACTGTTTTTATTCTACCACTGTTACACCCCTGGGCATACCTGCTACGTTTTTAAGATTTAAAAATATAGGAGGGATGCCCCAGGCACCACGCTGAACGCGCAGCGCCTGAGACCCCCGCTTGTACTACGACTGCACCTGTGCCCAGTCAGACATGCTGACGTGCGCCATCCAGTCAACCCTGAACGGGTAGGGCGACACTTCGAGCGACGGCGTTGGCATGACCTTGGCGACGACGAACGGCCTGTTCAGCACCTTCACCTGCTTACCCAGCAGATCGTCGACGCGCGGCGGGTCCACGAAGGGAACCTTGTCCGTGTCGAACTCGATGCTGAACTTCTGGTGAACGGTAACGATGTTGGGGCCGTCCACTCCCTCCAGGCTAGCACCGGCCAACCAATCAACCTTTCGCCAGACAGTGCCGGAAGGCACGGGGAAAACCACAGCCTTCCACAGCGGATTGGCGCCAGATTTGCCGCCGTAGCCCGCTGAATCTGCAGAAACCTGAACGGCCGCCTTGATCGTGGCTTCCGCTAGTTTAGAGAGAACCCACTGCGCCTTGCCCAGTAGGCCCAAGTCATCCACATCTGGCGACCAAGGCATCAGCCACAACTGGCCGCCGTCATCGGTGTAGATGACAGTGATCGATTCGCGGGCATGCTCGCCCGCAGTCTCGAAGATCTGCGCCATCGGCGTGGTGATGGCCAAGAAGCGACACATCGACCCACTGCCGTTGTCCACTACGAACTGGCCGCAGCCCTCGTGAAACATCGGAAACTTGATGCGCGCGTCCACCGATGTGACTGCGCCCAGGCCACCCTTCAGGTCACCGATGCACGGCGTACTGCCGAGCCTCACCATTTCTTCATTGAGTTTCCGGTGGTCACCGCTAGGCACACAGTTAACTCCGCGTGAGAGCCAACTGTGGTGCCTCGGCACAATCTGTTCCATGTAATCCTGGAACATGGGGACGCTGTCGTTCCGCCAATCGCTAGCCGGGCCAGTTGACTGGCTGTACAGCACATGGCCGACCGGGCTAAGGTTAAGCGCGTGCAAAACACACTCCTCATCGCAAAACTGCATATCGTATGTTGCAGGGTAGGAATATTTTAATATTTTATTACGCTACTGTCAATATAGATTCACCCTTGCTACTTGTGGTTAAATGCAACCATGCAACCCAAATATTACGGCGCGGCAGCCAACTACAACTCCCGTTCGAGCGGTCCGCAAAGCAACTTGCAAAAAGTTGTCATAATAATTGGCGGCTTTTTTGGCCTGATTATTGTCCTGGCAATTGTCTCTTCCATTCTGGGCTCGATCGCCAGAGGCCCATCAGAAGAGTACGCCAAACTAACTGCCAGGCAAGCAGGATTGGTAAAATTGGTAGAATCCCAGCGTACGCAAATCCGCAACAGCGACCTCCGCACCATAAATAGCACCGCGTATCTGCTTTTTAGTGGCGATGTCGGCACCCTTAACCGGCTTCTCCCCTTATTTGGTATGAACGAGGGCGTACCCGAGGCAATCTCTAGCCAAGAAACCGACACAACCTCTGAGGCTAAGCTTAAAAACGCCGCACTCATAGGTACATACGACAAAGTATACTCAACTGTCCTAAGCGAACGCATGGCTTCTGTAGCGGCGCTCGCCCAAACAGTTGGGGCGGCATCGAGCGAACCCAAGGTAAAGACAGCAATCGAAACAATGCAAGCAAATATTGCAGAAATTCAAAAACAGCTAAGCCAGCTACAACTTTAGCCGGCAACTAAGTGGTACGAGTGCACAATTAGGTCGTGCAGCTCTTGATCTGACAACTGTCCGGAGCACACTATAGTATTCCAATGCTTTTTGTTTAAATGATAGCCTGGCTGCACGGATTCGTAACGCTCGCGGAGCAACTCACTCAACTTTGGGTCGGTCTTAACGCTTAAGCGTACAGGTTCAGAGCCTTCGGCAATCAATGCAAACATTTTACCATGCACTTTATACACAGCGACTTCTGTGCCGAACGGGTAGTCTAACGCTGCGCCAGGCATGGCTAATATAAACTCTTCGAGCGATTTTTGCGTTACCACTTGGCGCGTTCCAGGTAAAACTTTAGTTCGGCAATGCTTTCGCGGATGTCGTCGAGCGCGCGGTGTGTTTCTTTTTTAGGAAACTCCAGCCCGAATTTTGCCTGCATAACTACCTTCCAGGCACTTACGTCGAGCATGCGGTAATGCAATTTTGCTTCTAGGTTCGGCCACCATGCCCGAATAAACTGGCGGTCTTGGTGGATCGAATTACCAGCCAGCAACACAATATTTTCTTTAGCGTGCTGCTCTACAAACTGCACAAATGCAGCCTCTACCTGCGGTTCGGCTGGGCTTTTACGCGAAAGGTCAATGAGCTCCTGGGTTTCTGCTGGCCGCGCCGCAGCCCACGGATTTTGGTTGAACAACTCTTTTATAGTTTGTTCGTTTTGCCCAACACCGCTAGTTATAACGCCAAGCTCGTTAAAGTCCCAATCTGTGGCAATTGCGGCGGCCTCTACAATGCGGTCGGTTGTGGGGCGCAGGCCGGTCATTTCCATATCGAGCCATAAAATTGTAGATGGATTAACGTGTTTTAAATCTGCCACTTTAAGAATCCTTTGGTTTAAAATCCAGCGAGGCCGAGTTTATACAGAACCGCTGTCCAGAGGGCTGGTCGGGCGCGTCATCGAACACATGGCCAAGATGGCTGCCGCAGTTTGCGCATGTTACCTCGGTGCGGACCATGCCGTGCGATGTGTCTACCGAAAAATCCACTGCATCTTCTTTAGCGTCGTAAAAACTTGGCCAACCGCAGTGCGCATCAAACTTGGTGGCGCTGTTAAAAAGCTGTGCGCCACATGCTGCGCACACGTAGGTGCCTACGCCGTTATGTGTTTCGTATTTGCCGGTAAATGGCGCCTCTGTCTCTTTTTGGCGAAGCACTTTGTACTGTTCGGGGGTTAAAATCTTGCGCCACTGCGCGTCGGTTGTAGATTTATCTGGCATAGCTTTATTATAACCGCACTGGCGCAGGAATGTTGAGTACCCGCAGGCCGTCTTTTAATACATCGGCGTACAGTTGCACCAAAAGCTGGCGGGTGGCCTGCCTTTCGTTCCCTACTACACGGTTATGTTCGTAAAAACGGTTAAAGGTTTGGGCAAGCTCGTACAAATAGGTACAAATATAGTGCGGCATCATGTCGGCAACCGATTTTTGGATTACTTCTGGGTATTCAGAGATTTTACGCGCGAGCGAGCGCTCGGCAGGTTCGAGCTCGGCGGCGATTTCTCCCTCGAAACCAGTAGTCTTTTGCAAGATACTGCATGCACGGGCATGGGCATACTGCAAATAAGGGCCGCTGTTGCCTTCTAGGCTCACTGACTCTTCTGGGTCGTAAATTATATCGCCCCCAATGCGCTGCTTTAAAAAGGCATATTTTACTGCCGCCAGCACGGCTTCGTCGTTAATTTGGCCGGTTGCTTTTTTGGTTGCTTCTGCGGCAGCATCTAGAATATCGTCACCTCGCAAAATATTGCCTTTCCGCGAACTCATCTTTACCCTACCTGCCATCTTAACCATGCCGTGGGTAAGGTGTTTGCTGCGGTTAGAAAGCTCTGGAGCGAACTGCTCAATACTTTTGAGCACTACTTTCATGTATTCCACAATGTCGTTGCCTGTAATGACGGTAGATATATCAAACTTATAGTCGTTCCATTTGGTCATAATTAGGCCAATGTCTTTGGCTTCGTATGTAGGCAGGCCGTTTGAGTTTATGAACACACGGGTGTGCAACCCATATGGCTCGCCCTTAAACACCACTGCGCCGTCACTTTCTTGGAACACCCCCTTCTTAAGCTGCTCGCGGACGGTCTTAATGCCTAGTTCGGTGGTTTCGCTTTCTGGGTAGTACTTTTCAAACGATACATTAAGGCGCTTGTAGATTGCGTCGAATGCATCGTAGCTCCATTCGCGCGTTGTCCAATAAATTTGTGCGAACGGCGATGTATGGTCGCGCTTTTCGTGCAGTTGGTACACGCGTTTGTTCAGCTTGATTATTGCCTCTTTGGCCTCGGCGTCCTCGCTGTACGCATTACTGCCTTTTACATACTGCTGGCTCAGCCAAATAGAGCGCTGGGCTTTAGGTATGCTACTAAGTTTTTCTGGATGCTCGCCTCCCAGCTCTTGCAATATTGCCCACATGGTCCGGCCTACGTGCAAGCCAACATCGCCCCCAAAATTGACCCTGTGCACTTTACCGCCCGCCTCTTGAAGCAAGTTGGCCACTGCATCACCCACCACGGTGGTGTACAAATGGCCAGCGTGCAGAACTTTAAACGGATTAGGGTCAGAGTACTCTGCAACCACCACCTTATCTTTGTACGTGTCTGGTTTGGATTCGGGCGCAACCGCTGCTGCAGCCAACAAAAGATGGTCTTTAATCCGAATGTTAATGAAGCCTGGGCCAGCAATAGAAATGTCGGCGGCAATTTCGGCCAGCTCTGGCTGCAGCGCCTCAACTAACTCTTCGGCAACCTCGCGTGGTTTCTTGCCTATTTTACCTGCTAGCTGTAGGGCAACGTTGGTAGAGAAATCGCCAAATTGTTCATCTGGACGGCTAAGCTCCGGCTGCATGTGCTGGTTGAATACTTTTTGTATAACTCTGGTAAGAATCTGTTGGATCTTTTGCATAATCAGCCATATTGTAACACACCTCTGGTAGGAGTGCGTACGCCTAACGGTGAACTGCTACCGCTAGCTTTAAATAAGCCCTATTCGCTACGAAGCGCATCTATTGGATTAAGGCGCGATGCCTTCAGCGCCGGCAGCGTTCCAGCCAAAAAGGCAATCGCCATAATGACTGCCACCACAATTAAGGCGTTAAACGGATTCACAACCAAAAGTGTAAATCCAGGAAAATCCTTTAAGAAAGTGGTAGACGCCCACTGGTTTACAAACCCACTCGCAAACACCGCCGCGCCAACGGCTACCACAGATCCCCAGAATCCAACCAATGCGGCCTCTATTGCAAAGAGTGTAAATACCCGCGCCCGCCCCATGCCAAGCGCTTTCATTAGGCCAATTTCTTGTGTACGCTCATATACGCTCATGAACAGCGTGTTAATAATGCCAAAACTTGCGGCAAACAACGCAATAATGCCTATGACATTCAGGCCAGCCGTTATGGCCCCAACAATCGTTACCACCGTACCTATGCGCTCTTTTACCGATAACGCCGAGTAATTACCGGCCTCTTGCAGACGGTTCTTTAACACCTGCTCGTCTGTTTGGTCGGTTGCGTCTTTAAACCGTACCAGTCCGCCAAAAAACCGCGCTAGCTGGCCTTGGTCTTTCGCGCTCTTTTCTACCACATCGAAGCTGGCATACAGTTGGCCAGAGGTAAGGAACGTTTTGTTCATAACGCCCACAATAGTGACCTGCTGGGTAACAGGCTGCTGCCGAAAATCGTGGTAGGCAATAGTGAGCGATGCGCCGATTGCATCTTGGGCAGAGGCAAAGCCTAAGGGCTCAAGGTAATCTTCGGGGAGCACCACGCTTTGGGAATCGTCGTCTTTTAACAGGCGGCCAGCAGCAAGGTCTAAATTAAGGCCAAAGTTCTGCACAAACTGGCGTACGGTGTATTTTTTACTGCTGCCATCGGCTCGGGTTATGTAATCTATGCCCACATTATACAGAGGCTGGGCCTTGTCTACGCCGTCTACCTTGGCGAGCTTGGCGATGTCGTTATGCGTAAAACTAGAGTTTAAAAAGTCCGCCACACTCGTTTGCTTTTTGTTGGGATTGTATTCTTGCACGCCGTCCGATTGCAGTGGATTAATATCGGTCTTTGGCACAACCTGGAACACCCCGGGAACACTTACGTTGCCAAGCTGGCGGTCTAAATATTCAGACGCCCCGGTGTTAAGGCCAGTGGTGAGCGTTAAGGTAAATCCACCAACAAAAATCGCCAAAATGGTAAGCAATGTCCGCAGTTTAGAACGCAGCAAGTTACGGTTAGCGTGTGCGATTATATCGAGGATACTCATTTTTTAACCTCTGTTAACTGGCCGTCTTTCATAACAAATTGACGGCCACATTTTTTGGCTAAGTCAGCGTCGTGGGTCACGATTATAAGGGTGATCCCCTGCTCACGGTTGAGCCTAAAAAGCAAGTCGATCACCCGGGCGCCATTTTCGCTGTCTAGGTTGCCGGTGGGCTCATCGGCAAAAAGTACTTCGGGCTGGTTTACAATTGCCCGTGCAATTGCCACCCGCTGCTTTTGGCCTCCAGATAGGTTTACTGACAGGCTCTGCTGCTTGTCGAGTAAATCAACCTGTTCTAACGCAGCCAACGCGCGCTGTTTTCGGCTGCCAAACCCCTGGCCTGCAATTTTAAGCGGTAGCAGCACGTTTTCTAACACTGTCTCGCGCGGATTTAAAAAGAACTGCTGAAACACGAACCCAAATTTTTGGCTGCGGAGCTGGTCTAAGCTTACCGCCGAAAGCTGTGCATACGCCTTGCCATCAAAGGTAATGGTACCGGCAGTTGGCTTATCTAACGCGGCGAGCACATGCATGAGCGTTGATTTGCCCGATCCAGACTTACCAATTATTGCCGCGCTTTCG
>DASTDY010000021.1:0-11804 GCA_035710125.1 Saccharimonadales bacterium (SeqCode) | reverse complement strand
GTGCAGGTAGCGGTTGGAACGCATGCGCTTATTCAAAAAGACAATACTTTTGCCAAACTTGGCCTTGTGGTTATAGATGAGCAACACCGGTTTGGCGTTGCCCAGCGCACTGAGCTATTGAAACATGGCGCTCGCATGCCGCACGTGTTAAGTATGACGGCCACGCCCATTCCACGGAGCCTACAGCTTACCCTGTACGGCGAATTAGAGGTGTCAATCTTAGACCAACTACCCAAAGGTAGGCAGCCGATTATAACAAAGGTAGTGTCGCCCTTGGTAAGGTACACAGTATACGAACACATAGACGCCGAAATCGCCAAAGGCCGCCAGGCATACGTTGTGTGCCCTGTAGTCGCCCAAGGCGCAAATGCCGAACTTAAAAGTGTAAAAGACGAATATGACCGTCTTATGAAAAGCGTGTTTAAGCATCGTCGGCTTGGGCTACTGCACGGGCAAATGAAAGCAGACGAAAAGGATCACGCGATGCGTCTGTTTAAACAAAAAGAACTAGATCTTCTTATTTGTACTACAGTGGTAGAAGTTGGTGTAGACGTGCCCAATGCCACGGTTATGCTTATTGAAGGTGCTGAGCGATTTGGTTTAGCACAGCTTCATCAGCTACGTGGGCGAGTTGGCCGGAACAGTGAGCAAGGCTACTGCTATGTTGTGCCGAGCACGGCGCAGGCAGTAAGCCAGCGGCTACGTGAGCTCGAGCAGTCAACAGACGGGTTCCACTTATCAGAGGTAGACCTTGCGCTCCGTGGCCCTGGCGAAATCTACGGCCGTGCCCAACATGGCCAGCTAAATCTAAGTTTTGCTAACCTGGCAGACACTAAATTACTTAAAAATGCCCGCGAAAGTGCTATTTGGCTCATAAGTTCGGGCGTTGATTTGCTACAATATAAACGACTACATGAACAAACCGAGCGCTACCGGCGGCTCACCAAATTAAATTAACATATGTATTCCGGCACAACCCTTAGAACACACTCGGGGCGCATTATTGGCGCTCATCAAAAGTTAGACCGAGTCGCACGGCGCGCATTAGAATACGCAGCGCCCGATACTGATTTTCCTAAAATTAAGGAAATTCTTCATTTTGAAGGTAAAAATGGCCCCGACGGCATTAAAAGCAAATCGCCTGCGCAAGACGAGCCTTGGCATTATTACGATCCATCAGATCCGCGCGATACAGTGTTGGTAAAAATGATTGAGCGCCACAGCAAGAATTTAACGTCCGCACTCAAGGCTAGACAGCGCGAAAAGGCAGCGTTCGAGGCAGCCTGGCTTGCCCATGCCATTGTTGATGGCTTAACGCCAGCGCATCATTTTCCACTTGCTGAGCGGCTAAAAGAGCTGCGCGGCGAAGGGCTCGAAACCCGCACAAGCATAAAAGACAAGCTAATTGTAAAGGGCGAGGGTGATTCCACTACTAAAATGCTCGCCAAAAACTGGGAAGTATGGGGCGCGCGTGGCGTAATGACCACCCATGGGCTGTACGAATGGGGCGTCGCTACTATCATTGCGCCGCTTAGGCTGCGCCGTGGGTATCCAACCCCTGCCGACTGTAATTTAGTGCGTGAACAAGGCATTGTGCATATTTTTAAAGATGCGGCTGCCCAAATTTATAACCTTAAAATGTACGACCGTTTTAGCCGCGGTGGCTGGAACCGTGCGCTAGCCCGCGAAACTCGCGAGGTGTTAGCCCCCCTCATTGTGCGTACCGTGGCACTGGCATGGTACGAGGCGCTAGCCCGCGCCAAGCAGGATTCGTAATGCGGATGCGCATAATTGCAGGAATTCTCGGTGGGCGTTTTTTTGAATCGCCAGATTCGTCGGCTACCCACCCAATGGGCGAACGCATGCGCGGCGCTTTATTTAATATTTTGGGCGACATTGCTGGTATGGCTGTGCTCGACCCTTTTGCTGGCACGGGCGCGCTCAGTTTTGAGGCAATAAGCAGAGGTGCGGCAAATGCCACCGTGCTCGAAAAAGACCGTGCCGCACAAAAAATTATCCAAAAAAATATTGCAGCATTGGGCGTAGATAATGCAGTAAAGCTTATTAAAGCTAACTGTCGTATGTGGAGTGAGAATAACCCTAATGCCGCGTTTGATCTGATACTCGTAGACCCGCCCTACCACGATATGCAGTTATCCACAGTTTCGTTACTCACTCGGCATTTAAAACCGAATGGGCTTATGGTATTATCATACCAAGGTAGAGGCTCAGCGCCGACCGTTAATGGAGTTGTTGTGGTGGACACGAGATTATACGGAGATGCGGCGCTGGCATTCTACCGTAAGGCAGCCTAGATGAAGGCTGTCTTTTTTGGAGTAATGACGAAAAAAGAGTTAGAATAGTAGATTTTTTTAGGTTTTCATGCTATAAAAACCTAACTGGATAGTGCCGAACCCAACCGAGGGGTCATGATGAGAGAAGACCTATCAGTCGACGAGATGATGGGCGTCAAAGCTGAGTCAGACCGTCGGCAGAACGAGGCTCTGCGAGCGCTGCTGTTGCACCATCACCCCCAAGGGGCCCAGTTGGTGCGCGACCTGACAGACATTGCCGCACGATTGACAAGGCTGGCCGCTTTCTGTCTGAGGCGACGCGATCTGCACATGATGAACCTGTGCATGCACTACCTGGTGAACCTGGCGCAGAGCAAGTTCGAACAGTTGCCGGTTCCTCAGGGAGAGAAGACGGGAACCTACGCCAGAGTACACCTGCGCATCTTGGATGCCCTGGCCAACGCAATTCAGGACGGCAAGGCATTCAACCTGGCGAAGGGCGATGTAACCAAGGTGATGGGCTGCTCCTACGACACCTTCTTCAAGCATTTCAGCTCTTACGCCAATGCGTACGTTGCAGCGTACGAGCACATGATTGCAAGGAAGAAGTAGCACGAACTCCAGCAACCTCACATCGGATGTACTATTTACACTGTTGGCATTCGGTGTGAGGTGGAGGTTTGGTATTATAGTTAAGGACTGCCCAGAGATTTTAGGTGCAAGGAAAAACCACATGAACGAGTTTGCGACGTGGGGCGAATGCACGATCGTTGTGGCTAAGACGATTCAGGCGAACCTTAGTATCCGAAGCGTATTTGGAGCCAGCGGTGAAATTGATCCCGTATTCACGGCCCGTGAACATAAGGTTGCTTGTTTGATCCGAGACCAGCTTCAGAGGATCGTCATAACGAGCTTGCCGCTTGCATCACAGAGCCAACGCACTCTTGTCCAGTCATATCTGGCACGCAATCCCCACAGATTTGACAGCCTAGAACTTTGGCTACTCGTGTGCAAGGTATTCCCGCCGTTTCGTAGCGACTACAGCGGAATCCTGAACGCCGCGCAGAGAGCTCTCCAACAAGAGGTGGGGCCTTGACGGGTAGGTGCCTTGCCACCTACCCAGCTTTACAGGTGCAAGCCGGCCTTCTGCAAAAAGGTGAATTCACGTGCGCCAAGGTGTATCTGTGCAGATCTTTTGGTAATATATTCTGCCGAGAACGTGCATTGTTTGGCAAGGGCTTTTGTGTCTTCAAAGTCAAATTTGTGCTGCTTAGGCCCGCGCTGCATTATGGCCTTGATCGCCATGGTGTCGAATGGGTTGGCCAGATATACGGTAGGGCCGTCTGTCCGGATAGTCATGCGATTTTTTACCGCAAGGTCGGTGAATGAAATATTATACCCGTGGCCTTCAATGCTCTTCTGTGCGTGCGACATTATCTCGATTTCTTTACCGTCCAAGCTAAACCAAAGTTCGCTGCCCTTATAATGCAGCATTTTATTGTCGCCAGTTGGCAGCTCGCATTCCAGCGGAAGCTTGCGCTGGGCGTGCGGGGTAAGCTGTGCTGCAGTGGTAAAATCGTCGTCATGAACGATTATGTCTATATCTGTTGGCTGACGGTTGCCAGTGAGTAAGCTTACCGCCGCGCCTGCAAAAATAGCCCAACGTATGTTTTTGTTGTTGAGTTGGTTGAAGTATTCGGCAATCGCAGGGTTTGCGGTGAGCCAGGCGTTAATGGTATCAGGTAAGTTCATAGTAGTCTCCGTAAGGGGCTAGATCATCTTAAGCTTTTTGACTAGTTCCGTAACATTTTGCATATCTGGCATATGCCAATGCTCTTTTTTAGCAATTCAAAATAGGAAAAAACCTTCATACATTGTGTTATCGATATCAAATAGGGCAATAGATTTAGGCATAAATAATAGTATAAGGATTTAAGAAAATTCATACAATGAGGATTTGGACCACGAAAACGGAAAATGCTCAAAAAAGTGTTCCAAAATACGGAACACTTTTTTATTTGTAATAAATTCTGGTGCGCGAGAAAGGACTTGAACCTTCACGCCTTGCGGCACATGCTCCTAAGGCATGCGTGTCTACCATTCCACCACTCGCGCATATTTGTGGTGCAGGTCACATTATATCTGGTAGTGGGCGAGGGCACAAGATGTAAAATGTGTCCCTGCGGTACGATCCCAATGTTTTTACTTGTGCAGAGTTGTGATTGCGTATTACAATCGGTTTTGTTTTAATTTAATTTTTTTGCAGTATGACCAAGCCCGAACCAAGCTCCATAGCCGATGACCCTACAAAGCGCCAACTAATAGAAGCGCTCAGCCGTCTGCAACCAGACAGCAAAGAGCCACAACAGATTGTGCACGACCAGCACCGTATTGTGCATGACCATTTTAAGGCTGGCAACATAGATGATTTTAGTGCGCTTGAGCTCGGCATGTACGTTACTCGCGCGCATACTGCTAGCCACGGAGACCGCATGCTAGCAGTTGGCTATATGGAGTGGCTGTTGCCGCAAGTCCGGCCAGACGAACCGGCTATGCTCGTTTCTGCCAGCTCTGTTGGGGGGTTCATGGGCGGCGTGCTCGGCGCATATCCGGCGTTTATTGCAGAACAGGCGCATGGCCACACACGCTTTTCAATGGGAGTGTCTTTTGCAGGCCTGGAGCAGCAACAGCAGCTTATGCTCGAGAATGTGCTGTTCCAAAATGGCCAGCCAGTTGGCGACAGACTACTGGTAGGGTTTGAGCACATTGCGCAGTTTGGCAAGGAATATGCTTTTGGTATGTTGCGGCCGCAGATTACGCCTTCGCATGCAGAGCAGGCGGTGGGCCGCGATATGCATTTTTTACGTGCGCTATACCAGGCTGGAGTAACTCTAAAAGAATGCGGGGTTGACGATACCACCCGCCAAAACCTAAGTACGGCATTACAAAAACACGCAAATTCCCACGCTGCGGCCAACGCACCCTTTGCGCTCCAAGCAGTCGTAAGCCCAACACTTGAATAGCGTCAGCAAAACGTGTAGACTACCACCCGTATGATCTATTCTGTTGCTTGCGCTTGCCATCTGCATATGTAGCCGAGACACTTTGGTGTTATCGGCTTTGTATATGTATCTGGTACAATTTAAGCAAGGAAAACCCTTATGGCAATGTTAAGCACCCAACCCTATAAAGGCGCCCGCGATTTTTACCCCGAAGACATGCGGGAACAAAACTATATTTTCTCTGTATGGCGAAAGCTGGCAGAGCGTTACGGCTACGAAGAATATATGACCCCAATGCTCGAACCGCTCGAGCTGTACGCCGCAAAAACTGGCCAAGAAATCGTTAACGACGAAAGCTACTTATTTGTAGACCGCGGCAACCGCCAGGTGATGATCCGTCCCGAAATGACGCCGAGCGTAAGCCGTTTGGTGGCTGCCCGCCGCCAAGAAATGCCGTATCCGGCGCGGCTGTATTCTATTGCCAACTTTTTGCGGTACCAACGGCCACAACGTGGCCGCGGCCGTGAATTTTGGCAGCTCAACGTCGATATTTTTGGCGTGGGCACAATAGATGCCGAAGTCGAGCTCATAAGCATGGCCGACCAAATCATGAAAGCCTTTGGTGCGACCGACAAAATGTATACCATAAAGATTAATAGCCGCAGTTTGGTTAACTTTATGATGGCAGAATATTTAGAACTCGACGTAGTGCAATCGCAATTAATGATGAAACTGTTTGACCGCAAAGACAAAATCGTTGCGGCTGAATTCCGTGACCAAGCAGCCGAAATCTTTGACCAACCTAAAGTGCAAGAGGGCCTCAAGAAAATCGGAAACCTCTTTGCAGCCAAAAGCATGGGCGACCTACCGAAACAAATTTTAGATTCCAATGCTATCCAACAAGTGCAGATGCTATTTACGCTGCTGCGCGAGCACGGCGTAAAAAGCGCGACTTTCGATATCGGCCTTATGCGCGGCCTCGATTATTACACAGATATCGTCTTTGAGGTATTCGACACAAACCCCGAAAACGCGCGTTCACTTTTCGGTGGTGGCCGCTACGATGGGTTAGTTGGATTGTTTGGCGTCGAACCTGTGCCCACTGTTGGTTATGCGATTGGCGACATGACCTTTAGCGACTTCTTACACACGCACAAACTTATTCCTAAACTGCAAACCAACACAGAAGTGTATGTTATTGTGCTCGGCGATTCGTTAAAGGGCGCGCAAAAACTTGCTTCCAGACTGCGCGGCGAAGGCGTGAACGTTGAACTAGACATCACCGGCCGCAAAGTCGACCGCAAAATAAAGAACGCCGTAAAAAAAGGTGTTCCGTTTTTGTTGTTTGTAGGCCAAAAAGAACTCGATGAAGAAACCTATACATTAAAAGACTTATCTAAAGAAAAAGAACACAAATTATCGTTCTCACGGTTAGTGTCTACTATAAAAGACTATCGGCACCAGCAAGACGATATAGTATAATCTTTTCTGCGTAACAACCGATCCGTAGGAGACGCAGTGGCAGAGGTTCAGATTAAGGTGACCGTTCCCCAACTTGTTGGGGGCAGCCTGGCGGTGGCGTCCCTGCTGGGCTGGGGCCTTGGCAACACATTGCAACACGGTGTTGCCGTTGCAGGCATCGTCTTGCTGCTGTTGCAGCTCGTTGTGTGTGTTGGGCTGCACCAGGGCGGTACTTGCCTGCACAAGCTCGTGCCGCCCTCGCTCGCGATTGGGGCAGTGCCCATGGCGGGTGCGCTCTGGGGCCTTGGTGTGAACTGGCAGATCGCCGTGGGTGTGGTCATCGCCATGTTGATGACCAGCGTGGCCAGCGGCGCGCTGGAGTCCAAGCAGCCCGTCGGCCCCAGCGTCGAACAGATCGACTGACGCAATGGTAATGGGTGGCGCTCCACAAAGGGGCGCTGCCCATTACCGGCTCATCAACTTGCTTACGCTCGCAATTCAATCTGATCCGCGATAGAATGAATAGATATGAAACACGTTATTAAAAAACCATCAGAGACTCAGGTTACCCTGACCGTCACCCTAGATGCCGCAGACCTTGCGCCTATCCAAAAGAAAACTATTAGCCGCTTGGCAAAAACAGTAAAAGTTTCGGGTTTTAGGGCGGGCAAAGTGCCTGCCGATGTCGCCGCAAAGCATATCGATCCAACCCATTTGGCCCAGGAGGCCCTAGAAGACGCCGTTAACTCAAGCGCGCTCGATATTATAGACGAGCAAAAGATTATGCCGCTCGACCGCCCAAAAATTGATGTGACCAAATATGTGCCTGCCGAAACGCTAGAATACACCGCAGAAATCCAAGTAATCCCAGAAATTAAACTTGGCGATTACAAAAAACTAAAAGCAACAAAACCAAAGGCAGATGTCACCGAAAAAGACATAACAGAGGTTTTAGAGCGCTTACAAACCAGTATGGCCACAAAGCAAGACGTCACCCGCGCCGCTAAAAAGGGCGATGAAGTCATTATGGACTTCACAGGCCAAGACCAAGACGGCAAAGAGGTTGCCGGAGCATCAGGTGCTGATTATCCGCTAGCCCTTGGTTCAGGCACCTTTATTCCTGGGTTCGAGGACGGGTTAATAGGCAAAAAAGCGGGCGATGTTTTTGACCTGCCGCTTACATTCCCTAAAGATTACCACCACAAACCGTTGGCTGGCGCAAAAGTAACGTTTAAGGTCACAGTCAAAGCTGTTAAAGAGGTTGCCAAGCCAGAGCTTAACGACGAGTTTGCCGCAAAAGCCGGTCCGTTTAAAACAATTGCAGAACTTAAGGCCGACATTACACGCGAGTTAACAGAGCAAAAACAACGTGAGGCAACCGACAAGCTAAAAGACGACCTTGTTGGCGAACTAGTAAAGTCCAGCCACGTACCCGTGCCCCAAGTACTAGTAGATGACCAAATTGCGTCGATCGAACGCGATTTTGTACAGAACTTAATGTACCGTGGCATGACACTCGACCAATATCTAGAGCAACAAAAGCTCACCAAAGAAGAATGGCGTAAAAAAGAGCTCCTGCCTCAGGCCGAGCGCCGTGTACAAGTTGGTTTGGTGCTTTCCGAACTCAGCAAAGTAGAAAAAATAGAAGTCACCAAAGCAGAGTTAGACGAGCGACTTGCTGATATGCTAAAACGCTATGGAAACTCTAAAGAAATTGTTGCCCAGCTAGATACGCCAGAAAGCCGGCGCGATATTACTAACCGTGCACTAACCGAGAAAACAGTTGACCGTTTGGTAGAGATCGCCACCAAATAGTTGCATTACGCAGACGAAGTAATCGCTATATAAAAAATTAGCACTCTTGACGCTCGAGTGCTAATTTTTTATGCTAAAGGTACTATGATGAAGCAGCCAAAGAATTATCTTGTACCAACAGTGATCGAACGCAACCCTATGGGAGAGCGCGCTTACGATATCTACAGCCGTCTTTTAAACGAACGAATTGTCTTTTTAGGCGAAGAAGTCAACGAACACACTGCCAACTTGGTGGTGGCGCAACTGCTGCACTTGGCCTATGACGACCCCAAAAAAGACATTTATTTTTATATAAACAGCCCCGGCGGTTCGGTGTACGACGGCTTGGCTATCTTAGACACCATGAACTACATTAAGCCAGATGTACAAACCATTGGCATTGGCATGCAGGCTAGCATGGGCGCAGTGCTGTTAAGCTCTGGTACCAAAGGCAAGCGCTTTGTGTTGCCTAACAGCCGTATTATGATCCATCAGCCGCATGGCGGCACGCAAGGTGTGATGACCGATATGGAGATCAGCCTTAAAGAAGGTATCCGCACCAAAGAATTACTCGTAGAGATTATGGCTAAAAATACTGGTCAGAAACCAGCAAAAATCAAAGACGACATGGAACGCGACTACTGGATGGTTGCCAGCGAGGCCGTAAAATACGGTATTATCGACGGCGTTATAGACAAAGCCTAATTATTGACAACTGTTGCTTGCTTGCGTACCCTAGGTTCGAGACAAGCAAATCTGACTCAGAGGAGGGGACCTCGTGGTCCTGACTCAACAAATGGCTTTTGCTGGTGCTACCGGTGGAGCAGTGGCGGCGTTCGTCACCTTCTACCTCGTCGGTACAGCCTTCGGCAGACTGTCCAAGAGCGACAAGTTCGGCCGTTGGTGCGGGGTGTCGTTCGCGCTGGGGCTGATCGGCGCTGGGTTCGCCATGGCAACCTCTACGTGCCTGATGGCTGGCTACGCCAACTTCGGATGGCTCAGGGGGCAGGGCCAGTTCGGCACCATTCTCTGGGTCATCCTGGGTGTGTGGGTGCTGGCGGGGCTGATCGGCTGGCTGTCCGGCCGTAAGGGCCAGGCAGCGTCGGACGGCGATGTGCCGGCTACCGACACCGAGCTGATGACGGAGAAGGAGCCCACCCTGGTGAACACACCGGCGATGGTCAAGTAGTCCGCCCAGAGTTTAGGGCTGGCGTCTCATAAATAGAACAGCTCGGGCAAACCGAATATGGTCGCCCGAGCTGTTCTATCGCTTTTGAAAAATATACTAAAGGGTTCACACCCAACCGCCGCTATCATACGGCGGTTGGGTGTGAGGGGGAGTGGCCGTGTGGCCACAGAGCCTAGTAGTTGGGTGGGGCAGAGGCGCTAAGCCTCAGGCTGCTCTGGTGCCGAGGGCTGGCGTTTCCGCATGACCAGCACCGTGATCCACACGCCCCAGAGCAACCACGCCGCAATGCACACCTCGGGGGCCCAGCGGTAGTTGTTGTAGTACATCTGGGTAGCGCCCAAGATGAGCCACAGCATTCCTGCTGTACTCAGCCCGATGAAGAAGACGCGGCCATGCCAGGCGAGCTTGGTGCTTGCAAAGGCGTAGCCGGTCAGGAACATAGCCGCCGCCCACGTCAGCACGATCCCGTACAGGTACGGGTACGTGGCGTGGAGCAGAGTCCAAAAATCCATTACGCACGTCCAATCTGCGTCTCATTTCCCTTAACACGCCATTATATAACGGAAAATGCAAATTTTATATACATTTGTTGAATATTCTACAATAAAAATCTCTCAAACAGCTTGACAACAGTGGAAAACTCTAACAAAATAGAATCTAAGAAGTAGTGTAAGGTAGGTAATTGTACCTGCGGATCGTTTGGCCAACGATTTTTGCGGACCTACCCTAGTGGATCTTCGGGCGCCACTAATAACTAACAAACGATAGGGGCATTTTTTAATGAGCAAACAAGCTAGCACTAAGCCAGCCGCTTCTGCTCGTGTTCTCTTTACTCAAGACGACACCGCGTTAGCGTTGCCAAACCTTATCGCCCACCAAACTGACAGCTTTAAATGGTTTGTCGAAGAAGGTTTGGGCGAGATTTTTGCCGAAATTAATCCAATCGAGGATTACACAGGGCAAAAGTTAGAACTCCGTTTTAAAGACTACCACTTTGAAACTCCTAAAATGAGCGAAATAGAAGCCCGCGAGAACAACGTGAGCTTTGAAGCCCCGCTTAAAGCAAAAATTGAGCTTACCAACAAAGTAACTGGTGAAGTCAAAGAACAAGAGATCTACCTTGGTGACTACCCGTGGATGACCAACCGCGGTACTTTTGTTATCAACGGTGCCGAGCGTGTAGTGGTAAGCCAGCTTATCCGCTCAGCTGGTGTGTTCTTTACTGCCGACGCCAGCGCTGGCCGCAATTACTACGGCGCCAAGGTTATTCCTGGCCGTGGCGCATGGTTAGAGTTCGAGACCAGCACTAACGGCGTACTATACGTTAAGATTGACCGCCGCCGTAAGATCCCTGTAACTACCTTATTGCGCGCATTGGCGTACTCCACCAACACCGCAATCAAAGAATTGTTTACTGATGTCGATACTGGAGAAGTCAACTTTATAGACACCACGCTAGACAAAGACCCAAGCAAAGGTGCAAACGAGGCATTGATTGAAGTCTACCGCCGCCTTCGCCCAGGCGACCTTGCAACTGTAGACAACGCCCGTGAGCTGATCCAGCGCATGTTCTTCGATTTTAAACGGTTCGACTTTAGCCGCGTAGGCCGCTACAAAATCAACCAACGTCTTGGCCTAGACGTTGCAAACGTGGCCGAGAACCGCGTCATGCGCATTGACGACCTAGTGGCGATCATTAAAGAGATCATCCGCTTAAACAACACACAAGAATTACCAGATGATATTGATGCCCTCGGTAACCGCCGTGTAAAGATGGTTGGCGAGCTCGTGCAGCGCCAGTTCCGCATTGGTTTGCTGCGTATGGAACGCAACGCCCGCGACCGTATGAGCATGTGCGACATCGAAACCGTTACACCTGGCCAGCTAATTAATGCCCGCCCAGTTGTTGCCGCAGTGCGCGAATTCTTTGCAAGCAGCCAGCTTAGCCAGTTCATGGACCAAACCAACCCGCTGAGTGAGCTTGCCCACAAACGCCGCCTTAGCTCTATGGGCCCTGGTGGTTTAAGCCGCGAACGCGCTGGCCTTGATGTGCGTGACGCCCAC
>DASTDY010000020.1:0-46983 GCA_035710125.1 Saccharimonadales bacterium (SeqCode) | reverse complement strand
AGGCATAATGTCTTGTCATAGTTCCGTCGCCATACTTAAAACGGCTGTATTCCTGTGGGTTAAAAGTTCTGGGATGGTGCGAATTTTGGGCAGAGACATTCCCTTGTTTATCCATTTGGAGTCGAAATAGGCTGAATTCTTTGAAACGGTTTTGCATACCTTATACATCCAACTTAAGAATTTGGCGTAAAACCCTGATGTTGCTGCTACTTAGCTCCATATGTAATGCCGAAAAACCAGCACGCTGGGCTCCTTCAAAGTCTGCTCGCAGACTATCACCAACGTGTAGGGCATGGGTAGTAGGGTTCCCCAAAGCTTCATAAAAAATCTTTGGATTTGGCTTTGCAAGTTTTGTGTGATCAGAGAAAATAAATCTATCAATATATTTTTTAATATGGTAAGTTTCTAGAATTTGTTCAACGACCTCACTGCGTATGAGCCCTGTATTGCTTACAACGACTAGCCCTATGTCGCAATCTTTAATGTCAGAAAGAAGCCTAGGGATTTCCTCGCTTAAAAGAGTAGGAGGATGGTTAAGGCACATTTTATTTTGTTCCTCTTCTAACTGGGTGTAGGCGTAAAATGGTGTTAATTGAAGTTTATCTGTAAGATGCTTCAAGCGTTCAGTGAAGCCAACGTGACGACCTTCCTGTTCGCTCAACCTTTCTGTCGTGATTTTCATTTCCTCAAAAGCAGCAAAAAAATCGGTACGGTTGATTGAGCCCTTTCCTAGATAGGTAAAAAAGAGCTCCCTTCTTAAGCGAGCGAATATAGGGTTGACGCGCAGGATCGTTCCCCAGACGTCTAAACTAATCACGTTGATCTGTTTGATTCTAGATCTATCTGACTGCATAACAATTTAATCTAACGTTTTAGGATTAAAAATGCAACAGTTATTCTTATAAAGTAGTTGGTGAAATGCTTTATTTCTGGTAAGCTTTGAACTATGTTGGTGTATTTCATAGCCTCACGAAAAGATATTGTCAAAAGAATTGAAGGTCTTCGACGGTTAGTTAAGGTTATCCATGAAGAAGGGCACACGCTTGCCTTGGATTGGATGGAGCCTATTTATGCGAATGAAGTTAAGTATGGTACTAACGGCGTAGACTGGCCTGTTCTGTACAAGGATAGTATAGAAGCGATTACAAGGGCCGACGTTGTGGTAGCTGAAACTAGCATACAGAGTTATGGTGTCGGCTATCAAACTGCAGTCGCTATTCAATTAAAAAAGCCAACCCTCCTCTTATATTCTGAAACTGCCGATCTTTCAGCTTTTGTGTCGGGTATCCCACAAGGCAGTGCTACTTTTAAGACATATACCGACAAAAATATAGATAAAATTATTCGTGATTTCCTACAAGAAAACGATATCAAAGCCAAAGACATGCGCTTTAACTTCTTTATTGACCGGCCAATTTACAACTACTTGCGTTGGGCGGCGTTTAAAACCGGTAAGACTAAGGCCGAGATTTTACGCGAGCTTGTGTCAAAAGAGATCGAAAAGTCAAACGACATTACCCAATTATAGGTATTTTTATTTACGCTTTTTAAGTTTCAATTTTACAAGCAGCGCGCGGCGGCTTTCTGGGTTCTGGAGTATGTGGTAAAGTGGCGACCCTACACTTACAAGAACAGCAAGCAAGACGACTGGTAGTACAAGCATTTCTACATTTATGCCGTGTTCTTCTAGGAACGCACCACCGTAGTAGCCCAGGTATGTTACAGAGGTAGCCCAGAGAATTCCACCCACAAAGTCATATATAAAGAACACAGGGTAACGCATGCTGCCTATGCCAGCAACCACTGGCCCAAAGGTTCGTACAAGCGGCACGAACCGCGCAATGAGTACGGTGATCGGGCCGTATTTTTCGTAAAAGCGCTCAGCTTTTTGCAGGTTTTCTTGGTGGAATAAAATAGAGTCTGGTTTAGAGAACAACCTACGGCCGGCCTTATTGCCTATAAAGTAACCAATATTGTCACCCACTATGGCAGCGGCGGCAATGAGCGCAACGAGCAAATGGATATTAATCTGTAGCGCGCCTTGTTGGGTTAGTAGGCCTGCGGTAAATAATAAAGTATCGCCAGGTAAAAAGAATCCAACTAACATGCCAGATTCGGCAAATACTATTGCTAATATCCCTAATACGCCGATCGCACTTATAACTTCGGTTAAACTTTCGCCAAATAACATGTGTCCATTTTAGCACAGGGTGCCAGCGCTCTGTGGGTGTTTGTTATAATAAAGGCACAACCGAAAACCGAGGAGAATTTCATGGGCGACAAAGTTGTACTGACCGTAGAAGAACGAAGTATTTTAGGCAAAAAAGTAAAACAATTACGCAAGGCTGGCATGGTGCCAGGTGTTATGTATGGGCATGATGTTGCCGCTACCGCTTTTATGGCGCCAGCTATTTTAGCAACAAAGGTGTGGCGTACTGCGGGCCGTCATCAGCCTGTTGAGTTAAAGCTGGGGGGCAAAACGCAGCTGGCCATGATAAAATCTGCCGACCTAGACCCTGTAAAGCATAATCTGAGGCACCTGAGCTTACAGGTCGTTAGCCAGAATGAAAAGGTAGACACACAAGTGCCTGTTAAGGTAAGGGGCGAGGGTGAAACTCCGGCCGAAAAGGCAGGTTTAGTGGTGTTGCAGGCGCTCGAAAGCGTTGAGATCCAGGCCTTACCTGCCGACCTACCTGATTTCTTAGAAGTTGACGGAGAAAAACTGGCCACAGAAGGTGACCACCTAACCGTTGCCGATATTTCACCAGTTAAGGGCGTAGATATAGCCACGGATCCGTCGATTGTGGTAGTAAGCGTATACGAGCCAGGCGCGCTTGCAGCCCAAAACGAAGCCGCAGCAGGGGAGGCAACTGGCGAACCAGAGGAATCGGCAGAGGGAAGTGACGAAGCAGCAGAAGAAAACACTACTGAAGCAGAGCAGGCAAAGTCAAAATAGCCCGAATCTTGAGGATTATTGGCCGCACCAAGGCAAAAATTAACCTCCGCGGTAATGCGGAGGTTAATTTTATTCTTCTATAAACCCGCCAGACTGGTGCCTCCAAAGTTCGGCGTATGTGCCGCCTTGTTTAAGGAGTGTTGCGTGTGGCCCTTGCTCTAGTATGCTACCGTTGCTAAGCACTACAATGCGGTCCATGGTTTGGATTGTGCTTAGGCGGTGGGCAATAACAATGGTGGTGCGGCCGGCCATGAGTTTTTTAAGTGCGTCTTGAATAAGGCGCTCGCTTTCGCTGTCTAGCGCGCTGGTGGCTTCGTCGAGCACCAAAATTGGCGCATCTTTTAATATTGCCCGCGCAATTGCAATGCGCTGGCGCTGTCCGCCAGAAAGTTTTACGCCACGTTCGCCAACCATTGTGTCGTAGCCTTTGGGGAGTTTTTGAATAAACTCGTCAGCGTGGGCGAGAGTAGCTGCATGTTTAATCTGCTCTGGTGTGGCGTCTGGTTTGCCATAGGCGATGTTTTCTGACAGCGAGCGGTGGAACAAAATCGGCTCTTGTGGCACGTAAGCAATATGCGAGCGAAGGTCAGACTGCGCTACCTTAGAAATATCTTGGCCATCAATTGTAATGGTGCCTTCGGAAATGTCGTCGAACCGGAGCAATAACCGTGTGAGGCTGGTTTTGCCCGATCCAGAATGCCCGACAAGCCCAATTTTTTCGCCCGATTTGACCGACAAGTTAAAGTTTTTAAATAGGGCTTCGCTACTTCCATCGTGGGTGAATGTGACGTTGCTGAATACAACCTCGCCCTTAGAAAACGCAACTTTTTGTGGCTTTTTAGGGTCTTTTACTGCTGGCTCATGTTGTAGGATTTCGGTCATTTCGGCTGCGTCAGAAAGCGCTTGCTCAATGGTTCGGGTCATACCGCTCAAACCCCACAGCTGTGAGATCAGCTGTGTCACGTATACTTGCACAAGTAGCAAAGTGCCGATTTCGAGCGACCCGTTCATTACAGAAATAATAGACATAAAAAGCACCAACACCTGCAAGACGCCCATCATATTGCCAATGGCAAAATCGTTTTTTGTGGCGGCAATCCAGGCTAAATATTTTTTGTAGGCGCGGTCTTTGGCCTTTGCGTTGTGGATTTTTGACTCGTCGGCCTCGCGCCCGAACGCCTTAATCGCGGCAACATTGCCAATTGCGTCGGCTAAGTGGGCAGTAAGTACGCTATCTGCCGCAGCAGCAACACGCGAGAGGCGCATACGACGACGCGTAAGCTTAACGTTGAGCCACACAAAAAAGATTGTCCAAACTGTCATAGCCAGACCAACGAGCGGCAAAAAGAACGACGTAACCACAATGGCAATAACGCTAGTAACAGAGGTAATCATTAGACTGAGCAAGAAAATATCTGTTAACGCAATATATGCGCCAGTAAATTTGTTAGTCTGGTTAACTAGCGATCCGCTAAAGTTATTGGCATGGAAGCCAAGGCTTTGTTGTACCAAGAGGTCAAAGACGCGCATTTGCAGTTCGGGACGGACTCGTGATTCAAGGTTAGACAGCAAGTAGAGGCCGCCGCTCAAAAAAATCTGTGCGCCTACCGTGAGTGCCCCCAGCCCAATAAGGTATGGCGCAAGAATGCCCCAATAGTCTACATTGTGTTGGCCATGAAGGTTAATAAGCGTATTGATCGCACCGGCAATTACCAGCGGCATAACGATTTTTTGGAGAATCAAACCAGTCGTAAAAAGGCCGAGTGTCCCAAAAAATAAGCCCGGGTACCGGGCGTTGGCGCGCCAAAAAATAGCCAAACTTTTTTTAGTTGTTCCCATAAAAATCCTTAAATTGTTTTTAGGTATTTTGTTTTAAAAATGCATGCGTAACGACAGATCCTAGGCACTGCGTGGCAGCGTATAAAGAATAGCGGACTGGCTCGTCCAGTCGTATTGCTTTATATTGTACACGATTTCATCTGTGCGGCACAAGCTTTTTCTGGTATAATATTTGCACGACAAATGCAAAAAATACTTTTGTACTACAAATTTACGCCGCTGAGCGACCCAGAGGCTGTGCGGCTATGGCAGCGGACCTTATGTGAGTCGCTTAATTTAAAGGGGCGTATTCTAATCTCGCAGCATGGGTTAAACGGTACCGTTGGTGGCGATATTGAAGACCTCAAAAAATACGTAAAGGCCACAAAAACATATGCGCCAATGAAAGGCATTGTTTTTAAGTGGTCCGAGGGTGCACGCGAGGATTTTCCTAAACTGAGTGTGCGTGTGAGGCCAGAGATCGTCACGTTTGGTGTTCCCGAAGAAATAAAGGTAGATGATCGGGGCGTGGTTGGCGGTGGTAAGCACCTGAGCCCTGAGGCCGTGCACCAATTAGTACAAGAACGCGGCGACGAGGTCGTATTTTTTGACGGCCGCAATGCTTACGAAGCGAAAGTGGGCAAGTTTAAAGACGCAGTTGTACCCGAAACACGTACCACGCGTGACTTTTTAAACGAACTCGCAGGCGACAAATACGCCAAAATTAAAGATAAGCCAGTGGTTACGTATTGCACTGGAGGCGTACGCTGCGAGGTTTTGAGCGCGCTCATGAAAAACCGCGGCTTCAAAGAGGTGTACCAAATAGATGGCGGCATTGTAAAATATGGCCAAAAATTTGGCGACGACGGTTTGTGGCAGGGTAAATTATATGTGTTCGACCGTCGCCTGGTGGTGCCATTTACAGAAAAGGCCAAAGATATAGGGCATTGTATTCACTGCGATGCCAAAACGAGTAATTTTGTAAATTGTGCCAATGCGGCATGTAATAACTTAGTGCTTATTTGTAAAGAGTGCGTCCAGCAGACTACAACATGTTCCGTTGAGTGCGCCAAAAAAATTGCCGATAACCCATCTTTAGTGCTCGATACTAATCCAGCATAAAAGGCGGGTGCCAGCCCCAAGTACGAATACCCGGGGCTGGCGCGTTCCGCAGACAGTTAGCGCGAGAATTCGTCGCGCAACATGCCGAGCGCATACGCCACTCGGTTGCCGAAGCGGCCGAACAGCATGACGAGTCCGGCGCGCATTGCATGCCCAGAGTCGCCATGCTGTTTTGCCGAGCGCAGTGCGATCTTGGCGAACGCCCTGCCTGCAGCCGGTTCGCGGATGGCGAACTGAATCATCGCCAGGTAGGTCAGGTACGAGCGGTAGGCCGCTTGGCGATCCTGGCTGGTTTCGCCGCCCAGGTACTTCTTGGCGTTGCCTGAGTGCAGGGCCACTGCTTTCGGGTCGGGACTGCCGGCAAACTCCAGTAGGTCGCCTGCCGCCAGCCGCATGCTGAACATGCTGGCGATGCCGGCCTGGTGGGCGAACTGCGGGTTTTCGCCGGATGCGTCGGACTCGGCGCGCTCGATGCACCGCCTGACCACGCAGTCGGCATTGCTGTCTTGCAGCATCTTGCGAGCTGAACGGTGGCCGTACAGATCGTTTGCGATCCGAGCCAGGCGTGCATTGTTGATGGCTTGGTCGCACCGCACTGCGTCTTCTGCGTTGTTGCGCTGGTCGTCGGTGGTAAGCAGCAGGTCTTTCTGCACGGCGCTGATTGCTCTCGCAAACAGTTTCGCTGCCAATTCCAGCAGCTCAATCTGTCGCCAGAAGGTGAGCGGGCCAAAGACTTGGTACTGGCCTTCTGCCTTTTCACTCATCAGAACAGCAGTTTGTTGCAGTTCACGCCATGTGGCGGCGTCTTTTTTGGCGGCGAGTGCCTGTAGCCGCTCTCTCAGCGCAGGGCCCAGCTTGTGCTGCCTTTGCAGCCAATCAGCGAGACTCAATGTTCCTCCGTAGAACTGTCGCTAGAACAGTACTATTATAACATAAAGGTAAGATTTTTAAAGATTCCTATAACGAAAACACCCGCCTTTCACACTGGAATTACCGGTGTAAAAGGCGGGCTGCCAACTTTTACGTAGTTGGCTGAGGGGCTATGCCCGCAACGCTACCGCTAGTAGGACCGCTTGTAACGGGGCACCATTCCGGCCAACACGCCAACGTAGTGCAGGCGGTTGCCAAACCTGCCGAACTTGCGGATCAGCCAGGCGCGGTTGGCGTGGTTGGCGTCACCGTGCTGCTTGGCAGATTGGTAGGCCAGCGTGGCGTGCTTCCGCCTGATGGTGGGGTTGCCGACGAACTCCATCGCCATGTTGAGCCACAGCTGCCTGCGCGTTCGCTCGCGGTCCATGGTGTGAGACGTGGCGTCCAAGAGGTCGAGCGCTTGCTGAGGAAGCTGTTCGGTCATGGCAGGGTTATACGCGTTGTGGTACCCAAGCCGCCCTCCACAGTTCAACTGGTGGGCCAAGACGTGGACCTGACCTGCGAGGTGGCTGTAGCTTGGGTGCTCCTGCGCACGACGCGCACTACGGCCCACTATCTGGCCAGGCTGGTTGTCTTCGCCGATCAGCTCTACCACAATGGCGCGTGCGTCCTCGCGGTCTACCTCGTGTTCGCTGTTGATCCGCTCCCAACTTGCGTCAACGACCGCTCTCATGCTCAGCGCGAGGTCGATCAGGGAGGCCTTGTGGACAGTGTCTGACCACTTGCCTCGTTCGATCACCTCGATCACCCAGCCGAAGGCGATGCTGGCCACGTTCATGTGCACCAGCTGGTGTTGCACGAACGCCCGCCTGCCGAACACTTGCCACAGTGCTTCGCAGTGCTCGTACAGGGCTGTGGCCAGGTCGAAGTAGGTGTACCAGTTGAGCTCGTCGCCCTTCTCGGTCTCAAGCACCATGGTTTGGAATCGCTTGGCCAGGTCTTGAAAGAGCGCGGTCTCGCTGATTTTCAGCACGTGTTTGATCCTCATAGGTCGCGAGTGAATCCAAAATATTATGACACAAAAATAAGAATAAACAAAACAAAGTACGGTATACTAAAAACAATGAATAAAAAGCTGGAAGAAAAATTAAAAACCCTCCCTGGCCAACCTGGCGTGTATTTCCACAAAAACGCCAAAGGCCAGATTATTTACGTTGGAAAGGCGGCGGTGCTAAAAAACCGTGTACGCCAGTATTTTCAGGAGAGCCGTAACCGCGACGTAAAAACAGAGGTGCTGGTGGGCGAGATTTTCGACACCGACTGGGTAGTAACCGAATCCGAAATAGACGCCCTATTTCTAGAAAGCGAAATGGTAAAACGCTACAAACCGCGCTATAACATTTTGCTGCAAGACGACAAATCCCAGCTTTTTGTGCGCATTACCATGAACGACGCCTATCCCTACATAAGTTTTACCCGCCAACCTCAAGATGACGGCGCGGAGTATTTTGGCCCGTACTACAACGGGTTTGCAGTTAAAAAAGCATTGCGTTTTTTGCGCAAAATATTCCCATATTCTACCCATGCTACCATGCCGCAGCGGGTGTGTTTGCAGTACCATTTGGGATTGTGTCCAGGGGTAGAAGAGCAAAAAATAAGTAGTGGCGACTACAAAAAAATGCTGCGCAAATTAATGCTGTACTTAAAAGGCGAACGCGTAAAACTTATTCAGCAGCTCGGGCAAGAAATGAAAAACGCCGCTGCCCATCACCAATTTGAAGTTGCCGCTAGGCGTCGCAACCAAATAAACAACCTAAAAGAATTACAAAAACAGATCGTCTTTAGCGATAAAGAATTTATGGATATCAGTAAAGACCAAGCACTTTCTGGCCTAATGAAGTTGCTAGGATTACCAGGCACTCCGCGCCGAATTGAAGGCTACGACATTAGCCACATGCAAGGCAGTAACAACGTGGCAAGCATGGTAGTGGCCAGCAACGGAGTGGCCGACAAAGCCGAGTACCGTAAATTTAAAATGCGTATTCCTGGTAACAACGATTTTGCGCACATGAACGAAGTGATCCTCAGGCGGTTTAGCGGTAAACATTTGGATTGGCAAAAGCCAGATCTGCTGCTGATTGATGGTGGCAAGGGCCAGCTGGGTGCGGCACTGGATGCGCTAGACGAACGTGGTATTAGAATCCCAGCCATTGGCCTCGCAAAACGGTTAGAAGAAATCGTTATCCATAAAACCCGTTCTGGGGTGACGCTCGACACAAGCCATTATCCTGAGGCATTTGTTAATGAGTTCGATGATTTTTATGTGGTATTGCTACCTAAAGATTCGCATATTGTTAAGCTTGTGCAACGTATCCGCGACGAGTCGCACCGCTTTGCCGTAAGCTACCACACCGTACTCAAGCGCCAGCGCCAAGTTGCAAGCGAGCTCGATGAAATCCCGGGCATTGGCCCTGCCACACGCAAAAAACTTATCCAATCCTTTGGTAGTTTGCGGGCGGTAAAAAATGCCAGCCGCGCCCAGATCGTGGCAGTAATAGGCGAGGGTAAAGCGCGGTTGGTGTGGCCATTGGTAGCAGCCCACCAGGTAAAAAAACCAGTCATCATTGATGACTAGAAGTAGAAAATATTATATAATAACCAAGCTATGAATTCATTTTGGCACGACTTACCCAAGCCTTTTTTTGTGTTGGCGCCAATGGACGCGGTGACCGACACAGTTTTTAGGCATGTCGTTGCCAAAACTGCACGGCCAGATGTATTTTTTACCGAATTTACAAACACAGACGCATTTTGCAGCCCCAAGGGGAGTTTTAGTACCGAAACGCGCCTGCGTTTTACTCCCGATGAACAACCGTTAGTGGCGCAAATTTGGGGCACTAACCCCGAGCATTTTGCGCAAATGGCCAAGGGTTTGGCCAAGCTAGGCTACACGGCTATCGATATAAATATGGGCTGTCCGGTAAAAGACATTATTAAAAAAGGTTCGTGCTCTGCCCTGATAGATACACCAAGCTTGGCTGCAGAAATTATTGCTGCCACTAAAGAAGGCGGGTTGCCCGTGAGTGTTAAAACCCGTGTGGGTACTAAGGTTCAAAAAACAGAAGAATGGATTGGCTTTTTGTTGCAGCAAGATATTGCAGCCCTAACAGTACACGCCCGCACTGCCAAAGAAATGAGCAAGGTGCCAGCCCGCTGGGAAGAAATCGCAAAATCGGTGCAGTTGCGTAACCAAATTGCGCCCGACACTATTTTAATTGGCAACGGCGACGTGCGTGACCGCCAGCACGGCTTGGAGTTAGCTGAACAAACAGGTGTAGATGGCATTATGATTGGCCGCGGTATCTTTACCAACGTTTTTTGTTTCGAACAACAACCGCGTGAGCACAGTAAGCAAGAACTACTTGATACGTTAAAGTTCCACTTAGATTTGTTTGAACAAACCTGGTCAGAGCGCCCATACGCGCCCTTAAAACGCTTCTTTAAAATTTACATCCGCGATTTTGACGGCGCGTCAGAACTACGTGCCGCCTTAATGGATACTAAAAACATCGCCGAAGCACGCGAACTGCTACAAACCGCTTAAAGCGATTCTTCAATCCGCATAATCTCGTTGTATTTTGCCAAACGTTCGCTGCGGCTGAGCGAGCCAGCTTTAATATATTTGCAACCTAGGCCAACGGCTAAGTGCGAAATAGTTACGTCTTCGGTTTCGCCGCTGCGGTGGCTCATAACGCTGTCCCAGTGGGCGTCGTGGGCCATTTGCACGGCGGCGATTGTTTCTGTTAGGGTGCCGATTTGGTTTGGTTTAATCAAAATTGCGTTGGCGGCGTGGGTATCGATGCCTTTTTTAAGCAATTTGGTGTTTGTAACGAGCAAGTCGTCGCCAACCAGCATAATATCGCCGCCGAGTTCGCGGTTAAGGTGTTGCCAGCCTTCCCAGTCGTCTTCGGCAAGGCCGTCTTCTATAGATAAAATAGGGTAGCGGGCGCACAAATCTTTATACCAGGCGACCATTTGGCTGGAGGTGTACGTTTTGCCTTCGGTTGTAAGTTGGTATTCGCCTTTGTCGTTGGTTAGCTCGCTGGCGGCGACGTCTAGTGCAAACATAACGTCTTGGCCTAGCTCGTAACGGGTGCGGCCTACGGCGGCAACTAACAATTCCAAAGCTTCCTCGTTACCTTTTACGGCTGGCGCAAAGCCGCCTTCGTCGCCTACGGTGGTGCCATAGCCGCGCGATTCAAGCTCTTTTTTAAGCGCCATAAAAATTTCGGCGCCCATGGCTACGCGGTCAATAAATAAATTGCCACCAACTGGCACAATCATAAACTCTTGGATGTCGGTCGAACCAGAGGCATGTTTACCCCCGTTAATCAGGTTCATAAGCGGCATTGGCGTGGTAAACGACGAGTTACCCACAAGCTCGGCGACATACCGGTACAAGGGCTGGTTTTTAGCGTTTGCAGCCGCCTTAGCAACGGCTAGGCTGACTGCCAAAATAGCATTTGCGCCTAACTTACTTTTGTTTTCGGTGCCGTCTAGGTCTAACATTACGTGGTCGATAGCTTTTTGGTCGCTGGCGTCCATGCCAACAAGGGCTGGCGCAATAAGTTCGGCCACATTAGCAACTGCCTTGCCGACGCCTTTGCCATTAAAGGCGTCGCCACCATCGCGAAGCTCTAACGCTTCGCCGCTGCCAGTACTCGCGCCAGATGGTACTGCGGCGCGGCCAAAACTGCCGTCGGTTAATGTTACATCGGCTTCCACGGTGGGAAAGCCGCGTGAATCTACTATTGGTCGGGCTATAATTTTTGCAATCTTCATATCGAGCCTATGTTACTCCTAAATGGGTCAAAAGACAAAATAGTAGTAACAGATTAACAAAGATGTTGTATTATCTTATAAGGCATGTAGACCGAACCTTCAAATCCCGGAGTGGAGGAGAGATGGCTTCCAGCCAAGATAACCCCGCGGAACTGTTCCACCCTTTGTACCTGCACTTGGCTGGAACAACCGACAGGCTGCTTCGTAAAATGCAGCAGGTTGATCCCGCTAGCCTGCCCGAGGGGGCAGAAGTAGTCGAAGACAGCGACAGCGTGTGGGTGGGTCATGATGGCCCGCGCCTGGTGATGGGCACTGTGCACGTTAAGTTGCCCCTTGGGAGCGACGAGTGTGTGGTGTTTTTCAGGCACGAGACCCGCATGTGTGGAGTGTACGGCCCGATGTTCTCTTGGGACACCAACGAGGCGTTGGGTGCGTTCAAGCTGTACTTCGGCGAGGACGCGGTTGAGCTCATTGAAGACCCCGTGTTCGTGCGCTTCATTGTGCGATTTTGACTGCGCCGGTGCTGCCAGGGTGCGACACGTTTTATGATCGTGTCGCACCCAAATGGTGATATATGCCATAATAAAGACATACCGTAATCTCGAAGGAGCTTTATGCCTGCCGGAAAACTTATAATCGTTCGCCATGGCGAATCTGAATGGAACGCAACTGGCCAATGGACGGGCCTTACCGATGTACATTTAACGGCCAAAGGCCGCCACGAGGCTCATCTAATGGGTGCAAAGCTGCGCGATATACATATTGACCACGCGTTTACGTCTGAGCAGATCCGAACCGTAGAAACACTGCAAGAACTACTAAAAGCACAAGGCCAGACCAGTACGCCATATGACCGCCGTTGGGGAATGAACGAGCGCGACTACGGCGAATATACAGGCCTTAATAAGTGGGAAGTTAAAGACCAAGTGGGCGAAGACGCATTTAATGCAATCCGCCGCAACTGGGATTACCCCGTTCCTGGTGGCGAAACACTCAAGAACGTGTACCATCGCACAGTGCCGTTTTTTCAGAAAGAAGTCTTGCCGTACCTCGCAAAAGGTAAGAACGTATTGTTGGTGGCGCACGGCAACTCTATTCGTTCACTCATGAAATATATAGAGGAAATCAGCGATACAGATATTGCCAAAGTTGATTTTATTTTTGGCACGATCCTTTTGTACGACCTTAACAAAGATGGCCATATGGTCCATAAAGAAATCCGTAAAATAGACACGGTTTTACCGCCTGCATAAAAATATGGACGCAGCATTTTTTACCCACAATCGCACCCGCCTGCGCGAACAACTGCAAAAAGACAGTCTTGTGGCATTTGCTGGCTTTGGCGCAATGCAAAAAGATGTAGACCAACCTTTTCCGTTTCAGCAGGATGCCCATTTTTGGTATCTCACAGGGGTAGATGAGCCGGATTGGCAGGTAATTTTAGACACCGACTCTGGCGAGGAGTGGCTGGTTGCGCCCAGCTTAAACTCGTACCAGCTTGTGTTTGACGGTGGCCTTAGCCACGCCCAGGCAGTAGCCCGCAGTGGTATTGCTAATGTAATTTCACGCCAGCAAGCCAAGCCAATAATGAACCGGCTTTTAGCGGCCAAAAAAAGAGTGTATACCATTGTGCCTAAAGCTCGGCGGGTTTACGGATTCCAACAAAACCAGGCGCAGCGCAGGTTCATGGCGCAACTTAAGGGGCCAGAACGGCTCGACATGAGCCTTATTATGGCACGGCTTCGGGCGGTAAAAAGCCAGGCAGAAATTAATGCAATCCAGGCTGCGGTAGATATAACTGTGCAGGGCATAACTGCGACATTGAAAGAAGTTAAGCGATATAGCCACGAGCACGAAATCGACGCAAAATTATACTACGAATTCCGCCGCCGCGGCGCAACGCATGGTTTTGAGCCAATTGTCGCGAGTGGTAAAAAGACCTGTATTTTACATGCGCCGCCTGCAACCGATCCGCTGCACGACTGGCTGCTTTTAGACGTTGGCGCACGTATCCACGGTTATACCGCCGACATAACCCGCACCATACCTTTGCGTCCACCTACAGATAGGCAAGTTGCTATTTACCAGGCTGTGCAACGAATGCACGACCATTTCTTAACCTTGCTTAAGCCTGGCGCTAGCACGACCCAAGTGCTCATGAAAGAAGCATATCCGTTTGTTGCCCAAGAGTTAGTTGGTTTGGGGCTTATTAAAAAGCCTTTGCTTAACGCTAAGAATACGTTTAAATTCATGCCGCATGGCATTACGCACGGCCTAGGCATTGATGTGCACGACCCGCTTGGCCAGCCAGAATTCTTTTTAGAAGGTATGGTGTTAACAGATGAAGTAGGCGTGTATATTCCGGAAGAAGGCTTTGGTGTCCGCATAGAAAACGACATTGTCATAACTGCAGATGGCGCTTGTAATATGTCGGCGAACTTGCCAATTAGCCTAGGCGAGCTCACGAAGATGGTATACTAGCAAGTATATGCAACGACAATTTTTATTATTTTTGCTGAGATGGGTGTTCAACAGCTTAGGCCTTTGGGTGGCAGCTAGGATCCTGAGCGACCATGGTATTACTTATGATGCTGCGGAAGGCATTTCGCTCTTTTTGGTGGCGGGTTTTGTGCTGTCTCTGTTAAACGTTATTTTAAAACCACTCATTATAATTTTATCGCTGCCGGCTATTTTGCTGACGTTAGGCCTATTTACCTTTGTGGTTAACGGCGTGGTGGTGTATCTTGCCGGTAAGTTGGTCCCGGGGCTAGAGATGACATTTTGGGCGGCAATCCTTGCAGGTATGATCGTGAGCTTGATAAACTACGTACTGACAAACCTTGTCGATGTAACAGAGAAACCAGGGGCAACCAATGGACGGTAATATTTTTGGAATCATAACAATCATTTCTGGCGTTATTATGACGCTGGCAATTTTGCTGCAATCGCGTGGGGCATCGTTGGGTGCCGGCTTTGGCAGCACGGGCGAACTTTTTACTACTCGCCGTGGTGTCGACAAAAACCTTTTTGAATTAACAATAGTGCTGGCGGTGGTGTTTGTCGGCTCGCTGGTGGTAAGTCTGATTGTAACGTAGGGCATGATTCGATCCCCACTAAATCAACTGCAAGAAATAGCGCCCACAAAGCGCACAATTAAAGGGCATCTGCGGCGGATCGAACGCCTTAGCTTGCGCCACGCCCACCGTTTTATAATTAGGCGGCTGGCTAACCTGCGTGATGTACGGCGGCACGCATTAGGCTGGTTGGTGCTAGTAGTACTACTCAGCGGTTTGGCATTTTGGCAAACCACGGTGTCCGCTTCGCAGTACACGGCAAGTATTCCGTCTGAGGGCGGGGTATTTACCGAAGGTGTTTTTGGCGTAATAGATAATGTAAATCCTATCTTTGCCTCTACGCCTGCTGAGCGGTCGGCGTCGCGCCTTATTTTTGCTAATCTTCTTAATTACGACCAAAATGGCGATTTAGTGGGTGAGTTGGCCCAAAATTGGGTTGTCGACCAAAGCGGATCTGTGTTTACTTTGGCACTTAAGCACAGCGCTAAATGGCAAGATGGTGTAAGTATTACTGCCGACGACGTAGTATTTACCTTTGGCCTTATAAAAAATGCCGACACGAGGTCGCCATTGTATGCGAGCTGGCGAAACATCGGTGTAGAAAAACTAGACCAACACACAGTTAAGTTTACGCTGCCGACCGCCTATGCTGCCTTTGCCAATTCTTTGGTTGTTGGGATTTTGCCCCAGCACATATTAAAAGATGTGCGCCCTAGCGAACTTCGCACCGAGCCGTTCAACCGTGCACCTACTGTTGGTAGCGGTGCGTTTCGGTTTCAGGCACTCAATGCAGTCGACGCTAACCGTACCCACTATGTTATGCGGCTCGCCGCAAACCCGACATATGTGCTCGGCCAGCCAAAACTTGGCGGGTTCCAGCTGCATGCCTATAAAGACCGCGAAGATCTAATAAAAGCGTTAAGGAACCAGGAGGTCGCGAGCATTAGCGACCCCACAATTAACCAGTTGAATACCATAGACCAAGAAAAGTTTAAACAAGTGAATGTGCCGCTCGACAACGGCGTATTTGCCTTTTTAAAAACCGACACCGAGATTTTAAAAGAGGTGAAAGTGCGGCAAGCATTGCAACTTGCCACAGACCATGCAGCGATTTCTAAATTGTTTAAAGATTCGGTGCAAACGTTGGACGGCCCGTTACTCAATAACCAACTAGGCTACCGTAGCGACACACGCCAGCCAGGACTTAACCTAGAGCGTTCAAACCAATTGCTAGACGAAGCCGGCTGGAAACGCGGCCAAAACGGCAAACGCACTAAAGACGGCCAGCCGCTCAAATTGCGGTTAGTAAGTTTGAGCAGTGGTAACTATCCGGCGCTCACAGAGGCCATAATGGGGCAGTGGAGCAAAGTTGGCGTTGAGTTCGACGCAAGTTCACCCCTAATTAAAGCCGACGACATCCAGCAAAACGTAATTGCACCCCGGGCCTACGATGTGCTTATTTACGAAATCGCAATCGGCCACGATCCAGACGTATTTGCATACTGGCATTCTTCGCAGGCTACAGAACGAGGGTTCAACTTATCTGATTACAAATCGCCCAAGGTAGACGATGCCCTTAGCAGCGCCCGCACACGTTTAGATCCGGCGTTGCGCGATGCAAAATACCGCTTGTTTATCCAGCAATGGTTGCAAGATGTGCCGGCGATTGGTTTGTACCGTCCAGCCCTAACATATATTCAAAATAACGACGTTACCACATTTAAGCCGCATGCCCTTACCGATCCAGCAGATCGTTATTTTGACGTAAGGTACTGGTCGGCGGGTAAGGCCACATTGCGGCCCACCCGTTAAGCTGATATAATTGCCCTCGTTCTACCAAAGATATGCGCGAGTGGCGGAATGGCTTATTATGCCAGCGGCATAATAAGTACTCCTTGCTTGGCCGAGTCTGGAGCGGCTTGCCGCGAAGACGAGCAAAAGTGCGAGACGCGCTAGGAGTAGGACGTTGATAACTAATTGGTACCACATGCGCGAGTGGCGGAATGGTAGACGCGCTAGCTTCAGGTGCTAGTGCCCTTCGGGGCGTGGAGGTTCAAGTCCTCTCTCGCGTACCAGAGATTATTAAAAAGGTCTACAGATATAGATGTAGACTTTTTTGTACGAAAAAGTTTAATACCAATCCCTAGGTTTTCAATTCAAGGTATCGTTTTGCTATATGGCGATCCACATAAACGACACACTTTAGCATGGCGTTACTGGCATATGATCACATAAGAAATTATAGCCCACTAGAGCGAAATGACTTTGGTGTTTTGCAGACCATATAAAGAACAAAGAGCATGATTGCGCACTGCATCGCAGACAATAAAATCGGAGCGTTAGACTATTCTACAACAACTACCACTGTCGTGTTGCTTGTAACTTCGAACGAACTTGTGGTCAAATACTCAAGTCGCCTTTGAGGAGGCGTTTGCCACAAGGCATAGCGCTAGAAGTCGGATCATTGGAAACTAAAAAAGTTAACTACATAGGAATAAAAGAATGAAGCAGAAGATAGCCGTGATTGGTGGGGGCATATCGGCTACCACTTTCTTGCGTTATTTATTTTCAAATAGTAAGGAAGATTCTTTTACTATTTTTTTGTTCGAAACCGGTCAGGTTGAACTAGTTGATCATGTTAGAAATTTGTCTGTAAGTTTACGTGACGATATCGTAAGAAGACACGCGCATATTACCTGGTCGGGAGGATTCCAGAAAGGGTATATGCTTAAAATGTTAGGGGGTAAGGCCATGATTGGTGCGTCCCATTTTTGTAGATTCTACCCGGAAGATTTTGCTATTGACTCATTGGCTACATGGCCAGAAGGAGTGAGAGATCTGAGCAAGGTGTATTCTGATATTTTAGGGAGAAATTCCTGGACTTTTGAGCCAGCGGAACTTTTTGGTAGTCTGAAACGAATTGTCGGTGATGACAGTTTCAGACCTATGCAGATGTCATGCGATAGCCAAGGCGGTAAGCCAACACCTAGAATCTCGTATTCACCCGTTCGAGACATCTTTCGAATGAAGGCTCATAATAATGAGAATTTCAACCTTCTAACTGGAAGCCAGGTGGTGTCTATTGCAAAAAGATCTTCGTCGCCCGGCTATGCCGTGGCTTATCTGGATTTAGCTACAAAAGAAAGGCGTAGCCAGGAGGTGGATATAATAGTGTTGGCGGCGAATACCATTGAGTCTACACGCATATTGTTCAATTCGCCTGATATCCATTTAAATGGAAGATATTTTGGTAGATATCTATCAGAACATGGATGCCAAAAGTGGTACTTTGAAACAAAATCCCTTAAAGATAATCCAAATGAAGAATTCTGCGCACTAATACCGCCGAAAAGCAAAAGCTCTCAAGATAGATTTCATGTTGAGTTGAAGTTCTCGAAAGAAAAGGACGGCATTCGTCAGGTTGTCATGACAGGCCATACAGCAATGGACTCTTTAGAAAACAACCGCATCGAACCTTCACGTTTAGTGGATGAGATGGGTGTGCCAAAGGTAGAGATCTTCTATAAAGCGTCAGCTGCGGATACGGAACGAGTTAGGACAATGGAGGCCAAATTAAGGGAGATTGTTAAAAAGCTTCAGGGTAGAAGGCTTGTTATCAAGCCATCAGGTGAAGGAGGGAGCTATCATGAGAGCTGCACTATAAGGATGGCTGAAGACGCCGAACGTGGATGTGTCGATGTGTATGGAAAGATTTTTGGGGAAGATGGGGTGTTTATTTTAGGAAGCAGCACTTTCCCTTATATTGGTGTTGCCAATCCTGCACTCACAATGATGGCGCTCTCGGCCAGAACAGGGATGTTCATTGCTGAAAATTATTGAGTTGTAAATTGGATACAGCACTAAGCTATACTTTAAAATATGAGAATTCGACACACAGTCATCTTTACATTTTATGATACAACTAACAAAGAGCAAATCGATGAGGTTATTAATAGACTAAATGATATGGGCAAGTGGTTAACCAAAAACCTTGGCGTCACGGATTGGGTTGTAGTAAAACATATTCCAGAAACTTTCAATGAGCGTCGAGCTCATTTACTGCAAGACTGTGTTTTTCCGAGCCTTGAGGCGCTTGAAGCACATGGTAAATCCGATGCACATATGCGAGTCATTGAATTAACACCTCACGTAAGTAATTGGATGACTGTTGATACGGCCATGCCAGTTCGCCCTTACACCTCCTAGATCATGCGCAAGAGTCATATAAAAAGTCTGTTCGTTGTAAAGTCGAGAAGCCACTAGTTTGCCGGAATGGCAATTATTTAGTATCAGCCAGCAGTTCGCGGATAGCCTTAATATCGTCGTCAATTCGTCAGAAGAGTTATCTTAACGTCTGCAACGGTGTACCAAATAAAACACTCAGATTTTCTGAGTGTTTTACTTGGTACGTGTTTGTAGTTTGTTACAAAAAGATGGTTTACTGGGCCGCGCACGGTCGTGCGCTGGCCCAGGGTCACCAAGCGGCTTTTAAGCCTTGAGTCGCTCAAACACGCCTTGTATTTGCCGTAGGGCCTCGGGCCACATGTCTTGTGGCAGGCCAAAGATCTGGCGCAGCACATCAGGTATAGAAAGCGGCGAGCACGGGTTTGCCCCGCGGTGCCACTCCTCGATTACCAGGGTGCCGTGTGGCTTTGATCCTTCGTACAGCATTTCGTCTGCAACAACCAACCACCGTTGGTTGAGTGGAATGATCCCTGTGTGCATAGCCGTAACTTGCTCGGCGATGCACCGCGGAGCATGGCTACCGTTTGTCACGGCAACCACCTTTGTGATGTGTTGGGCATTGAAAAGCTTGCTCGCTTGTGAGATTTCTTCGGCCGTGTTCTGCGATATGGTGTCGGTCGCAGCCGTGTCGATCAACCTGTGCAACCGCCCCCACCCTGCATTACTCCTGAGTTGAGGATGATTTTTGATGCGGTCGAACTGCAGGAGCTGGCCGCGCCGGTTCATCAGCAGTTCTTTCATGGCAACGGCCTCTGGTCGGCCGCCGGCCGTGTGTGACGCGCCTGTACCGAATCCGAACGATTCAACCTGCGCCAGCCCTTCGTTAAGGGCAACCAGCACCATCATGGGCAGGGTGCCCAGGCGTTGCTGCTTTTGGTCGCCCCAGACCAACCGCTCCCAGTTTTCAGTTTGGGTGTGCCGTCCGTGGCCCCAGATCCCAATCCGCATGACTTACCTCCAAAAAAGCAGATCATGGTCGAATGCCGAGATTATAACATATAATATTGCAACTTTGGCGGGGGTCCGACGACGCTATTTTTCGAGCGCATCTGCCCCAAGCAAAAAGCTTGGTTTGTTTGCCTTACGGCGGAGTGGCCGCAGTGCGCCGAAAATCAGGTACTCTAAAATCCAATATGCGGTGAGCCACGTTAAAATCACAATTGCCGGAATCGCCAAAAATAACACGGCTGGCACAGTAATGGTAAGCCAAATGGCAAATTCTTTGGGATTTGTGTCTGCTAGCCGCGCCCCTGCGCGAACGGCTGCCCACATAAGCCAGCGGCGCAAAAATGATACGCCGAGTTCGCGCATTGCCCGTCTAAAAATTCCGTCGGCGTGGGAGCGGTCGATCAACAGGGTAACACACAGATAGTCGTGTAAAATTGCCGCTTTAGTGTACTTGCCATAGGGTGGAACCAGCCAGGCAAAAATGCGCGGTACCGAGGCAAAATCGGTTTTAAAACCCTGCGGCACTACAAATGTATGCGTGTGGCTTTTTATACGTGATAGTTTTTAGGAGCTTCCAGTGCGTGTCGCTTATTTCTTTTACCGTGACATCGTCTTTTATAAATGGCACTGGTAGTCTCCATTAGTTAACTTAATCATGCGTCGTAGCTGGCAGGTTGTCAACATGCTAAGCTAGTGCTATGAGTTTATTACACCTTGCGCAGAACCCAACGCTTAGCGACATTCAGGCATATATGCAGGCTATGGTAAAAGAGCGGGGGTTTGAGGGGCAATCCCCATTACAGCAGTCCCTCATGCTTACCGAGGAAGTCGGGGAACTCGCAAAATGTATCCGCAAATCGCACGCTAATTTAAGCATTGATACCGCAAAAAAGTATGAGCTCGACGCGGCAGGCGAAATAGCAGACATCTTTATAGTGCTCACGTGTATTGCAAATTCGCTAGACATAAACATTGAACAAGCTATCCGCAACAAAGAAGAAAAGAATAAGCGTCGGCAGTGGCGCTAAGCCATGATAATATAAAGGTAAGCATAACAACATTCCTTTTAAAGTGGGGGTAGTAGGTGAACAAGGTTGCAAGTTATCTGCAAGAGCACGTGTTGGGCGAGGTATTAACGTCTGCCGATGTGCGTGATTATTTTTCGACTGATGGCGGTATTTTTAAAGTAACACCCAGCTTGGTTGTGTATCCAAAAAACACGCAAGATGTCCGTAAGGTCACCCGCTTTTCGTGGCAGCTTGCCGAAAAAGGCCATCAACTGCCAATAACAGCACGCGGCCGCGGCAGTGACCAAGCAGGAGCAGCCATTGGCTCGGGCATAGTGTTGGTGTTTCCTGCACACATGAACCGCTTGCTCGAACTCGATGTAAAACAAAAGCTTGCACGGGTACAGCCTGGCATTAATTTTAGGTCATTCCAAGAGACAGTCCAAAGCCATGGTTTGTTTTTGCCACCGTACCCAAGCTCTATAGATTACGCCACGATCGGTGGTGCAATTGCAAACAACACCGCAGGCGAAAAAACGGTTAAGTATGGTGCAATGCGACAATACGTCAAGAACCTAGAGGTCGTACTCGCCAACGGCGAAGTGCTGCAAACAGAGCGTATCAGTAAAAAAGAACTCGAAAAACGCAAAGGCCTTACCACGTTCGAGGGCGAAATCTACCGCCAGCTCGACGGTCTTATTATTGACAACTGGGACCTCATAAACCAACATGCAAACACGCCACACGTAAGTAAAAATTCAGCCGGCTATGCGCTGTCGCAGGTAAAAGGCAAAGACGGGTCGTTTGACCTCACCCCCTTGCTTGTAGGATCGCAGGGTACGTTAGGTATTGTTACAGAGGCGATCCTGGGTTTGGAGCCATATAATCCTAAAACAACACTATTTAGGATTAGCTTGCCAGATTTGCACGACGCCGGCGATATTGTTGGCCGCCTTATGCAGATTGGGCCTAGCGCACTCGAGGTTGTTGACCGTAATTTGCTCGATTTCTTAGGCAAGGTAACGCCAACCAGGCTAAAGGGGTTGCTCGAACCGCCATATCCTGCGCTAGTATTACTAGCTGAATTCGATGACCCTAAAGATAGCCACCAACTTAAAAAAGCCAAAAAGGCCGAGAAGCTTCTTAAGCAACTAGGCGTAGAATTTGTAGGCACGCAAAATTACGACGAACAACAGCGGTTATGGACAATCCGCCATAGTGCCGCCGCAGTTATTTGGCATGTAGAAGGCACGGCAAAAGCGCTGCCGATCATAGAAGACGGCGTGGTGCCTCGCGAACGGTTTCCCGAATTCATAAAAAATATTTACGAACTGTTTGAAAAACACCGCCTTAATGTCGCTGTGTGGGGCCATGCCGGTGACGCCAACTTGCATTTGCAGCCGTTTTTGGATCTTGGCAAACTAAGCGACCGCCAAAAAGTCTTTAAAATAATGGAAGAATATTACGACATGGTGCTGTCACTCGGTGGTAGTACTTGCGGTGAGCACAACGACGGACGTCTGCGTGCGCCGTTTTTGCCCAAAGTGTATGGGCCAGACATGTACGAGGTGTTTCGCCAAGTCAAAAAAATATTTGATCCGTTCAATACGCTTAACCCAGGTGTAAAAATAGACGTCACCTTACGCGATGTCGCCCCTTTGATGCGCCAAGAATATTCTATGCAACACCTGGCCGACCATTTGCCGCGAACTTAAAGGGCTTGATTTATATCTGTTAAACCTGTATGCTAAGCCATGTCTATTTGTGCGCGAGTGGCGGAATGGTAGACGCGCTAGCTTGAGGGGCTAGTGCTCGATTTAGGGCGTGGAGGTTCAAGTCCTCTCTCGCGCACCAAGAAAAGGAACCCAATTAAACGGGGTTCTTTTTCTTTGTCTGATTTATTGGCTACTGCGTTTTAATCCCAGTTATTGATACTCGCCAGATAGGGGCATATAATCGAGCTTATGATAACTAGCCTGGGTTCTCGCGCACTGCACAATATCCTTCACCGCCCAAAAGATGCGAACAAGTATGATTTTGGCCATGTGCTTATCTTTGGCGGGTCGCCCGGTATGGTCGGCGCGCCTTTGCTGGCGGGTGAGGCGGCGCTGCGCATGGGGGCAGGTCTTGTAACGATTGCTTCTGACGAGAGAGCCGTCAGTAGCTTAGATAGAAGAGTAGAAGAAATTATGACCCTAGCCATACCAAGTTACGCCCAGCCCGAAAAAGCCCTACAAAAGCTGGCTGCATTCGTAGTCGCGCGCAAAGTATCGGCAGTAATTATTGGCCCGGGCTTACAAGGCGAAGCCGCTCCGTTAGTAAGGTTATTTGTCAGTCGGCTTAAGCTGCCAATTGTATTAGATGCCGGAGGTCTGGCTGCTTTTCAGTCTCACTTGCCAGAACTCCAAGAGGTAACAAAACAAAATAATAAGGTGGTTATTACCCCGCACAGCGGAGAATATATAAAGTTGTCTGGCGTAGCGGCTGCTAACACGGTGGATATTCAAGAGCAGGCCGCACAGTTTGCAAATAGCTATCGCCTAACGCTTGTGCTAAAAGGTCCCCGCACTCTTGTAGCCCATCCCGACGGTGTAACATGGCAAAATGATACCGGCAACCCAGGCATGGCTACCGCTGGTACGGGCGATGTGTTGTCGGGCATAATCGCTGGGTTGCTCGCCCAAGGTATCGATCCGGCACAGGCCGTCGAACTCGGCGTGCATATCCACGGATTGGCTGGCGATAGGGCGGCTCGGGCTAAAACCGAAGCCGGCATGATCGCTTCTGACCTTATTGAGTTCCTGCCGGAGGCACTCAAGGTGTATGAATCTGCAAGTGCAAACTCAAAACAATTCAGCAAGCACAACGATTGAAAGCACAGTGTAGGCAACCGCAGCTACACATAAAACTAAATTACTTAAAATATTTGGCCGCAGCGGCTTAGCTAAACGCCGGTTGTTTAAGAATAAGAGGATTGGTACATATATTGCCATTACCATGCCGCCAAGCACCGACGTTAGCACTAAATAAGTTAGCGGTTGGTTAAATGGAACAAGCACTGCCTGGGTAAGAACCAACAACACTATCAAGCTATAGTAAAGTTTGCTTTGGCTAATATTTTTGAATCTGCTGAACAGCGGTTGCAGCGGGCCGGTATGCGAGTTAACAAAAAGAATGTCACTTATGATGCGGGTAAAGGCGCTAATAATCGTCCACATCACCGAAAATAACATCAAAAATGCCATAAGCAAGAAAATCTTAACACCAATTACGCCCCATGTTTCGCCAAAAATTGCCGCTTGCATAACAGCAACGTCTGAGCCTTCGGGCACGAGGCCGCGTGGCACAAGTACAGCGTAAGCGTTCATGCTAAGCAGAAATAGGGTTATGAATCCTAGTAACCAAAACACTAGTATTTGGTCTGCCCTAACATAAGACAGCCATTGTTTCCAGCGGGCTAAGTTTTGGTCCTTGGCTACAAATGCGAAGCCATTTACTTCTTGGTTTTGATCTTGTGAAGTCAACGGATTTTTAATGGGTGAGCTATATGCAGCCATGCCAGCTTGTTTATCGCGGTACCACAAAGATACGCATAGGTTCAGCATGCCACCGGTACCGGCAAATACAATCGCACTAAAAAAGACACTTTTGTCTATATTTGCGGGTATCCAGCCAATATTAAACAAGCCGGCAACGCCTGCACTAATATCGGCTAGCTTTATATTATTGAAGCTCACAAAAAGTAAAAGAAGAAAGAAAACAGGCACGATTATCATTAGCGAACGTTCTAAAGTACGATATGCCTGCTTGCCTAAAAAAGTCATGGCAAGCACGAACAGCAGCGTTGCCCACGACCACACAACGGGATCGCCAAAACCAACTAAAGCCTGCAAAATAGTACCCAAAGCGCTTGCCCAGCCTGGCCAGATATAAAGCAACACGGCCATAACCAGCCACAACGGCGCAAACCACTTGAACAACCGCGCAGATGACGTAAAGAAACTCTCGCCAGTTGCCAGTGTGTGCCGTGCGACTTCAAAATTAATGAAAGCCTGAAGAGTCAAGCCGAGTAATGCACCCCATAGAATACCCGGGCCATGGATAGTCACCAAATGCGGCCATAAAATAAGTTCGCCAGTGCCAATGGCCAACCCCAGGGCTACAACACCAACGCCAATTGCCTTGGTCCATTTGGGCGCACTCGGCAGCGGCCGCGTAGTAAGAAGGGGGAAGTGCTTCATTATATTAATCATATCGCATAACTGCGTAATTGTAGGTTAAGCATCAAATTTGCTTTTAAAAACCTGACACCCATAAAAAACAGTAGTGTCTGGAATCCATGAATAGAATCTATATGTGCCAATAGCAATTGTATAGTGTCGTGGATTAGCAGGATCATCAGAGGATGGAGATTCATTGTCGCATTGTTTTGCGACCTCATTGGATTGCGTGGGGCGAATCCATTCAACTTGGAAATGGTAGCCCCATCTTGATTTATTATCGATTTTATAAGCTGTCTCTGTTAGAGTCCTTTCTGCAAGATGACGTTTGGCGCCATCTAGGTACGCGGTTCCGTCTCCTTTAATCCAAAAGAATGCGCCCCTAATTAGATAAGCTGCCAGAATACCAAGGCAAACAAGGATAACAATGCGGAGAATGTCTGGTTTTTTCTGAGTAGTAGAATTAACTTCAGATTTCATGATGCCATCATACTACTCAAAGGTATTATAAAGAAAATCATCAAACTAAAAATTATGTTATAATATCGCAAGCTCCATGCCTAAGGGAGCGACGGCGTGCCCAGCGCTTGCTCTGGGTTATTTTGATTGGAGGTGAGCCTCGTGGCTCAAACGACTCTGCTTAGCCTGTTGAGCGGCCCCGCCAAGAAGACGCTCTACTACGCTGCGGCGAATTTTGAGCAGGGCGTCACCGTGGATTTTGTGGTCCAACCTACGGGCACGGACAAATCGTTTCAGTTGGACGTGCAGCCGGCGGTGCTCGGGCGCAGCTTGGAAAAGCCCAGCGTTGTGAATCTTGAGCTGTTGACCGAGGTCAGCAATATACGGCTGGTCGGCTGTTACGACTTTGCAACCCGTACGGGGGAGCTGGACTGCCCACCCGAAAATAACGATCCGCTGGTGGCGTGGCTGGGCCTCAACTCGCGGTTCGAGGCCACGCTTATGGAGCTGGGGTTCACGGCCGTGAGCAATTTCAAAGACGTCACCGAGGTGGCGCTTTGCCACAAGTTGCTCCTCCATAAGGCGCATGGCATGCCCCTGACGAATGGCTGGATCAGCATGGTTGTGGACAATTTCCTCCGCTTGCGCGATCGGTTGGATGCGCTTGGGTTCACAAACCAATTTCAGGGTGATCGACAGACTGTAACTCAGCTCTTCACCTCATTCTAGCCCCGCCGCAAGCAAGGTAAGCACCCCGCCAACCTTGCCATCGGCGGGGTGTTTACTTTTTTATGGGCCTAAAACTTCTGCTATCCTAAAGTAATGAGAAACATAAAAAATAACGTGCTAAAATACGCCAAATTAGCGCACCGTGCTGTGCGGCCGCTGCCAGTGCAGCCCGAGTTTTTGCACGCCGACGTGCCATATTTTTGCCAATGGGAGTCACGTAACCTTGCCCAAAAAATTTTAAACCACACAATAAGCACAGATGACGACCCTAAGTGGAAAGCATCTGGCGCTGAGTCCAAAAAAGAATACCACGACTGGAGCTGGACCGGCTGTGGCATGGCCTGCACAAAAATGATTTTGGCGCACCGCACAGGCAAGGTTGTACCACTGGTACAATTGGGTAAAATGTGCGCCTCGTACGGGGGCTACACTTTGCCGCTCGAAGATTCTATTGGGCTGCTCTACAAACCCTACGTTACGTTTGTTGCGCGCGAATTTGGCTGGCAAGCGCGTGTGGTGCAGGGTATGTCGATTAAAGAACTCATGCATAACTTGGGTTTGGGCAATTACGTTATAGCCGGCGTAAGCCCTAAAATCCGCGATCCGCAGAGTACGCCAGCGGTAAAGGGCGGCCATTTAATCCTTATGCTTGGGTATAGTTTGCCTAAAAAAGAATTTTATTTTCATAATCCATCTGGTATCTCTGCCAAAACGCAAGAATACGCCACAATCTCTTTTGCTGGTTTTAAGAAATTCTTTAGTGAACGAGCCATTGTTATACATACTGGCGAGTAGTCTTGCATACGTCGTCATTTTAACTATAATTTTAGGGTCAAGTTAGAACTGTGTGCTGATCTGGAATGAGGTTTCATAGTGCTCCCGTGGCAGGACCCAAGGCAGCCAGAGCCCAAAAAGAAGCGCATCGCCCTTTGGGTGATGCTTGGCTTGGCGGCTATTGTGGTGTTCGGTGTGGCTGTGTACGCAACGGTCGCGACGTTCAACAAGGACCAAGCGGCGCATTCGTACACACAGCCTGCGACCCACAACCAAGCCGAGCTGGCAGATCTCAAAAACGAGTACGTCGGTGAGGCACACAACCAAACCGGCGGCCCGCGCGCCAAGGGCACTCTGCGGATCGTGTTCAAAGACAAGACTGCAACTGCTCTCAAGGGAAGCGTGGAAGTCGGCGGCCCGTACCTGGGTGGTACCGGCGAGTTTTACGACGGCACGTACAGCAACGGGGTGGTCACGCTCACCATCCATCCGACCGACGGCATCTACACCAGCTACACGCTCAAGGGCACCTTGGGCAGCGACGGTGTGTTGCAGGGGTCGCTTTCGGTGCCCGCAACCGCGCACACTGTTGCACAGTCGGGAACATGGAAAGTTAGTCCAGTTAGATAGTTCGAGCTTGTTGCGGCAGGGCTTGGCGGGCGTGGCCTGGCTCTGCCGCAGGCAGCACTACTTAGCTTGCACCGCTTTTTGATACAACGTTGGCGCTAGGTTATGCGGGTCGTATTTTGCTTTAATTTTTTTGTATTGGCTGCCGCCATAAATTGTATTAAAAGTGTTTTCGTCTAAAAATGAGCTAGAATATAGCATTTTTATACCGTCATGGCTAAAACAAAAATCATCCATGATTTTGGTGTAGTGGTAGGGAGGGTCATTTGGTTTGCGCTCCACAAAGCTATAACTGCCAAGGTTCATGTATAGCTGGTTTGGCGGCATGGGGTATAGCGTGTTTTTGTGGAGTGTTTTTGTGGGCGCTGCGAGTAGGGGCTTTTCATCGAGCCTAAGGTTTTTAAGGGCAAAATCCAGCAATGCCTGGCTATGTTGCCAAGGCACTTCCCAATCTTGAATGAGTTTTTCTAGGTGTTCTGGTTCGGGCTGGGGATTACGCGCCGCTTGCCAAGCAAGGTAGCGTGTGTAAAATGCAGAATTCCTGAACCGCCTAGGCGAGAGCGCGCGGAATACGCGGTAGGCTGGGGTTTCTGGGATCGCCCAAAACCATTCTGGGTCGTACCTAAATAAATAATCTTTGGTGGTGAGCCACAAAGTGCCTGGCTGGCTAATGCGCCGGTAAAATACGGTTTGCCCGTAAATGCTCGTGAGTTTAGGCGCGGTGTCGCATTTTGTGCCAACACTTAAAAAAAGTTTGGAAGGGCTGTAGAGTAGGCTTTCTATATAATCTGTATTTGGGTCTTTGGCAGCTGCACCCATTGCCTCAACCAGGTCTTTGGTGTTTGTGAATGCAGCTGTTGTAATTTGTACGTAGGGCTTTGCAGGTAGCAATTTAATCTTGGCTTTTAAGATATACCCAAGAGTGCCGTACGAGTTTGCGAGCGCCGCAAATAAATCGGCGTGCTCGTTGGATTCATTTGCAACCACAACGCGGCCATCTGGCAATAACACTTGGGCCTCAAGCAAGCTGTCGTGTACAAAACCATACTTAAAACTATTTGTTTCTATGCCAATGCCAACGGTCGCACCGCCAATGGTGATATGCTTGAGCTCGGGCGTAACAACAGGGGTGAACCCGTGTGGCAATACAAAGTCTACAATTGCCTCAAAGGTTGTGAGCCCTTGGACTTCTAGTGTGCCTTGTTTAGTATCCAGAAAAAGTGGCTGGTTAAAATCACCCAAATCTATTAAACGGGTAGCAGCCGATTGCCGCCCGTCGTACCTAAAAAGGTTAGACACACTCCGTTTTTTTATGCGGATTGGCTTAGTGTTGCCGGCCAAGCTTTTTGCGAGCTCGTCTACAAGGCTTTGGTGGTAGCCGCGCCTATCGACTGCCACTATTTGTACCAGTCTTCGCGGGTGAGAGGCAGGTCGTTCGTGTAGCCTTTAGTAAAGACAAAATGCGAAAGGTCGATGCCGCCATACTTAAAGCTGCCCTCGGAGCAGGCTAGCCAGAAATCCCACATTCTAAAGAATTTTTTGTCGAATTTTTTTTCTACCCAAGCGCGGTGTTTGTTAAACCGCTCGCGCCATTCGTGTAATGTAAGTGCGTAGTGTGGGCGAAGGTTTTCGTAATCGGTGAGCCTAAAATCGTAGCGTGGTAACAGTGCAGTAATCTCGCGTGGAGTAGGCAAATAGCCGCCAGGAAAAATATACTTATCTATCCATGGGTCGTTTGGCAGCTCTTTTTGCTGGCTAATAAAGTGCGCAACACTTACTCCACCTGGTTTAAGTAGGGCGTCTACGGTCTCAAAGTACGTGTGGTGGTTGCCGCGGCCAACGTGCTCCATCATGCCAACAGATACAACACGGTCAAACATTTGGCCGCGTTCGGGGAGTGCCTGGTAGTTGAGCAGCTCAAACTTAACCTGTTTATGTACGCCAGCTTTTTTAGCCGCGGCGTTGGCATATTTTACTTGTTCTTCGCTAAGCGTAACGCCAATACCCGTAGCGCCGTATTTTTTGGCTGCGGTAATAAGCAGGGTGCCCCAGCCGCAGCCAAGGTCGGCCACACTCTGGCCTTTTTGCAGGCGAAGTTTTTTGAGCACGTAGTCGATTTTTTGCTCCTGGGCCTTCTCTAGACTGTCTTTTGGAGACCTAAAGTATGCGCAGGTGTAAAGCATTTGCTTGTCGAGCCAGCGTTCGTAAAAATCATTGCCAAGGTCGTAGTGGTGGGCAATGTAGCCTTTTTGGCGGGCGCGAATATTGCGGTGCAATTTTGGGTTGGTGAGCGCACGGACGATCGGCCGTAGTTGCGACGGATTCTCTATGCCCAGGCGCACAACATCTGTAAGTGGGCCCTCAACGTCTAAAAGTCCTTCGGCATATGATTCGCCGATGCCGAGCGATGGGCTGCGGAGCATTTTGCGGACTACCCGCGGATCTTTAATATGTAGCGTCACATATGGATCGGCAGGGCCGTAGGTTTGAACATCGCCGTCCCAATATTTAACTTTTACGCCGCCATTTTTTAAACGTTTAAGATGGGCGTGGAGGATCCGTTTTTCTGGCATAAAAAACCCTATTAATTTCTACCTGCCAGTATAACAGGTGTGTGGCTATTGGGCGACCATAGTTTTAAACGCATCGAAGAGCGGTTCGGCGGTTTTGTCGGGGCATTGGCTAAGCGTAATGTGCACAAACTTTGGTGGATCAGCAAGTGTGAGGTCGTCTTCTGCGATTTTTTGATCTGTAATTTTAAGTTCGGCGATTGGTGTGCCGGTGCAGGCGCGAATTGTCTCGTACCTAGTACTGTAAAACAGCAAAGTAGACGAATCTTTGGCAATGTAGTGCACTCGGCCAAGTTGTTCGGGCACGGTTAAGTCTTTTGAAATTTCGTTTACGGTAAGCTGGTGGGTGCTGGTGGTTTGGCTTTCTACGGAACCTTGCTGCACAGTTTGGTTAGACGCTAGGAATATCCCCAAACCTAGTGCGGAAACAAGAGCACAGCAAACAAGGGCAATGGCAAATGGTTTCTTCATGGTGAGCATTATAATGACACAAAATCACAAGATCTGCCAAAAAATAGACTAAAAAAGTTACAGTTTTTGCCCGGTAACAGAGGTACTAATTGTGTCGATTAAAGTGCTCTGTTGCGGGGCTAAGACCCTAGAAGTTGTCTTGTAAAGTTGCCAACTGGCTATGGTAAAAGTAGGCAGCTGGAGATCTTTAAGGGATTGGATATGGGTCAAAAAATCGTGGCTAGGTTGGGTTTTAAAGCGCATAAAGTTAATCCACAAAAGCTGGTCCCATACCTCGTTGTGTTCCTTATAATCTAATAAGTTCCCAACGATCGGGCGAAGGATACTACGCATTTCAGCCAAAGAAGGCTCAGATGTCGGATACCCCGCTACAGCCACACCGTGCTTATTTGCGCTAATCCCATGTAATGTTACTTGCAAGGGCGTTAGAACTTGTGAAATGCGCTGGATCGTGTCGTCTTTGAGCGCCAAAACTGGCAGTAACGTCATGTGGTATTGGTCTGGCGAGTAGTAGTAATGGTCGGGGAAACGCTGCTTTAGGTTGTGTGCGGTTGCAGCGATGGCGTCGCATACATTTTGCGGAGGTCTTGCTACTAATGTGTAGATTGGCTCAATCGTAAATGATACAAAAGGCTGAATGTCTTCTGGAGCTAAGCCGGCCAGTTGTCTTTGAACCCTATGCATAAGAGATTGGTTAAGCATGTGTGCATTGTAGCCCTGACTGCGATTTTATAAAAGGGCTTGAAGTGCGAGGGAACCTGTGTGATTATAATTTCGCCCTTTTCGGTAGCCCTAGTAGCCGAAAAGGGTTCCCCAAGTGTTTGAGGTGACGGCGGTGAAATGTGCAGGTGGGGTTCCGTGTTATGCGTGTTTTATTTTTTGGCGCGCCGCCTTTAGGGCATCGCCCCACCAGGCGAGGCTTTTAATCATAGCCGTAAGGTCATTTTGAACTTGGCTGTCTGCCTTAACTAGCCCGTCTTCGGTAAAATGCGTGCCTAGGGCAAGCGAAACTTGGGCGTCTAGTGGTACGGCGTCTAGTCGGCTTATGACCGGTTTTAGTTGCTCAACCGCGCGGACGCCGCCTATAACGCCATAAGATACGAACGCAACAGGTTTGTGGTTCCATTCAACGTAAGTGTAGTCGATTGCGTTTTTAAGGCTGGCCGGGTATCCATGGTTGTATTCGGGTGTCACAATAACAAAACCATCGGCAGAGGCAAGCTGGGCTGCCCAGGCCTTAGTGTGCTCATTTTGGTATTTGCCAAAGAGCGCAGGTACTGGTTCGTCTAGCATTGGCAGGTTGATTTCGGCAAGGTCGGCAAGCTCAAATGTAAAAGCCTTCTCGTCTTTTGTGGATTCCATAAACCATTTTGCAACCGCGGCACCTTTTCGGCCAGGGCGGGTGCTGCCCGTAATAACAAGAATTTTTTGCATATGCATACTCCTTTACTTTTAAGGTAATTATAAAAGTTATACCCCCCAAAAGGGAAGTACAAACAAAAATGTGCTATACTTACCATATGGTTAGTAAAGGCAAAAATACAGATGAATGCGCCTGGCGCGAAGTAATCGGATTAATCGGCGATAAGTGGTCGGTAATGATATTACATACGCTGTGCCATAACCGCTTGCGATATAGCGAAATCCAACGGCAAGTAGACGGCATATCACAAAAAGTACTTACCGCAACCCTGCGGCAATTAGAGCGTGATGGCATTATTAAGCGCACAGTGTACCCAGTAGTGCCACCACGTGTAGAGTACGAATTGACACCGCTCGGGCATTCTGTATTCGAGATTATAGAGTCGCTTCGGGATTGGTCCATCGCCCACTTAGACCAAGTGCAAGCGGCACGCGCCCGCTACGATGCTAAGTAGTTATTGCCCGTGCTGTAAAACTATTCAAGCCCATGGCTGTACGACGGGCATCTAGATTTGCTTCGTCTTCGATGGTTATGGCTTAAACTCGCCGTCATCCGACGTATAAAACTGTAAGTGTGCGCTTTTTTTTGTTTTGAAACAAGCAGTCAAGCGTCCTACCCTCACATGCACTGCGAGGGTAGGACTATACGGGGAGCTAGAGCATTTCCTTGAATCTTCTATTGTCGGCCATGCGGACTGCCAGCAACCACAGTAGCCTGTACTGGTGCTTCAGCAGGTAACGGTATGAAACGCTGCCTTGGCCGCAGGCAAACGCGCAGCGCTCACGGTATGTGCCTTTTCTCTCAAGGCCCAGGAAGTAGTGTAGTAGCACATTGTCATGATGGGCTGTTGAAGCTCGGTTCCCTGTTTCGGTTTTTTCTCCCTTTTTCCAGGCCTCTTCCGAATAACCGCAAGGGGTTATTCCGTTTGGATCCGGATCACCAAGCTTGAGATTGGCGGCACTGACGCTGGTGAGGTAGTTGGTCCAGGCCAGGCTTGCAGCTTCATCTTGTGAGAGTGAAACTCCGTTAGGCGAAGGCCACTCGTCGCCTCTGTCGTAGGCCTCAAGTAGCACGTCGTTTGCGATGTTGCGTACCCACACCTCGGGATCGCCCATGAGCAGATGCCAAAGTTTGAGGGCGTCCTCGCGGTAGGGCGAGGTCATTAGCAGGTCAATGCATGTGGCGGCAGTTCTACGATCCGATTCTTTCGCGCTGGCCACTAGTTGTGCGAAGCTTTCAACTGCTTTCTTGGGCTCCTTGCGAGTCAGCTGTTCTAGCCATTTGAGTTGCCTTTCTTCCTTTATTACGGTGGCAGGAAGCTTGTAAGGGTAGCTCATTCTTCCCATGGTTTTAAGTTTAATCACTGCATAGGCTTTTACAAAATATTTGGTAAAACGTTCATATTCATTGCTTCAAAGCAAAATAACATCCACAGTAGGATGTTATTTTGCTTTGAAGTTGTCGTTTTAAAGCGCTGTAATGTTTTTTGGATCCGAAAGTTCCCTCAGGAACCGATATTGAAACTGGTTATCTGTACTGTTGCTGCAATAGCCAGGTCCACCTGTGGCCACGTAGTAATAGTCGCCAATCTGCTTTTGGGCACTCGCCGAAGCGAATTTTACCTTAGAACGGAACAACGTTAAACCAGGGGAACAAGAAGATTTATCTTGGAGAAACTCTGGTTTAAAGCTAGGGTCGGCACGGCCTTCATAGGGGTCGTCACCAAATATTTTCCCACTCTCGTTTTTGGTACTAAACTGGACTTTGTCGTAGTCAGTCAAGGCTATTTTAATGCCCCATTCCTTAATCTCGTAAAAACCTTCATTCTTTGCAGGTTGGGCGGGTGGCTGGGTTGGTGCTTGTTCTTGCTGGTTTGTTTGAGTGGACGCTTGTTTATTGTCTGGCTTGCTATTTTGCCGGTCATATACAAGCCAACCTATCGTTGCAAGCAACGCTATGATGACAACGACCACTAATATTTCTGTGACGCTGAATCCTTTTTGATTATTTTTCATATATTACTCCTTATTGTTTAATGTACCACACAAATAAGAGGTAGATAAAGAAAAATGCACCCTAATTGAGTGCATTTTTCGTGGAATTATTTCTGGTGGGCGCTGAGGGATTCGAACCCCCGACCCCTTCGGTGTAAACGAAGTGCTCTAGCCAGCTGAGCTAAGCGCCCTTGAACGTTAAAAGTATAGCACAGGGGTGGTTAAAGGGGAAGGGTGTATACTAATTACATGCAACGTATCCGGATTTTACTACTATTTGGCGGCCAGTCTGCCGAGCACGAAGTTTCTATCGCCTCTGCCCATAATGTTTTTGCGGCTTTGGATGACCGCAAGTACGACATTAGCCTTTGCTACATCACCAAAGATGGCCATTGGCGGTTGGTTGAAGACATTGAAAACCTAGAATCAAACCATACCCTACTGCCTGTACTGGGTGGCAAGCATTTTATAGTGCAACCTGCTGGGCATTCAATTGTGCCAGATGTTATTTGGCCTGTCTTGCATGGCCCAAACGGCGAAGACGGCACGGTGCAAGGCCTGGCGAAATTAATGCATATCCCTGTTGTGGGCTGTAATGTTTTGAGCTCGGCATTGTGTATGGACAAAGAAATGAGCCGCCGGCTACTCAAAGCAGAAGGCTTACAAACTACAGAATACGCCGTGCACCTCGCCCATGAACCAACTCCGAACTTTTCGCATATTACGCTACAGTTGGGTAATCCGGTGTTTGTAAAACCTGCAAATATGGGATCTTCGGTTGGTGTGTTTAAAGTGCACAACGAGGCAGAATTTGCTAGGGCACTCGAACAGGCCCACGCGTTCGATACAAAGGTTTTGATCGAACAGGCTATAACTGGCCGCGAAATCGAATGCGCTGTAATGGGCAACCACGAACCACTGGCCAGTGGCGTGGGCGAAGTTGACCCCGAAGACGATTTTTACAGTTATGACGCCAAATATAGCCCAACCAGCGAAGCAAAGGTTATTATCCCTGCAGATGTAACAGAAGAAGTAGCTGAATCTGTCCGCAAAATAGCGCTAACCGCCTACAAAACTTTGGGTTGTAGCGGTTTGGCGCGCGTAGATGTGTTTGTGACGTCAGACGGCCAGGTTGTGGTGAACGAACTCAACACATTGCCAGGCTTTACTAACATTAGTATGTACCCTAAACTGTGGCGCGCAACAGGCATGAGCTATGCCGAACTTGTAGACAAACTGATTACATTCGCCCTTAAGCCCTGATATACTAAAGGAGTAAGGAGAGGTTATGGGAGAATTTTCGTCTTTTGGCTTACCGCTGTTAGTTGTAGTAGCCGCCTTTATTTTGAGCGGAATCAAAATAATAAACCAATACGAGCGTGGCGTTGTGCTGACGCTTGGCCGGTTTAGTGGCATCCGCGAGCCTGGGCTCCGCGTAGTTGTGCCAGTGTTCCAGCAAATGACCAAGGTAGACGTGCGATCTACTCCGGTAGATGTGCCGCGCCAAGAGGTAATCACCAAAGATAACGTAACCATAAACGTAGATGCTGTAGTGTATTTTAGAGTGCTCGACGCCGCCCGCGCGGTGCTTGAGACAAGTAATTACACCTACGCAACTGCCCAGTTTGCCCAGGCTGCCCTGCGCGACGTGGTAGGTAACGTTGAGCTCGATAACCTGTTGAGCCAGCGTGAACAAATCAGCCAGCAAATAAAACAAATCGTAGACGCCGAAACCGACAAATGGGGAATCGACGTCGAAAACGTTAAAATCCAAAACATCGAGCTACCCCAAGACATGAAACGCGCTATGGCCAAACAGGCCGAGGCCGAACGTGAACGCCGCGCCGTTATTATTACCGCTGGTGGCGAAAAGGCGGCTGCGCAAGAGGTGGCCGAAGCGGCGCAAATGTTGAGCCAAGTGCCCGGCGGCATTAGTATCCGCACACTGCAAACACTAGAGAAAATTGCCGTTGAGCCATCGCAAAAAACGGTTTTTGTGTTGCCCGCCGAACTAATCGAAATAGCAAAACATTTTAAATCGTAATGTCTATACAAGCGATTATTTTTGACTGCTTTGGCGTGCTGTATAACGATGCCTTTAAGGATTTTTTACAGCGCAACGCTAAATCAATAAACGGCAACGAAGGTTATTATTATGACCTAGCCAACAAGTCCGACACCGGCCAAATTAGCGACGACGAATTTTATAATGCATTGCAAGAAGTGTCGGGTGAAGATCCTGTGGCACTCAAGCGTGAATTCCACGACACCCACCACGTAAACCAAGGCTTGGTGGCGTTAATCCGCCAGCTAAAACCACGCTACAAAATTGGCATGCTTAGTAACAGCGGCCGCGCGATGCTCGACGAATTTATGGCTGAGCACAAAATTACCGACCTTTTTGATATTGTTATTGCGTCGTCTGAAACGCCGTTTATTAAACCACAACGCGAAATTTTCGAACTAATCGCCGATCGTTTGCAGCTCCCCCTTGAAGACCTCTATTTTGTTGACGATTCCGCCACCAACACCTTTGCTGCACAGTCGTATGGCATGCACGTGCATACCTATGTAAGTGTTACAGAACTACACGGGGCGCTGCAAAAAGAGGGTATTTTATAGCCGAAGCCTTGTATTAACCCCCGTTTTCTTTTACAATTACTGCTGTTTACCGACTATATCTGGCTCTTTAGCTCAGTTGGTAGAGCAGAGGCCTGAAGAGCCTTGTGTCCCCAGTTCGAGTCTGGGAGGAGCCACCAGAAATTATTACAATCAAAAAGTCCCAGAATTTATTTTGTGGGACTTTTTGTATCACTCCTGTAATTTGGTTTGAGCCTGGCAGGCAAGCCATTTTATTCCACCTTGGTATAGTAGAGTAATGAATAAAATCGAACTACTCATCTTACACGGTCCGCCAGCTTCTGGAAAAACGAGCGTTTCTCAAACTGCGAGTGAACTACTTCGACAACGTGATATTGCAAATGCTGTTATTGACCTCGACTACCTTGCCAAGATTTACCCACGTAAACATATTGGCATTATGTATAAAAATTTGGCTTCCATTTGGCCGAACTACCAAGAGATTGGGACCATAAAAATCATCATACCCACCTACCTGCAAAAAGGCGAATTTGAAATTGTTACAAATGCGGCACCAGCACACAAGACGCAATTATGCGAAGTGCTTGCGCCGATTGAAGTATTAGAAGAGCGTATCAAAGCCCGTGAAAAACAAGCATTTCAGATTAAACTTCATTTAGATTACTTAAGCCAATACGATAGTAACGGTCCGGCTAAAGAGCAGATAGATTTTCAAGTTATCAATCATGGGAAGTCAAAAGAACAGGCAGCATTAGAGATTTTACAGCAAGCCGGCTGGATATAGAGGGTGTAGAGAATTACGTTTTTTAGGGTTTAAGACAGATAAGCTTAGTGGCTAGGGATCGTTCGCAAAAAACTGTCCACTGATGCGGCGAGAGTAAACTCGCCACGCGCTTTGTTGCGGTCTTTTTTGCTAGATAATCCGAGCGCAACCGCTTGCTTAATGCCAGTGAGCAGTGCATGGGGACTTCTTGGGTCAACAAGTGTCAGCAATCCACAATTTGTTTCGGGCAAACCGCCAACATTACTCGCGACTACACGGCAACCTGCGTGCTGTGCTTCTACAGAGAGCATGCCGAATGGTTCTGCGAACACTGAAGGCATGAGTAAAATATCGCTCCGCGCCAGCAGCTTGGCAATGCTTGGGACAGTTTTTTGGGCGGGGATAAGCTTTGCATAGGGATAATCTTTGAGCATGCGGGCAATCTCTCTGCCGATTTCTACGTGTTGGCCCGCCGTTACAATAGTAGTTGTAAAGCCATTGTGCTGCATATCTTTTTGGTGCATCATTTCGAGCAGCGTATAAATACCTTTTTCTGGGTGTAGCCTTCCTGCAAAAAGTATACGGGTCTTTCTTGTTGGCTTAGCCCGCGCTACATTGCTGAATATGGGGTCGGCAAAGGGCATGACAATATTGATGCGGGCGAATGGCACATCAAGGTACAAAGCCCATTGCTGACCGCTGTAGACACTGGTTGCAATAACTATTTTATCTACGATACTCTTGCGGTACTTATCACGCTCTTGTTGCCTGGGTATCGCACAGTGGAGAATTATAATCGCTTTTTGTTTTGTAGGGACAGGGTAAGACCTATTTACGAATACAACTGTCCCGTGAAGCTCACTGATAGCTTCTTGGTTTGGCAGGGCTAAAAAGGGAATATCAGAAAAATCTTGCCGCCCGTCTTTTATGCCGTGTCCAACGCTTACAACTTGGGCCGCAATGCCTCTTCGTAGTAGCTCCCTGATGTGTCCTGCTGTGAATGTCTCGGAACCGCCCGTGCCGGCAAGCATTGGCTCGCCTGGTGGCCATATAAATGAAATCATAATATCCTTTTAGCGCATTATTTTGAGCCAAAAAAGCTAAGAAGATATTCTACTGAAAAGTTCCTAAGTGAATTAGCTAAATATAATTATATCATCTTTTTTATAAAAATACTAATTTGTCGTAAAAGACTATTAGTTGAGCAGGGCAACGCTTATATTCAACACAGCTGCAAAACTAACCCAGGCAATGTAGGGTATAAATAACCAAAAAGATGTCTGCGAGTAGCGCCGGAATGCTTGCATAGTCATAACAATGGTTATCCAGAGGGCGAGGATCACTACGACTGCAAGCCAAGGCCATTGCAGCCCAAAGAACACAAGGCTCCAAAGGGTATTTAGTACTAGTTGTGCACCAAATAGTGTGTAGGCGCGTTTTTTAGGTTGTTTATTGCGGGCGGTCCACACTAAGTAAAGGCTAACCCCCATAAGTATATAAAGGAGCGTCCAAACTGGGCCAAATACCCAGTTAGGGGGATTAAAGAAAGGTTTTTCGAGCGCCGCATACCAAGTGGGAATGTTTGGTATTGTTGCGATACTGCCAATTGCGCCGGCCACAAAGGGTATTGCGACAGAAATTATGAATGTGAGGATTTTGTTCATATTGTTTATTATATTATGCCCCGCATAAGTCATTCCACCCTTTTATGCAATTTGGCAAGCCTAGCATTATTTTTGCTTGTATTGTTACAGTTTTGCCTCTATAGTAGTAACGCCCTTAAGACGGCTTTTTTAGGAGGAGTTGTGGCGCGTCGCCGCATATGGTGGCTGTTGGGTTCGTTGCTTGGGGTTGCGCTGTTGGTTGCCGGTTTACTGGTAGTTCTGGCAGATGAACCCGTCAGTAAACAGGCGGTCAGCCCGAACGATTTGATTGAAACCAGCGACACGCTTGATTTCAGGCCCGCCGCTGAGTACCAACTGCAGGCCGAGCTTGGTGGCGGGGGCATGCAGTACACATCCGTCAGGTTGGGAGCGCCACGTAAGGCTGGCGACTTTGAGGGAGCGCATCGGTACACCAACTGCGCGGGAGCTACCCAAGACGACGTGATGGTGCCGTTTCGCCTCGACATGAAGAATGTGAACAACAAGGCTGTTCGGCTTATCATGAGCGTCGGAGTAGCGCTCAACCCCGGGCGCACAGGTGGTGCATTCTTTTGGGACAGTGTGTTCCAAGAGTGTACGTTCACGGTGGTGCCTGCCCTGGGTCCGGCCACGGCGGTCGCTTCAGCAGGCAAAGTTATATCGCCTACGTCGTTGTCGTACGGGTCGCCAAGCGAAATCCAGCCCGACCAGATTTTGAGCGTGGTTGGTTTTTTCGCGCTTACCGGCGCCGGTAAGTTCGCCACACCTCCGCCATCTGAGGTGTTTTTGCGGTTGTCGCCGATCAGCAGCAACGAGCCGGTGCCCTACCGTATCACCCGCCTTCGGAGTATGAATGACGGTCAGCAGGCCGGCATGGTTACCCAAGGAGCCGACAAAGACGCGTACTACATTCCGCTGGACGGCAAGTCCTCGCCGTGTGGTCCGTTTGCGCAGAATGAGCCGAATATGAAGTGCGGCTCTCAACTGCCAGGGTAAAAAATGGGCGGGGTGCGTGCGCAAAAACGCACCCTGCCTTCTTACCAGTAATTTGATTTATTATAGAACTACGAACTCAGAGAAATGAGTTGCACACTGCACAGACAGGAGAGATATGAACTCCATGTTTGGAACGACCGGTTTGGAGCCCGTGTGGCGGGCCGCCGCCAACGTTGACCACCCGGATTACTGCGAGGCGATCTGGGAACTCGCGGTTAACTGCGAGCACCTGCCAGGTGCGTTGGTTTTTCAGGTGCCGCAAGGCGATCTAAAAGGGCACAAGTGGGCGCAAGCTGTTGAAGGCTCGCGGCCATTGTGCCGGTGCGGTCGCCGCCGGATTCTCGAACCGACGGTAGAGCGTCAGAGTTTTTGTTTTGCGCCAGAGCCCATCAAGCTTACGAGTGAGTCGCCGTTGTCGATCGGCCCCTGGGGTGGCGACAAAGCTTTGACGTTTTTGCGGCTCAGCGTGGTTGGGCGTCAGTTGGTGATCAAATCTGACATCTTGCCGTCGATTGACTGGCTGATTCCAGCCATGCACGCAGATCCGCAGACCATCCACGAGCACAGGATTCTCCTGGCAACGCTGGTATCGCTCTTGCGCAGCACCGGTGCGGGGCTGCCGTTTATGCACCAGCTCAACGGAAAGATGCCACTGCCGTTGTGCGTAATAGAGGGTGCAAGCGATGCAAACCTCAGCGCCAGCGTGTATCTCGATGCAAGCGTGGCGCAATGTAGCGACCAGCCGGCGCACGTTTGTTCCGACTAGTAAGCAGTGTGCAGAGCTCCCTTCCTAGAAAACCAGCTTAGGAAGGGGGCTTTTGCGCTATATTACCCTTGTAAAATTACCAACCATTCGTTAAAATACAGAAGTTAATGCGGGTTTAGCTCAGTTGTTTAGAGCGCCACCTTGCCAAGGTGGAGGCCGCGGGTTAGAGTCCCGCAACCCGCACCATGAAAAGTGCTTCACGCCAATGTGGAGCTTTTTTCATTTTTGCTATAACTTAAATGCCCGAAAATTCAGGCGCTTAAGTTATAGCCGGGATTACGCCCCCGGCGGGCGGCTTGCACTAATCTCCTTCCGGTACTCTAGGGCTCTGGGCGCGTTTTTTGCTGAATGGCTTAAGCCCCAGCTCTGCGGCGATCCCTGGCCATGGTTTACCGAACGCTTCGCGGAATCTTTTGCGGGATGCCATGTTGGGATCTGCATCGACTTCTGTTGTAGACGGCATCACCCCGTCCTTGGCCTTGCTAAGCAGTTGTCTGGTGAGCTCGGCTTTCGTGTAGGACTTTGCTACTGGCTCGGTATATTTTAGGCCTAGCTCCTCGGCGATTCCTGCCCAATTTTTACCGAATCTCTTTTGGTAGGTCAGATAAGTCGCCATGTCTGGGTCTGCTGCTACCTCTATTGTAGACGGCATCACCCCATCCTTGGCCTTGTTACGCAGCTGCTGGGCGAGTTCGGCCTTTGTATAGGACTTTATTTCCTCGGTTGGCCCGATATATTTTAGGCCTACCTCTTCTGCAATGCCTGCCCAGTTGTTGCCGAACGCCCTGCGGAAGGTTGTGTGGCTAGCCATATTTGGGTCTGATTCAATGCTCACAATAGACGGCATGATACCGTCTACCGCTTTTGCGAGCAGCTGCTCCTTGAGTGCTTCCCTGGTGTATCCACCCCGCACAGCCGCAAGTACGTCGAGCACTTTGCGCACGCTTACGTCGAACTCAAACTCGCCCACCGTTGCCTCGAAAGGTTTGGGCAGGTGAGTGGTGGGTTGCGATGGGTTCAGCTCGTCGTAAATCGTGCGGACTCGTCGGTACAGTCCAGCTACGTATTCCAGTCGTTCGCAGTTGCCCGCGATGTCGAGTATTACCACCTTTTCTTTGCTGTCGTCGGGCCGCAGAAGACGGCCGACCTGCTGCAAGAAACCCATTTCGGATCCATGCTCGCGCAGCAGGGCGCCAGCGTTGGCCTCTGGAAAGTCAACGCCTTCGTTGAACTTGTCAACGACGGCGATGGTCTTTCTGCGGCCCTCGCGGAAGTCTTGGATCCTCCGGTCCTGCCAGTGCGGCTTGAGCCTGGAGTGGACAGCCCATGCGTTTGGCAAGAGCTGCTCGTACCGCTGGGCATGTGCGATGTTCTTGCAAAACACCATCATGCGCAGTGCGTCGCCCAGATGGGCGGTGTGCTCGGCGATGAGCTCTACAATCCGTTCATCGCGCTCTGGCGCAAAGAACAGACGGTTGAGTGCCTTAACGCTCATAGTGCCGAGGTTAGTCGGCAGCTTGTCGAGGTTTTGGATGCCGTCAGACAACAACATGTATTGCACTCGCGCCAGATAGCCTCGTGCCAGTGCGACTTCTAGTGGCAGTTCGTAGACTGGTTTGCCGAAAATCTCGGCAATGCTTTGGCCGTCAGCGCGGTTTGGCGTTGCCGTTAGGCCAAGCAGGTGGGAATACGGCGCGAAATGCTCGATGGTCGGCCGGTATGTCGGTGCTGGGCCATGCTGGCTCTCGTCTACGAAAGTGTACCCGAAATGCGTTGGGTCGAAGCTTTCGCGGCCACGCACCATCGACTGGAACGAGCACAGTACTACCTGTGCATCCGGTGCCTTAGGCACGGAACCGTGGTATCGGCCGTAACTTAGGCTGTTTCCAAAAATTGCCCGAAACGCCCTTTCCCACTGGTCCAGGATGTCAGTTTGGTGGCAAAAAACGCCAATCCGCCCGGATTGTGTTACTAGCCACTCTTTGAGTGCGAGCAACGCGGTGTATGTTTTGCCAAGACCGGTCGCCATGGTGAGCGACTGACGCCTGTTGCCGGTGCCGCGGTCTGCGGTAAGCTTGTCGATGCCGATCTGCTGGTAGTCATAGGGCTTAATCAGAGTCAAGGTTCTCACTTGTCCGCATGATGTGAAAGTGCAAAGCTTGCAAATTATAGCATATTATTCCTGTTATAAGTTGTTCTGGGCACAGCATTGCGTCTAACCGTAATGGGGGTGAGCTTAAGTAACTTTAGGCAACCACCGAATAGTCAAAGTCCAAAATAGCGCCACCCTGTAATGCATTCCGGGTAGATACTGTAAAGCCGGTTGTGCTACGAGCCGATACATATAGGTTTGACCAAGCGGCTGAATGGTCATGAATCGCAATCTTCAAAGGTGTTGTGGCGTAAGGCCTTGAGAATGTGAGCGTTGCAATGGTGCCCGGGGCAGTTGGGGATGGTTTAACAGCAGCGGTAATGTTGCCGGCAATATCGCGCACCTGTATACCTGGATTAGCATAGCTTACCTGACTGCCTGGCGTAACTCTTGCTGGCGTGCCGACTGCAACCGGCCGGCCATTGGAGTCAAAAGCTTGGCCCTGGATATTGTACGTCTCGTCCTGGAACTCCATTAACCTGTTTATGGCGTTGTTGGATGGCCTTATAATAACCAAACTTTTGTCGCCGTCTGCCGCTGCACGTATAAGCACGGCGATATTCGCCGCTGGCGCACTATTAATACCAACGTATCCTTTGGTAGGTTCTACTTGGAACTTACCCGCAGCAAAACGCGCTGCACCGGTAGAGCTGGTTAGCCGCCATTTTTCGGTGCTGTCGTTGTCTGAATACCCGGCAATATCTGCGCTGTTAGCTATGGCAACTACGGGGCGCGAAGGGTTGTTATTGACCCGCAGAATATCTTTATTGTCGGACAGCGACATAATCCTAAAGACACCAGTTATGTCGATGGGATAGAAGTACCCAAAGCCAGGGCCGCCAATTGTTATACCGGCAATAAGCCCGCCAATCCTTTTTCTTTGGGCCTGGTTTGCCCACAAACCCAGAAGCATAACACGTTTTGCCGCCGATTCAACTTGTACAAAGGGCGGCACGTTGGATTCTTCAGTCGGAAAAAACGAGCTGATTTGTTGGTAGGTGTGTGGCTCCCCGTTCCAAACATGGGCAACATGCCCAGCCATTCCTTTAGCGTGGCCCCACTGTACGTACACATCAGCAATAAATACTTGTGTACCTCTGTCTTCGATGGCATCAACCCGCGCTGTATAACCCGCGTCTGGCGCCATAATCGCAATATAAAGCTGGTTAACAAACACAATTGTCGTGCCCTCCATTATTTGGAAGGCAGAGCCAGCGGCAAAACGTGTTTCCATTTTGCACGATACAAAAAATACGCCGTTTAAAAGGTTAGGGGAGCCGTTGGCAGACCCATATAAACGTACGGCGCCATTGCGGAATCCCTCCCAGCGACAGCTATGGAAGTGGATTTGGTTAGTGTTGTCGGTCCCATAGCCAAACTGGCCTTCGGGCATGGTGTTTCTGAGCAGGAGCGCAGGTTGGGCGGTGCTGCCGCAGTCTTCCCACGAGCAGGCCTGGAACCGCGAGTCCCACACTTCTACAAAATCGGTGGCAGTGCCATTACAGTGCACAAAACTTACCTCGCGGTACACGCAGTTGTCGGCAAAGTAAGAACGCAACAAAGGGCCCGGCATACTACTGCCGCACAGCATAATGTTTGAGATAGAGCAATATTTTATATGGTTATCTAACGTGCCGGTGCCGCTGATATCTACCAAGGGTTCCGTACCGCTTATACGCATGACGCGCGTGCCTAACCGCGCAGAGCCAACAAGGGTAACTCCATGCTTTCTTATCTTTAAGCTACTAACCATAAATACACCCCGGGGGAAAACGACTGAGCCGCCGTTTGTGGCAGCGTCTATAGCGGCTTGAACTGCTTCGGTGTCGTCGGTTATGCCATCGCCGACTGCGCCGTAGTCTGCCACGTTATATTCTAGGTCGCGGGCAGATGCCACTACTGCCTCAGGCGTTTTCCAGACTAACTCGTTGCCAGTATTAGAGAGTACAAAGTCTTTTAGTGGCGTGTTGGCCGCATTCATAGTGCGCAAGTGGCGTATGCCAATACTGCGGCTCTGTAATGCGGCGCTGCCCACACTATCTGCCTTTTGCGATCCATCGCTATTGTGCGTAATTAATAAATATTCGTTTAATATTGCCGCCCAGGCGTCAACATCGCCGCCAGGTACTGGAAGCCGTGCCATGTGCCCTCCTTTATTTGTTATAAAAAACGGCGATGCCTTTGCAGTCGCCCTGGTAGCTTAAATTTTTGTGTAGTAATACCCAGCTGGCAGGTAGCACTCTTGCTGGGATAGTTATGGTTTTGCCCAGCACCTATAATAATGTTTGAGTTCATGCCCATCGCTCCCGTTGCTCTAATAATTGCAGTATGTTTGTAATTATGCAACAGAGTTAACTAGATTGGAGCCGTCATTTTGCTTAGTATCACAAATAAGAGCAAGGGATCCAAAGGAGGCTGCCGCCCTACACCACCAAAACAACAAAACACCCTATATATTATCTTCTTATGTTTAGCGATGTGGTGGTGGAGTGCCATGGTTAATTTAATCAGCTAATTATGAGTAAATTCTACCCTTATCTCATACCATTGCTTAGACCCTATCGCGCCCTTTGGCTGTCTTTCTTCATGAGCAATTCTTAGACCGTAAGACACATCAACTTTTTCTTTGGTTGCATTGAGGAAGCATTGATCGCCTGGGTCCTCTAAATGTTCACAAGAGTAGCTAGGAAAATCCCTATTAACTATATAGCCAGCTTTAACAAGACCCCTCAAAAATTCAATCTCTTTGCTCGGCTCGATAGCTACAAGCCACTGTTTGCTAATTTCAGGACATGACTCAGTTAGTCCACAGTCGTAGTCACCAATCACGCCATTACCGCGATATCGAGTAAGTTCACTCTGTTCTATCGCCTCAAGGCTACTCATTTTATGTGTTACTTCTTCCATCTCTGAACTAAGTCTTTTATATCGCGCCCTTGATTCCGTATCCGCCTGTACAAAACTCACCACCCCCCACCCAACAAAAAACACCACCAAAACAACAAATACCCTATATATTATCTTCTTATGTTTTGCTATGTGGTGGTGGAGTGCCATGGTTAATTACATTGTCCTTTTGAAATCGAATATGGGTGCAGTATACCGTAAGTTCCCTTAATCTTCCAACATAAAAAATTATTTTATTTTAGCGTAAGGCGTCGGCTGCTTTCATGGTGGCCATATTTATGGGCGGTTTTGACCTAAATACGTTCAAATGATATCGTTGTGACGTATGAATAGCCAACCAGAGCAAAAAAAGCTTTCTCCTATTTTGATAACCGTTATAGCGATTATCTTTATGTGTGTCGCGTATTTGGGCTATACTGTTGCTACGCCGCTTTTTATTGGTGATGGATTGAATAATTTTAGTGGCGTTAAAAAAGAGGCCGCGCTAAGATCGGTTGATTACTCCTCTCGCTATCTCGATAATAAAACTCGCTTCTTATTCCGTTATTATGTTAACGAAGTACGGGTCACTAGCCCTGATGAGGTTGAAAAGTATTGTAAACCAGTTGGTGGACAAGAAACCGCTGATATAAATGATACTCGCCATTATACGACTACCATGACAGTGAGTGAACTATTCAGCCTAACCAGACGGACTGTCATTATAGATGGGTGCACTGCATTTGGATCACATGGTGACGGTCCTTATATATCACGTTAGTAACTGATAATCTCTATGTAACTTCTACCCAAAGTAATATATAATCCTGAGGCCTCATGAAAATGAAGGTGACATAACAATTGGGCGATCTGCTCAATTGTTCGTACCTAGTCCCACTTCAGCTGAAAGGGTTGGGGCAATGCATTGTCTGGTAAAAGCGAGGTTTAGGCTTCTCTTTATAGTCATAGGATTGACATTTTTGTCCGCAGCTCCTGCTGCTGCCTTGGACTTTATGAGTCCGGGTGA
>DASTDY010000018.1:0-43741 GCA_035710125.1 Saccharimonadales bacterium (SeqCode) | reverse complement strand
TTGCAATGCCTCTAATTCTGGCATTTGCTTTGATCTCGCCTGTTATTGCGTTTTGGCTAAAAATTTGGGTGGCCCTTACTGTTATTGGCATGGCCGAGCAACTTGCTTTACTGATACTTACCCCAGAAGTCAAACAAAGGTATTTATCGCGGCAACTAGGGTACATAGCTAGCTTTTATCTAACCGTTATATTAATTATTTTTAGTGTGTAAAGTGTAAGGTAAGAACGTGCCAGCCAACACAGAGAATAGTAAGCTTGAAAGAGTAAGGCTAGTGCTCGGCACGATACTGTCGCTCGCCGGTGCGTTTGTGCTAACTATCATAGGTGCATTTTTTGGCTATTCAGACACCACAGTTTGGATTAGCGGCCTTCTGCTTTTGGTAAGCGGTCTATTAATCGCAGGCAGCCACAAGTTAAGCCAGCTATTGACCGACATTTTAAGAATGTAACGCGAATTATGACACAGCGTCACAACACCAGTTTGCTACAATAGATCTATCTTGCCTAAACCTAAAAAACCCACACTTACTAATGTCGAACGAATTACCTTGGCCTTAGGGTTTGTGCTATTGATTTTGGGTATTATCTTGGCGGTTACACGCAAGCCCGAAACTACGCCTGTGCGCGAGGTAAAACAGCAGAATATCCCTGTTGAAGCCGAGGATTTTAAAGGCGATCCTGCGGTATACGACGCTATCCAAAAATTACTCGGTAATCCAGAAAGGTCTGCGCCTACGCCTCAATCGCAGCCTGGGCAACAGAGCCACGATACTGGCAATACGCTGCAGCCGTCCGCGGCGGGGTTACAGGCTCGTTGATTAGTTAAAGTAATCCGTGTAAATGCCAGTTCTCAGAAAAAAGAGGGTTCAGCGTAGTGCAGTCCAAGCAAATAAACCTGCCTGTTTGGCAGGTTTCTTGCGTGGCGCGTAACGCACTCTTATTTCTGAGAACTGGCATTTACACGGATTTCCCCTGCACATGAACGACGGCGGCTACCTGCTAGGTATCCGCCGATTCGTTCAGTCCCTGCTGCACCTTCTGTACAGGTTGTACAACAGATTGGTGGAGTCCAGCCACATGAGGGCTTGAATACGGCTTGTTCCTGCCAGCATGAGGAACCAACCAGACTTGCCGCGATTGACGTCTCCAGTAGTCATGGCCGCCGCAAGCAGCACCATGCCGTAGGCCTGTATGCCAGATAGACCCTGTGTCTGGCCATACGAGAGCGGCGTCAGCGACCAAGCCACACACGCCAGTAGTATCTGCCCTAGCCAAAAGGGGAAAAAGCGGTGCGACCCCACTGGCAACATCAGCCCAATAATGCAAGCTGCAACCATGAACGCCCCAAAGGCGAGTGCTCCATCAAGCAGAAACTCGGCGGGCACCTTTTTAAGCAGCGGCCCACACAGAATGCCCACCGGCACCGCTTGCATGAACACGCTGCACATCAGTTGCAGCCGCCATTCGGTGAATGTGTGGATTAGCCACGCGCCAATACCCATGGCCAACCACACCATGAGCAAGTTAAGGACGAGGTCGATAGGGCCGTACATCGCACGCTTCTGGAACAGAATGGCTGTAAGGGCCGTAGCGCCGTAGCCGAGGCACACGCACAATATGCTGCCCACATAAAACCGCAACTCCAGCTGTTGAAAGCTCAGATTTTTCCCTAGGGGGTGAGTCATGACGACCCTCCAATCTGACCGTGAAAAGAACTAAACGTATGTTTAGCGTACTGTGTTCTAGAGAAAAGTCAAGATATTGGCTTATGCGTAGAGTGCCTGGCTGCATACTGATACAATAAAACCATGCCCGAATTACCAGAAGTAGAAACCATCCGCCGCGGCCTTGCCGAACTACTGCCAGGCAAAATTATCGCCGCACAAACGCACGATTGGCCTAAAGGTTTCCCGAATGCGCCACAAGATGTACAGCAGTTTTTAATCAACGCTAAAATTATTGCTGTCCGCCGGCGCGCAAAAGTGTTAATTATTGACCTAAGCACCCAATATTCATTGGTGATCCATTTAAAAATGACCGGCCAGATGGTGTTCCGCGGCCACACTGTTGCCTTTGGCGCCGGCCACCCTAACGGCAGTTTAGTAGGGGATCTGCCAGATAAGTCTACCCGCGTCACCTTTACGTTTACCGATAGTAGCCGTTTGTTCTTTAACGACCAGCGTAAATTTGGGTGGGTCAGGCTGCTGCCCACGGTTCAAATAGAGCAGTTAGATTTCTTTAAAAAAGTTGGCCCCGAACCACTGGCGGCCGATTTTACCGCCAAGGATTTTGCTGCCCGCTTGAAGCGCCGCGCTAAAAGCGGCATCAAGGCGGTGTTGCTCGACCAAACAGTAGTAGCAGGCATAGGCAACATTTATGCCGACGAAAGTTTATGGGCAGCAAAGATCCACCCCGAAACGCGCGTTGCAGACATTCCGCCTGCAAAAGTCCACGCATTATACAAAGGGTTAATAAATGTGCTGGAACTAAGCATTAAAAAAGGCGGCTCTACCGACCGCAACTATGTAGATGCCAATGGCAAACGTGGCAGCTACCTGACATTTGCTAATGTATTCCGGCGGCAAGGCTTGCCCTGCACGCGCTGTGGGAACGCTATAGTTAAGTTGCGCGTAGCTGGCCGCGGCACGCATATTTGCCCACATTGTCAGGTGAAGCGGCCGTAAGTTACTATAAGAGAACTATATGAAAATCCAGATCGTAAACAAATCTAAACATGGCTTGCCACGGTACGAGTCTCCACACGCTGCAGCTGTTGATCTGCGTGCTAATTTAGACGCTCCAGTCACGCTTAAGACATTGGAGCGGGCGTTGATTCCTACAGGCCTGTTTTTGGCGCTGCCGCCTGGGTACGAGGCACAAATTCGGCCACGCAGCGGCCTGGCGCTTAAACATGGCATAAGCATTGTGAACGCGCCAGGCACCATAGATGCTGACTACCGAGGCGAATACGGCGTGCTACTTATTAACCTTGGAGCCGATCCCTACACCGTGCAAGATGGCGACCGCATTGCCCAAATGGTTATTGCAAAACACCAAACGGTAGAGTGGCAAGAGGTGACCGATCTAGACCAAACCCAACGTAAAGGCGGCGGCTTTGGCAGCACCGGTAGGTAGGCATGATAATCACATTAACTGGTGAAAACACTTTTGCAGCCTCCCAGGCCGAGCACCAGGTAGTGCGCGCATTTATTGCCAAGCACAGCGCAAACGGGGTAGAGCGGGTAGACGCCGAATTATTAGACGCCGCTCGTTTGCCAGACTTGCTGCAAGGTGCGACTCTTTTTTCGCCCTCGCGTTTGGTGGTTTTTAAGAATATCTCGCAAAATAAATCCGTCCAAGAGCCGCTGCAAAAAGCATTTGGCACGCTTGCCAATGGCACTACTGTTATAATTGCGGACCCTAACCTAGATAAGCGTACTAAACTATATAAATTCTTAAAATCCCAGCGACAGTTCCAGGAGTTTGCCCTACTCCCAGAGCATCAGCTAACTACCTGGCTTATTAAAACCGCTGAGGCAGCAGACGCGGGGTTGTCTAAAGAGGATGCCGCATATCTGATATCGCGCGCCGGCCGCGACCAGTGGCGGTTATATAACGAAATCCAAAAAATGGCTGGCCAACAAATTACACGCACCCTTATTAATGAATTGGTAGAGCCAAGCCCCGAAGGTACTGCGTTTGAGCTGCTCGACGCCGCATTAGCCGGAAAAACCCAGTTAGTCGTAGACATGCTGCAGGCGTTAAAAACTACCGAAGATCCGTATAAACTGTTTGGATTATTAGCGAGCCAAACCCATGCCCTGGCAGTAGCCGCCGTGGCAGGTAACCGTGCGGCAGATACCATTGCAAAAGATTCCGGCTTGCACCCATTTGTTGTTCGCAAAGCGCAGGCGGCTGTAAAGAGGTTAGGTCACCCGCGGATGCAGCGCATTGCCCAAGAAGTGGCCGATTGCGACTGGCATATTAAAAGTACAGGCCAAGACCCTTGGCATTTGCTTTTGGTAACGCTACAAAAAATTGCCCTGTAGCATAAGAAATGTGTTCGTAAGTTCGTGGTAACGCGACAAGTAACGGTGACAGACAAATGTGCAGGACGCCACCGTTACATGCCGTGTGCCTGTATTTCAGATGAGCTCAGCCAGCTTCTTGCAGGGTGATGTAAAACCGCAGGCCCTTGCGCTCAGAGACCAGTATTACCTTTGCCTCGCTAAAGTATTCCTTCAGCACCTCGTGTGCGTCAACGGCTTCCCCGTATGGGTTGCCGCTTTCGTCATGTGCGAAGAAGTTGGTCAGAAAGTGCTCGGTGTCGAATAGGCCCTCCATCCTTACCAGCGTGCTAACAGCTCCGTGCTGTGTCAGTACCTTGCCATTCAATTGGGGTGTTGTTAGAGGGGTGATGCTGGAAGGGTCTGCCTGCATTTTCCGACGGACGTCTGCCATCAACCTATCGGTGTTGGCACACCAGTGTAGGTATACAGGATCGGCGTTCACAGAATCCTCAATGTCACTGTACTTGTCGCTGCCAAGGTCGGTGACCAGGGCATTTTAGCATTGTATAATAAGGGCGAAATATTTCAATAATTTTGATCGGTAGCTAGTCTCGTGATCATCCCGTATAGCGAGGCCGACACCCTGTTCGGCCGGTAGTCAAAAGGCTATAATGCGCGACAAGCAATTGGAACACCGCACTGCGCTCCAATTGCTTGTCGCGCATTTTGGGCCGGCGAGTTGAGCTAGAGCGGCAGAAGCACCATCGAGATCAGGCTCCAGGTAGAGCTGGGGATTGAGACCACGTTGTATCTACCCAGTAATCCCATTTTCACTGCGGCGGTAGCCGACAGCTCGCTCCAGACGTTACCCGCTCGGGTGTTGGCGATGATCTGGCAGGCGAACCCCACCTCACCACGCCGTCGCACCAGCATGAGCTCACCGTAGGCGTGGTACAGGCTGAACGGTTTTGTCAGTTCGACAGCCTCACCCGCAGGTGTGTCGGCGGCGGTTTTGAGCAGTTCTTCCAGGATCTTTACCCAGTCGATGAGCGGCTGGGCTGGGAGGTTGTTGTACCGTTCGAGCACCACACGATTTTCCTGCAGTCTCAAGCTCCAGAAGCTGCCGCACAGATCCCAAGCGAGCAACCGTCGCATACGTTCCGTGTTTTTCAAGACGCTTGGGTCGCTGCAAAACAGCGAAACGTCGAACTGGTTCATGTCGGTCTTGGTTGCTTCTACGTAGCCAGTGATCTCCGTGCCAGGCACCTGGAACGGCTTTGATTTGCCGATTTCTCCCCGCAGTCCCTTGGGGGTGCCAAGCAGGTTGTTGACCGCTTCTGCCCACAAAGGGCACAGTTTTTCGATCATCAACGTAACCACTCCAATTGCTTGTCGGATTTGCCATGAACTACTGTTCAGACTAGGTTAAGATAATATAATTTTATTGCAAACTAGTCAATATAAAACGACGGCAATTATATACTTGACACACCCAACAAGATCAACTAATATTATTTGTAGTTATGAATTTACTAGAGTTTACCCAGAAATTTGCCACTGAAGAAGCTTGCTTAGCCCACCTTGAAAATGCTCGTTGGGGCGCTAACGGAAAAGACCGCTTTTGCCCCCACTGCGGTAGCTACAAGACTTACAAATTCAGTAACGGTAAACTTTTTAAGTGTGGTGACTGCCGTAAACAGTTTACAGTTAAAGTCGGCACTATTTTTAGCGACAGTAAAATCCCACTGACAAAGTGGTATTTGGCCATCTACTTGGCTAGTTCGCTTAAGAAAGGTGTTAGTTCAGTACAAGTTAGCAAGTACACTGGCGTTACCCAAAAGAGCGCCTGGTTCATGTTGCACCGCATTCGCACGGCGTTCGAGAGCAATGGCAATGGCAACTTATTACGCGGTACCGTCGAGATTGACGAAACCTACGTCGGCGGCAAAGCCGCTAATCGTGCCTTCCGCAAACCACAGCCGAAAGCCACAGTGTTTGGCGTCGTTGAGCGCCACGGTGCTGCATATATTAAGCACGTTAAAAGTTCTGGCTCACGCGTATTACTACCAGAAATTGCCAAAACCGTCGAACCTGGCGCACAAATCTATACCGACCAATGGCAAGCTTACAAGACACTTGGCCGTCGCGGTTACAGCCACGGTGTCGTAAACCACGGCGAGCGGCAATACGTTGTCGGCGCTAGGCACACCCAGACCGTTGAAGGTCTATGGTCGCAGTTTAAAAGAAGTATTTATGGCGTTTACCACCATGTAAGCGTTAAGCACCTGCAACGGTATTGCAGCGAAACTGAGTATCGCTATAACACACGTGCGCTAACCGACGGGGAGCGCTTTGAGCATTGGTTCGGAAGGGTGGCCGGCAGACTAACGTATAAGGAGCTTGTAAATGGTTGAAGATTCACCAGCACACGTTAAGGGTTTTGAAAGTATAAAAGTTACAGTAGAAGGCTCAGAATACTGGTCGGCTAGGGAGCTAATGCCCCTGCTTGGTTACGTTAAATGGGAAACTTTCGCAAACGCCATAGAAAAGGCCCAAAAAGCAGCCGCAAACAGTGGCCAGGACGTAGACCAGCATTTCTTCCTGGTGCTAGGAAAAAATGACGGTAAAGGTAGGCCGGCTGTGGATTACATGCTTACGCGATATGCTTGCTATCTTGTGGCACAGAATGGCGACCCGCGTAAACGTGAGGTTGCCTACGCTCAAACCTATTTCGCCGCCCAAACTCACAAGCAGGAACAATTTGAGCAGCTAACACCAGAAGCAAAACGTGTGGTGCTGCGCGACGAAATCATAAACAATAACAAACGTCTAAATACTGCCGCCAAACAGCACGGTGTATTCAATTTCGCCATGTTCCACGACGCTGGCTATAGAGGATTGTATGGTGTCCGATTGAAGGAGGTTACACGCCGCAAAGGTATCGGCAAAGATAGTTTGCTTGACCGCGCAGGCTCAACAGAACTTGCTGCCAACCTGTTCCGCATCACCCAAACAGAAGAGCGCTTGCACCAGGACGTTGAGAACGGTAAGCGGCACGGGCAACGTGGCGCTGAAAATGTTCACAATATGATCGGTGGCAAAGTGCGCCAAACGATCAAAGACATTGGCGGCGTGATGCCAGAGAACCTGCCGGCCGAGACTAAGCACATCAAAGAACTGCGCAAAGAGCTAAAGCAAGACGAAAAACGCAGGCTCGCGCCCAGCGAAAAGCCCTTAAAAATCGACAATCCCGAAGGCTTTGACGACACTATCGGCAAGATCGTCAAATCAGACTAGTTCGGGTACTGCTTATAGCAGTTATCGGTATCGGTCTTCTTGCGACTGTCGGCAGTGTCCCATACATTTTGGTATGCCTTGTAGACAGGTCCGTTGTCAGTTTGCGTGGTGCTAGTTGCGTTGAGCTTTACATAATTCCAATAGTTATCGTCTGCCTGCTTCAGACAGGCATTGCGATTAGTAGTGGTTAGGAATGCAGCAGACTGTGCCGCCTGCGCTTCGTCAGTTTTCCGCTTTTGTTCAGCGACCTGATCGGCAGCCTTTGTGTCCCGCTGCATGTTATTGTTGACGATTACGACAGCCAGCGCGCCGCCGACAAGCACCACGGCAAGGATTACAGTCAGAGCCATAATTTTGACGGTATTGTTTGATGCGCTCATATGGGGTAAATCGTATATCAACCAAGGTTATTAATCAAGTATTGGGTTTGTCATGTATATAGTTGCCGGTCGTTTTATATTGACGTAACCTTGGTTACTTTTCTGCTTTTTTTGCGGCTGGTTTTTTGGTTGCGGGCTTTTTAGCGGCGGCCGGTTTAGATTCTTTAGATTCAGCGATTTTTTTAGCTGGAGCAGTGGCCTTTGGCGCTTCTTTAGGGGCGGTGCTTTTAGGTACGCTTGCGGTTTTTGCGGCTTTTACGCCAGCAGCTTTTGCGGCGGCAGCAAGCTGTGCTTTTTTGCGTGCAGCGGTGTTCTTTTCGAGCAAGTTTTTCTTAACAGCCTTGTCGATTTCTGATTGCGCCTTGCTGAGCGTTTCGGCGGTCATGTTGGCGCTAAAAGCCTTTACGGCAGCCTTAAGGCTGCGTTTGGTTTGTTGGTTACGCGCGCGGCGAGTTGCCGCTTGGTGCATTCGCTTGATAGCTGATTTAATAATCGGCATACAGTATCTCGTTTACAATTTATAACAATTTCAGGGGTCATTATACTGTTGTTGAGGTGAAAAGTAAAGGGTAGGACTAGGCTGGACAGTGCTGTGGTTTTTGCCCTGGCGCAGTTTGTACAGCCGAGGCATTGTAGTGAATCAAAAATAAACACCTCTGCTGCTCAAGCAACCGCGCTTATTTGATGGAGTTAAAGGCTAATTAAAAGGTGACTGGCTGGTTTGTTAAGTCCATTACATTACCAGAGTTAACGGTTATATTGCCAGGTTTAGCTATATTATGCACCACGCCATAACGCCCGTCGGGTCCAAAGCGGTTGTTAATGTATTGTTGATTTGGCCCTACGCCAATGCGCAGGATATATCCGCCACCGTTTAAGTAGTTGCCGTTCAGGGTAATGTTACTGTTGCCGCCATTCGCGTCTTCTAAAAAGATTGCAGCGTTTAAGGCGTCTTGGCCCGCTACTTGTTTCCAAACGCCCATATCAATGGCATTGTTAGTAAAAGTCAGGCCATTAACACCGCGCACTTGTACTCCGTCAGCGTGCGCGCCTGGTTCTGGTATGGGGGAGCGAATAAAGTTATTCGTCACGGTTACGTTGCTTACCTGGCCGCTGTCAGATGTTATGTGCATGCCGTCTGCGCCGTAGTCACGGATTTCGTTTCTGTCGATAACTGCTGTCGCCGTGCCCGACAACGAAATGCCATCTACAATGTCATTATTTTCAAGCCGGACATTGTCGCCGTTAAATAAAATGCCGCTGGCAAATTTACTGTTTCGGATAGTCACATTGTTGCCCGCAAAGGTGTATCCACACCAACCGCCGGGAAATCTAGGCCATCAAGTGTAATATTAGACGAATTGTTGTAGGCGCTACCTGTATATTTAGGCAGTGTTTTATTGGGGTCAACACCTGTGTTGGCAGAATTTGGTCTACCGCTAGTAGGGGGTGGTGGTGTTGTTGGGGACGGTTCTTTAAAATGGACTGCTTTACCGCCAGATGCAGTGGCGTCATTAACAATAACAGCATTGTCGCTCACAGGCCCTTGCTCGGCCTCTGTAAAAAAGAGAAAACTAGACGCGATTGTGCGCACTGCCATATACCCTATGCCCAAAATTACCAAGGCAATAAGTGTTGCTATAAGTTTATTAGTGCGGCTTTTTAAAAAGGTGCCTTTTTTTATTGTGTGAGTATTCCGCACAAGTTTTTCCTGCTTATGCCTTATATGATGCGCCCCGTACATTGTGTTGGTCAAGTTATTTAAAAATAATTCTTGCGCACCCCAAACGCTTATGCTACAGTGAGCTAAAAGTACCCCTTAAAACTAAAACAAAAAGGTAAGCAATAAACATGCAGCAAGATGCATCTAACGCCAAGCAGCTCATTGTTGAGCGTATTCGCCAGTCTACCAATATTCTTGTAGCGGTAAGCGCAAGTCCGTCGGTAGACAGCCTTGCCGCCGCACTTGGCCTTGCGCTTATGCTGAACAAAATGGATAAGCACGCTACGGCTGTGTTTAGTGGTACGCTCCCACCCGCAATAGAATTTTTAGAGCCAGGCAAAACGTTCGAAAACTCTGTAGACAGCCTGCGCGATTTTATAATTTCGCTCGACAAAGAAAAAGCCGACCGCCTACGCTACAAAGTAGAAGACGACGTTGTACGCATTTTTATTACGCCGTACCGCACGATTATTAACGAGAATGACCTGCAATTTAGCCAAGGCGACTTTAACGTTGACCTAATTTTGGCGCTCGGAGTAGAAAAGCGCGATGACCTAGACAAAGCTATTGTGGCGCACGGCCGTATCTTGCACGACGCCACAGTTATGACAATCAACGCCAACAACCAGCAAAGTACACTTGGTGCGGTAGACTGGCATGACCAATCCGCCAGTAGTTTATCTGAGATGTTGGTAGGCTTAGTCGAGGCGCTTGCGCAGCCTAATTTGTTAGACCAACAAACTGCAACGGCACTACTTACGGGCATTGTGGCTGCAACAGACCGGTTTAGCAACCAAAATACCACGCCCCGTGTTATGACTATGGCTGCCCAGCTTATGGCCGCGGGCGCAAACCAACAGCTTATTGCAAATAATTTAGTGAAGGCGCACGAGCTGCCTCAAGTTCCTAACAATGGCCAGCTAGTGCCAGATGGGCCATCTGTAAAGGTGGCAGTCGAGCAGCCTAAGCCAAATGGTGAGCTCGATATTTCGCATCCTAAAAAAGAAGAACCAGCCGCCCAACCCGTCCAGCAACCACAACAACAGCAGCCAAGGCCCGAAAAACAAAGGGGCAAAAAAGGTAAGCAGCGCAGTGCAGAAGACGAACTCGCTGCAGCTTTGCCACAAGCGGCGGCCGCACAAAACGATTTTGAACAATTAAAATCCGCCATTAAAGAAGATGTAGCGGCAGGCGGGCAGAGTCCGCTTGATACCGTAAAAGCACCTGGTAGCCAAACCGTAAATGGTGCGAGCGCGAGCGAAGAAGATACGCCCAAAGAAGAAAACAGCTATGTGGTGGGGAATGGTTCATGGCGTGGACGCCGGCTCGAACCCCCAACGCTTGGCGGAACGCTTAATGCGACCACCGAACAAGCCATGGACGACGCCAAAAAAGCCGAAGAACGTGACCGTAACCAAAAATTACTCACACATCCAGATTCGCCACAAAAGAGCAAGGCTAAAACAGTAGAACCGCCTGTACAGCAACAAGACGAACCTGCCAAGGCAGAGTTAGCTCCTGCTAAAGATCAGCCTGAGCAATCTAAAAAGGCCAAAAACGAACCTGCTCCGCCAGTAGAGGCCACCGTTGAGGCGCCCGTGCTGTCTTCGCAACCAGCACCCGCCGATAAGGTTGAGGCTCCAGCGGTTGCGCCCTTGCAGGAGCCCGTAGCCCCCGCACCTGAGCCTGAGCCAGTCGCAGCACCCCCAATGCCTGCGCCTGAGCCCGCGCCACTTCCTGAGCCGCCTGCTGCGCCACAAGAGCCTGCTGCGCCAGCATTACCACCAGAACCTGCGCCATCAGCTGCCCCTGCAGCACCACCGGCCAACCTTGACGAAGCCCGTAAGGCAGTAGATGACGCGTTGGCGACCCAGCCATTTAATCCGGCGGGCCAGCCCTTAGAGTCGGTGGGCGCTATGCCGCTAGAGGCAACGCCACCACCAGTAGAAACCCCAGCACTACCACCATTGCCAGATGCAGCACAGGCAGCCGCCTCAGCGCCATTGCCGCCAGCTCCAGCGTTGCCTGGGTTAGAGTCGCTTCCACCTCTCCCGCCAATGCCTCCGTTGCCGCAACAAGACAGCACGCAGCCGCTCCCTCCGCCACCAAGCATTAGTGATTTACCGCCACTGCCAAGCAATATTCCAGCCGCTCCAGTTGCGCCGCCACAGGCAGTACTGCCGCAGGAACCGGCAGCGCCGCAGGCTCCAGCAGATCCTAAGCAATTCCAGATTCCTAGTTAGCTCGTGGTAGAGTAGGGTGTATGCAATCCCCGAATGGTCTTTTATTAATAGATAAGCCTGCTGGCATGACCAGTTTTGGCGTTGTGGCGCGCGTACGGCGGCAGTTGTCGCAGATTGCAGGTAAAAAGGTAAAAGTTGGCCATACGGGCACACTCGACCCATTTGCCACTGGCCTGATGGTTATTGTAGTCGGCGATTACTGTAAACGTGCGGGCGAATTTACCAAACTCGATAAATCGTACGAAGCAACTGTGGTGCTCGGTAAAACCAGCAGCACAGGTGACCCCGAAGGTGAGATAACAGAAGTGAGCACAACTAAACCTTCTGAGGCTCAAATAAAGGATGCGCTGGTGCCATTCATTGGCACAATCAGCCAAACGCCGCCAGTGTACAGTGCTATAAAAATAGGCGGCCAACGGGCTTATAAACTCGCGCGCCAAGGCAAGGAAGTTGTTATGCCGACGCGCCAGGTTACAATTTACTCTTTAGAGCTTGTAAGTTATGCGTATCCGGCGTTAAAGATTGCCTGCGCTGTCAGTAGTGGCACCTATATAAGAACGCTTGCAGAAGACATAGGCACGATTTTAAGAACAGGCGCGTATACCAGTGAGCTTCGTCGGACAACTGTAGGCGGGTGGCGGGTAGATGTCGCTATCTCGCCAGATAGGGTCACGTATGATGACCTAATTAGCGCTTAAAGTGCATTGGGTGGCCGCCACTGTTGCAACCGAAAGAAAGATCTGTTATTATTGCAACCGATGATTACTAAAGAGACCAAAGCCAAGGTTATCGCCGATGTGAAGTTGCATCCAACTGATGTCGGTTCTGTTCAAGCGCAAGTGGCAATTATATCGCAGCGCATTGCAGATATTACCGTACACCTTAAGGCTAATAAGCAAGACATCCACGGTCGCCGTGGCCTGCTAAAGCTGGTCGGGCAACGTAAACGCCTGCTCAAGTACTTGCAGGAAAAAGACTTTGGGGCATACAAAAGCCTCATCACCAAACTAGGGCTGCGCAAATAGGTGCCAGCCCTTGTTGTTTTTTAAGGTATAATTTTTATAGCACCGCCCATAAAATATGTAGCGTGTGGTGGATTTTTGTTCAGACAATCTCCCTCTGTATAAAAACCCGTTACACGCCCTAAAGGGCAGTGCCAGAAAGGACTCAAAATGGGCACAATTAACCCTTTTGGCAAAGATATTATTAAAGTAGAGACCGAATTCTGCGGGCGTACGCTCAGCCTAGAAGTCGGCCGTGTTGGGTTCCGCACCAGCGCCAGCGTGATCGCCCGTTACGGCGACACCGTAGTGCTTGGCACCGCCATGGTTAGCCAAAAACCAGCACATGGTTTCGACTACTTCCCTCTAAGTATCGACTACGAAGAAAAAATGTATGCAGCCGGCAAAGTAAGTGGCAGCCGTTTTATTAAGCGCGAAGGCCGCCCCAGTGAAGAAGCCATTTTAATTGGCCGCATTATCGACCGCCCAATCCGCCCGCTGTGGCCAAAAGGCTACCACAACGAAGTACAAGGTGTGGCCAGTGTGTTAAGTATGGACCCAACCTTCCGCCCCGATATGGTGGCCATGATCGCTATGAGCACGGCCTTTATGCTAAGCGGCGCACCATTCGAAGGCCCTGTTGCCGGTGTGCGCGTTGGCCTTAAAGATGGCCAACCAGCCGCATTTTTGCCGCTTGAAGAAATGGCTAAAAACGAGCTCGACCTAGTAGTTGCCGGTACTAAAGACGGCATTATGATGGTCGAAGCCGGTGCCAGTGAGGTAAGTGAAGAACAGGTGATTGAAGCCATGGCCTGGGCACAAGAAGCAATCCAACCCGCAATCGACCTGCAAAACGAACTTGTCCAAAAAGTTGGCGTCGAACGGCACGAATTTGAACTGACCTTACCGAACGAAGACATCCAAACAGAAGTCGCCGAGTGGCTAGAAGACAAATTAGGCGCTGGCCTGCGCGCACCCTACCCAGAACGCAACGACCTTGTAAACGAACTACGTCACGCCGCCCACGAATACTTTAAAGAGAAAGTAGGCGAAGAAGAATACCCAGAAGTAAAAGGCGAATACGACGACGCCATTACCATGGCTATCCACAAAGACGTACGCAAGGGCATTCTAGAAGAAGGCGTCCGCCCCGATGGCCGTAAAGCTACCGAAATCCGCACCCTAAGCTCGGAAGTCGGCTTGCTGCCCCGTGCCCACGGCTCCAGCCTGTTTACCCGCGGCATGACTCAGGGCATGAACATTGTCACCCTTGCACCGCTCAGCTACGCCCAGATTGTAGACACCATGGAGCGCGACGAAGAACGCCGCTACCTACACCACTACAACGCCCCTGGCTACACTGTTGGCGAAGTAAAACGCCTAGGTTCGCCAGGCCGCCGCGAAATCGGCCACGGGTACTTAGCAGAACGCGCGCTTGCCGCCGTGCTGCCTACCGAAGAAGAATTCCCATACATGATGCGCAGCGTCACCGAAATTATGAGCCAAAACGGTAGTACCAGCATGGCCGCCACCTGCAGCAGCTGCTTAGCCCTAATGGACGCCGGTGTACCGCTAAAAGCCCCTGTAAGCGGCATTGCCATGGGCTTAATGAAAGACGGCGACAAAATAGTTATTTTAAGCGACATCGCCGACGCCGAAGACTTTGCCGGTGACATGGACTTTAAGACCGCTGGTACAGCCAAAGGCATTACCGCCCTGCAGATGGACATGAAAGTACACGGTTTGCCTGTAGATGTGCTTAAGCAAGCCCTGCTTCAAGGCAAAGAAGGCCGTGCCCACATTTTGGCGCATATGCTAGAAACTATGGCAGAGCCACGTAAAGAGCTCAGCCCATACGCCCCGAGAATCGAAAAACTAATGATCAAGCCAGAAAAAATCCGCGAAGTCATTGGTAAGGGCGGCGAAGTCATTAACAAGATCATTGCCGAAACCGGCGCCGAAATCGACATTAAAGACGACGGCTTGGTAACCGTAGCTGCAGTGGACGGCGAATCTATTAAAGCCGCGCTTAAGATGATCCAAGACATCGTAGCCGAACCAGAAGTTGGCAAGATTTACGACGGCACCGTAGTAAAAATCATGGAATTCGGCGCCTTTGTAAACATTATGCCAGGCCGTGATGGCTTGGTGCATGTAAGCCAAATTAGCGACAAGCGCGTAGAAAAGGTAAGCGACGTACTCCACGAAGGCGAAGAAGTTAAGGTAAAATTGACCGCCATAGACGACCAAGGCCGTCTAAACCTTAGCATGAAAGACGCTAAGTAACGTTTAATAAATAGCAAAACCTCAGGCCGGCACTCTCAACTGCGGAGCGCCGGCCTGTTGTGTCCTTGTGCGCCAACTGCGGCCTTAGGCATGCAAAGCACTGGCAAGCTGTGCCAGAAGGGCTTGATACATGTCCTTCACCGCGACCCGTTCGACCGCCAGTTTTTCTAGGTCTTGCAAATGACCTGCGATCAGCTGGGGGTCTGATTCGCTCAGGATGATTAGCCGTAGCGCAGTGGCCTCGTACAAAGGCTTGCTCATGTTCCTGGCGCGATCACGGACAACACGGGCGTACAGGTTGGCGTACGCATTATCGCCCGAAAGCAGGTACGCCTCTATACAAACGAAGATAGCGTCCCAGTGGGTCTGGGAATACGCAGAGGTATCCAGAATCAGTGCAAGAGCCTGGTTTTTGATGCGTTCCAGGTCGGCCTGCGGGTCTTTCAATGCCTGCTGAAGCATAAAAAGGTTCATGGTACCGTTCCGCCAGATGGTTTGGACGGTCAGCATGATAACATAATTTTAAGATTGTGTCTATTACGGCCTGTGTTGCCGCCTGCTATTTTGCAAAGCAATGGAGCCTTGCAGCACCGCACCTCTTTAATAAGGTGCGGTGCCACGTGCCGCGACAGAGGGTTATTTGATGTCGGGGAAGAGGTCCATCATCTTGCGAGATAGATCTTCCATGACTGCGTGCACCGCGCTTTTGGTCTCACCGCTGGTGATGTAGTTTGTTAGGGCGTACATGTAGCGTGCGTGTGTTACGTCTCCACGCTTCCACAGAAACAGACACAGTAGCCAGCTGGCACCACAATGGATAATGCGCCAGTAGTCGTTAGGATTGCTCCGTACTTGCTGGAATGTCTGCTCTAGAAGCGAGGTGAGCATCTGATAGGCCTTCTCAGGGTACTGCTGGTCGCAGTACTGGTGTATCTGCTCCACATACCACTCCGCAAGGAACAGTTTGGTCAAGCTGTGTCGTAGGGTGTCCCCTTCGTGTTGTACCTGGTCGTGGTGTCCGTTGTTGCACTTGGTGATCACCTCTGTTCTAAGCTTGAGGATGCCACGGGGAAACGACGGCACTGCCATTGTCTTTCACCTTTCTATGACGGCCAGGTTTTATAGTAGCATTTTTATATTAAACTGACGTACCCCCGGCCTCGTCCACTGGTGGGTGGACGATTCCGGGGGTAACATCGGTAGTGCTTGAGGTGTAGAGCGTCAGCGGCGGAAGTTCGCGCTCTCGTAGGCGCCTGTGATCAGGCTCTCGGCGAGCTTGTACTCCTGTTCGCTGCAGCGCCAGACGAAGCGGTCGAGATGCACCATCTCCCGGCTCACGCCTTCGTGCAGTCTCTCGTACCGTTCGGCCGGCGAGATGCTCTGGCAGGTGAGCGCCAGGATGGCGCTTGAGACGTAGGCGTACAGCACGCGGTTGTGCTTCGCCATCTCGGCAGCAAACCCTGCCTGGTAGCGCACCAGATCGCGGTCCTCGCGCAGCTGGTACATGGCGTGGGTCTGGTAGCAGAGCACTTCGGCGTGCTCTACCGGGGTGGGTCGGAACCGCATGATGAGGTCGCAGTCCTTTACGAACTGCTGCAGCTCGTCGCGTCCGGCGGCGCCCGTCACGATCTTCTCCATGAAGAACATGTGGGCCGTGGCGGGGACGGTGCAAGTGCGCTGGGTCATGTGTGCTCTCCTCGTAGACGAACTACCGGTGTGTAATATTATAATAACATAAAAACTAGTTTTTGTCTAGTATAATTCAAGGCGATCACCTCTGTTTATAAAAAAGTCCCTAAATATGATGCACCCCGGCCTCGTACCACTGTTACGTGGACGATTCCGGGGGTTGTGCACCGATCGAAGGGATAGATTAGTTGAACTGCTCCTGCATGCGGGTGATGATGCCCATGCCGTGGGCGTACACCTGCGGTGTGGGTCGCCACGATCTGGCAAACACCACGGCGCAGCGACGAAGCAGTGCCAGTCCTTCCTTGGGCCTCAGGTCCCTGTAGATCCAGATCCCCAGGCAGCTGGCGGCGATGTTGATGAACCACATGCGGTGTTCCATCGACAGCGCGCGAGCCGGCTGAGCGAACTGCTCCACTTGTGCTGCGGGGGCGCCGACGAGCATGAGCGCGTAGGCGTAGTAGTAGGCCGCTTCGGCGTACTGCTGGGTGTTCAGGTGACCGCGCAGCCAGGGTTCGACGTTGCGGAGGAACTGCCAAACTACGGGCTTGGGCGTCTGTGTGGACAGCCGCTGACCGTCGTGGCGGATTCCCTGCATGGCGATGTGGGCGTTGGGGTGGGTCATGAGATGTTCTACCTCTCCAGAGTATCGGTGTGTAGTATTATAATATAATAAGAAGATAGGTTTGTCAATGGGTTTTCTACACCTCACTTAGGGGTAGAACAGAGGTAAGATATGACGTACACACCTCCAACGACGCCCTTTGGCGACGTTGGAGGTGTATGCATCGGTAGGTTAAGATGGACATTGAGCTATGATTACTTCCAACATCTGGAAAACCAGATCTTTTTCGGCGTCAGAGGCATTCATCTGTGCGGCGAGTGAGGGCAGGTAGGCATAGAGGTGTTTGTGGTCTCGCACGACACCGCTTGTGTCCCAGTTGCATGCCTCAATGCAGACCAGAACGCCTACTACGAATGCCATGAAAAATTGCCGCTCAAGGGCTTCCCTCCTGAGAGAAATGAGCCACCGCGCGCTTTTTGGCGAGAGCCTGTTCTGCTTGTGCCTCGCCCACATCTTGAGGAACGTCAGCTCCAGGTACTCAGGCGACTGCTCGTGGTGGTCGTTTTTCTCCACCAGATTGAGCTGTATATTGCACCTGTTCTCTAGTCCTTGGAAAAATTGGGGAGGCTGCTGGACAAATGCGTGAGGGTAGGCAAACTGCTGGATCGACTCGAACGTCATAACAAAAAGCTCCTTAACAGGAGTATCTACCGGTACCGACTAGATTATTATACAGTAAATTCTTTTAAACACAGATGCACCCCCGGTGCTGCAACCACTTGCGCGGCGCAGTCCTAGGGGTGTGCATCGGTAGTCCGATCAGGCGGCTTGGGGGAGGGTGAACACCGACTGGTATTCAGCGATGGTCAGCAACTCCTTCACCACCTGCTGGTCTTCGGCAGAAGGGCCCATGGACTGGACCCAGGTGTTGTTTTGTTCGAGGAATCCACGGATGGCGAAGTAGCGCTCCCTGTTGGTCAGGCGACACCTCTCCAGGTTGACCAGGCACAGATTGACGTGTGCCAGGTACAGCCCCAGGAGGCGTGTGACCTTCAGTAAGCAACCGTGGTAGGAGCCTCTCATGGGTGTCTCGATACCGATCATCTGTTCGGCGAGCACCCTGATGGCTCGTACCTCCGCGCGGTCTTGGTTGTTCAGTGGCTTCAGCCACAGGTACGAACAGATCTTGATGATTTGCTCGTAGAACGCCGGCGGCTCTCCGTTGATGAGGGCGGTGTACACCGCGCGCGCATCAGTGATGGTGAGCATGGTGTGCCTCGATTCTGTAGACTACCGGTCTAGATTATATGATACCATAAATATTTAATTTGTCTAGTTAAGTATAAGTGGGTAGATGGCGATAACCTTTTGATCAACAGATGTAAAAAATCATTTCGGTGCTACTATTTTTTATTCTTGATATGACTGAACCCTCTGGCGCACCGCTGTTGGGCGGGTGCCAGAGGGCAAAAACATCAGTCAACGATTCTCACTCCGAGCACCTCGCAGGCGTCGAAGAAGAGGCCGAGCTCAGTGATGGGAACCGGAGGGTCGGCTTCCATCAGTTGCCTCGCGATCACGGCAAGCGCGTTCAGGTGCGCCTTGCCCGCGTCGATGGGGAGTTGCCGGGCGCGGTTGGGTGCGGGCCCCAGGAACGATGGTCCAGAGATGGCCAGGTCGTCCATCTTGGCGATCTCTGGGTTCATCTGGTTCAGCTTGTACTGAGCCAGAATGAACAGCGCCGTGCTGTTCACGTACAGCAGGGAGAGTTCCTGGGTGAGGCCGGTCTCTCTGGCCTCATCCCAGAGGTTGTGGTTGAGTTGGCACATCCAGTACAGCGCCTCGCTGAACTGGTTCGTGCGGTAGTACGCACGACCGATCGCCAAGAAGCAATTCAGGTCGTCGCGGAACTCCTCGTGAGCCTCTAGGGCGATGCGCAGGGCATCGTCGTAGCGGTGTTCACGCATGGCGAGCTCGAACTCGATCAGATCGGCGCGATCTTCGTCCAACCTGGCGAGCGCGAACATCTGCGGGTCCGCCTTGTCGTCCTGTTCCATCAGTATCACCTCGGAGTGAAGTCGTTTTCCTGATCAATGTATAATAATAGCATCTTTAGATAACTAAGTCAATAGTAATTAACAACATTAACAGAGGTAGCGTTCCATGAGCGTGACAACCAAGGTAATTCGTGCTATACTACAAACACCAACCACCGAGAACAGAAGTTGTCGGTTCGTCTCTTTATTGTTTAAGCAGTATTTATCGGTGGTTCTTGTGTGTTTTTTGAGCATGAAAACGAATAAACAAACACTTCTCGATCAGATCGCGACAGATATTGTACGCGACGGAATTTGCCCAGATCTGGCTAAAACCGCCACACATTTAGTGCCAGGCGAGGGTAACCCAGATGCCGATATTGTGTTAATAGGCGAAGCGCCAGGCAAAAATGAAGACCTTACAGGCAAACCGTTCGTAGGCGCAGCCGGCAAATTGCTCACCGAACTACTGGCCAGCGCTGGCTTAACTAGAGAGGAAGTCTTTATTACAAGCATAGTAAAGTACCGCCCGCCCAATAACCGCGATCCAAAACCAAAAGAAAAGGCCGAATCTTGGCCATACATGCTACGTCAACTTGAGGTGATCCAACCAAAATTGGTTGTCACATTAGGCCGGCATAGCATGGGCTATTTTGTACCAGGTGTAACCATTGGCCAGGCTCACGGCCAATTAATATCTGGCGACAAGTGGGACGTCATGCCCGTGTACCACCCTGCCGCAGCGCTATATGGCCTGCCAAGATCAGTGGTGCAGGACGATTTTATGAAACTCAAAAAAGTAGTTGAACAACTTAGGAAGGAACCTAAAAAGAATGCAACCAAATAACAGCCAAAAACAACAGGGGCAGTATCGCCCTAAAAACCAAAATCAGGGCGGTAACCAGCGCCCAAACCGTAATAACGCAAAAGGCATGGGCCAGCCAAAACGCAACCAAGAAGGGCCAGCTGCCGCTAGGCCGCAGCAAAATAACAGCGTACTAGCCAAAACCCAGATCCGTCGTGGTGAAGTACAGCGCGCTCAGCGCCGCACCAGCGAAAACGTAAATTTGCAAGCTAGCCAGCACGTAATAGACGTGCCAGTGAACAAATCGGTGTTTAACGGATACGGCGGCCAACAGTTTACGCTAAATATGCAAAAAACTATCCCTAAACGCCAGGGGCAGACACTTAAAGTGATCCCTATTGGTGGCCTGGGAGAAATGGGCATCGGTAAAAACATGATGGCCCTGGAGTACGGCAACGATATTATTGTTATCGACATGGGCTTTTTGTTCCCTGGTAGCGACTACCCAGGCATTAACTATATTGTGCCTGACATTACTTATCTTGAAGAACGCAAGCACAAAGTGCGCGGCATTATCTTTACCCACGGCCACTTAGACCACATTGGCGCTGCCCGCCACTTGCTTAATAAGCTGCCGGCACCAGTGTATGGCGGTAAGTTTACTATGGCCATGGTAGAAAAAATCATGGAAGAGTCACCCACGCCATACCGCCCCATTTACAATGTGCTTAACCCCGAAAAACACGAGCGGGTACAGCTGGGCGACAGCTTTAGCGTAGAGCTTGTGCGCGTGAACCACTCAATCCCAGATGCTACCGCAGTGGTGGTCCGCACCCCAATCGGCAACCTTATTCACACTGGCGACTGGCGGTTCGAAGACAACCCAATAGACGGCGTAAAATTTGACCTGCCCCGTCTAGAAGAAATCGCCCAAAAAGAAGGTGTGCTGCTCCTTATGAACGAAAGCACCAACTGTGAAGACGCCGGCACCCACCAGCATGGTGAGTTCGACGTAAAACAGAGTATTGGCCAGATTATGGATAACTACACCAGTAGCCGCTTAATCATTAGCTGTTTCTCGAGCCAGATCCACCGTATCCAGGCGATTCTAGAAGAGGCCAAGGCGCACGGACGCAAAGTGGCAATTGCTGGTTACAGCATGATCCAGAACATGGAAGTTGCGTTGCGCACGGGTACTGTAAACGTACCCAAAGACACCATTGTGCGCATGGAAGACATCACCAAAATGCCCGACGGCAAAGTGGTGGTACTGTGTACAGGTAGCCAGGGGGAGTTCAACGCCGTGCTTAACCGTATGGCCAGCGGTGCGCACAAGTTTTTAAAGGTAAAACATACCGATGTGATTGTACTGAGCTCTAGCCAGATCCCTGGTAACGAAAAGTACATTGTACGCACCGTAGACAACCTAATGCGCGAAGGCAGCGATGTTATCCAAGACCGCAAAACCCACTTGCACGGAATTGGGCGTATCCACTTGAGCGGCCATGGATACTACGACGACCACGTACGGTTAATTACTACGATCAAGCCTAAGTTTTACATGCCTATCCACGGTGAGTTCCACATGCTTGTGCATAACGCCGAATTGGCATATAAGGAATGCAACATTCCGCGCGATAACATTTTTGTGTGCGACTCGGGCGATGTGCTAGAGCTAGACCAAAACGGCCTTGCCCGCAAAGCTGGCCGCGTGCCCGTTGGTGGCATTATGTACGATGACGCTGGCGAAGAGGTGAGTGAGGTGGTGCTAAAAGACCGCATCCACATGGCCAGCGAAGGTATGTTCATTGTGGTGCTTACCGTGAGCAAGCAAACTGGCCGCCTGCTTACAAGCCCCGACATTATTAGCCGCGGTTTCATTTACCTACGCGACAGCGAAGAACTAATGAACACAATCCGTAGTTATCTGAAACAAAAAGTTGCTCGCGGTTTAGGCGGTGGCCGACGCGACCTAGACGACGTAAAACGCGAACTAAAAGACGAAATTACCCATATTTTGTACGACCAAACCCGCCGCACGCCGATTGTGATTCCGGTTATTAACGAAATCGGCAACAACGGCCAGTCGCAGCAGGCGAACGAATCGGCGCCAATGCCGTTTAGGTCGCCCGCACCGCGCCAAATCCCGCAACCAGTAGTAAAAGATTTCTAAACAATTTGGATTATCTGGCGCGCTCCCCACGCGCCAGATTCACCACAGACCTTTCTTTACGGACAGGGAGCTGGCCTAAACACTAGGTGGGCGCCGAGCGCTTTTACGGCGTCGAGCAGCCTATTGGGCCGGTCGTTCTCGGGGATTTCTGGGGCTGTGACATATACCTTGCAATCGGGCCATTCAGACTGGATGGCCCGTTGTGCGTCGTAGCCCACCCGCTCTACTGCCATGGTGCTGGCAGCGACTACCAGATTGCCCTTGGTGTTGAATTCGAGCGAGTCGCTGTTTACCAGCTGCATCCAGTAAGAGATGTCAGCGCTTTCTGCGCCAAGCTTGCCTGGCCTAGCATAGATCACCGCTTGCCCGGGATTGCCTGACAAGTGGGTGAAGAACGGAATGATCTCGTCCCAGCAGGTGGTGTATCCGGGGAACGTGTCTTGCAGGTCGTAGCGGCCACTGCTGGCCACCATGACTGCCAGGGCCATGAGTGCGTACTGGTTGTTCAACTCTTGGGGGAAACGGGTGTTCCGTATCCAAGTGTGCCAACGCGAGCCAGCGAACCGCTCTGCCGCCTCTTGGATCGCTTGTTGGCTGCCGTCTAGCCGCGGGTTGTGCGGGCGGTAGTTGCTGACACAGCTAATGCTGTACCCAATGAGTGGCCGCAGTATTTCTACCGCGCAGGGGAATGGTTCCCCTGGCACAAGAATGTGTTGCGGCACGAGGCTCTTGGGCAGTATCGACCCCTCAAAGAAGTGCAGGTCTTCAAGCAGTCCTAGGAGCTTTTGGCGGCCCTGTTCCGTGAGCTGGGCGATCGCCTCTGGCGTAAGGCCAAGCAGATGTTGGCCAGAACTGAGCAGGTCGTAATGTTGCAAGCCTAGTATTTGCAGGATTTTTGCAACCGGTTCGTGGTGCCGCTCTGTCCAGCTGGGTAGATCAAACTGCCGGTAGCCACCCTGGGACATTAATCTCTCCTTGTCGCAAAGCTGTGGTGAACAAAATTAGTATACTACGTTTATAAACAAAACTTGATTGTGGTATAACTGTAGTCATGGCAGGAACTTTTTCTTTCGATATTGTGAGCGACTACAACCTTTCAGAAGTTATAAACGCAATCGACCAATCAAATAGGGAACTCGGTACGCGCTACGACCTAAAGGGCACGAGCGCCAGCCTTTCTTTAAACGGCGACAAAAATGGCTTAACGGTAGTGGGCGACAGCCAATTTGCGGTCGACGCGATTTTAGATATCGTGCGCAAAAAATTTGGTTCGCGTGGCGTGAGCCAAAAAGTGCTCGATACCAGTAAGCCACCGGTGGTAAGTAATTTAAAGACAACCCAAGATGTGGCCTTTAAAAAAGGTCTCGACCAAACAAAAGCTAAAAAAATTACCGGGCTCATACGCGAACATTTCCCCAAGGTAAAATCACAGATCCAGGGCGATGCCGTGAGAGTAACTAGCCCTAAAAAAGACGAGCTGCAAGCGATCATGACGCTTCTTGAAAAACAGGATTTTGATTATCCTATTAGCTTTACAAATTACCGTTAAAATGATTTAATTTTTAGGCATATACGACACCGCACCCTAGCAGAAGGGCAAGACGTGCGGAAAATCATTGCAGTTGTTTTGGCTGTGTTGGCTGCCGCGTGCACTGCGCAACCTGTCAAACAGGTAGAGCACACACCTGTGGACCGTTCGGTGATCGAGCCGGACGTTGCGTCGCGGTTCAGTGACCATTCTGAGTTCCCTCAGGCTCAGCGGTACGTGCTGGGTGGCGACGTGAACGCCTCGATGCCGTTGCACCGTTTCGGCGGTGGCACTGACATCGGCGGCATGACGTGGCCGAACTTGTGGCAGGCGTACACGACGCCGGTCATGACGAAGTACTCCGAACTCAAGGACGCCCCTGCGCTTGTGGAGGTGGTCGAAGCAGCCGAGGGCTCATCTGCTGAGCAGTTGTGCGCCGAGGGCGAGCTGAAAGGCAAACCGCTCGACGCCCCGCTGTACTGCAAGGAGAACACCGCAGACCAGCACAAGCCTGGCTACAACCCCACGCTGCAAGAGGCGCTGGTGGTGTTGCCTGAGGGTTTCACGGTCAAGATGCGAGGCTTCGCTGTGGCGAACACGGCTAAGCACGGGTGGCTGCTGGCGACGGTGGTGGCCGGTCTCGGCTACGCGCAGCATCTGCGCAGCACTTACCAGCCGTTCATCGGTTGGCCTGCCGGTTCGTTGCCGGACAGCTGCGTGGCAGGCATGAGTGCTCGGGCTGTGTTCCCCAAGGCTGAGCTGACGCCGGAGTTGGTCAAGCAGACGTTCGATGAGCTCAACAAGTTGGTGCCGCCGCCTGCGGATGCGTCGCTTGTTGAACGCGTGGATCGGTTCCTGCTGGGCTTCAGCGAAGGCAGACTCGAGAGTTGCTAGTGGCCAAGAAGCGCCGGCGGGTCAGACAGGTCCGCCGGCGCTGGGCACGTGTTGTATGTGCGTTCCCTTAAGAATACGAGTAGAGCATTTTTAAGAGAGCGTTATGGAAAATCAAGATACCACGAGACCTACACTATAAGGAGGCCCAACGAAGTGCAGCCCGAGCAGATTGACCTGCCTGTTTGGCAGGGCACAGACGCGGCGCGTAACGCACTCCTGTTAGTGCAGGCCACGTGGTATCTTGATTTTTGTAGTAAAAATTGCTATAATATAAAAAACAAGCACTTCCTTATCGACTGATCAGCGAAGGCGGCATATAATACAAACAACTATGGCAAAAAAGAAACGTCGTTCCAGTAAAAAAGTACAAGCGCCCGAGCATGCGCTACCAGAGGGTTTTTGGCAGCAGGCATCCGCTGTCGTATTAATTGTACTTGGTATTTTAATGCTACTCGGACTGTTGGGTACCGGAGGGCCAATTTTAGAGTGGCTGCACGCCACCCTCAAAAGCCTGGTTGGTGTGGCGGTAATTTTACTGCCCGCTATTGCGGTGTATATTGCCATTGCCATTTTTAGGGCAGAGAACAACCGAATTCCGATCGTACTTATTTTGGCCACTACGTTATTTGTGGTAGAAATCGCCGGATTTGTGCATTTATTTAGTGTTGACCCCACTGTTTACAGCCCAGAGACAATCCGACAAGGTGGTGGCATAGTTGGTTACGGAGTAGATAACATCTTGCTTTCTATGCTAGATGCTAAAACAACCGGATTAGTGCTAGTTGTTTTGGCGTTTATTACCGGCTTGTTTGTGCTCAAACTTTCCCCGTTAGACGTAATCCGTTGGTTCGCCGCTGTCTTTAAACGGGAAGTCACTACCGATGAGCATAACCGCGAAGTTGCCGAAAAGGCCGCCGAATTCGACAAAAAAGCCACCACCATTGGCGAGCTTAAACTAAACGAAGGCGTGCCCACTATATCTGGCAAACAAAGCACCAGCCTTAAAAATTCGTTTACCGAAAAACCAGCCGCCGAAACCCAGGCGCTTACCAGTGCTACCGATCCCGACTGGCAAAGCCCTAGCCTGGACTTGCTCGAGAAAAAACAATCCCCAGCCGACGCCGGCGACGTTAAACACAACGCCCAAACCATCCGCGACACATTGAGCGAATTTAATATAGAGGTAGAGATGGAAGGCGCCAACATTGGCCCTAAAGTCACCCAGTACACCCTAAAACCGCCTGCTGGCGTAAAACTTACGCGTATAACTGCGCTCGAAACCAACATTGCCCTTAACCTAGCCGCCCAAGCAATCCGCATAGAAGCTCCAATCCCTGGCCAACGCGCTGTGGGTATAGAGGTGCCAAACGTAAAAGCCGCCGACGTACGTTTGTACGGCGTGTTAGATGCGCCGCAGTGGAAATCCAGCAGTTCGGTGCTTGGCTTTGCCATTGGCCGCGACATTGCTGGCGAAGCTGTAGTGGGCGAGCTTAACAAAATGCCCCACTTACTCATTGCCGGCCAGACTGGCTCTGGTAAGTCGGTTATGATCAACACCTTGCTTACCAGCTTGCTGTACCGCAATAGCCCCAGCGACATGAAGCTTATTTTAGTAGACCCTAAACAGGTAGAACTTACGCCGTACAACGACATTCCACATCTGCTAACCCCAGTTATTGTTGAGCCCGAAAAGTGCATCAGCGCCCTAAAATGGGCCGTCAACGAAATGGAGCGCCGCTATAGCTTGCTAGCAGAAGAAAAAGTGCGCGACATCAGCAGCTACAACGACCGCAAAAAAGCCGAGGGCGAGGCTATGCCATACATTGTAATCGTCATAGACGAGCTAGCCGACCTTATGATGATGGCCGCCCGCGATGTAGAAGCCCTGATAGTGCGTATTGCCCAAAAAGCCCGTGCCGTGGGAATCCACCTGGTGCTTGCCACCCAGCGTCCATCGGTAGACGTAATCACCGGCTTAATCAAAGCCAATGTGCCCGCCCGCATTGCCTTTACCGTGGCCAGCCAGGTAGACAGCCGTACTATAATCGACCAAGTAGGCGCCGAAAAACTGCTAGGCCAAGGTGACATGCTGCTACTTACGCCTGCCATGAGCAAACCAAAACGCGTGCAAGGCGCTTGGGTAACTGACGACGAGGTTGTGAAGGTAACCGACCACCTGCGTATGCAACGCCCACCACAGTACGACGACGAAATCATTGCCCAGCCCGTGCAGCTAAGTGGCAAAGGTGGGGTAGTAATGGATTACGACGGCGGTGGCGACGACGACATGTACAAAGAAGCCGTACGCTGTGTGATCGAAAGTGGCAAAGCGAGCGCCAGCTTATTGCAGCGCCGTCTGCGCGTTGGTTACGCCCGCGCAGCCCGTTTGATTGAAACCATGGAAGAGCAGGGTATCATTGGCCCAGCCGACGGTGCCCGGCCGCGGGATGTGTTAGTAAGCAGTCTAGACGATGTGATGGGGGCACCCACTAACGCAGAATAATACGATTCATTGTCGCTGAAATCTCTGCGTTGCAGAGTGAGATTAGGGGTCGATCTAGGGTGCGCTGGCCAACTTGCGGTTGTGCCGCCACGGGAGTTCATAATTAGCATAATCCCTATAGACCTGCCCGTTATTTTGCGTTACAGTAGGTAGGTCTAAAAAAAGATGTCCCCGATCAGGGGCGTTTTATTGCGAAGAAATGTCTGCGCAAGGACACTTATATTTGGTTTGTTCCGCTCCGCAACGTCCTCCTACCTTGGCGGTCGTTTTTGGAATGTTACGGAGCGGAGCAACGCGGATATAATTACAGCAAATTATTGTTGACTTAATAGTTCTAAAATTATATAATCGTTAACCGTGATGTGAATAAAGTGCGGGCGCAATAAACGCCGGCGCTTATTTCGTGTTGCTCTTTTTACGTGACAAAACGACGCAAGGGAAACCTGTGAAGAAGATTGCAGTTGTGGGAACTGGTTACGTGGGTCTGACCGCGGCGGCGTACTTGGCTGACCGTGGCAACCGTGTGGTCGGCGTCGACATCGATGCCGACAAGGTGGCCCAGCTCAACCAGGGCATCCTGCCCATCGTGGAGGAGGGCTTGGACGCGGTCGTCAACAGAGGTATCACATCGGGTTCCCTCACTTTCAGCACCGACACCATCAAGGTGGTGCAGGACGTCGAGATCGTGTTCCTGTGCCTGCCCACTCCTATGGGCGAGGGCGGCGAGGCCGACCTGTCCTACGTGCTGGGTGTGGCTGCGCAGATCCGCGACGTGCTTCGACCTGGCGCCATCGTGGTCAACAAGTCGACTGTTCCGGTTGGAACGGCTGCCAAGGTGACTACGGCGATGGGCCGCGACGACGTGTACGTGGTCTCCAACCCGGAGTTCCTCCGGGAGGGTTCGGCCGTGTACGACATGTTCAACCCGGACCGCGTGGTGATCGGTGCGCGCTCGCCCGAGGCGGCGAGGCGCATCGCCGACCTGTACAAGAGCGACTGCTCCGACATCATGCAGATGTCGCCGGAGCAGGCCGAGTTGGTCAAGTACGCGTCCAACTCGTACCTGGCCATGAAGCTGTCCTTCGTGAACATGATGTCCAACTTGGCTGAGCGCATGGGCGTCGACGTGCACCGTGTGCTGGAGGCGATGGGAGCGGATCACCGCATCGGTGAAGCGTTCCTGAAGCCTGGCCCCGGCTGGGGTGGCTCGTGCTTCCCCAAGGACGTGCAGGCGCTGCTGTACATGGCTGAGCTGATGGGCGTTCCCATGGAGCTGTTGGTGAACGCCGTGGACATCAACGAACGCCAGATCGCCAGCACAGTCAACCGTGCCCGCGACATGGTGGGCGGTGACCTGCAGGGTAGGACGGTGGCAGTTTGGGGCCTGGCCTTCAAGGCGGGCACCGACGACGTGCGTGACTCGCCGTCGCACCGCGTGATCGAACTGTTGCAGATGCAGGGCGCCAAAGTGGTCGCGTTCGATCCCGCCGTCGGCAAGACGCCGTTCGAGGTCGCCCGCGCCGAAACCGCGCTGGAAGCTTGCGTCGACGCCGACATCTTGTTGGTGATGACTGAGTGGCCGGAGTTCGGCAAGGTGAACCTGATGAACGTGGCCCGCTTGATGCGCTACCCGCGCGTGCTCGACATGCGCGCTGTGTTGGGCCGCGATGAGCTGGCCCGCCACGGCTTCATGTTCGAGACGGTCGGCCACGGTGTGCCGATGCACGCGCTGGTCTGATCTTTCGTTCTCGTCGTAACGTCACGAAAAGCCGGTCGCCCTTTGCGGGGTGGCCGGCTTCTTCAATTTTTGGGAATAAATTTATTAAACAGGGGAAGGGGGAAGGGGGCGGCGTGGTGCCGCGCCCCGTCCCCGAGGTGGTGGCCTAGGTTAGGCCTGGTCTGTTACTTCTTGTGCCTCGGTGCGTTGACTTGCTGGGTGTGCTCGCCGTTGCCGTAGAGCGTGTTGGGGTTGAGGCTCGGCGGCAGCGTGTCCACTCGCGTGGACTCGATCTGCAGGGGTGCGGCGTTGGTGAGCGCCTCCACGTTTTCGCGGGTACCCCACTTGCCCGTCTTGAAGCACGTGCACCACGCGTAGAACCGCATCGGCCGCATCACCAGGAACGACCACAGCGCAGCCACCGGTGCGAGCAGGAAGTTCAGCAGGTGTGACCAGAACGGCATGTCGCTCCGCTTGAACGACCAGTACCGCAGTGATTGCAGGTAGCTCACGGCCACCGGCACCACGGCGATCTCCCACGGGATCGGCCGGCCCGCGATGGGGTTTGCCACCAGCAGGACGCTGAAGATGTAGGTCGACACGATCAGCTGCGCCCACCCCAGTGACTGGCGCATGAAGCCCCACGAGAACAGTGGCAGGTAGTGCAGGCGCCACAGGCCGCGGATGAACGAACCGCGCATCCACCGCATCTGCTGGCGCACGTGGTGGCTCAGCTTCTGAGGCATGGCGGTGAGCACCATGGCGCTGGGCTGCTGCACCACCTTGCCGCGGTCGAGCGCGTACAGGGTGAGCTTGGAGTCGTCCGAGAACGTCACCGGATTGCCTGCGAAGGTTTCCCCCAGGTAGGCCTCGATGTTGTCCAGCAGTACCCATGCACGGTAGAAGGCCAGGCCGCCCGAGAGCACCAGGCCAGATCCCACCGTAGACATCGCCGAGCGATCGGTCAGCTGCTGCGTCACGAACATGAGGTCGGTGAAGCGCGCCAGGAGGTTCACCCGGTTGTTGCTGGCCAGCACCACACCGCCGACAGCTTGGATTTTGTCGTCGCTGAAGGGCATCAGGCCCTGGTGGATCGCCTCGGGGTCGAGAATGCCATCGCTGTCCATGGTGAGGATGATGGCGTGCTCGCCGTAGGCTTCGAGCTGCGGCTTGAACTTTTCCACAGCCGTGACCTGCGCGTGGCGCTTGCCGCGGTTGTTGGTCCGTTCCCACGCAGCTGCGATGCCGAGCTGCTCAGCCTGCTGCAGGAACCACTCCCGGAGCTGGGTGTAGTCCGCCTTGGTGGAGCCGTCGTCCACCACGCTGATGGCGTTGGGCCGACGGCTGGCGTAGAACAGCGACGACATGGCGGCCTGGACGATCCGAGGATCCTCGTTGTACAGCGGCACCAGGGTGACCACGTAGTACCTGTTGCCGTTGACGTAGCCGTACTTGGGCCGTTCACAGTAGGCCAGCAGCAGCTGGATCGCCAGGAAGGCGAACACAGCCACGTACGACCACTTGAACTGACCGGTGTAGTCGCCAGCCAGGTACTTGTTGGTCGTGAAGACGTGGTAGAAACCCCAGGCGCTCAGTGCCGAGAGCGTCAGCAGAAGGCAAAGCCCCCACATGGGGGTGAGCAACCGTGCGCGGGGCGCATTGGCGGGCGGCTTGAGTCTGTCGGGCGGTGTCGGTGTCGCGAGGCTTGCGTTGGCGCTGCTCCTTTCGCCGCCGAGGGGCTTCCCACGGCGGAAAAAGTAGCGGACGGCCAACGTGCAGAGCAGAACGAGCGCTGCGATGATCGCGGACATCAGGTCGTACGTGACCCGGATGTCACCGATGTGCAGCAATGTGTCGGTTGGCAACACAAACCCTTTCGCGTTTGTCGTGCAGGACAGTCGTAACAGTAGGTGCGCTTCGAGCACAAAAAAAGCCCCGAAGGCACACTAACTATACAAAACTTTTTAAATTCTTGCAATTATATTTTATAGAAAAAGCTTGAAACATTGGGGAACAATGGGTATTATGCTTAAGGTAAAAATTTAACACTACACAGAGGGTATGTAGCCGTCTCTGTTGGTTTTAAATGTGCAAAAATAATTTGGAGGGGAAAGCATGGCTCGTTTGCCAGAGGTTGGTGGAGATCAAGATAGTTGGGGCGATGTACTAAACGACTATTTGTCTGTAGCACACAATAGCGATGGCTCGCTGCAACCAATCGACCAGTCAAAGGTGACTGGATTACAAGCTGATTTATCTAACAAATATCCTAAAACTGGTGGCGTTGTAAGTGGTGCGGTGGTAGTAAATGCGGTAGATGGGCCAACATCTTTGCCGCTTGGGCGGTCGCAGTCGCTTTCTACCGGCATTAATATTTCGTCGTCGTTTGGCGGTGAAGACGACGGTACCGGTACCGACACCACCGGCCGCCTAAACTTGTACAGCTACCAACGGGCCCAGACTGGCTCTTTTGGCGAAACCGTGCGACATTTTTTAATGCGGTCTGACTCCAAGGCGATGAACGCCTGGTATATGCCAAAGGCTGGTTATAATAGTGACGAAACGCCAAATGAATCAGAGGGCTGGTCACCAATCTGGTGGATCGGTGCGCACTGGAAGGCGAACGACCAGCAGTCTGTCCATGGCCATGGTTCGATTGAGATACCCGACACCACCGGCGCCCTGCAAACCCGTTTTGAGGTGCCATTTATTGACCAAGACAATCCGCCTGCGCCGGGTGATCCGATTGGCATAGATATTACCAACATCCGTACTAACTTGGCTGATTTAAGTGTTCGTGCGTCGTCTGGCGTGTTTCGTGTTGGTGGCCCAAACCAGTACAACAAAGATATTTTGCTCTCAACCCATTCAGGAAGGAGCGGTGCATACGAACGGTGGAAAATCCGTGCCAACAGCACCACAGAAGCAGCCGGAAACGAAGGCACCGATTTTGAACTCCGCCGTCACGACAACAACGGTGGATATGCAGGCACGGCCATGTTCGTTAAACGGTCGAATGGTAACGTGGCATTTGGCGCTTCGTCGTCGCTTTCGGCCCGCGTGTCTGTGGTATGGAGCGCTAACGGCAGCCATGGCTTTTACGCAAAGCCAGGGGTAGACGTTGGCAACGGCGCAGCATTTGCAGGCTCCATGTTCAACACTACGGCCAGGGCGTTAGATGTTCGGGTAGACAATGACGGTAATGCTCGTATGGTTATATATGCCGACGGCAAGCATGAATTTGGTGATGGCACTGCTGCGCGCGATACTAACCTTTACCGTAGTGCCGCAGATGTGCTGCGTACCGATGACACGTTCCATGTTGGGGTAAACCTGCGTGTCAACACAACGTCTGTTGGCGCAGGCGCAGGAGTAGTGGCTATAGCAAACGCAGCCACCGTGCCAACGGCAAACCCAACCGCCGGAGGTATTTTATATGTGGAGGCCGGCGCGCTTAAGTTCCGTGGATCGTCGGGCACTATAACCACAGTGGCAAACGCATAGGAGGTTATTTATGGATAAAAAATTAGACCAACCACCAAAAGATGAAGTGTCAAAAGCGCTGCAAGTGCTCGCAGAAGACCGCGCACGGCGTATGGACCGGTGCATGGCCGAAATCCAAACAATCCTAGATAAGTATGGATTCGATATTGTGGTTACTACGCCATCGATTTCGCTTGTCCCTCACACCCAAGAGTAGTGGTCCGAGTGGTACCTGTGATGCTACCGAAGTCGTTTTATGTGGTCCAATTTGCATAAGCTCCAGAAGTACGGTATAATTACCTCTGTTAAAAACTAACCACGTCCGTGCATGTCGCGAACGTATCCAACAAGTTTGGATTCCATGGGAGGAACTATAAGTGAAACGAGATTATGAACTCGTTGTATTGCTTCACCCAGATCTAGAAATTGATCTGGAAAAGCCGCTCGCCAAACTGCGCCAAATTATCGCAGACAACAAAGGCGACATCACAAAAGAAGATAGCTGGGGTAAGCGCAAGCTAGCCTACCGTATTAACGGTGAAGAATTTGCCGTGTATATGTACCTAGAGGTAGCCTTGCCTGCAGAAACAGTTAAAAAGCTGCAAAGCACGCTCAATATTACAGACGAAGTGCTGCGCTACTTGCTAACCGCCGTAGACCCTAAGGCTCGTGCCGCCCAGGCCGAAGCAGAGGCTAAGGCTAAAGAAAACACCGAAGAAACCGACGCGAAAGAAAAAGAATAGAGTTTTAGGAGGGTATGTAGGGGTATGAGCAAAAGCATTAACCAAGTTATCTTAATGGGTAACCTCACACGCGACCCAGAACTTCGCACCACACCAAGTGGCCAAAGCGTTTGCAGCTTTAGCCTAGCGATTAACCGTTCGTGGCAAGACCAAGGCGGCCAGGCGCAGGAAGCTGTCGACTTTTTTGACATCACTGCTTGGGGTAAGTTGGGCGAATTAGTTAACCAATACCTAAGTAAAGGCCGCAAGTGTCTTGTGCAAGGTCGGCTAAGCCAGCGTGCTTGGGAAAAAGACGGCCAGAAGCACAGCAAAGTAGAGGTTATCGCGAGCGACGTTACCTTCCTCGATGGCGGAGGTGCAGGCGGCGATGGTGGCGGTAGCTACAGTGGTGCGAGCGCACCGCGCAAAAGCACCAGCAAAGCCCAAGACAAGCCAGTAGAGGATATAGACGACAAACCTATTGATTTAAGCGAAATCCCATTCTAAGCGATTTTAGGAGTAAAAAGAATCCATGAAACGTTTTAAAAACGACGTTAAATATTTTGACTATAAAGATGTAAAGCAACTTCAGCGCTATATTAATGTGTACGGCCAAATCGAGCCACGCACTAAGACTGGCCTGAGCCAAAAACAGCAATCACAACTTGCAACCGCTATCAAACGCGCGCGCCATCTTGCATTGCTGCCGTTTGTAGCTAACAATTAAGGTATGGCACGACTCGCTGCTGCGCTGCTACAACTACCAAATGGTTTGTTTGTAGTGCAGCGCCGTGGCGCCGGATCGCCTTTTGCACCGCTTAAGCTCGGATTCTTTGGCGCAGACATTGGCGCGCACGAAACACCGCTTATTGCGGTAAAGCGTGCGTTGGCGCAAGAAACATCGCTCGATGTAGATAACCTACAACTAGAAGCGGTCAAAGAAATCGACCTACCCAACAACAACGGCCAAGAAGACATTTATATTTATGTGTTCAAGGCTCAGATTACCTCGCCTGATTTTGAGGTGTACGATGGCCGTCCAGAAGTCCACCCGTTAGAGGACATTCGCAGCCGTATCGATCTCACCAACGGACTGCATATTATTATGCAACATTTATAAAGGATAGTATGTTTGGAATAACTGATCTTAAAAAGGGTGTGCTCATTCAGCTAGATGGCCGGCCCTACCGCGTTATTGAATATTCGCAAAAAGTTATGGGGCGTGGTGGCTCTATTGTGAATGTCCGCTTAAAGGGCCTTCTCGATGGCAATGTGATCCCAAAAACGTTTAAGGGGTCAGATAAGCTCGAACCTGCCCATGTAGAAAACCGCACCGTACAATATTTGTATACAGATGGTGCCCGTTTTCATTTTATGGACGGCGCAACGTTTGAACAGTTTGAACTCCCAGCCGACCTCGTAGAAGATGCCGCGCCATATCTAAAAGAGTCAGACGACGTAACTTTGCAGTTTTTTGATGGCAAAGTTATTAACGTAGAGCTGCCGCTCAACACGTTCTTAAAAGTTACCTACACCGAGAACGTCGTAAAAGGTGACACCACAAGCAGTGTGTTAAAAGATGCCACACTCGAAACGGGACTGGTTGTTAAGGTGCCATCATTTATTAAAGAGGGCGATATTGTAAAAGTAGATACGCGAACCGGCGAGTACTTAGAGCGCAAAAAGTAAGTTGGGCTTGTAGTGTCGAGGGTCGGGGTCAGTGCAGGCTGACCCCGTTCCCTTTATGGTTGTTGCATTACCGCCAGTTCGTGCAGGGCAAGTACCCAACGCACCAGCAGGTTGGTAGCAGAGTTGTGTTCTGCTGCCTTGTCGGCGTCCAGCTCTAGCTGCGTAGCGACTTTCTTTACCTGGTCGGCAGGCGCCCAGTAGTCGCTGCTCACCTCTACCTCGAACAGGCGGGTGAGTTGTCCGTACCGCGAGACAGCCTTACTACCTGGCTCTAGCGGTGTCCCCCGAAGGTTGAGCAGGTTGGACGGGACTTCTTTTGTCTCGTCCTTCGCCGCAGCTCCGTGTGGTGCTTCCAGAATGGAGAAGCCCGACACGATGCCGCGGTTTGCCCCCATTGCCAAGGCGTTCAGCAGCCATTCTGGCAGCGCAGCGCGAGTCGCCCTAGAAGGGTGGGTGAGTGTACGCGGCGTCCAGCTGCCTATTGGGTTGTCAGGTAGCCAGATGTTTGGGGTGCACACTGTGAAGGCGGGGACACCTTCGGTTTCTGAGAACTCTGCACCAAAAAGCGTTAGCAGCATTGATCCTCTACTTGGCAGTTTTTTTGGCTTGCTGCGCCTTGAGTTTCGGGGACTTTTTTTCGAGCTTGCAGAGCGCGATTTCCAGCCGCGCCCGAACTTCCTCGAGCTCTAGTGGCAGGGGGTTGTCGAGTACGAACCGGTCTTTTGCCAGCAGCTCGGCGTTGGTTGCGCGGCTGCCGCACATGCTTTCGGCAAGCTCTGCCAGCTTGAGCAGGTCTTCGTCGAGCGGACGCTCTTTGCCCAAAGTTATCATGGTCAGGACCAGTTGTTTGGGGAAAACCTTGGTCTTCTGGCGGCGGCGGTTCACAGAGAGCAAAAGCTCTGTTTTTAGCGCCTCCTGCAGAAAATCGGCCACCCGCTTAGGCACTACCCGCCGCAGTTCTTGTGGCTTCCGTGCACTGAAGTCCTGGCTGAAGTACGCAGCCGCGGGCAACTTGTGCTTAAACATCAGCACAGCTGTTGGGCTTGGCGGTGAATCCCAGTGCATGAGTGCAACTTGTATGTTGGTCATGCCTCTCCCTAATGTGCGAAATATGCAACCTTTGTATTATACGTACAAGTAACTAAAATAAACTAGTTTGTTTGGGCGTGTGTTGGTTTTGGCGCTCTTTGTCGCTAATAGAAACTTGGTAGCCAGTAAGGTGAGACAGGCTTAACATGTACGGAGTGTCGTCCTGTTCGGTAATTAAGGCGCTGCCAATAAGGCCAAGACAGTAGCCAGAAATACAATTACCGTCAATGGTTATGAGGTCGCGTGCGGTAAAGGTATGGTCGGCAATATAGTGGTGGTCGGGGTGTTGTGGGTGGTTGTCGTCTGGCTGTATAGCAAGCTCGCTTACAATGCGGTCGCGAACAGCGCACAGCTCTTGTGCCCCTGCATTTTGGTCGTAAGGGCGGGCGAGCAGCGCATATTTTGCTTTGCTTTGTAGGCTTTCGGCAATACCTGGCAAGCTGGCTATTTTTGCCTCGTATTGCCTGGCAACGTGAGCATTAGGGTATTCTTTTAGAACTAGGTAGCTGCGTGCGCCTTGGTCTAATAGCCTTCGAATACCGCGCTTACTCCAGCTTATCCCCACCTTAACCACACCTGGGGCAAAGTGTGCCAAGTATAAAAAATGAGGCTGTGCATTACGCTCCTGTTGTTGGGGCGACACGTTATTTGCATTATAAAATGCCGGATTAAAACCGGTTTTTCGCTGGCATTGCACGCACTGGCTGTATTCTTTTGGCACAGAGGTGGCATCGGGGCAGGGAAAGCTCTGGCCCGAGGCAAGGTCGTGCCAGCCAGTGCAGTAGCGGGTAGTGGTGGTAAATTGCAATGTTAATGATTGCCCTCTGGGGCAAAAATGTGTAAAAGAGTCATTGCCACTCGTAAGGAGCGTAAGCGATGGCTGCAAATCATGGTCGTAACTATAATGTATAAATGTAAAATCGCCGGTCACAAAGGTAAGTATAACAAGTTAGGCTGAGTGTAGCCCATACTGTTCCATTTTTTACCTAGCTATTATATAGTTCTTGGCGGAAGTCAGTCCGTACTAGCCTAGGGAACTCATGAAGAAAATGTTTTTGGTAGCGGCGGTTGTTTCTGTGCTGCTGGTTGCCGGGGCAGTGGTGGTGCGGCACGTTGCCAGCCTGTCTGTACAGCCTGGTGTGTCACCGCAGCTGCCGTTGCACCTCAATGTCGAGGGCAAAGTAGAGAACGGCCTATGGAGCGACAACACTGTGGGTGATTGGCTGCGCCGTGCCGATATGGTGGGGTTCGATGGCAAATCTGTTGTCATCGGTACAACTCACCCGGTCCTGAGCCAGCCCGCAGCAGTCAACGTTGCCATGTTTCCGGTCAAGGGTGACCCTGTGTCGTCGGCGTCACCAATGCCACCTCTGACTGTAGCTCTCAACATCGTCTCTGTAGAGGTAGACGGTTCGCAGCCTAAAACCGTACCGGCGCCTGCCGCACCTGCGTGCCGGTCGTTGTTGGTGGCGTACTCAGGGTTGGAACCGCTCAAGGCGTCGGAGCTACCCAAATACGAGAACGGTAAGTTCGACAAACCTGAGGGGCGCATTGCCCTATTGGTAGACATGCACGACAACGGTTCAGAAAATCCCCGTTGCGCGGCGCCCAGCAGCACCGCCAACAGTCCGCGCTGACCAACCCAAAGGGGGTCTTGCCGAAAAGCCATACGTGTGGCGGCGAGACCCCCAATAGCGCTATACGTTGAACCTAAATTCTACTACGTCGCCTGGCCGCATAACGTACTCTTTGCCTTCGGTGCGAACTTTACCGGCGGCTTTGGCGGCAGACTCAGACCCAGTGGCCATTAAATCGTTGAAATCAACAATTTGGGCGGCAATAAAGCCGCGTTCAAAATCGGTATGGATTACCCCGGCAGCCTGCGGCGCAGTACTGCCTTTTTTAATAGTCCAAGCGCGCACTTCTTTTGGCCCTGCAGTTAAGTAGCTTTGCAAGCCAAGCGTGCTGTAGGCGGCATTAATAAGTTGGTGCAGGCCGGGCTCGGTTTGGCCGTATTCGGCCAGCATTTCTTGGGCGTCGGCATGGTCGAGCGCCCGCAGCTCGTCTTCTAGCGTGGCGCAAATAAACACAGCTTTGGCGGGCGCAACCATGGCGGCAAGTTCTTGCTTGCGCGCATTGTTGGCCAGGGTGGATTCATCTACGTTAAACACATAAATCACTGGTTTTGCGGTAAGTAAATGCATATCGCGAATAGCTTCGTGGTCGATGCTTGGCAATTGGTGTAGGGGAGTGCCTTGTAGCAGATGTTCTTTAAGCCGTTCAATATAGTCGGCAACTGGTTTTATTTTGGGGTTGGCCTTAATTTCTTTACCAATCCGCCCTAGGCGTTGTTCGATTGTTTGTAGGTCTGCCAAAATAAGTTCGGTGTTAATAACGTCAATGTCGTCTTTTGGTTCTACCTTGTTGGCCACGTGGAGTACGTTGTCGTCGCTAAAGGCGCGCACCACATGGCACACGGCGTGGCATTCGCGGATGTTGGCTAAAAATTTGTTGCCCAGGCCTTCGCCTTTGCTCGCGCCAGCAACCAATCCGGCAATGTCTACAAACGTAACAGTGGCAGGAATTACTTTTTGGGCTGAATACATTTTTTGCAGCGCATCTAACCGTGCATCGGGCACGGGCACAATGCCTGTGTTAGGCTCGATCGTAGCAAACGGATAGTTCGCAGCTAAAATTTGCGCGTCGGTCAACGCGTTAAACAGGGTAGATTTGCCTACGTTGGGTAGGCCCACAATGCCGATCTCTAAGGACATGGAGCAATTATACTATCAACAGAGGTATTAGGGTAGTGCCAAAGGGTTACTGTGTAGTACTTTTCTCTAGGTACTCTTCGTATTCTGCAGCCCTGCCGCCATCAGGTTCACTAACAAACAAACACTCCTCATCGGGAAGATTCGCCGGAATGTTTTCGAGCTCACCTTTGGTGAACGTCCTATTGTGCAGTAGAATGGCTATTTTATCATCATATAAACGAAATTTAGCATCCCAGCCTGGGCCAGGTATCCTACGCCCCGTCTCTGGCTCTTCGTAAGTGTGGGCGTAGTACTGTTTATAGGTATAAGGAGTCTGGAATGGAATTCTTTTACCGTCTTCCCATCGCTCAGACCAACGGAGCTCAGGTACAAGGACATACGTCCTCCCATCACGTTCGATCGCGTCGCCAGGCCTAGATTCTGGAGTAGGCGGGTCAATATCAGAGAGATCTTCAGAAGATGTCTCGCCTGCATAATCAAGAGGTTTAGCTTCGAAAGGATCTTCTCTATAGGGAAAGTGTTCGCTCATTTAGGATTAAATTAACATGAGCAACTAAAAAAGGTCAATATTGGTTATGTTTGAGATTGTCTACGATAGTTATTGGCATAGTAGTTTTTATCCGGTTGAGCCTACTTGGATTGCAACAATGAGCATAAAAGTGGTGCACCAATAGCGAGCACAAATTTTTTCTGAGAAGCGCCCCGTTCCAGCACTGCGGAACGGGGCGTCAGATCGCTTCCTCAGCTGGCCGTGGCCGCCACCTTTAGTACGTCGAGAGGGTCGATACCTTCGGTGTCGCACTTCCAGACGAATGTCTCCATGCTGTACGTGCATGTGCCGTAGCTGCAGTTACCACTGCACTGCGGCAGGTCGAGGCGAGGACAGTCGAGCAGCACGGCCAGCGCGCGGAAGAGATGGTCGAAGCAGTGGTGCAGGTTTTCCTTGCACCTGGCCTTCTTCGCTTGTCCTCTTGCCAACTCGACTGCCACTTCCTCTGCCTCGCGGATCTCCTGCGGGGTAGCAACTTCCAGTTCTTTGAACGAGAAGCTGACATCGTCCTCCGAGCCGACGAAGAAAAGCCGAAGCCCCGGAACGAGTGTCTTTAGTTCGTCGGTGGGCCCAAGATGGACTGACCCAGCTGGCATGACACCCACGTAGGTGCCTCTGCATTTGAACGAGCCACCCCTCACAAGTGTGGGGGACACCTTCTTTGCCGTCAGTCCGCTCTTCGGCGGCAACAGGCCGTCGATGTTGCGGGCGGTGGGTGGCGTGCCCTTGAAGGTCAGGTCCATACCCTGCAATGAGTCCAGCCGTTGGATCAGTTGCACAATGGCCCTCAGGGGACTCTGCATCAGAACGCTCCTCGGTGAGATGAAACAATCCTTAAAAATATTACATCACATAGTTAATAAATCTGCAATAGTGGTATTATACGTAAGTACAAAAAGGCCGCAATGCTTAAAAGAAAATCCCTATCTAATTACCGTCGCGTATATTCGCTCTTGTTACGCACCTACGGCAAAAGCTGGCAAGTGCAGCTTTCGTTTGTTATGGCGCTTGTGTCTCGTGCCTGCAAATTTGTGGTTTTGCCAATTGTAGCGAGCGTATTGATTGCGAGCCTTGCAAAAGGCGATTACGACCGCGCCAAAAATATGGTACTTATTTTTGCGTCTGCCTCGGCCGTGATAGGCATATTGTCGCCGCTTACACGGTATGTTGCGTTATTGGGCGAAAACCCCGTATACGAACATATGCTCAGCGGCTACTTTAATAAACTACTCGTCAAAGATTTAAAGTACTTTAACGAAAGCATGACCGGCTATATAACCACCGCATCGCGCCAGTACGGCGACAATTCTATAATGCTTATACGTAAGTTACGCGAGAGTTACTTAACCACCGCATTCACCCTTATTGTCCCAATTATAGTTATTAGCTTTGTAGATATTTTGTTGGGGCTTTTAGTGCTTGCGCTAAGTGTCGTACAGGCCGTGTACCTTTTGTATGCATCGCAAAAAATTGCGCCGTACCGCGTACAATCGCGCGAAATGTATAAAAAAGTCTCTGGCATAATTTCTGACGCAGTTACTAATATTGTGGCAGTTAAGTCTGCCGCGCAAGAGCAATCCATTGCCCGCACGCTGGGCGAAAATATGAAGAAAGAAACAAATTTGTTCATGGTCCGCTATGCTGTGCAGGCTAAAATGATCGCCTGGCGCGAACTTATAACCGTAATGTTTTTTCTGGCACTGTTCTGGACTACAGTGCACCGCATTAGTGGGGGACTAATCGATGTTGCGGGTGCGGTACTAGTTATTACGTATTCATTCACCATTTTAGCCGCCATTTACGAACTGTCCGATGCGCTCGATGAACACGACGATTTTGTAGATAAAATAATCCCTGCATTCGATTTAATCCAAGAAAAAAACGTGATAACCGACACTAAAAACCCAACGCCACTAGGCAAAGTTAAGGGCAAAATAGTTTTTAAAGACGTGGAGTTTTCGTACAGCGAAGGCGATACCCATATACCAGTGTTTAAAGGCCTAAACCTAACCATTCCGGCCCAACAAAAAGTGGGCATTGTAGGCCTAAGCGGCGCCGGCAAAAGTACGCTGGCAAAGTTGTTGCTTAGGTTTGAACAAAACCAGCAAGGCAGCATTACTATAGATGGCGTAAATATACAGCATGCCGCAGCTCAAGAAGTAAGAAGAAACATTGCCTACGTACCGCAAGAACCGCTACTGTTCCACGACACCATTGCCGCAAATATTAGGTTGGCTAACCTAGAAGCCACCGATAAGCAGGTGCAAGACGCCGCCAACGCAGCACATGCAGGGCAGTTTATAGACGCGTTGCCAGGCAAGTTCAAAAGTATTGTAGGCGAACGTGGGGTAAAACTAAGTGGTGGCCAAAAACAGCGCATTGCCATTGCCCGAGCGGTATTGCAAGATTCGCCAATAATCGTGCTAGACGAAGCAACCAGCGCGCTAGACAGCGAAAGCGAACAAATAATTAAAAACTCCTTCGCCACCATACTAAAAGGCAAAACAGCAATTGTAATTGCACACCGCTTAAGCACGCTGGCAGAAATGGATAGGATAGTACTACTGCACGAAGGCCAAGTTATAGAAGACGGCAGCCATAAAGAGTTACTCGCTAAAAAAGGCCTGTATGCAAAACTATGGAACAAGCAGCGCCTACACCCAGAGGAGCTAGAGGCTAACGATGGGGCAGAAGCGGTTTAGGTAGGTTTATACGATCAGTCGCGCCAAGTAAGGGAATGTCCGAACACCCTATATATCATCTTCTTATGTTTTGCGATGTGGTGGTGGAGTGCCATATTTTATTTAAGATTAATATCGAACAAAGCTAATCGACAACTGATACCACTTTTTTGGTGCGATATTTTCATTGGGCTGTATATTTTCAGAAGCTTTACTTATTGAAATAGACATCTTTACATTTGATTTATTGGCAAGTGCACCACATCCATCTTTTAGGTAAAAGTCACAAGCAAGGTAGGAGCTTTTTTCGTTAATCACATACCCCTCCTTCACAATACCCTTCAGGAACTCAGTACCCTTGCCGTCTTCAATAGGAACAAACCAATTTCTGCTCACAAACGGGCAGGATTCATCCGGAATACACCTAAGCATCTTTAAAGCACCGTTGCCGCCGTTTACTGTCAAATCTGCGCGTTCTATTGCCCCAAGACCTTTGAGTTTATCTGACACGTTAGCTATTTCGCTTTCCAGGTGTGCATACTGGGACTTCGACGTCATGTCTAATTCCACAAAACTCACCACCCCCCACCCAACAAAAAACACCACCAAAACAACAAATACCCTATATATTATCTTCTTATGTTTAGCGATGTGGTGGTGGAGTGCCATGGTTAATTACATTGTCCTTTTAGAATCGAATATGCGTGCAGTATATCGCAGGTTCCTTTGATTTTCAAATATAAAAAACTAACTTTGGCCTTGTAAGTTTAGGGAACCTTTGTTAACCTCTTGTAGTCTCCTGTACAAGGCAGGGGCGTTCTTTGCAGAAGGGCTAATGTGAGACGATACAGACGTGGCAGAGCTTTACTACGGACGTTTGCTGTAGGCCTTTTGTTTGCGGCGAATGTCTTGGTGCCGGCTCGTGCGTTTGCTGAAGGTGACCCGCCAGGCGATGGCCCAGCTTGCCAGGCTGTTCTTTCGATCTTCGCAAGGGGGTCGCAGGACGAGACTAAGTGGAATCCTCCAGAAAATGCGGAGTTCGAGAGAGGGCTTCAGAGCAATCTGCCTAATCTCTCCTATCTGAACCTCGAGCTTGGCGACCTAAACAATAACGATAGGCTCGATAATAACGGCTACCCCGCCCTCAAAGGCTGGGGATGGGCGTTCCCTGGTTATGCTGCCAGCGTTAACGTAGGTGCAGTAGAACTCACGAATTTCCTCAGCGCGCGCAACTGCCCGCATGAGGCGATCGTGCTCGGTGGTTACTCCCAGGGTGCCGATGTCATTGGTCTAGCCCTTGAATGGGGATTGCCGGCCGCTGTTAAAGACCGCATTGCATATGTCGCGCTGTATGGCGATCCGCGGTTTTATAACGGCAGCCTTATGAACTGTTTTGCGCCGTCAAGATATCCTTGGGTTATGCAAGGTGATGGTTGTATGAGATGGGGCCCTTACTCGGCTCCTCCTTCGCGCATTCCTTATCTGCCATCTGATTTTGTGTACAAAACTGGTAGTTGGTGCGCAGATGGCGATGAGGTGTGCCGTGGCAACCTTGTTGGTGGTGCTCTGAATCTTGGGACTCACGAGACCGCGTATAAACAACGCTGGATCGGCGAGTCCATAGGACTCATCGCCCTCATGGCCCGCGCCAAGCACAACATGCTGGCAGGTAACCAAACCTGGAGTGCTCCCAATCTCCACCGCGGCCCCGTCCCCGACGCCATGATCGTGCAATCCACCGAAGGCCACCTGTACGTGGCTGCCGGTGGCCGGCTGTTCTGGTTCGATAAGAACAACGCCGGCATGCTGGCTGCGTTCCGCAACCAGATGCAACAGCGCTACGGCTCCACGGCATACCCTGTTATGGATGCCGCCGACGTGCACGCGGTAGAGGTTAACCGC
>DASTDY010000017.1:0-3405 GCA_035710125.1 Saccharimonadales bacterium (SeqCode) | reverse complement strand
TTTCTGGACCACTCGCGTGACCCGCGCGTCGAGGTTCGTTTGTTCGACACCCAGCAGTTTCTGGCAGACACTGTGGGCGCGGGGCGGGTGCAGTACCTCAGCCACGGCGAGTTCGGCTTGCCGATGGTTGAGGTACAGGAGCTTCGGCGTAGTCCCATTCCGGGTCGCGCCTACCCCATCCCGACGACGGGTCTTCTGATTCAGACGGCCCACTCGTGCTTTGCGACACACCAGGCTTTCGGTTTGAACCCAGATGTCATCTGGCAGACGATTGTTAACCAGGTGGCTCAGCACATCAAGCTGAACGCCACTCAGTACGCCAGCATGTTCACCTGGTTCCCTGGTCAGAAGACCGAGATCGAGGTGCTCGACAACGACCTGTTGGTCGATAACAATTGGTTGCGTACGCTCGGCATGTTCGAGAAGCAGCTGCAGTTCGTGCTCGGCGACGACATCATGTCGCTGTTCGTGCCGAGCTTCAGTACGTCGACCCAGCTCGATCGTGTTGCTTCGCTTGTGGCGTTGATGGATGCGGCAAGCCCGTATTACGAGTACGCGGTGCGCACCATGTGCCACATTCCGATGGTTCGGCTGGAGGGTATGGCGGAGGACTGGAAGCAGCTCCACTACCGCACGACCTTGCTTGCCGAACGTTTCGGCGGTCTTCAGAACTACTTTGCAGCGTTGCTGCCGGTACTTCAGGAGGTCAGCGAGACGGCGGGTGGCAAGGAGCCCAACAACGATTTCTGGTCATCGGTCTACAAGTTCCAGTCGGATTCGGGGCGCGAAAACGTCACCGGATGGTTGACTGCCCTGATGGCGTTCAAGCACACGCCGCAAGGGCCGGTAGCTCGAGATGACTTCGACTGGCGCAGCCAGATTGAGAAGCCGTGGATGGCGTTCAAGACCAACGAAATCCCTTCGCTGCTCTCGGTAGTGCCTTTTACCTGGAAGCTCCAGGACACGGAGATGCCGATGACCTTCGTCGCTGGCGCTCTTGGCGTAAGCAGCACTGACAAGGTCTACACCCCCAAGCTCGGTATTGCCGTGATGGGGCAGTAAACGAAGGCGGGGCTAATTTTGCCGGCAGAGAAAGAGATTAAAACAACTCTTCTCTGCCGGCTTTTACTTTTAAATGGTAGAACTTTGCATGAAACTGACACGCGAAAAGCATCTCGGTTTCTTACTATGTACACAAAGCCAGATGAGGTGTTTAAAATAACGCGCAAAATGGATTTTGCACGAAGGCGCCGTGCGTAGTATGCGGCAGTACATGTCGGTTCGTGATTCGGCCTTGGTGGTGTTTGGTATTACGGTTATTGCCTATGCAATAAATCTGGTATATGAACTTACTCGATTGTCGAGCTATGGTATTTCCCACGATCTTGTTCAGGTGAAGTTGCAAAATTTTTTAATTACAGGTTTTACAATTGGGCTTGTGGTGGGGACGGCGGCGTATACGCAATCAATGCTTTTTAAAAGTATTGAGAAGAGGGTAAAAGGAGAGATTGGTGCGGTACATATAAAAGAGCGAGTATTGCAAGTAATGGTCTTGGCTATGTTTGCCTTTACTTTTCTGTTTTGTTCGGCACTTTCAAAGTTTATTCATCACGAGCCGATTTTTATTCAAGGTTTTAAAATACTTGCGCTGGCCAGCGCTATAGGAGCGGGATATGCGATGTTGGTAACTGGATGGCTTTACGGAAAAGCCAAACTGCGGCGCCAACCTTTTTCCAGCCTAATTAAAGAAAAGTATGAACAAGTCGGAAGCAAGCATATTCCTGGGCGACAACCAAAACTAACTGCAGTGTACATTGCGGCAATTAGTTTATCTTTAGTGGCGATACCTACTTCTGGCTTTAGCGCAGCCAGTACGACGCGTGATGTATATGTTATTAAGATGAACGGCGAAGAAAGCAAAAAGGTAATCATTGGCGTATATAATGATTATTATATAGTTAAGGATTACGATGTGGTGGCAAAGAGATATTTAGAAGGATATAGCCTTGTTGAAATAAAAGATAAAGAAGTGCAATATATAAAAAATATTTTTTAAACAGCCTAAGGTACAGGTGGTTGTTGTATTTGACGTTAGTATAGTTGTGTGCTATAACTATGCATAGCCTGAATACAACGACAGATTGGATTACACGATGCTGCCAATGTTCTTTACGGGATGTGTTGTTATTCATCATAAACCCAAGGCTGTGGAGATGCATATTTACGCCGAGCGCAAGCGTTTTTATGCTGTGCCTTGGTCTGGTGCATGGAAGGAGCTGTACAAAAAGCTCCCGCAGAGCCAGGTGGAGGGTGACAGGCTTTGGCTTCAGTCGCGCGACATGGCAACGGCGGTAAACGAACTGCGTGGCATTTTGGAGGATTTGGGCGAGCTTGAGCCTACGGTTTACTTCGTTACAATTGCCCGCGATCGCTATAGTCTTTCAAACAATCCTCATGTGGCGCGCCATTTTAGGATTGAGGATCGTGGCGACTATCGACGTATTGCTATCTTTGGAGGTGTGAACTGCGGTAAGTGGCCCGACTCTAAAGAAGCGAGAGCTTTTTTTGAAAAGGTGAAGGCGAACCGTCATGTGCGGCGTGTAAGCTGGAGCGGCAGTGCCCTTGATGTGGAGCTGAACCCTTCGTCTGCAATGCATACAAACCGCCTGAAGACGCTTGAGGAGCTTTTGAGGCTGCACGAGGTGTGCTAAATGGTTGGGGTGGCTTCGGTAAGTGAAGCCACCTGTTTTTTATTGCACACAAAAGATATCCCGTAGAAAACTACGGGATATCTTGATAAGTTCGAAGATGGGCTGGTGCGCTTTTTTAGGCGCACCAGCCTCATCAAACTACCACAACTGCGAGATCAGCTCGTCGGCCTTGTCCTGGTTGCCCTCGCACAGGTGGAGAGCTTCCTTCTTGAGCTTGTCCTGGTCGATGTTCAGCATGCGCCATGCGGTATTGAACCAGTGGGTGGGAATATCCCGGACAGGCCCATTGAAGCAGCGAACCAGGAGGTGATCCTTGAGGTCCCAGCGCAACTCGTTGTCGAGAAGCCACCTCACCAGCGCCGTAACCAGGCGATTGGAGGGTGATGGGGTGTGAAGCAAGTTGGTGAAGTGGGCGAGCGTCTGCCCGACACGCCACTCGTTTGCCTCGGTGATTCGCTGGGTCGCTTCGAGTGCGTCCTTCCATTCGCCCGCACGAGCGGCGTCACCGATTCCCCAGGGCATGAACTTGCCTTTGATCGGGGAGTTCTTGGTGGCCTTGCGGCGCGATGCCGACCGCGAGCAGTGCACGTCGTTCTTGCCGTGAAGAAGAGCGGCGAGGTGCCGCGCCAGCGTCTTGTTGCTGATCGTGTCGAGGGGATTGCTCGTTGGAGTGCAGATCTCGTCTCTCACGAAA
>DASTDY010000016.1:0-1341 GCA_035710125.1 Saccharimonadales bacterium (SeqCode) | reverse complement strand
CCCCATTCAGAGATCTCCGGATCAAAGCTCTATTGCCAGCTCCCCGAAGCTTTTCGCAGGCTTACGCGTCTTTCATCGCCTGTAGTCGCCAAGGCATCCACCACATGCACTTAGTCGCTTGACCCTATAATTTTGAGGACTCAATACGCTTTCACGCATCAAGTCTTCGCATTACAGGTGTGTTTGCTTTCCATACACCCAGGCTCGGCGCCTGACCGTATGGTTAATACAATCTCAACCCATGCGGGGCTTTGCTCAAAGCCGTATCGCCAAAGCAATACAACTCCTCACAATAACCCCACCTTCTTCCAAATTTTTAAAGATCAGCCGTTACGCATAAAGCGTAAGCACTAAAGCCAATGGCCTCACTGCTTACGATTCACGCTGATAGGTACTACTTAAAGGCACTACACGATCCGTTCAAGACCAAGAGATGAGTGGTGGAGGATGACGGGATCGAACCGACGACCCCCTGCTTGCAAAGCAGGTGCTCTCCCAGCTGAGCTAATCCCCCTCTGACTTACCCCGGCAAGACGCCGGGCCACCACGCTGTCTGGTGGGCCTGGGAAGACTTGAACTTCCGACCCCACGCTTATCAAGCGTGTGCTCTAACCAACTGAGCTACAAGCCCGATCTTGAAACAACCGATAGGTGTGAGTGTTGATGCAGCTTTCTCTAGAAAGGAGGTGATCCAGCCGCAGGTTCCCCTACGGCTACCTTGTTACGACTTCACCCCAGTCATGAAACCCACCGTGGTAAGCGCCCTCCTTGCGGTTAGGCTACCTACTTCTGGCAGATTCCACTCCCATGGTGTGACGGGCGGTGTGTACAAGACCCGGGAACGTATTCACCGCGACATGCTGATCCGCGATTACTAGCGATTCCGACTTCATGCTCTCGAGTTGCAGAGAACAATCCGGACTACGATCGGCTTTCTGGGATTGGCTCCACCTCGCGGCTTGGCAACCCTCTGTACCGACCATTGTATGACGTGTGAAGCCCTACCCATAAGGGCCATGAGGACTTGACGTCATCCCCACCTTCCTCCGGTTTGTCACCGGCAGTCTCATTAGAGTGCCCTTGCGTAGCAACTAATGATAAGGGTTGCGCTCGTTGCGGGACTTAACCCAACATCTCACGACACGAGCTGACGACAGCCATGCAGCACCTGTGTTCCGATTCCCTTTCGGGCACTCCCGCATCTCTGCAGGATTCCGGACATGTCAAGGGTAGGTAAGGTTTTTCGCGTTGCATCGAATTAATCCACATCATCCACCGCTTGTGCGGGTCCCCGTCAATTCCTTTGAGTTTTAATCTTGCGACCGTACTCCCCAGGCGGTC
>DASTDY010000015.1:0-5449 GCA_035710125.1 Saccharimonadales bacterium (SeqCode) | reverse complement strand
GATTTTAGTAGTTGTGGACAGTACCCAATATGTTAGCGACGAAGACCGTATTGTAGCCAAGAAAGCTTTAAGAAGTAAAAAACCAGTTATTTTAGTTGCCAACAAAACCGATCTAAAGGGAAATCTACCAAACGATGAATTCCGTCGCCTTGGCGTTAAAACAATTCTTCGTACCAGTGCCGAGCACAACGAAGGCATAGTTGCCATTCTCGATGAGATTATTGGCCTTATTCCTGCTCGCCACGAAGAAACCGACGACGACACGCTTCGCATTGCCCTTATTGGCCGCCCAAATGTGGGGAAATCCCATCTTTTCAACACGCTAGCGGGGAAACAACAGGCCTTGGTGGCAAACATTGCCGGCACTACGCGCGATGTTAACCGCGTGCAAGTTCGCTATGGCGGCCGCTCAATTGAAATTCTTGATACAGCAGGCATGCGAAAGCCCGGCAAGCAAGAGGTAGGCATTGAAAAATTTAGCGTTCTTCGCACCCTACAAGCTATTGAAGAGGCCGACATCTGCTTTCTACTAATGGACGTTAACGAGCTCAACACACAGCTCGACCAACGCTTGGCTGGCATTATCGACGAAGCGGGTAAGGGCATGGTAATTGTTATCAGTAAATGGGACAGCGTAGAGGGCAAAGATGCCTACACGCGTGACGCTTTAGCACCACAAATTGCCCATACCTTTAATTTTACCCCTTGGGCACCACTCATCTTTACCTCTTCGGTTACCGGCCAGAATTTTACAAAGCTATTTGATCTTGCCCTCGATATCGAGGCCCGTCGCAAACAAGAAACCAAAACCCGCGTGTTAAACGATCTTTTACAAAAGGCAATCCAAAAACATCCGCCTGCCGGGCTGAAAAACACTCACCCCAAGCTTCGCTACATTGTACAAACCGACACCACGCCACCATGGTTCGTTATTTATGGAAGTAACTTAAAATTTGTTCACTGGAGCTACAAACGCTACCTCGAGCGCCTTATTCGCGAAACGTACAACTACGCTGGCACCCCCATAAAACTCAGCTTCCGCGATGAAAAACAGATCAAAGCTAATCGCCTTAAAGAGCAAGCCGAAAAGTAGCTTGTTCGCTTAACCGCGAAATGATATAGTATCTACACTCCCGAAATGGAGATCATCGCGTCGATCACTAAGGGGTCATGATGCAGATTTATCGGCTTGTAATCGACGGCAAAACCTTCGAATTCGGCCCCAATCTCCTTAAGGCACTTGAAGAGATCATTGGCACAATGCCACTGTTTGCCACGCTGAAGCGCACTAGACGGGTAGTAATCGAAAACAGCGAGCTTTTGCAGCTCCGAACCATTCTCAATGCTGTCGACCATGCTTCGCTTAGCACGCTCGTTCGCTCCGACTGGGTAGGGGGTGAGCTCGTTCACCGCACTGCCTTCAGCCTCCTGATGACCCTTCGTGAACATGTTGGCCTTAAGGCAAATCCAGCCGCATAGCCCGTTTTAACAGAGAAAAGCCCGCTTTTGTAAGAAGATATTACCGGTTTCACACCTCTCTAAAAGCGGGTTTTTCTCATACTAAAAAGCAAAAAGTCCCACCCCAAAAGCTCAAGCCAGGGGGTATCTTTTTATCAAGAGACCGCTGACAGCGAAGCGTACAGTTCTATTACTTATTATGAAATATTTCTAAAGTGGTTTCCATGGGATACAATAAAAACAGATGAAGATTATCCTCGCACAGGGCAATCCAGGCCCCAAGTATCAACACACTCGTCATAATATCGGCTTTATGGCGCTCGATGCTTTTGCCGAAAAAAAGCACATTAGTTTTAGTAACAAGCCAAAGTTCCATGCCGAAATTGCCGAGTTTTCACACAAAGGCCAGAAGGTACTACTTGTAAAACCGCTCACATTTTACAATGAAACCGGCCTAGCGGCACGAGCACTTAGCGATTTTTACAAAATAAACATCGCCACCGATCTGCTTGTCATTCACGATGAGCTCGCTTTGCCGTTCGGCATCGTCCGTACACGCTTAAAGGGAAGTGATGCGGGCAATAATGGCGTAAAGTCCCTTAATGCCCACTTAGGGCAAGATTACGCCCGTATTCGAGTTGGTATTTTTAATTCACTACACACCCAAACAAACGATGTCGATTTTGTGTTAAGCACATTTTCGCCCGAAGAAAAAGTCATGTTTTCAGACATCTTTAGTCACATTGAACATTTCATTGAAAAATTCCTCGAGAATAACTTCGAACCCACCTCTCGATCGCTCTCGCTTTCTTAATATCACTAGAGTATACTTGCCAAGTAACGCACCTACACAAGAAGTGGACTATTCTCGTGGTTGCATTGAAGGATCTCAGGCGCAACGACCGGATTGTCGTGCCCTGGTACAAAAGCAGCAGTGCAGAATTTCGAATTGAGAGCGATGACCTTACTTTTACTATCGAGGGAGGTGGCACTCAGCGACGCATTGCCATTGCTTTTAGCGTCGTGGGCATGGCGTTATTGCCAGGATTGCTTATTCATACTACGCCCAAGAGAGGAGCGGCCAGTATTTTTGTCGCAAAGGGGCTCGCTCTGCCTGCGCCAAAAGAGGGAAGTGAGAAGCTGGGCGACACGCTGACGTTTGGCAATCTAGGCAAGCCGTGCACGGCAGCCGATCATTTTCGCAGTCTTCATCTGGGGGGCTATGCCCTTAACCAGCGCCTTTACTGCATGCCGCATGACAATAGTGTACTTCTTGCCGAACGACACCTGCCACCACGAGGAAAGCCTTCGACCTGCTATTATCATGTTATCGCAGTAAACGAAAGGGACCTTTGCCGCAAGTGATCGCCGGCGGGCTGTCAATAACAGCCCGCTCTTCTTTTATTTAATCCATATTTAACTATTGCTAATATATGCTATTTATACTATAATATACATAAATGACCCTTCGACGGTGCTGCACCCAGGAAGGAGGTCATTTTTTCTTACTGCCTTTGCTTCTAGCAACGACATGTACGACCTTTGAAAATTCGGAAGGGAGAGCAAATGAGCACCAGCTCGCGTGGCCCTATCAAGCTTCGGCTTGTTGCCGCTGCTACGGCGCTTGTTCTGGCCGCTTGCGGCACAACGCCACAACCCAGTGGCGATGCACAGGAGGTCAAGAGCACCTCTTACTGCGCCGTAGCCGATGCCGATGGCAACGGCTACACCATTGTCGACGACGACATGTGCGACGATGATGGGGACGGTCACGGTGGCGGTGGCTGGTTCATCTTCATGGATGGCCACCACAGCCACGGCAGAGGAACCCATCTGACGAAGAGTCAGATCAAGGGCTCGCCCATCAAGTGGAACGACAGTACTGCTCGCCAGAGTGCTGGCCTCGCCCCCAAGGGCAAGGTAGCGACTGGCCAGCGTACCGACTCAGGCGCCGGTCTCGGCAAGGGAGCAACCAGTAAGGGTACGTCGGGTACGGGCAACAGCGGAACTTCCTCGGGAGGCTGACATGGAGCGTGTACATCACGGGACTCCGCGTCCTGGCTGGCAAGCCCAGATCATCTCTGAAGGCATGCTGTACGCCAATGTAGTGACACCTGATCACAAGCAGGTGTCCTACTGGCGTGAAGGCCCCTTCTACCGTCTTCCGCTCAGTGAGCAGAAGCTACTAGAAGAGGCCGCCAAGGTCCTACTCCAAATGTGTGTTGAGGCCGGCGATCACATGATCGCGCACCCCAGCATCATGCGGCGTATGGGCATTCCAGAAAGTGCCTGGCCAGAGATCATTCGCACGTGGCACGAAGAACCCCCGAGCGTCTACGGACGTTTCGATTTCCGGTTCGGCGGCGAGTGCGACATGGCCCTGCAGGACCCCAGCCTTCGTATCCCGAAGCTGCTGGAGTTCAACGCCGACACGCCGACCACTCTTTTCGAGAGTGCGCTCACGCAGTGGAACTGGTTCGACCAGGCCAAGCATGGCGACAAGGACCAGTGGAACTTCATCCACGACGCCTTGATTGCTGCGTGGCGACGCAACATTTCTCGCTACGAGAGCAAGACGGGGCAAACGGTCCGCACAATCCACTTCGTCTACACCTCTGACGAGCAGACGGGTGAAGACCTCATCAATACCAGCTACTTGGCGGACACCGCCGAGCAAGCTGGGTACAAAGTGAAGGTCGGCTTGATCGAAGATCTCATCAAGTCGGTTTCCGACGATAATGGATCGTTCTACTACAAGGACAAGGACGGCGAGTTCGTCCAGATCGTGTTCAAGCTTTACCCATGGGAGTGGCTGACGAAGCCGGCAATCGCGCCGGAAACGTACTCGCCTACAACTCCCCACGGAACCGTGTGGATCGAACCACCGTGGAAGCAGCTCTGGAGCAACAAGGGCCTTCTGGCCGTGCTTTGGGAGCTGTTCAAGAACGATCCCGAGAAGAGCCAGTACTTGCTGCCGGCCTACTTTGCCGACGAGCCGCACGACTTGACCTCATACGTCAAGAAGCCGTTGCTTAGCCGCGAAGGAGCAAACATCACCATTGTCAACAATGGTGAAGCGGTAGTGAAGACGAGCGGACAGTACGGGGGAGAAGGATACGTGGTGCAGCAGTATGCGCCGCTGCCCAACTTCCATTCGCCGTTCTCTGGCGAAGACCATCACCCCATGCTGGGTGTATGGATGATCGATGGAGAGCCTGCAGGTATGGGTATCCGCGAAAGCGGTGATCTCATCACCAACAACGCCAGCTTCTTCGCCCCGCACACCCTCATCAGCGACTGATCGGAGACGCTAGCATGACTATCACGTTGTTCGATGCACAGGTTGCCGGTACGGTCCTCATTCAGGGCCTACTGGCACTCATGTTCATTGGCGGCCTTTGGTACGCCATCGACAAGCTGACTCACTTCGATGACTATCGCGAGATCGTCGTCGAGAGGAACTGGCGCTACCTCGTGCAGCGCCTTGGCCTCACCGGTGGTCAGACCGCAGGTGTGCTGGCCTGCTTCAATCTTTCGGGAACCTGGAGCGGCGTTGGCGCCATGGCTCTGGGCGGCCTTTGGGTCACCCTGATCATGCTGCTGGCGTACCCGTTCATCGAACGCACGGTGGGTCATCGCGCCAAGTTCCAGGAAGCGCACATGAACAACATGGGTGTCAGCCTGGCCAAGGCGGCCGCCTACCTGACCGTCGGCCTCGTGCTCAACGGCAGTCTCAGCGGCAACGCCCCCAACATCACGACCGCCATCGCGGCCACCGTGGCATTCTCGGCGCTCGGCCTGGTGTCGGTTCCGATCGGCGTCTGGCTGCACAACCGCGGTCTGAAGTACGACCTCACGGGCGAGACCCGCGAGGACAAGCTGCCGGCCGCACTGGAGCTGGCGGGCACGTTGCTGGCGCTGGGCATCATCCTGCGCAACGCCATCGCTGGTGACTTCACTGGTTGGGCCCCTGGCCTGATCGGTTTCGGCA
>DASTDY010000014.1:0-2130 GCA_035710125.1 Saccharimonadales bacterium (SeqCode) | reverse complement strand
AGCGAGGACGAGGCGATCAGGGCGGCGCTGCAGAGCCAGCGGGTGGAGGCCTACCTTGACGGTAAACCGCCCACGAAGGTGCATTATGTACCGGGGCGGCTGGTGAGTATTGTGATAAGCTGATTGTGGCGAAAAGGGAGGCTACCGCGATTGTAGCCTCCCTTCACTTTTTGCAGACCTTACTCAGGCGCATGCGGAACAATAGACCCTACCATAAGACTACTGATATGCCCATACGTAGTTGTACTCGGAGCCGAACAAGGACTTACCAATTGCCAGTCGCCGAATAGATGCTGCAATTGCCCGATCCATTCAGGTAGAATTCAATTTCGCCATACGACCTCTGGAAGCCCCCGAAGTAAGTGAAATAGCCTGTTGAGGTCACGACTGCGGCTGTACTACCCCAACCCTGCTGGCTCAGACCCGAGTGGTCGTAGGCCCACCCAAACTGGAAGGTAGAAGGCGTAGAACTATTGTACTGGGGCCAGACAAGCAAATCATGATAATCGTAGACTTCAGTCGAATCCCATCGCCACAGCGGATTACCCACACCATTGTAAATGGTAAGGATGCCACGACAGGAGCTTATGGTAGTTGGGGCCTCCTGCATTTCTAGGCTACCTGTCAACTCCAGATATGCAACCTCATAGTCATTGTTGGGTTTGTTGGGTAATATTAGCTTTGCCGTTTTTGTTTCGCCAGGGCGAAGAGTAACCGATAGCGGACTGCCATGAGAGGAAGCGTCTTGTGCGTACACCGTGATTCCGCTTCCGAAGAGCAGTAATGCAACTAGGACAGAGCTAACCGAGAGACGTCCGAGCCTAGTCATTCCAGCCCCCTTTCGAGATTATGCAAAGAGCGTGATCAGTAATCACTACAACACGTTTCGGGCACAAGCATTGTGGGAGAGGGTAACGGTTTTGGTGCTGTAGGAGTGGCGCTTGCTAGGTACTTAGCTTGACGCGTAGCAACTCTCTGCAAATGCATTTTGGCTTCCTGCAGCGTTGCCGGGTCTGGTGTTGCGATCACTAAGGTGTAGCTTTGTTGCTTACCGAAATCGATGATCCTTCCTATTCCTAGGTCATCTTGGGCACGTAATGTCAAGACAGAACAGACAGCTAAGATCAATATGAGAAGCGCTAGCTTCAGCATTCGGGGACGCATGCCTCGACGTGGATCGAACACGAAACCTGCTCCCTTCAGCGACGGCTCGCCCTATCGTGGCCGGCTCATGGAATGATTGCTTGCTCCGCACGCCAGGCTCCATGGTACCAAGATAATAGCCACATTGCCAAGCCGCTGTCAATAGTACTAAAGTACTTGTGGATGTACATTCACTATGTACTGCGCCCTGTTGCGAAGCGGTCTAGAAAATGCGGGCAATTGATGGGAAGACGATAAGCATTCGTTGATCTAATCAGACTGTGATTTTCCTGGCACACTCGCGGAATTAGCATAGACAGTCCGGAATGCCTTGCATCTCCACTAATCGTGGCCCGCCTTCAGAGCCGAGCTGGCGGCGTCGGACGTGGTCGAGGTGGCTGTACAGGCGAACGGCAAGGTGCACGACCGCCTGACCCCGCCCGCCGACGTGAGCGAGGATGAAGCCATCGAGGCGGCACTGGCGAGCGCCCGAGTGCAGGCGATGCTGGACGGCAAGGAAGTGCGCAATGCGCGTTACGTGCTCGGTAGGCTGGTGTCGCTGGTGATCTAGCCGGTGGCCCATAAGTCAGCGAAGGGACTTCCAATCGCGGAAGTCCCTTCACTTTGCGCGCCGGCTTACTATGTTCCGTTACCTGCTCCGGCTTTTTGTGACGGAGGCCGTATACAGGTCAAGAGCCAGCAGCACAATCAGTGCGATCGCTACTTCAAGCATCTTGTGGCCTCCTGTTTTCAGTGCGTTCTTTCTATGCGCGGTTTTGAATCTTTATACCGTTGTGTGGGTCGAAGCTTCATCTATCGTAATTGTATCGCTGCTGCTCGTCAGGTGGATGAGATGAGTGGACGAACCGCCGTACGCCGTTGGACCTAATCACATCGGGTACCCGGGGTGTACCGCTGCAAACGTGCTTCTGCTAAGGATGACGGGTGGCGGTTACACAGGTTGCGTGCCCGTTCGCGTTCGTGCTC
>DASTDY010000013.1:0-2657 GCA_035710125.1 Saccharimonadales bacterium (SeqCode) | reverse complement strand
ATTACTGCAAAAGGCGAAAGCGTAAAAGCGGCTTGAGCCCACGGTAAGTTGGCTAGGTGTTGCACAACACCCACCATATACCCCAAAACAAACTGCGCAAGTGCTGCCATAAATGGTGCCAGCGGAGGCGCTAAAATGACCGCAAGCCCGCTACAAAATACAAGGAGCATGGCAAGCGGCACAAATGGTAGTACTAGCAAATTCGCCACAACCGCAATATTCGAAAACACACCAAATGCCGCGACAAGAATGGGAAAGGTCATTATTTGCGCCGCGATTGTTTCACCCATTATCTGCCTAATGGTGCCTGGTTTTTTATCCCCAAAAAAGTACGCATGCAAAAGCGGCGCCACAATCATCACCCCTGCAAACGCGAGAAAGCTCAGCTGCCAGCCAAGGTCATTCCATCCAAACGTTGGATTAATAAGTAATGTTAAAGCCGCTACAAAACTAAGCAGTATAATAGGATGAAATTTGCGACCGTAATACCAAGCAAGTAAGCTTAGCCCGGTCACCAGCCCCGCCCGCGACATACTGGGACTAAAGCCCGTCATTAGTACAAAACCGATGGTTGTGCCGCCCGCTGCAAGCATGGCCAGGTATTTTGAAATTCTTGCAAATAAGCGCCGCGTAAAGCGCACTAAGATGGTTAAGTTATATCCGCTTGCAACCACAATATGAGTAAGGCCGACTATTTTTAATGCGTCATCAAGTTCGGGCGGCAATGCTCGGCGCTGGCCCAAAAGATACCCGATCCCCAGCGATGCTTCCGGATCGGGTATTACGCGGCGAATTGCCTCGGCAAAAGAATCTCGAACTTGCATCATTATATCGCCCGGCACTGGTCGCCTTACTTCTATAATCTCTGCCCTAAATATACTTGCCGCAAAACTACCAAAGCCAGGCTCTATCTTTCCTTTTATTACCACTTCGTCACTGCGTTTTATGTCCCTCTTTTCGTGCGTACTAACCCATAGCTTTCCCTCTAAAGAATGTTCATTTACCTTTTTGGCGGCAACGTGCAGGGCAAGCATGCCGTGCTTATCAACTTCCGGATCATCGCTCACCGTCCCCAAGATCTCTACTGTTGCACCTTCAATATTTGCATAAGGCGCCAGATTTACTTGCACTATACCACCGCGCCACAAGCCAAGAATTATCCCGCCGCACAGCAGAAACGGGAGCGCATAAATCTTTCCTCGCCACATCCCTACCGCAGCTAAGCCACTACCGACAAATAGCCACACCACCGAAGCAAACCAGCCCGTAGTCTGTGAGGCAATAACCCCAACAACAATACCGCCTGCAAGCAAGGCTATTTGCCACGAAATGTGGACGGGCCGCTTTAAAAACCAAAAGTTCATTATGCCCAGTATGCCTTTCAAATTTAAAAAATATCTTAAATAATTATTAAAACTTTCTTATTCAATGCTTATTTCTATTTTCAAAACCATAGGCATCATGTATAAATAGCCTCGGCTCTTAAGCCTATGTATGATTTTCAGTGGCGACACAATATAGTGTTAGCCGCTTTTTTCATACCGTTCGTTAACAATACGGCAAAAGGAAAGGCTGTCATGCATAAAAGACGTCTGCCATCCACACTTGCCCTTGCGGGCTTGCTAGGATCGCTCATTGCGTTTGTTCCGCTAGGCTCCGCATCGGCCGCCGAGGCTATTCCAGAACTGCAGGGGCCAGCAGTGCAGGTTGGTACCTACAGTATCTACAGCCAGTCAAAGACAAGCCCGCAAGGGCAGCTGACACTGGGGTGTAATGCGTACGAGACTCCTCAGGATCTTGTAACATATAGTCCTACCGGCAGTGAAGTGAGGCGACTGCCATACACTCAGCAGGTCGATGGCGTTAGTAACTGCATTTACAACATTGCTATCGACAAGAACGGCGACCTGTATGGGTCACCAAAGCAAGGCTCCAACCTTCTGGCCTACAAGGGCAGCACCCTGAAGTGGAAGTACCCGTTGGGGTGCACCTACTACATGGCAAACCCGGCTGTGGGTGCAGATGGTAACATTTACGCCATCAATAGCAGTGGCCGGCTGATTGGCCTGTCTCCGGAAGTAGAGCCAGGCACAACCCAGCCAAAGAAGGTACTCGACGTTCCCGCCTCGAATGTGCGTTGTAGCACCACGCTACTTGCACTGAAGGATGGGCTCGTCACCGTCGAAAACATGAAGGCGACCTTCTATAGCTACAACGGCGTTAATCTTGGCACTACGCCAAGTGATGCAATTGTACGCACAGAGCTCAGCCAAATCAACGCCAATGGCAGAGTCTTCTACGACAAGTATATTGAATCGGGTGGACTGCGCAGTGCAACTGTCTCGGCTTACGACTACGGTCGGAAAGAGACGACATGGACAAGCACTGTATCTGCTAATGGCGCGTATGTGTATTCGGCGGCACCCTTTGCAACTCCCGATGGTGGCATGGTTGTTTACCTTCGAGAGAAGGAGCAAGACCAATTCGGTGCACCTACGGGGCGTATGGCGTTTAATTTGGTGAAAGTGAACGCGTTTGGCACTATACAGTGGAGGAAAAATCTTCCCCTTACCAATGCCAGTCAAGCGCAGTTCACCGAAGCCGAGGTAAAGGTTGACGTAAATGGCAATATCATCGTTGCCAGAAACGGCCAACTT
>DASTDY010000012.1:0-1925 GCA_035710125.1 Saccharimonadales bacterium (SeqCode) | reverse complement strand
TTAGGGAAGGTGCGGATAAGAGCGCCTGGTACTGACTACCTCCTTGTCTTTATTTCGGCCAAAACCGGCCAAATTGGCCAAAAGCGGCCAATTCGGTCAAAAGCGGCCAAAATGGCCACCGGGGTTTGGAAAGGGGGGAACGAGGATAGTAAATTAGCTAATTAGTGAATCACTGCTGTCCGGTTAAATTCGGGATGGTTGTGCCTTTTGACGTTGTTGTTGTCTTTGGGGCCTGTTTTTTACCGCTGTTGCTTAGCATGCCCCTGTCTTTAAGTAGCGAAGAGCAAAAGCTGCGGGGAAGGTGGCGGGCTTTTGTACATAGCCTCTTTGACTTTGTCGGGGTTGTTTAAAAACTTCACCACATCGATGTAGTTCATCAGGTGGTGGCGCACCATGGCCGAGAGGTTGGAAAAGGACCAGCTCCGTTTCAGGCTTTCCTTTAGCACTTTAAGCAGCAGGTCTTTGATGAAGGCACACCACAGCTGGATCTTGATGCTGTTCTCACTTTCGCCTAAAAAAGCCTTCAGGGGGCTGGACTGCTTAAAGCGCTTGAAAAACACTTCAATGGCCCATCTACGCTCGTACAAGCCGGCTATCGAAGAGGCCTTAAAGCGGAAGTTGTTGGTCAGGAAATGATAGATCTTCTTGTGCCTGTCCACATAAAAACTCACCAGCCTGACGGTGATCTGCCGGGCGCCGGTGCCCGCCCCCAAAAAGATTTTCTGGTCCGAACACACGCCTTTTTTCTGCTCCTCGGTACTGACGGGGCGCTCCTGGACCACATGGTAGGCCGCCGTATCCGAAAGGCGGGTCACCCAGTTGATCCCCTCCTCGGTCCAGCTTTGCCATTTGGCGTAGTGGTTATAGCCCTTGTCAAAGACCAGGATGTCGCCTCTGCTCAGCGCAACGCGGTCCATAGCGATTCGGTCGTTGCGCGAGGCCTCCGTAATGTAGATCAGGTGGGGCAGGTCCACCAGGGCCCGGAGCAGCACATGGGCCTTGGCTCCGCCTTTTTTGCGGCCGTTGGCCCCATAGGTGCCTGCCCCCTTCATCACATCAGAAAAAAAGCTCACCGTGGTGGAGTCCAGCACAAAAAGCCGCTCTTCCAGCGAGCGTCCCCCACGGCTGTCCGGTAAACGCCCGTAAAAATGCTGGTACAAACGGTGGTACAGCGCCTCAAAAAACGCTTCCGTTCTGTGGGTGTTGGCATCCGAAAGGGTGGAGCGGCGGGGCAGATGGGTGAGTTTTAAATGAATGAGTTTGTTGTAGGAGGCTTCCATGCCGGTAATCACCTCCCGCAGGGAAGTGCAGTTGTGAAAACTCGAATAAAGCAGGGTCACCACGTGGTCCCAGCACTTAAAGCGCTTGTAGTAGCGGTCCGCTTCATGCTTGGCGCTAAGTGAGGTCACCAGGTGCGAGGGAATCAACCCGATCAGCTGGGCAAAGACCGGCTGTCCGGAGAAAAAAGTACTTTTGTTCATGTCTTGTTTTTTGTGTCGTTACTTAAAACTAAGACAACAAAAGGAGGCGCACAAAGCCTCCTTTTTATTAACCCCAGATTTTTATCCGGACAACAGTGATTGACGAATTGGCTAATTCCACCTGACGGCCGTCACTACCCGTTGCGTGGGAATTATCGTATCTTTAAAAGGAGCAGTTCTTTGTTTTCTTCACTTTTTAAATAGAGCTATATGAACACCGCAGATCGTATCCATAAACTGGAGCATTGGGGTGACACCCATCACCCGATGTGGTTAGACATAATCCGTATAGCACTGGGCGTCTTTTTCCTGATCAAAGGCGTGCAGTTCCTGAACAACATGAGTTCGTTTATCACCGAGCTGGGCGGCACTTTTTCCTTTAATGCCTTTGCGCTGATGATGATCAGCCACGTGGTGGTCTTCGCCCACCTGATCGGCGGCCTG
>DASTDY010000011.1:0-1772 GCA_035710125.1 Saccharimonadales bacterium (SeqCode) | reverse complement strand
GAACTCTCAACCAATGGCTTAAAAGAACATTGGCCATTTCAGAGCAATTTTCCTACAAAAATAGAACCAAAGTCGATGTGGTTTTCCAACTTATTGGGGCGTTTATGTAAAATAAAGGTGAAACATCAGACATAAGAGAGGGCAAAGCCGCACCATTTTGCAGTCACAATACGTTTCTTCTATTATGTAAAAAATGAGAAGTGATCAGGTATTGAGCAGAATTTGATCTGGAAAACGATAATGTCTCATAGAGTGGTGTAAAAAGGATTGACAAAAAAGGTCATCCTGTGCTTCCATGAGTTAGGCAAATAACCAAAGGAGGCACAAAGATGACCAACCCAACTATAGCATTGAAACAGTACCTTAGCAATATAGGCCTTGATGGCGACAACGATTTTCTGCGGGACAGTGTCCGCCTTTTGACGCAAATGTTGATTGAGCTGGAAGCCGAAGAGAAGATCGGCGCAGAAAAGCACGAGCGAACGCCAGAACGCAGCAATCACCGCAACGGGTATCGCCAACGCAACTGGGAGACCCGCGTGGGCGAAATCGATCTGCGCATCCCGAAACTGCGCAAGGGCAGCTACTTTCCGAGTTTGCTCCAACCCAGACGCCGGACGGAGAAAGCCCTCCTGGCGGTGGTGCAGCAAGCCTACGTGGAGGGCGTGAGCACCCGGAAAGTGGATGATCTGCTGAAGGCGCTGGGCTTGACCGGTATCGACAAGAGCAAGGTGAGCCGCATTTGCAAGGAGCTGGACGAGCTGGTGGAGCAGTTTCGCAACCGGCCGCTGGAAGGCGCATATCCCTACTTGTGGCTGGATGCGCTGTACTTGAAAGTGCGTCAGAACCACCGCATTGTCAGCCTGGCGGTGGTGATCGCCATCGGCGTCGACACTGAAGGCCGGCGTCATAACCTTGGTTTTGCGCTGGGAGCCAGCGAAGAGAGCGCTTTTTGGCTGGATTTCCTGCGTTCTTTGGTGGAGCGGGGCTTGAAAGGCGTGCAATTGGTGATCAGCGATGCCCACGAAGGCTTGAAAGCAGCTATCAGCCAGGCCCTGAGCGGAGCCGCCTGGCAGCGCTGTCGAGTGCACTTCATGCGCAATGTGCTGGCTCACGTGCCCAAACGAGACAAAGCCCTGGTGGCGGCTGCGATCCGCACCATCTTTGCCCAGCCGGGCCGAGATGCGGCCAGGCAGCAGCTGGTGGAAGTGGTCAAGGCCATGCACAACCGCTGGCCGAAAGCTGCCGAGATCCTGGAGCGAGCGGAAGATGATATTCTGGCTTACATGGCGTTTCCACAAAAACATTGGACCCGTATCTATTCGACCAATCCGTTGGAACGCCTTAACAAAGAGGTCAAGCGTCGTACGAATGTGGTCGGTGTGTTCCCCGATCAGCCTTCCGTCATGCGCCTGGCAGGCACGATCTTGATCGAGATTGATGATGAGTGGCAGGCCGCGGATCGCCGCTACTTCAGTTTGGAGACCATGCGTGAATTGACCCATCCAGAGGTGCTCCTGGAAGATTTGGGGCCGTTGAGATTGGCGCCAATTCACTAAAAAAGAAAAAATCATCGGTCAACTCATTGGAACGCTTTGGTACTTTTACACCATTGACTGAGACACTAACAATATCTGTGTGAATCTGTGTTTATCTGTGGTTAAAAACGGATATCTCATACTCACGTTAAGAAGGAATAGGTTGTACTAGGCGATGCTCTCAAAAATAAAGATCGGCAGCTGGCAAGGCCCAATTACAGATAACGACTTCCA
>DASTDY010000010.1:0-8091 GCA_035710125.1 Saccharimonadales bacterium (SeqCode) | reverse complement strand
TAGACGCTTGTTTACGGCTTCAACCTGCAAATTACGCATCTCTTGGATATTCTTAACCGTCAAAAAGCTAAAGGGGTCGTCTTTACCTCGTTCAGCCCCTGTTGGGGGATGTGCGGTGTTCGGGTTAGAAGGGTTAGACGGTCTTGGCATAAAGAGTGCTTATTTTTTGTTTTTTTGCCTTAATCTTTAATTTAGTTTATAGCATTTAGATTTAAAAATGTCAATTGCTACTTATTATCTAAGAAAAACAAGGTGTACCGCGACATACTCTATACGAGTTTTCAAAAACTCTTGACTTTATTAGATTTTTGTTGTAATATATTGCTTAGCCTACAAGAGGCGAACCTTAACGCAACAGATGAGAGTATAGTAATATACTCTTTACCTACACCACTCTTTCCGACTTCTATCAAGGTACCAGCACCTTTGCCGCTAGCTTTTGGCGGCTAAGGCGCTGGTATCTGTCCGGACGATCCCAGCACGCTAACCCGTACACCGATCGCCCAGATGAGGGCGGGAAAAGAGATCAGATCATGACCGAGACGACCGAGGAATTCGACTTCTCCGACATCGCGGGCGCGATCGCACGCTCCAAGAGGACGCTGGTGACAACCACGTACTCCGAGTACAGCGACGTCCTGCGGCTGTTCACGGAGTGGCTCAACGGACCCGACGGCAAGCCCACCACGATGGAGGAACGCCAGCAGATCTGCCAGGCCATCCTGCCGCACCTGAAGACCTCCCAGAGCCGCCAGCGGCTCCTGGAGATCCTGCAGCAGGCTTCGGCGCCCAGCAGCGGCACCGTGGCACTGTTCGGCCAGGCCGGCACACCCCAGACGGGCACCGGCGTGGACGCGAACCACCCCGTGGTGCGGCAGCTGATCGGCCTCCAGACCACCAACAAGACCCAGTTCGACTGGTTGATGGACATCTTCTTGAAGACGATCCGGCTCGGCCAGACCAACCCCGCACAGGCCGCCAAGGTCACCACCCTCCTGAACAACGTCATCGCCGACGCGAACAAGCCCAACGGCGACTTCGCGGTTGGGGACGACCCCAGCTCACTCGGCGGCGTCAACCTGGCGATCGTGACCGAGCTCCGGCAGAAGAACGACGACCTCGACCAGAAGATCGGCGACCTCAACCAGAAGCTCAGCGCGGCTCAGGCGCACGTGCTCGCGACCGCCGAGGCCGTCGAGGCGTACATCTGGCACGTGGGCAAGGGCCAGGCTGTGGCGCCGCCCGCGGGCGTCAACCAGCTCCGCGACGACCAGGACGCGCTGTACCGGCTGGTGGGCATCACCCACCGTCCCGGCGACGGCTCGCCCGTTCCCGCGGCGTGATCTCAAGGTGTGGGTACTCCGGACGGACGGCACGACAGCCGCAGCATCGTCGCTGCGCTCTCGTGTCGTCCTCCGGGACACCTACTGTGTTCTCATCTGTTACGTTTCTTGTAAACAAAAAATCCCGCCTTCTGTTGGGGCGGGATTTTTTGTTTACAAAGTTCGTTTTTTGAGTTCCCTGCGGAAGAATTCTAGCTTATCACCCTCTTGTATAAGTAGCTTGCCCTTAGTTTTTAGCTGCATGCCACACATGTCACCCTCGAACACTTCTTTTGCCTCTTGGTGGTTGCGCTGTACGTTGCCCACTTCTGCTTCAGCAATCTGTTCATCATTCCGTTTTACGCGCACTAGCAATCCAGATTCTAGCTTGCCCTTGGTAACTTCTCCGCCACAGATAACCTCATCTTTTGAGATCTTAAACACACCACGAATTACAAGTTTACCAACCTCAGTCTCTACTACCTCTGGAGCGAGCAATTCCTCGAGTGAAGTCTTGGCGTCATCTATAAGCTCGTAGATAATCCTGTAAATACGCACCGGAACCTTATCCCGCTGTGCCTGGCGCTTTACTGCAGGCGGCAACTGCACGTTAAAACCGTAAATGATTGCCTGCGACCCTTGCGCCATACGCACGTCGTTTTCAGAAATATTACCAACACCAGAGCTAATAATGCGCGGGGCGACCTCGGGGTTTTCGAGTAATTTTAAGCTATCTGCAACAGAGGTAAGTGAACCTTGTACATCTGCCCGCAAAATGACATTTAGCATCTGCTTTTCTTTACGGCGGTTCATAAGTTGCAACAAATCGCTCCCTGTAACAGCAGATGACTGCACCCCTTCTTTGCTATCGGCTGTGTGCTGTGCCACTAACACACGGGCCTCTTTTTCTGATTTAACAGCTACAAACCTATCCCCAAACTGCGGAATCGTCTTAAAGCCCGTTACAGTGGCCGGTGTTGAGGGCCCGGCCTGTTTAAGGGGTTTGCCTGCAAAATCTTGTAAGGTCCGAATCTTAGCATAAGATGTGCCGGCTACAATAAAGCTTCCTGCCTGCAAAAAGCCGTTTTCTACTAACAGATTAACCACTGCACCACGCCCCTGTTCCATGTGCGATTCAATGACTAAGCCTTCTACTGGGCCATCAACTTCGGCGCGGAGGTCGTCTAAATCTGTTACCAACAGAACTAGCTCTAAAAGTTTGTCGAGCCCTTGCTTGGTTTTGGCCGACACCTCTACCATTACGGTGTCGCCGCCCCATTCTTCTGGCATGAGTTGATGATCTGTTGCTAGCTGTTGTTTTACACGGTTTACATCTGCTTCTGGCTTATCGATTTTATTGATTGCCACAACAATACGTGCGTTGGCCTGTTGGGCAAACTTAATAGCCTCAACTGTCTGAGGTTTTACGCCGTCGTCGGCAGCTACTACAATAATGACAACATCTGTGAGTGCTGCACCGTGTTGCCGCAGGGCGCTAAATGCTTCGTGGCCAGGGGTGTCGAGCAAGGTTATCTTGCGGCCTTCATACTCTGTTTGGTAGGCTGCTATGTGCTGTGTTATACCGCCAGCCTCCCCTGTTACAACCTTCATGTTCAAAATAGCATCTAGCAGACTGGTTTTGCCGTGGTCTACATGCCCCATAACTGCCACAATTGGTGGACGGCTTTGGGCCTTGTCACTCAAGAGGCGCTCTTTGCGGGATACCTCTGGGGCAGCTTCTTCTTTATGCTCAAACTGCACCTCTAGACCCAGCTCATCAACAATAATCTGGGCTGTTTCGAGGTCAATTTTTTGGTTGACTGTGGCCATAATGCCATTTTTAAACAGCTCACCAATCAGTTTAGTTACTGGCAGATCCAGTTGAGCCGCCAACTCACCTACGGTAATCATGCCGGGTATCACAAGTGTTTTCTTGGCCATGGAATACCTCCTCTCGTGGTATGGCGGCTCTGAAGAGCCACTAGTTATTTTTTAAGGCTTAACGAAATTTTGCGGTTCTCTTTGTCGATGTCTAAAATCTTAAATGCTTTCTTTTCGTTCAGCTTAAATATTTTTTCTGGGTCAATACTGTCGCCTTCACCCAACTCTGTGACATGCACCAAGGCTTCAACCGCAGGGCTGAGCTGAATGAACGCACCAAACGGGGTAATACGGGTAACAGTACCCTCAACTTCGTCGTTCTTTTGGAACTTCTCTACTTCTTTAGCCCATGGGTCTTCTTGGAGTTGCTTAAGACTTAGGCTTAGGCGGTCTTTGTCGATAGCAATAATTTTGGTCTCGACTGTGTCGCCAACTTTTACGTAATCACCAGGGTTATTTACACGTTCCCAGCTGATTTCACTGATGTGGATCAAGCCTTCAATGCCGTCAACGTTCACGAATGCACCAAAATCTACTACACCCGTCACTACACCTTTAACGGTGTCGCCAACCTTGAGTTTGCCAAACCGTTCGGCAAGGCCTTCTTTGATCGCCTCTTTTTCAGAGAAAATCAGCTTGTTGGTCTTGCGGTCTGCGTCTAAAACGCGAACCTTAATCGGTTTGTTGATTAAGCTGTTAAGACGCTGTAGGATTTCGTCTTTGTCCGCACCTGCGACTCGAGGGTAGTGCTCGGCACTCAGCTGGCTTACGGGCATAAAGCCACGAATGCCCTCAAGCTCAATTAGTAAACCGCCCCTGTTAGCATCGTAGGCTGTCACCTCTATTACCTCGCCTGCTTCGAAAACGCGGCGTATTTCGTCCCAACCGCGGTCTTTTGCGGCTTTGCGAAGGCTTAACAGTGCGTAGCCATCTTCGATTTCGGGGTCAACAACGCTTGCAGTAACGTCGTCTCCCTCTTTAAGGTTACGGCCACCGCCGATTTCGCGGCGAGGCACCAAACCAACACCGTGCGAGCCTAGGTCGACCCACAGTTCGTGCTTGCGTACAGAGAGGACCTTGCCCTCTACTACCTCGCCAGGTGTAAGTTGCGTAACGACCTCTTGTTCAAGAAGTTCGTCCATTGTAATTGCGGCTTTCGCCATAGTGTAAAAACACTCCTTCGTAAATGTATTTTCTTGAGGCGTGTGAAAAACACGCTAAAGATTACAACTATTGTAACTGACAGGGGTAAGTAAGTAAAGGGCATACAATCAAACAGAGGTAATGCATTGACAAATATAGACCTTTATTATACAATTGTTAAGAATGCACCTACACGTTTAGATGGGAAGATCAGCAATGACGGAAGAAACCCTGACGCTCGGCCAGCAGATGTTCGGCGTCGTCGTGAACGGCATCAAGAACCCCAGCGATCTGGACCAGCGGACAGTCACCGTGGTCTTCGGCCAGTTCGTTTCGGCCCTCAGGCACCTCCAGAGCTGCGAGAGGAGATCTCTCACGCTCAGCCCCGAGGACATCGCCCTGTCTTGCGATGCCAGGGCGAGGGCGAGGGGCTTCGCCCTGCAGCTGGCGCAGATGCTGGCCTGGGAGGGCCGCATTTGGCCGACCACGCGTGCCGTGGACATCAAGAACGCGGACTACGCCGAGAGCGCCGACGGTCTTATCTCGCTGGTGGGCGTCAACTGGTTGCAGCAGCTGCCCGAGATCCCCCTCGACGACGACACGGCGTGGGAGCACTTCCTGAAGGCCGCCGAGGCCTTCGAGCAGGGCAACAACGCCACTTCTCACATCGAGGCGCTCGTCGCGCACAACAAGGGTGACTTCCACCGGTGGCAGAGCTACGCCAAGCTCTACGCCGAAAAGGTGGCGCCCGAGTGGCGGCTGTGGCTGAAGGGTGTCCCCGACGTCAAGCTGCCGCGGTTCTAACCCGTACGGTGCGTAAGGCGCCCTCCCCTCGTCTGGGGAGAGCGCCTTTTGCATATCTTAGACTATTTAAACTCGATCAAACGGCGGCGTGACTGCATATAATTTACGGCGGCAAACATAGTTGCAGCAAGCGCAAATATAGGTAAAATTATGTCCTCTGCGCCTGTCGCTGGAACATGTGACGGAGCAGCAACGGTCGGGGCTGATTGTGCCAAGGGTTTTTCGGCACTAGGCTGCTGGGTACTGGGCTGGGGCGCAGTTACAGGTTGAGGTGCTGACGGCTCAGGTTTTTTCTCTGGTTCTTGGGGCGAAGGTGACTGAGTTTGCGGTTGGCTCTGTTGAGTGGCAATCTGATCAGATCGCCCTTTTGCCCATCGCATGCCTAAAACAACACCAGCAAGAAGCAGTCCGCCAATAAGGACATAAATAAGCAGCGACCGCAGTGTGTTTTGAGAAGAATTTGGCTCCATATGTTCCCCAGTTTGTCTCTGTGAGTACTATACAACGATTTTAGCTATTCGTGCAAATGCTGCTACAATCGTACTATGGTTACAGCGGTAGATGTGGGGGCAACTAAGGTGTTGGTTGCACAGTTTAATGAAGACGGCTCACTGTCGGACCCAATTCGCTTTTCTACACCGCAAGATGCGCAGCAATTTTTACGGGAGCTACAGTCTCATCTGGATAGTCTGCAAAAAATAGATAAAATCGTGATTGGCCTCCCTGGGATTATTGATGACCGAGGGGTTTTACTTAGATGTGGTAATTTGCCCTGGAAACACCTTGCCATCGAAGACGTATTAAAAAATCGCTATAATGTACCCGTACACGCCGAAAACGATGCAAAACTCGCCGCACTCGCAGAAGTGAACGCACTCCCTGTCTTACCTCGAATGGGGCTTTATATAACTGTGAGCACCGGAATCGGCGCAGGAATAGTGCTAGATGGAACCCTGCAACCAGCGTTCCGCAACAGCGAGCCTGGCCACATGCGACTGTATTTTCAGAACGAGTGGCAACAATGGCAACAATTTTCATCTGGCAAGGCTATAATGCAGTATTTTGGCAAAGAAGCACACGAGTTTACGCGCGATAATGAATGGCAAGAGGTAGCCGACCGTCTGAGCAGAGGTCTTTTTACACTCATACCAACCCTCCAGCCAGATATCATTATTTTTGGCGGAAGCGTTGGCAATTATTTTGAACATTTTGACGACCTACTTCACAACAAACTACAACAACTTCAACCTTATATCCAAATCCCGCCCCTTGTAAAAGCTCGTCACCCCACCCAAGCTGTACTTTTTGGATGCCACCAATATGCCCTCACTCACCACCTTAGTTAAACAAATAAAAACATCTTATCCGTACTACTTCTTTGAATTAGGGGAAGATTTTGTATGGCGTGCAGCGAACCAAACCATTACCCATCCACCACTGAAGTCACCAGAGGCTATCTGGAGCCTTCTACACGAACTTGGTCACGCTCAGCTACAACACAGCCACTTTGCCCGCGATATAGAGCTTATGCAGCGCGAAGTGCAAGCATGGGAGTTTGCGTCAACCGAGATTGCACCATTATTTAAAATAGTAATCTCATCAGAGTACATTCAGGAACACCTAGACACGTACCGGATATGGCTAGATAGCCGCAGCCGCTGCCCCAGATGTAATCAAAATGGTATCCAAACTACAACAAACACCTACAGCTGTGTTAACTGTAGGTGTTTGTGGCAGGTCAATGATGCCCGCATGTGTCGCTTGCGACGCACTAGGCTGCTAGATCAAGATCGCTCTTGGTAACTGCCTGACTTTCGGTAGCAAGTTTGGCATTTTCTTCAGCGATGATCGCCTTAGAGGTAGTTGCCTTACCACGACGGCTGATTAAGCCGCCTTTGCGGCCGGCCTCACGGGCTAGCTCACGGTTAGCTGCAAAACCACCAGTGTGGCCCTTGCGGCCTCCCATAGCGCCAATACGGGCGTAAAAATCTTTACCATGGCGTTTTTTATTTTGAATAGCGGCAAGCTGGCCGCCAGCTACAGTACCTGACATATAAATTCTCCTTATTACCTCACATGTGATCTGTGATTAAATGCATTATAGTCATGATTATGCTTTTTGTCAATATTTACGTAAGCATTTTATGTGTTTTTATTTATTAACGTATATATCATGAAGCTCGCAGTGAAGGGTTAGGCTCGAGGAGTCGAATATCTTGCCCAAAGAGAAAACCCCCGGCGTTAACCGAGGGTCTTCTATAAAACGGCACCGTGCTAGTTTCCCACCAAAAGGCAGTATAATCGCCGCAGCTGGGCTTAACTTCTGTGTTCGAGATGGGAACAGGTGTCTCCCCAGCGCCATGGGCACCGAAAATGCGGGTCGACCTTGGTCAGACGCGCAGTTTCGATGTCCATACGGAGCCAGATTGTTTTAAGCTGCAAAAGAATGGCGTATTACAGTAGTTGATACACACCAACTACTAGTCAAACCTACCTTATCAGCAAGAGTTATGCAAGCATAAGCACCTCACTGAAAAGGACATAAAAAGTCGATGGCCCTATTAGTACGCTTCAGCTCCATGCATTACTGCACTTCCACCTTGCGCCTATCAACCAGATAATCTTTCTGGGGGCTCATAGGGAAATCTAATCTTGAGGTTAGTTTCGCGCTTAATATGCTTTCAGCGCTTATCTAGACCGTACGTAGCTACTCGGCACTGCACTTGGTAGCACAACCGACACACCAGAGGTACGTCCACCCCGGTCCTCTCGTACTAGGGGCAGATCCTCTCAAATTTCCTAACGTCCGTACCGGATATAAACCGAACTGTCTCACGACGTTCTGAACCCAGCTCGCGTACCACTTTAATCGGCGAACAGCCGAACCCTTGGAAGGTGCTCCCCCTCCAGGATGTGATGAGCCGACATCGAGGTGCCAAAC
>DASTDY010000009.1:0-1389 GCA_035710125.1 Saccharimonadales bacterium (SeqCode) | reverse complement strand
GGGGGCAATGTGTAACAAGAACCGGGGTTGGAGTAAGATTTTTGCAGGGGTCGGTATGTCGGGCAGCTTTACTTTCACAGCAGCACCTAACAAACCGCTGCAGGCGACGAGCGACAGCGGCCGTTTTTAGGAGGTTCGTGTATCATTTCCTGTCGCCCGCGCCTGAGCGGCAGCGTTCGGCTACCTGTGAGTATGCACATGGAAATTAATCTTATTAGAGGTTATCAGGATTTAAGTAGAATATCGATATAAGTTACTGGTTTGTAATGCCATGGACGAAAGTTTAACCGGAAATTGTGCAGGCCGCAGCAGGTTTCGAACACCAAGTCACGGAAGCCGGCCTTCCAATTTCTCAGCCTATCCTTGACCATCCGATAGCGTTTGACACCGCCAATGGCGTGTTCAACGCGGACACGAATACTTGAAATTAAGCGATTTCGCACCTTGTCGGCGTAGGACAGCTCACCGCCGCGGGGTTTCTTTTTCGGTTGCAGAATCGCCACCCCTTCAAGTTGAAAGCCTTGAAAGCCAGCATCCTGGGCTAACACACTGCCTTCGGGGACCCGATAGCCCGATTCATCTGCCAGTCTTTTATCGTTCATTTTGCCCTCAACCGTATCGGTTAAAAAGCGGATTTTACACCTCTCATTAATGAGCACATCATTCTTGATGGTGTGTTCCTTCTGCTTGCCGCTGTAGTAGAGCTTCTGCTCTTCAGGGTCTTGGGGACGATTGATGGGACGTTCCGTACCATCGTGGAAGAACAGACCAACTGCTTCCTCTTCAAGGTTCACATCTTCCATTATGCGAGCAGGCAACTCACCACAGTCGGCAAGAGACTGTTTAACGAGCGGCAACAGCAGGTGAATCCACTGATTGGCCTGTGACTGTTGCATACCAAAGCGTTGAGCGTGACTCTCTTGGAGCGGATTCGTTTTTAGATAATTCAGAATAAAGAGCAACTTATCTTCCATGGCCAGTAAGGTGCTATTTTTATAGGTGCTATAGGTTCGATTTTGACGAGGCTTTCCCTCGAGGGTAAACCTCGAGACATAGGCTTGGAATCGAACGATAAAAAAAGACAGCAGGGCTCGAAATTCATCGACGGTGTAGCCGGTGAGAGCCAGAAACCGTCGGGGGTTTTGGACGAGGTCCGCGTAGCGTAGCATCCCGTTTTTGCCTCCTGATGAGAGCTTTTGATTGATGAGTGTCTCTCTAATATAGCTCCAGATGCGCGGGTCGCCTATACAAATCCTGATAATCTCTATTGAGCTGTTTGGCAAACCGACGCGCGGAGAGCGACGATGAGGGATGCCCATGGCAAAACGTATCGGCCCTGGAACCCCGAGGACTACCGGCATGAGGCCCATGGCCCGGAAGCTATGTTGC
>DASTDY010000008.1:0-1047 GCA_035710125.1 Saccharimonadales bacterium (SeqCode) | reverse complement strand
TAGCCTCGCTGATGTGTGGGCTCGCCTGGAACCCCGAGGTACTAATTGGCGCCCGCCTTATTCAAGGTGCAATGGCCGCGCTGATGGTACCGCAAGTGATGTCACTTATGCAGGTAATGTACAAAGCACATGAGCGCACTGCAGTAATGGGACTGTTTGGTGCCCTTGGTGGCCTTGCTGCATCACTCGGCCCAATTATTGGCGGATTCTTAATCCATGCAAATATTGCCGGCCTCGATTGGCGCCCGATATTCCTTATTAATGTGCCGGTTGGTATCTTTGCCTTAATTATGGCAATAAAGTATTTGCCTGAAGGAAAATCGGCGCATCCGTTAAGGCTCGATTTAGTAGGAACCGGAATTGTAATGACCGCTCTATTCTTGCTGATATTCCCTCTTATTCAAGGCCGTGAGCTCGACTGGCCAGCCTGGACATTCGTAATGATGGCTGCTTCGCTACCCGTACTTGGTTTATTCGCCTGGTGGCAAAAACGCAAAGACATTGCCGACGGTTCACCACTAGTTGCACCCATATTGTTCAAAGCATCTTCGTTCATTAAAGGACTAGTTACTAACGTCGTATTCCAAGGCGCCGTAGTCGGATTCTTCCTTCCCTTCACTATTCTGCTACAGGCTGGCCTCGGCTACGATGTAATCCTGGCTGCAGTAACCGGTATTCCTACTGCCATTGGTATTGGCCTAAGTATCGGTCTATTTGGCCAAAAGCTTATCCCAAAACTTGGCCGCTATGCCCTAACACTAGGTGCCGTAGTAATGGCCACGGGGCTTGCTGTTACCTACTTTGTAGTACAAGCAAATGGCCTTGATGTTCAGCCATGGCATTTTATCCCGGGTTTGCTACTTACAGGTAGTGGCATGGGACTAGTAATGGCACCGATCTTTGCCGTAACATTAAACGACATTGATCCAAAGAATGCCGGCTCGGCATCGGGCGTAATGAACGCCGTACAGCAAGTTGGTGGGGCAATTGGCGTGGCATTGATAGGCGTCGTCTTCTTTGGACAACTTACCCAACATGCTCCGGCCA
>DASTDY010000007.1:0-2680 GCA_035710125.1 Saccharimonadales bacterium (SeqCode) | reverse complement strand
GGCCAACTAGCCCAGAGCTCGGTCTGCTTCTAAGCGAGCTGGATGCACCCGAGCTCAAAAACCTGACCATCAGGCAAAGCTGGGTTGGCCGCGGGCGCGATGAAGGTGAAACGGTACTGCTCGTAAAGAACACGTGATACACTTGCCGTGCCCACACCAAGGGCACGGCTTCTTACATAACATGATTGCATACTAACGGTTTTTATTGTATTATATATCTGATGACACAGCAAGGAGGCGTTATGTACCCCTCTACGGAGCAACACAAGCGCATTACCAAGGCAACCATCGCACCTTTAGGTAACGAACCGCTCGACGATTTTGCACAGAACTGGAAGAAAGATGGGTGGTCCGCTGGACTTACCCTTGGTAGCCTCGTCTGGATCGGAGGCGGCATCACATTCTTCTGGCTGTTTTCTGGCCAGCTGGGTTCGCCTTCTTCGAACGAGATAGGCCAGTGGATCTTCATGGTCCTGCTTATCTCGTTTGGCTCTAGCGCATCTGCCGGTGCCATTGTGGGTCTTTTGATCTACTGGCTAGTCGAGAGCTTCAGCGAGAGGAAGTACGAACGCCTACTCGCCGAGAAGAAGATTCTCGAAGTCCATCCGCTGCTGCTCGAGCAGTGGCGCCAGGCACTCGACCGCCACCAGCTAAAGTGGGGTCGTGAGCGTCAACGCACTGAGCTTCGCCGCATGTTCGAGTTCATCTCCGACCAAGAGGAGCTGGTTGCAAGCATCGAGCACCCGCGAACCAGTGCCGAGAACAAGCAGGCGCTCACCGAGCAGCTTGCCAATCGAGTAAACGCCGAGGTCGAGCTCCTCGCGATCCCGATCCAGGAAGAGCAGCGCGCCGAACAGGTTGCTGATGCAGCCTTTACGGAAGCACACAACTTCTCGGTGGGCACGCGCTTTGGTCTTACCGACAATTAAATAGGCGACGGGTGTTGTTAGGGGGCGCATATCTTTTGCGCCCCCACCCCAAATCTTTACTGGCGTACAGCCAGTTTTTTGCTATCCAAAGGAAAGGGCCCCGCAAAGTCGAAACTCTACGGGGCCACGTTTTACGTGATGTCCCAAGCGATGGTGTTGGCGTCCTCCCGAATGGGGAGAAGGTCGAACTCGTAGACCTTGCTGCCACGCATCTGAAGCGCCTTCTTCAGCGCGGCCCGCTCGCGAGCCCGCATCTTGCGACGACGCAGCTTGCGCTCCCAGCGGTGAGCACCACCGATGTAGTTCTGGCCACCGTAGTGCCACAACGCCCGGTTGCAGTCGGGCCAGCGAAACTTCTGGCCGTTCTTGTACGCCGCCAGGCTGTTGCCAGGCTCGTAACCACACTCCAGCTGAACCTCGTGACGGTACCGATCAAAGTCCCGCTCCATGGTTCCCAAGTGAGCGTTCTGCTGCTCAAACTTAACCCAGCTAGTGTTGCGCCGCTTCACGACAGACGTGCGGTTTCCCGCGCTGTCGACAAACGCAACGCGCTCCTTGTAGGGCCGCCAGCTGCAGTCCGGACGGTCGCGTCGCTTCGTGCAACGGTGGACGATGTAGCCCGGCTCCGTTTCGTCCTCACACTGGATCTCGATCGGCCTGGTGTTGTCGGTCTTGCCCATATTCCTTTTTTCCCTCCGCACCTCGATGGCGCCGCCTACTGGGCGCCCTTATGAGGAGGGTGCTGGAATATCAGCACATCAAGCTCCTATCCTGTAAGAATCAGCTTAAAAACATCCGCAACGATGAATATTATATCATTATAGTAAGATATCGTCTAGCCTCTAAGACCGAACACCACAACCCCTGGCTTGGCGATATCATCCGTAGTAACAGAATAGGTAGGGCTCGCACCTGACGAAGAGAGATTGGCGGTACCTACCGCTAACGCCGCAAAAGGTAGGCATTTAGGATTAGCGCGCTGCGTTAAACCAGCATCTAGCGTAAAGGTTCGGCCCTGAGTATTAAACATGGCAGTCACAAGAAGATCGGCAGTTCCGACTAGGGTCGCAGAAGGTGTCGAGAAGTTATTGACGGTCGATGGGAAGTTGGTCTTCACAAATCCTTCTACGTCAACTCGGCCATCAATAAGCAGCACGGCACCCATTACATCGAAACCGCCTGCCGCCGGTATAGTAATATCCTTGCTTCCATCGGTAGGCACTTGCACCTGAAATACTCTCAGAAGCCCGCCACCATCGCCATTGGTTTCGGTAGTGCCAATTTGAGTAAGCGTTCCAGCAGTACTGGTAGGCAAGCTTGCGGTGTTGTTATCACTGGCATACACCACCAAAAGCGTGTCGCCTATAGTTGTAAGGCCACCATTAGTTGACAGCACCTGCGACGAAGTAAGGCCATCGGTTGTTTGCAATACTTGTTTAATAGCAGGAGTAACCGGGGTGTATGGATTGGTAATTTGGTTACCATTAGAGTCGCGGTTATTCGACCATGAATCAATAATAATAGGTTCTTCAACCACGAATAGGCCAAATTCACTGGCATGAATAGGGCCGAAGTCATTGTTTGTTATTACAGCGTCTTGCAGCCTAAAGTTTACCCGCATATGGTAAAGCCCGGCTTCGAAGTAACAATTGTTAATAGTTGGCGTGGCTAACGGCTCGCTACCATTTGCAGGGCCACACGTAAACGCCGAGTTCATTGGTGTACCCAATGTAGAGGTAGTACGTCGGATC
>DASTDY010000006.1:0-2438 GCA_035710125.1 Saccharimonadales bacterium (SeqCode) | reverse complement strand
TACTATACGACTACATAGCATTAACATCATAGAATGATTACTAAAGGTAATAGGAGGAATGATGCTTAAATTAAAGTCCCTAAAGTCTAAACTAGGGCTCAAGCTAGCTATTATTAGCATGCTCTGCGTCGGCTTGGTTGCCGGTCTTACGGTGCCACCTGCCCAGGCAACAGGTTTACAACTCGACAAAAAGGTCACTAAAAAACAAACCACAGCAGCCTCAAGCATAACGGCTCCAACTTTTAGTACAACAACTGGCAATCAACTCTTCCTTGCTTTTATAGCCGTAGATGGCCCTGCTGGAACTGGCACACAAAACATTTCGTCTGTTACAGGCGGAGGGCTTACCTGGACACTACGAAAACGCGCCAATGCGCCCGGTTCTGGCTCGTCTGAAATATGGCAAGCTGTAGCAACAACAGCCAAAAGCAATGTTTCAGTCAAGGCAACGATGGCTAAAACCGGCTATGTCGGACAATTGACCGTTGCGACATTTACAGGCGCCAATCTCTCGCAGAATGGTGCAGTGGCCGGCGCATCTGCCACAAGCGGTGCCGCTTCTATCTCATTAACCACAACTCGTCAAAATTCATGGGTGTGGGGTGTAGGCAACGACTGGGATCGTGCGGTTGCTCGAACCTTAGGCCCTAATCAAACTAAAGTTGACGAAACAGTTAATAGGACCATTGGCGATACACAGTGGGTACAGCGTCAAAATAACTTTACTCCGGCCGCCGGGACATCTGTGGCAATCAGCACCACCGCCCCAACAAACGACCGCTGGAATTTAGTAGCTATTGAAATTCCAAATGCCGTTGCCGATACAACGCCTCCGGCAGCGCCTGTCATGACAGCACCGGTTAACAATGCAATGATCAACAATACAACTCCAAACTTTGCAGGTACTGGCGAAGCAGGTGCAACCGTAAGTTTAGTAATTGATAGCAATGCCCCCATTCAAGTACCCGTGGATGGAAATGGGAATTGGGCATACACTCCAACTACCACCATAGCCGACGGAAGCCATACCGTACGTGCAACCCAAGCCGACGCGGCAGGAAATGTTTCACCAGCTAGCGATGCGATAAACTTTACGATTGACTCTATGGCTCCAACCGTGACGGTAAATCAAAAGACTGGCCAGGCTGATCCAACACCATTTAACAGCGCTGCCTTTACAATTGTTTTCTCGGAAGCTATTAACGCTAGTACATTCGACGTAAGTGACGTGGCTGCTACGGGCACAACAACAGGAACGGTTACTTCATTTTCGCAGATCAACCCAACCACCTGGGAAGCAGTGGTAACTGGCATGACACGCGGCGATACAGTAACCCTAAATGTTGGAGCAAATGCAGCATTCGACGCTGTCGGCAATGGAAGCCAAGCAAGCACAAGTACCGACAACAGCGTTACTTTCGATGATACAATTGTTGCCGTTCCCGCTATAACCTCGCCTGTCCACAAAGTGCGAACAAACAACCCATCAGTCGTAGTTGCAGGTACGGGTGTCGACGGCATGACCATCGCAGTTCAGGTTGATGGAGCGCCTATAAGCTGCAATGAAGGTGCAGTAACTGTCACAAACAGCACGTGGCAATGCACACCATCCTTGCCGCTACCCGAAGGAGCACATACCATTACCTCAACGCAAACCAATATGGAAGGAAATGTATCGTCTCCAAGCAACGCTGTGTCAATCACCATTGATACAGCCAGGCCTTCAGTAACTGTAAATCAAAAAGATGGCCAAGCAGACCCTACAACGGTAAATGCTGCCGCCTACACTGTTGTATTCTCGGAAGAGATGAACGCCACTACCCTCACAAAGGAAGACTTTACCGTAAGCGGCAGCACTGGTATTGTGACGAATCTTACACAGGTTAACCCAACCACCTGGGAAGCAACTATTACTGGCATGACCAGCGGCGACACAGCCTTACTTAGCCTCGACGCCAATAAAGCAGCAGACCTCGCCGGCAATGAAAACCAAGCAAGCACAAGCACCGACAACAGTGTGAAGTACGACGCACCAACTTCTATGGTGGGCTGGCAGCTAAATGCCACAAATACTGGTCTTGCTCCTCACGGGCTAAGCTGCGATACCCTTCCTGAATATACAGGGCCCGCAAAGGTACCGGCAGGCACAACAATTAGCCAAATGAAGATCACGAAGTCGCTTGTTCTCACGCAGGGTGGTGTCACCATCGAGCGCAGTTGCTTTAAACCCACAGTAGCAGATTACACAATGGTACAAACCTACGACAACGACCTTTGCGACAACAATACAGGCTGCTTGCCTCCCGCCGGACTATCGGTGATTCGCGATTCAGAATTTAATGGCTCGCTACTCGATTCAACCCCAACCCAAACATACAACCGAGCGCACACTACAGCCTTTAAAGGGATTGCGACGCTTCAACGCAACTATATTCACA
>DASTDY010000005.1:0-2183 GCA_035710125.1 Saccharimonadales bacterium (SeqCode) | reverse complement strand
CCACCTCCTCGAACGAGCTCTTGAAGGCTCTACCGAATTAAGTAGGGAGCTAACTTGAGGGAGTGACAGGTCGTGGGGTACGCCGTGCGTGCCGAACCAAGTAAGGAGAGGTTACGACTTGGCAGAGGCTATGCTGACGCTAGCTCTGGGGATAGCATCTAGGTCGCGGACCTTGATGCGTCAAGAGTCGTGCGCGGCACGATTGACCCGGCGCGGTCTACCTAATATAGGTTAAGTTGTGATACCTAGCCACCGCTGGACAACTTAACTGAAAATACGGATCTTGATCCTGCTATGGTAGTTGGACGAATTTTTATAAACTATAGTGGAAGTTGTTTTCTTAAAAACAAAAATGAATTTCATGAACTTAACTGCGATTTTCTCTTGTGGTAATTTTTGTAAACATGGCTAACACGAACTCCCTGCGTCCAGTCTTGGACCGCAATCCTCTCCGTTCCGACGGTGCCAACTACTCAGATTGGCTCCGGAACCTCAGGAATGTCCTGAAGAGGGAGAAGAAGGAGTACGTCTTGACTACTCCCCTACCGGAGGGCGAGGAAATGCCTCCGGAGTTCATAGAGGAGAAGGCGGCCACAGAAACTGCCCCGGCCGTCATGGCTAAGAATCCGGCTTACGTCTCGGTGCAGACGCACCTGGCAGACGAGTTGGACGTTGGGACTCTCTTGATCGCGATCATGGATCCTGAGCTGCAGAGGCGGTTCGAGGACATGCCTACGCACAAGATTATGCAACAGCTCGCGGACTTGTTCGCTGAGCAGTTGCAAGTCGAGCGTTACAACGTGTTGACTTCTTTTGTCAACTGTCGAATGTCTGTGGGGAGTTTTGTATCGGCTCACATGCTTAAGATGATGAGCTATGCTGAGCAGCTGGAAAGGCTCGGGGCGCCTCTCCCTAAGGATCACACCGTGAATATCGTGCTCAATTCTCTCCCACACACCTTCAGCAGTTTTGTGACTCACTATCACATGAGTGGGATGGAGAAGACGTTGTGTGAACTTCATGGTCTTCTCAGATCGGCGAAGGTGGACATCAAGAAGGCGGGGCCTTCCAATGTCCTCACCGTATCTGAGTAGAGGAAGAAAGTTAAGAAGGGCAAGGGCCAGCGCAGGACAAGGCCCAAGAAGAGCAACAAGGGCAAGGGTGTGGTCGTGGACTAACCTAAGGCCGCAAAGGTAATCCCTGCTGACGCCGAGTGCTATGAGTGTCATGGCAAGGGTCACTGGAGGAGGGACTGCCCCCAGCTCAAGACTAAGAACCCGATCCAAGGACCAGGTATCTATGTCTTTGAGACACATCTCGCTACTATTTCCAAGAACTGGATTTTGGATTCAGGTTCGGGTGCTCATATTATTGGTAATGTGCAGGCACTAAGAAATAGAAGACGGTTGAGCAAAGGGGACATACAGCTACGTGTCGGCAATGGTGCGATTATATCGGCGACCGATGTTGGCGACGTAGATTTATCTTTGCCTACGGGCCTTATTTTACATTTATCAGATGTTTATTTTTGTCCTTGTATCACAAAGAACATAATCTCTGTATCGCGTATGGACACAGATGGATTTGAGTTTACTATTAAGAATGGTCTTATGGATTTTTCTTTGAATAGTTTACATTATGGTTCTGGTGTTAAAACAGATGGTCTGTATTTGCTCGACTTGGATACGCCTATTCTTAGTATACAAACCAAAAGACCGAGGATCTCAAATGAGAGCGAGGCTTTCATGTGGCATTGCCGCCTAGGTCATATAAATGAGAATCGCATTAAAAGGTTGAAAGAAGCGGGGCTTCTTGGCCAGTTTGAGATGGACTCACTGGACACCTGCGATTCCTGCTTGCTTGGCAAGATGACTAAGGCGCCTTTCAAGAAGAAAGGTGAAAGAGCAAATGACTTGTTGGGACTAGTGCACAGCGATGTGTGTGGGCCCTTAAGCATCAATGCCCGAGGTGGATACTCGTACTTCGTCACGTTCACTGATGATTTCAGTCGATACGGTTATGTCTTCTTGATGAGACATAAGTCTGAAACCTTTGACAAGTTCAAAGAGTTTAAGAACGAAGTAGAGAATCAACTCAACAAGAAGATCAAGGTCTTGCGATCGGATCGCGGTGGTGAGTATCTAAGTCTTGAGTTCACCTCTTACCTGAGAGATTGTGGGATT
>DASTDY010000004.1:0-2422 GCA_035710125.1 Saccharimonadales bacterium (SeqCode) | reverse complement strand
GTGCTTGTCCGTATGGGCGGCATGCGGGGCATCATCAACTTTGCTGGTGCCACGGCGCGGGGCGACGAAGCTGCCAGACGGCAGATGTTCTGGTACTTCCAGAGCGTGTTTGGCGGCAACCCCGACATGCCGTTTGCCACGGCGCCGTTTGGCGCCATGAGTGGCGGTACGCGTGTGCTCGAGGAAGGCGTGAACAGCGCCGATCCCACGGGCATCATGACGATTGTCGAGGTGCCGGGGCTGATCCACCAGCTCAACCCGCTTGTTCGTACGGCCGGCCACGCGCCGCGTACGGCCGAGACTTTGGGCTACGAGGGTGATCACTCCAGCTTCTCGTTGGCCGAAGATGCCGACAGCACCACGATCGCCAACCCCGACATCCACTTCTTGTGGCTGGTGCAGAAAAATGCCAGCGACACGTCTGGATGGGACGGCGACGTTCAGTTGTACCTCGACGCCATGGAGCTCGTTCGCGACTCCGGCGAAGGGGAAGCTGCCCAGTTCGTCTGGAGCGGCGGCGGCGTGACCGCCAACGAGATCGAGGGTGCGCTTGAACGAGGCATTCCGCTGTTTTTGCCGCGTGGCTCCGGTCGCATTGTCGATGGCACCATCAACGCCCTCGAAGGCAAATGGAACCACGTCACCGAAAACCGCGAGCGAATCGAGCAGATGCTTTCCAACCCCAAGATTGAGAGCAACCTCGACTGCATCACGGTAGAGGAGTCTACCCAACCTCGCCGGGCGCAGGTCTGGCTCGAAGAGCACAACTTCGCGGCCTGATCTCTCTTCGAGTGAAGTACCGTGATGGCTATGGTGTAAAGATACATCGTAGCCATCACGGCTTTTTTATTTGGAAAACCACTAAGCTCGTATACACTAAAAGCATGCAGCTCGAAAAAGTAAAGTGGCTTCTTAACGCATATCAACAAGGCCTTATTCCCACCCTAACTAAGCATGAGGTTAATCCTGGCCTTTCCCCAGAAAGCCGCGAAAACTATCTTTACTTTACCCTCCCCGTTTGTATTAATTTCCAGCGCAATTCACCTGCTATGTGGGCTGCTGCTTTGGCGACCTGGGACGATGAAACGACTCGCTATGTATTTTTTCCAGAAAAGCTCGCCAGTGTGCCCACAGAGCAGATTCGTGCCGATCTTGTAAAGCATAGGCTCGCTCTGCAACCAAACAAACACGTTTTAATTTGGACCACAATTGCAAAGACATTTCATGAATTCTATCAAGACGATCCTCGACGATTTATTGAAGAGGCAGATGGTGACGCAGGCAAGCTAATTACACTCCTTCAAACAACTTATCGGAAGCGATTCCCATACCTCAGCGGGCCGAAGCTTTCGAACTACTGGCCATACATTTTGTCGCACTACACCGACGTACGGTTTAAGAATGCTCATTTGATTTCGATTATCCCCGATACACACGTACTCCAAAGCAGTGCTCGACTTGGCCTTACCCCGCCAGGTGCAACACCCCTTCAGGTTGAACTGGCTTGGAAAGAATTGCTGAAGGATAGCGATATTACTCCCTCTCAGGTTCATCCGGTACTGTGGCACTGGAGTCGGAACAAGTTTTTGCCAGATATAAAAGGCTAGTTCCATAAACTACCGGCTATTTGCCGTCTCTTAAAAGCGTGCTGTAGTAAGCGCCGGCGTAGTGCCTCGAGAACTTAGGAAGGCAAGCATATTCTACTCCCCTGCCTCGGTAACCCCCGCAGGAAGTGTGGCTGCCGACTACGCCGAGGCCTGAGCATCAGGGAGCGTGCTACTCCGCCTTTCGGTGATATGCGAATCGGCAACGAGTTGATTCACACAGTGATTCTCCGGCTCAAGCCAGGCGACGCATCCAAGAAGCTGCAGTGTGTACCCAGCTGCACCAATCACGAACCGATATTTGATTCATACAAGCTATCGTTGTATTATTATGACGCCCTTTAATGAACTGGGTGTTTTTTTGGCGGGCAGATATCTGAATGGGGTTGGGATTGATGAGAGAATACCAGTGTTTTACAAGAGACTCTAAGGGTATGCTCTGCGTAAAAAACAGTGTATCGATCAAACCTACCATTGAAGAGGCAATTCGCCATATTGCTTCGAAGAGTGGAGTCCCGTTTGCTTTTGAGTTTAACGATGTCTACGTGATAGTGACGACATGGTCAGACCCAGAGCTCATCCTGCGAGATTGGTATCTGGCTGATCGCAAAAAGATCCCTAACACCGTCGGACCCTACCCAAAGCCCGTACTCACACCTGAAATGCAACGCGAGTATGATGCGATTCTAAATTGGCTCAAGAGTCGCTAAGCTCCCTTGAATAGGCTATAGCGAGCTAAAAAACAGTCTCTCGGGCGGTAATAACCGCGCCTGAGATTACCCCGTTGTCTGCATGAAATGCTCAGTGTGAGCCTTGCA
>DASTDY010000003.1:0-1031 GCA_035710125.1 Saccharimonadales bacterium (SeqCode) | reverse complement strand
GATAGCGTACCGTGGAAACCATGGTACTCTGGGGCAGTAACGTCTGGGAAGCGCAGCTCCCACATATCGTCATTGTGCACCGCCTCCATGAAAGCGTCGGTCACCCCCACAGAGATATTAAAGTTGGTGATGGCATTCTCGTCGGTCTTGCAGGTGATGAACTCTTCGATATCAGGATGGCTAACGCTCAAAACTGCCATATTAGCGCCTCGCCGGCTACCTCCCTGCGCAATTTCGCCGAAAGCCTTATCATAGACGCGCAAAAAGCCTACCGGTCCGGTGGCCTGTCCTGCCGACGATTTGACCATTGTCCCCTGAGGGCGCAGGCGCGAAAAAGCAAAGCCATTCCCGCCGCCGGTTTGCTGGATGAGGGCTGCGTCTCTCAGAGTCTGAAAGATACCGGCAGCATCACGCCCCATGTCGTCGCTGATGGGCAGTACAAAACAGGCTGCCAGCTGCCCCAATGGCGTGCCAGCACCAGTAAAGGTGGGCGAATTGGGAAAAAAACATTTAGAAGTGAGGAGCTGGTAAAACTGGCGAGAGCGCTGCATTACATCTTGCCCCCAGGCCTCTTCCACTTTGGCTACATGGTAAGCCACTCTCCAAAACATCCCCTCAACTGCCTCAGCCGGTTTGCCATCTCGCCCACGGCGCACATAGCGCCGGATTAATACCTGACGGGCATTTTCCGATAAATCTACCTTGCCAAAATCTTCAGGCAAAGGCGGAGTTGGCAGTAAACCATGCTTGAGATCTTGAGAAAGGGGTTCATGTAACATTGACGGTTCTCCTATAGAAACCACTAAAAGTGTTGTGATTTGTGTATGGCGGATTGTGGATTATTTATTGACAGGGTACGCAACGCTCCACAAGCCTCTTTCTGCCACTTGTATTAGGGGCAGAAATAGTAATATCTAACTTTCAAGGAGCCGGTCGATTTCCTTGCGGATGGCGTGCAAGTCATCCAGCCCAAGATATACAATCGCGTAGCGAATGTACGCAATCTGGTCCAACTCCTTCAAGCCGGCAAT
>DASTDY010000002.1:0-1062 GCA_035710125.1 Saccharimonadales bacterium (SeqCode) | reverse complement strand
GAATAACTCGTTCACCTAAGTTGGCCGGCCGTGTGCCCGAAAAAGGTGCGGTAGGCTGTGGTAGTCCACTTTGCGGTGATTGCGGCGCAAACGAAGGTTGCGGCGAAGGATTGGCGACAACGGGAGCGGTGGTGGCGCTTGCCGGTGGTGGCGAAGGGCGAGCTGGTACTGGCGGTGCGGGCCGTGGTGCTGAAGAAGCCGCAGGGGGGCCGAAGGCAGGTTTGGTTGCTCCGCCCGAAACCGGCGCGTCGGCAAGGACTTCATGAACAGTACGAACAACATCTTCGATACCTACCTGGGACTTGACAAGATATCGATCAGCACCCAAGGCTTGGCCACGTGCGCGTTGATCTTCGCTAGAAAGTGCGGTCATCATGATAACTTTTATGTCTTTTGTTTCAGTTGTTGAACGTAAAATATCGAGCATGTCAAAACCACTTATCTTTGGCATCATGACATCGCTCACTATTAACTGAGGCCGCTCTTTTATGGCCATGGCAAGCGCTTCTTCACCATCGCCGGCTGAAACAATGTCGTATCCTTCGGCAAGGAGCCGCACGCCGTAGATCTCGCGCAGGCTTTTGTCGTCTTCTACCAGTAGTATTTTGGTCATATTACCCTCTATTGTACTAAGTGTATCTAAAAAATACTATACTGCTTATGGCTGATTTTGGCTACGAGGTGGTACGGCGACCTGTCCCGTACGCACCGTATACTGGGTTGGATCTTGTTCAATACTTGTAAGTGGGGTGTTGGGCCGAGCGCCCGTAACTGGCGGCTGGTAGGTGTGCTGAACGGGCGGTTCTGCGGGTAGCTGTGGCGCGGGCGCGGGAGGTGGTGGTAGTGGTGCCGAGGCTGGCGTTGCCCGAATAGTTTGCAGTTGCTGAGCCACAGTACTAACCGGCGGGCTAACAAAGGTTGTGTCGGATGGCGTGGGAGTAGATGGTGGTGGAGCAACGACAGGTTGCGGTACTGAGTTATCTTCTGTTGCCGGGAGGCTTTGGGTGGCAGCAGTAAGTCGCTGTTCTTCTTGCTCTTTTGCTATACCAGCGGTTTCAATAA
>DASTDY010000001.1:0-1622 GCA_035710125.1 Saccharimonadales bacterium (SeqCode) | reverse complement strand
CTTCGTCGAGGAGTGTGCCGTTTGCCACATCGAAGTTGGTCCAATAGTTGTTCAGCTCGCCTGTAAAAAATTCATCAAAGCCCCGGGCAGCAGGCATATAGGGAAGGCGTTTATCCAACGGAATTGCGGACAGTCTGCCTTCCTTATTCAGGAGCGCATCCGGCAGGTGTTTTTTTGCCCATTTTACGGTAACGGCATTGGGTTCCAGGTGCCATTTGCCCACCATGCCAGTGCGGTAGCCGGCTTTCTTTAAACGGTCGGCCAGTGTGGTTTCCTCCAGAGGCAAGGGGCCAGTGGGGATTTCGTCAAACCCAAATCGCTGCTGGTATCGGCCTGTCAGCAGGCCGGCCCGTGATGGCGAACATTGTGGGGCGGTGACATAACCGTTTGTGAAACGGGTCCCGGCCCTGGCCAGAGAATCAAGGTGCGGTGTTTTTACATCGGCCGCAAAACCTTGCACGCCCATATCGGCATAACCCATGTCATCGGCCAGTATCACAATAATATTAGGCTGACGGTTTTTCTGTGCATGGGCATTGATGAGACAAAAGGCAATTGTGCTTGTTAGCGCATAGCGCAAAATGTGTTTTGTAATCATTGCTTCAATTCTTGTATTTTTTTGAAAGCGATTCGGGCATCGGTGTAGGGATGTAGATTTTTCCAGAGCCCCTGTCGCCCTGCGGAAAATAGTGGGGTCCGGTTTTCGTACTTTCCGGCTTGTAGGTTTTGGTGTTGCCATCCGTCATCCACCAGTTCAGCCACTTTGCTTCCAGTTCCTTCACTATTTCCGGATGTTGCCTGGCCAGGTCTTTTGTTTCAAAAAAGTCTTTTTGAACGTCGTACAGTTCCCAGCCGTTACCATCTACTTCTACCAAATTCCATCGGTTCGTTTTGACGGAGCGGTTGTCAACAAACTGAAAAAACATTGGCCCTTTTCGTTGCCATTTCTTGCCCTGAAGCAGCGGCAGGAAGGTTTCACCGGCAAGGCTTGCATATGTAGCTCTGTTTGCGGCCACGATGTTTAGAAGCGTTGGCATCACATCCACCACGTGCAAACTGCTCTTGATGACTTTGCCCTGCTCTTTGATACCCGAAGGCCACCAGGCGATGGCGCCTGTCATAACCCCGCCACTATGCTGGCTGATTTTGTAAAGCCGCCATGGCGTTACGCCGGCAAACGCCCATCCCATGCCAATCTGCCAATTGCTTCCCGCATCTCCGGGCAACAGCCCTTGACGTAGCATGGCCGCATCGGTTGAAGTGAAAGGGTCGTTGCCGTTGTCGCTTAAAAAAAGAATGAGTGTGTTTTTGTCCTGTCCGTTTTGCTGCAAGGCCTTCATTAATTTACCAATCCCGTTGTCCATCCTTTCTACCATGGCAGCATATACGCTCATGCGCAGGTCTTCCAAATCTTTTTGTTCGGGAGAAAGGCTGTCCCAATCGGGTAGGTTTAACGGGTAGGCGGGCAGGGCTGCGTTCTTATCAAGAATGCCAAACTTGATTTGATTTTTTATTCTTGCCTGACGAATGGCCATCCATCCTTTTAAATACCGGCCACGGTATTTCATTATGTCCTCCCTTGGGGCCTGCAAGGGATTGTGCGGACTCTGGTAAGCCAGGTA